>CAMAQM010000012.1 GCA_945860545.1 Bifidobacterium breve | reverse complement strand
TCAGTGATCTCGGTGGCCCGATGTACCTCATCTACAAGAACCTCGGGTTCACGGTGCCGACCGTGCCGTCGAACACCGACTCACAGGGTTCGGGTGCCATCCCACCGCTGACCGAGTGTCGTGCGGCGTGGACCGGACTCACCCCGAGTGCGATGAACCCCACGTTCCAGACCATCGGTGACATCAACCGGGTGGAGGGCTACGACCTGTCCGAGGTCGAGTTCACTCACTGGGACGACGCCGGCGAGGTGTACGGGTACGACGAAGAGGGTTGGGCCCGGGTGCCGTGGGGCAACGTCGGGGTCCAGTACGGCCTGCGCGCCGTGTCGGAAGGTCGCCTCACTCCCGCAGAGTTCCTCCGGTTGAACGCCCTCGTGGGTTCGTGGAAGGACACCAAGGACCAGTCCCCCGAGAAGCTGCCGTACTCCGCCGCGGCGTCCGGCCAGAACGCCACGATCCTTTTGGCCAACCTGCTCAGCCAGTCGAACCCGACGCCGCGCCAAGGCGAGTCGCCGGCACAGACCGCCGCCCGGATCAACGCGGCACGGGCCGAACTCGACATCTGGGCGAGCGGGAACATGAACCTGTCACCTGACGGCGTGACCCCCGCCCCACGGCGTTCGGGCGACCCGGTGGCGATCCAGAACGCGTTCGATGAGGGTCTCGTGTTCAGCGGACGCAACCCCGACACCGGCGACGAGTTCGACCTCCCGGTCATCGACTGGCGCCACTACCTCGAAGAAGAACTGGACATGCACAACTCGCACCAGTCCTTCGCCGCCCGTCAGCGCCTCATCAACGCCCGCGGGGACTACGACAACCAACTCGTGTGGTTCACCGACGGTCGTCCGGCACGCAACTTTGACCAGACCCCCCAGGCCTTCGACGTGATGGAGGACTGGATCACGACCATGCAGGCCAACCCGGGCATGACGGCAGGCCAGGCCAAGGTGGCCATGGCGAACCCCATGGCTACCGACGCCTGCTTCACCGTCAACGGTGTCCTGCAAGACAAGGGCGCCGGCGTGTGGGGAGGGATCCTCGACGACGCCGCCCCGGGGGCATGTACCACCCGTTACAAGGTGTACTCGACCTCCCGTATCGAGGCCGGTGCCCCCATCAGCGGTGACTCGTACTCGTGTGGCGCCACCAGGGACATGGCGCCACTCATCCCGGTGACGCAGGCCCTCGAAGAGGGGTACTACGGCCTGTGGAACCCGACCGACGCCCAACTCGATCGCCTCGAGGAGATCTTCCCGACCGGTGTGTGCGGCTACGGCTCGTTCCACACCAGCACGCCCGAACTACCCGCCACCCCCTTCACCGACCTCGGGACCCGCACCTGGTTCCAGACGGCGGTGAAATGGGCCAAGGCACTTGGGATCACCGCCGGGGTGAGTGACACCCGCTTCAACCCGGACGGTCGTGTCGACCGGGCCCAGATGGCGGCATTCCTGTGGCGCCTCCAGGGGGAACCCCGCAGCACACGTGCCACCCAGCCCTACCCCGACGTGCCAGTCGGTTCGTACTACGACACCGCGGTGCGCTGGATGGTCGACAACGACCTCACCCAGGGCGACGGCCGGGGCGGGTACGGATCGGTCGGCCAGTTGAGCCGGGCCCAGGTGGCGATGTTCCTGTGGCGCCTCGAGGGTGAACCGGTGATCGGGAGTGGCGCACCGTTCACTGACGTTCCCGCCGACGCGTGGTTCGCCGACGCCGTGCGATGGGCCAAGGAGTACCGGGTGGTCAACGGTCGCAGCGCGACCACGTTCGACCCCTACGCCCCCATCACCCGTGCCGAGCTCGTGACGGTCCTGTGGCGTTGGGCCGCACCCGGAGCGACCTGCCCCTCGAGCGAGACGGTCACCACAGTCTGCTGAGTGGTTCCTGCCCGGGCGCTGGCCCGGGCAGGGCTCAGCGGCCCTCGGCCGGCGGCCCGCAGCCGTCGGCCAGCGTGTCGAGATACAGGCCCACCAGATTGTCGATGCCGGCATCGGACAGATGCACGGTGTCGATGAGTAGGTCCGGCGTGCCGGGGACCGCACCCGCTGCGGCCAGATGCGCTGTCCAGTCAACGACGCGGACGCCACGACGATCGGCCACCTCGGCGAGCGCGGCGTTGGTCGCCCGCACCCGGTCGGCGAGCACGCCGTCCTGTTCGGTGACGATGTTCTCGTGCACGGTGACGAGCACCACGCACGACGGGTCGCCGAGTTGATCCAACAACAAATCGAGATCAGCGGCTGACTTCTCGGGCGGGAAAGCCTGCATCACATCGTTGGTGCCGAGATTCACGATCACCGCCTCGGGCTGCTCAGCACCCATCCGGGCGGCCTGGGCGGCCATGTCGGCAATGGTTGCGCCCGAGGTGGCCCGCACATCGGCCCGCCACGTGTCAGGGACCCGATCCTCAAGCGCCGTCGTCGCCTGGAACGTGATGGAGTCCCCGAGGAACCCCACCACCGGTCGGTCGTCGTCGAACAAAGCGCAACCTCCGGCGGACACCGTGAGGACTGCGCCGACCACTGCCGCCGCCACCCATGACGACAACCGACGGCGAGACGGGCTGCCACTCCCAAGGTGTGCCATCAGATGCAACGGTACCGGCGCCTCCCCACGGCGCCACCGCACACCGTCAGGGAGAAGTAGTGCGACCCGGTCGCCAGAACACCGCCAGCAACCCGGCGGTTCCCCCGACCCCGATGACCAAGGTCACCACCATCGGAACCCAGCCCGACCACCCGAGGTTCCACACCCCGTCAAGAGACCATGTGCCGGCGCCGAGCGTGCCGATGGCCACAGCGACCACCGACACGATGGCGACGTACTCCCAGCCCTGGCCGGGTCGGAAGATGAAGAACCCGTTGGTGCGGTGGGCGGTGATCCACGCCACCAGCATCACGCCGAGCAACGCACCTGCCGCCAGCGGCGTGAACAAGCCGACGATCAACAACACGCCGGCCGCCAGCTCGGTGACGCTCGCCACGAGCGCATGCAACTTGCCGGGCCGTAGCCCCATGGAGGCGAACCACCCGGCCGTCCCCTCAAGTCCCCCGCCGCCAAAGAGGTGATTCCACCCGTGGGCGAGGATCATCGCCCCCACCCCGGCACGCAACAACAGCAGCGCCAGATTCACCGCCTCGGCGCCTGACGTCGTGATGTCTTGCATCATCCCCCCTGGTTGGTCATCCGGCGGTGGCCGGACCGGCCCCATCGCCGAGCGAACGCTCACGCAACTCGTGACGGTAGCGGTGCCGGAACATCCCGAACGCCACCATGCCCACCAGCATCGGAATCCAGTACGACGCCAGTCGGTACGCCAGCGTGGCCACCACCGCCAACGACGCCGGTACGCCGGCGACGGTGAGGGTGGCCGTGAGCCCGGCCTCGACGAACCCGAGGCCGCCGGGTGTGAGCGGCACCATGGCGAGCACCTGGGACGCCACGAACGCCAAGAGGACCAACGCCGGATTGGGGTCGGCCCCCACCGCCAGCAACGCCACGAGCAGCGCCGAGTAATCGAACATCGACCGCCCCACGGAGGCGGCGAGTGCCTGCCACCACTGCGACTGCATGGACCCGCGAACCTCGTTGCGCTCGGCCACGAGTCGACCGGGCAGGTCGACCGACGGCGGGTCGCGACGGAACACCGTGTTGCGAACCCACTCGATGACCCCGCCCGCCCAGCGCAACACGCCGTCGGAGAACAGGAACGTCGACCCGGCGGCCACCATGATGATGAACACCACCCCACCGAGTAGCGCCGCCTTGACCAGACCGGACGCCACCGACCCGCCGATCATGGCGGGGATGGCCAGCACCGGCAGGCTCAACACCACCGCCAGGGTGAGTAACGACACCGCCGTCAGTCCCGACGCCGCCCGAGCGGTGGGGATCCCGGCGTCGGCGAGCATGCGGTACTGCATCGCCATTCCGGCGGCGGCACCTCCGGGCACCAGTCGGCTGAACGCGTTGCCGGCGAGCTGGGAGGTCGCAACCACGAACCATTTCCGTGTCTGCAATGCGATGCGCAGCAGATACCAGACACACACGAAACTGAGGGCCTGAAGGCCGAGGATCAGCGGGAACCACAGCGGATTGACGCGGCGCAGGTCCTCCACCGAACCGAGCACCCGCAACAGTGAGGGGGCCAACAGGTACAGGCAGATGGCGGTGACGGTGAGCCAGACGATGCGCCACACGATGCGCCGTCGCACGGCGCCACTGGGGCGCTCCTCAGCGAGCAGGACGTCGGCGGCTTCGGCTCCAGACGGCTCGTCGGCGGCGTCGGCACGGCGGCCACGCGGCCACCGTGAGCGCACATCTGGGTCCGACCCTGCAGCCGGGGCCCCCTCCGCCTCTTCCGCAAACACCCTGTCACGCTAGCCGGATCGGGTCCGCTCACGGCGGGAAACGATCCTGCGACGCATCACCCGCCGATGAGTAGGGTTTCGCCGTGGCCAGCCCCCGGGTGCCTGTTCGACTCGACTTCAGGCCGCGCGCCCTGTTGTTGCTGATCGGCTTCGTTCTCGCCGGGTACCTGGTGTTGACCTCGCTGCAGGCCAGCGTCGGCGTGCTCACCAACCTCCTCGTCGCCGGAATCGTGGCTGCCCTGCTCCGCCCGTTCGTGCTGGCACTCGCCACCCGGATGCGCCTCGGTCTCGCCGTGGGTCTGGTACTCGCGGCGGGCATCTTGGTGGCGGCGGGGTTGCTGGTGGCTACGGCGTTCGACCTCAACAACGCCACGTCGGCCATCGCCGCAGATCTGCGCGCCTCCATTGACCGGGTCCCGACCGATTCGTTGGCGGGTCAGAGCATCGACGCTCTCGATCTGCGCGAGCGCAGCGTGGACGCCATCGAGAACATCCCGACCCGCCTCGTGTTCGGCAGCGACAGTCCGCTCGGCGGGGTGGACCGTGCGTCACGAGCCCTGCTGCTGTTCATCTTGGGATTCGTGTTCGTCACCCGGGGTCCCGACCTCGTCAAGGGCACCGTCGGTCTGGTTCGCGACGATCGCACCCGGTCAACCCTCGGGGTCGCCGTCACCGCGGCGTACCACGTGGGCGGGGCCGCCACCCGTCGGATTCTGGCCGTCGCCGTACTCAACGGGCTGGTCGCCGGGCTGCTCGCCCTGGTCATCGGCCTGCCGGCCCCACTTGCGCTCGGGTTGTGGGCGGCGGGGTGGAGCCTCGTCCCCGCCGCCGGTGTTGCCATCGGGTGGGCACCGGTTGTTGCCCTCGCCTTCGGTGTCGGAGGTGTCGCCGGTCTGGGTGGGGACAGCGGCGGCATCCTCGCCGGTCTGATCGCCGTCGCCGTACTCGTCGGCGTGGTCACCGGACGGTTGTGGCTGTTGCGGACCTGGGTGGCGGAGCGCACCGTGCGGGTCAACCGGGTGGTGCTGGCGGTGCTGTTCCTCGGTGGGTGGAACCTCGCCGGCATGGTCGGGGGCATCGTCGGGGTGTTCCTCGCGGCGGCGTTCTCCGCTGCGGTGGCCGCAACCGGCAGCCTCGGGGCTATGGGATCGGACTGGCTCGACGACGGCGCCCTCGACAGCGACGTCGAACCCGATGGTGGGGCGGTGGCCGCCGAACGCCCCGACGGGCAAACGGCTCCGTCGCCGCTCCGACGAGCCGTGGACGAGACAGGTGTGGACGACACCGGTCAGCCCCGGCCCGTTGAGTTGCAGGTCGACGTCTCGGTGGGCTCGGGCGTTCTCGCCATCGCCATGCTCGCCGCCCTCATGATCGTGTGGTACTTCATCTTCGAACAGTCCGGGGTCGGCATCGCCCTGCTCATCGGGTTCGTCATCGCGCTGGCACTCAACCCGGTGATCGAACGGGTCACCCGCCGCACCGGTCACCGTCAGGCAGCCATCACGGTGGTGGTCACCCTTTTCGTTCTCGCCGCGGCGGCGTTCGCTACCTTCGCCGTGCCGACGGCCGTGGACCAGGCCCGCACCATCCCCGACCAGGTGCCCAAACTCGTCTCCCAACTCGACGATCTGCCGCTCGTCGGGCCGACCCTGGCCAACCTGAACCTCAGCGACCGACTCAACGAGACTCTCGATGAGTTACCCCAGACCCTCGATTCCCAGGACACCGCCATCAACTCGCTGGTCTCCAGCGCCGGCGACGGCCTCGTCGCCGCACTCTGGGCGTTCATCCTCGTCGTCTGCCTGCTCGCCGACGGCCCGACCCTGCTGCGCGGACTCCACGACGCCATCCCCGCCCGCCGTCAACCCCGGGTGGAGAAACTCTCCGACCTCGCCTACCGGTCGTTCGGTCGGTACTGGGGTGGTTCGGTGCTGCTCGCTGCCATCAACGCTGCCGTGGTGACCACCGTCGCGCTTGCCGCCAGCCTGCCGATGGCGCCCATCTTGGGATTGTGGGCCGGCATGTGCTCACTCATCCCCCAGATCGGTGGCCTTCTCGGAGGGGGTGCGCTGGTGCTCATCGCCTTCGCCCAAGGCCTTGTGCCCGGGCTCGTGGTCCTCGCCGTGTACCTGGTGTGGCAGACAATCGCCAACAACGTGCTGTTGCCGGTGGTCATCGGCAAGTCGGTGCAGCTCTCGCCGCTGGCGGCGATGAGCGTCATCCTCGTGGGCCTCGCCGTCGGCGGGGTGATCGGCGCCATCCTGGCCACACCGCTGGCCGGTGTGGTGAAACTCGCCTACCGCGAACTCGGCCCGGGGGCCGACCAGTCCCAGCCCACGCCGGGGTCTGATCCGCCGCCGCTCGCCTCGAGCGCCTGAACCACCAGATCCCCCGGCGGTGTCGCCGTCGTGTCGAGAACCACGGCGTGCGGCCAGGGGTCGGCACGGGCGGCGAGCAACTCGGCCACGTCGACCGTGGCGTCCGACGCACCGGTCAGCCCGGTGCGTGACCGTTCGAGGATGCGTCGGTGGGCCTCGGTGGGATCACACACGCATCGCAGCGAGACGAGGTCGGCGTCACCGCTGGCCGCCAGCGCCACCGCCTGTTGGCGTTGGGTGGCACTCGTCCATGAGGCGTCGAGGATCACGCTCACCCCCTGGCCCAGGAGTTCCCCCGCCCGTCGCCGCATCTCGTCGTAGGTGGCGGCGACCGCGGCGGGTTCGTACAACCCTTGGCGCACCTCGGCGGGTGGGGGCGTCGCAGCGGAACCACCGGCGAGCTGGCGTCGAACGACATCGGAGTGCAGCACCGCCCAGCCCGTGGCCCGAGCGAGCGCTTGAGCCACGGTCGTCTTGCCCACTCCCGGGGTGCCACCGACCAGCACGAGTCGCACCGCGCCCACCCGAAGGTGGGCGAGTGCCAGATCCAACAACCCAACGGCGTGTTGGGCGGCACCGGGGAACCCGACACCGCCGTTCGTCGTTGGGATGCGCAGACAGTTCACCTTGCAACGCACCAACGCCCGTTGGGCCACGTAATGGTGCAACAACGCGTTGTGGAGCGCGTGGGGCGCGTCGAGTGACGCTGACCAGATGGACACGAACTGCGCCGCCAACTCGGGTGCACCAAGACGCTCGAGGTCCATGGCCAAAAAGGCCACGTCGGCGAGGACGTCGACGTGGCGAAGGTGGTCGTCGAACTCGAGGCAGTCGAGCACCCGAGGGCCGCCAGGGGTGCAGAACACGTCGTCGGTCTGCAGGTCACCGTGGCCGTCGCACACCAGGGCGTCACTGATGCGACGTTCGAACAGCGGCTCACGACCCCCGACGAAGCGGCGGGCGCGTCGGCTGGTCTCACCGAGCCGATCAACGTCAAGGACCGACCCGCTGAACGGTTCGAGTTCGTTGAACGAGTCGTCCCACAACTGCATCACCGCCGCGGCCGACGCGTCCTGGGAAATGACGGACGATCGCGGCGCGTGGCGGTGGAACCCGGCGACGAGTTCGGCTACCGCCGCAACACACGGCCCCGCCGCTGACGAGCGTGTTCTCACCAGCGTCGACAGCCGCTGGGAGGACGCCATGCGACGCATGACCACGACCGGTTCGGGGTGACCGTGCTCGTCGGGGACGTCGACGACGCCGAGGTACACGTCGGGACTGAACCGCCGGTTCAGTTCGACCTCACGTTCACAGGCGTGGCGACGCCGCTCGACGGTGGAGAAGTCGACGAACGGGAACCGCACCGGCTTTTTGCGTTTGTAGACGCAGTCGCCGGCGAACAACAGGGTTGAGATGTGGGTCTCGACGACGGTGTCGAACCAGCCGGGGTCCAACGACGGGGGTGACGGCGGTTCGGGGGGCACGGCAACCTCCGGGGTTGATCGGTGACCGCAGCGATCGGCGTCACGGCCTCCCTCCGCAACGGTATCGGGCGCCCGGTAGGCTCCCGACGGTCGCACCGACACCGACGTGGTGCGAACTCACCAGCGACGGAGCGCCATGGATCGCCACGAGGACACCGAGCACCAGGTGCACGGCCACTCCCGGCTCGGCGCGGGTGACGACGAACCGCTCGACACCACGGCTTCGCTCCACATGCCTGACCAGCCCCTCCACCAGCCTGGCGATCCGGTGGTGATGGCCCGGCGCCTCAGTCGCGTCGGCATCGCCGCGTTCCTTGTCTCCACCCGGGCCGCACGCGAATCCCTTGGCGCCGACCCGACGCCGTCTCGTAGCGAGGATGTCGGGATCGGTGCCATGGCGCTGTTGCGTGAGACATCACTGCAGGCCGGCCGTCTCGCCGGCAAAGCGGTGAACGACGTCGCCGTTCGCGTCAACCCGCTCGTGAAACGAGCGGAAGGCCTACCCGGGGTGGGACCGATGGTCGCCGCCGGTCGCGTGGGTGTCGGTTCCACCCTGTCCACACTCGCCGACACGGGCCGCGCCGAGCGTCGACTCGCTGACGCCGAGGGGACCATGGTGGTGGAACGCACGGTGGCTGCCGTTGCGGGCAGCGACCTCCTCCCCGACGCCGCCGCGGCAACGGTCGCCACCCTCCCCAAGGCGCTCGACACGGTGCTGCCCGTGGTGATCGAACGCATCGCCGCCGAACCCGACCTTCTCGTTCCGCTCGTGACCGGCGTGCTCAACCAGCTCGCCACCGACCCGAAGATCGTCGCCCCGCTCGTCGACAGCGTCATGGGGGAACTGGCCAGCGACCCCGACCAGTTGCTCACCCTTGTCGAGCGGGTCCTCGACCCTGTGGTCGCCGCCGCCATCCCCGTGGCGCTGCAACAACTCACCGACAACCCCGAGGCCATCAGGGCGTTGATCTGGGATCAGTCGGGAGGTCTCGCCGACGAGTTGGCGAACTCGTTCCGGGCGCGTCTGGTCTCCGCCGACGATGCCATCAACCGGATCACCGACCGGCTCTTTGGCCGTACCCGGCGTGCCCGCAAGGCGGCGGCAGGGGGAGCAACAGCGTGAGTGCCGCCATCACCCCCACCACCGACCGGGCCCGGCGGGCGACACGGCCCAGACCGTCCGAGCCGAGCCGGCGCGGTGAGCCTGCGGGGTTCGCCACGCGGGGGGTGGCCTACGTGATCGACGCCATGGTGATCGTGCTGCTGATGAGCCTCGGGGCGTTCGCTCTCGACGCCGTGGTGCTGTTGGCCACGGGGACCACCACAGGCACCGACCTTGGCGGGATGCCAAGCGGTTGGCTCATGACGGTCCTCACCGCCAGTTGCGTCGGGTTGACGTATCTCACCCTCGGCTGGTGGTTGTTCGGGCGCACCGTCGGCAAACTGGCCGTCGGGGTGCGGGTGGTGGGTGCCGACGGACGGTCTCCAACGTTCCTGCGGGCGCTGGTGCGCGCCGTTATGTACTCGGTCTCGGCGGTGTTCGGACTTGGGTTCGCCTGGGTTGGTCTGCGACCCCAGCGGCGGGCGTGGCACGACTACGTGGCACGCACGTGGGTGGTCTACGACTGGTCCGCCCACGGCCTCACCCACTACGACGAGGATCCGCTCCCGCCTCGCAACTGACGGGACAGGCCGATGGCCCACACGTGCTGAAGCAGCACGAGGGCGAACGTCACCACACCGAGCGGCAGGTGGATCGACGCCGACTCGGCGCTGCTGCGACCGGCGTAGCCGAGTCCGGTCAGGACGAACAGCAACAACAACACGACGCCCGACACGATGAGTTCGCGCTTGGGCACCTTGGCGATCACCGCATCGACGGCGAGGATGAACCCGACCACGAACGAGGCGTTGCCGATGTAGCCGTGCAGGTTGATCTGCCCGAGGCCTGCGGTGTACCGGCCGGCGAGAACCGCCTGAACGAGCACCAAAAGAACCAGTACGGCGGTGAGCGGGACGAAGAGGCGGAGGGCGCCAGGGCGCACGGTCGTGGTCGGTGAAGTCATGGGGAAATGCTGCCACACCCACGCCGCCGTGCACGCACCCCCATCCACCAGCAGCGGGAGGGCAACCTTTACCGTTTCGTTCGGCGCCTCGGGCGCTCGTCGACGCTCGTCGACATCACACAGGAGGTGCACAATGAAACTCACGACGCGTCTGGGGGCCGAGTTCCTCGGCACCTTCGTGTTGGTCCTCGGAGGAACGGGGAGCGCCGTGCTGGCGGCGAAGATCATCGATCCCAACACCGGCAGCAACGAACTCGGTATCGGGATCCTCGGGGTGTCCTTGGCGTTCGGTCTCACGGTGCTCGTGATGGCCTACGGCGTCGGGCACATCTCCGGTGGCCACTTCAACCCGGCGGTCACCATCGGTCTCGTGGTGGGCAAGCGTTTCGACGTCAAGGACGCCATCCCCTACATCGTCACCCAGGTGGTCGCCGCCATCGTCGCGTCGGCCACGGTGCTCGCTATCGCTGCGGGTCAGGAGGGTGCGTCCGCTGACGCCATCCGCGAAGGTGGGCTCGCCGCCAACGGCTACGGCGACCTGTCGCCCCAGGGTTACTCCCTCGGTGCCGGCCTGATTGCTGAGATCGTGCTGACGGCGGTGTTCGTGATCATCATCATGGGCATCACGAGCCGCAAGGCCCCCAAGGGGTTTGCCGGGGCGGCCATCGGTTTGGCCCTCACCCTCATCCACCTCATCAGCATCCCCGTCACCAACACGTCGGTGAACCCGGCCCGCTCAACGGGTCCGGCACTGCTCGCTGGCGGCGAGTACCTCGGCCAGTTGTGGATGTTCTGGGTGGCACCGATCGTGGGCGGCATCATCGGCGCCCTCATCTACCGCTTCGTCGGCAGTGGCGACGAGGAAGGTGCCGAGGCAACCGCCTGAGCACCCCGGCGCGCCACGCGCCTGATCGGGAACGGGCCCGCAGCACATGTGCTGCGGGCCCGTTCGCGTCCTGAGATCAGCGGCCGGGCTGAGGCAGCACCCGAAGGTAGGGCTTCACGGTGGTCCAACCGTCGGGGAACAGTTCGGCTGCTTCCTCGTCGCTCACCGCAGCACCGATGATCACGTCCTCCCCCTGGGACCAGTCGGCGGGCGTGGCCACCTTGTACTTCGCCGTGAGTTGCAGCGAATCGATGACCCGCAGCACCTCGTCGAAGTTCCGCCCCGTGGATGCCGGGTAGGTCAGGGTCAGCTTCACCTTCTTGTCAGGACCGATCACGAACACCGACCGCACCGTGAGGGTGTCGTCGGCGTTGGGGTGGATCATGTCGTAGAGGTCCGAGACCACCCGGTCGGGATCGGCGATGAGGGGGAACTCCACCTCGGCGCCCTGGGTTTCGGCGATGTCGTCGGCCCACGCCCCGTGGCTGCCCACCGGGTCGACCGACAACCCAATGACCCGCACCCCCCGACGGTCGAACTCGGGGGCGAGGTGCGCCACCCGCCCAAGTTCGGTGGTGCACACCGGGGTGAAGTCCTTGGGGTGGCTGAACAGCACTCCCCAGGAATCGCCAAGCCACTCGTGGAAGTTGATCGTTCCCTGGGTGGTTTCGGCGGTGAAGTCGGGGGCGGTGTCGCCAAGTCGCAGTGCCATGTCATTGCTCGCTTTCCTTGAGGACACCGGCAAACTGACGGCGCCACTCGTTGGGATGGGGATAAATACCGATAATCCCGATCATATTTGTCGGATTTAGATTCGGCAACCCCCACCTCCCCGGATTTCGGCCACCGACCTCAGCTCCCGGACCCTCAACGCCCGTCCACCCCGGTGGGCAGGGACACCCCTGGCCTGCGGTTCGTCAACGCGCGTCCGCTCGCAATAGCCTCGGGTTTTCTCCCCCCTCCCCCCTCTGCCCCTCCGGAGTCCTGATGTACCGCTCGCTCGCCCGCTGGTCCTTCCGCCGCGGATGGATCGTGGTCGGCCTGTGGGTCGTCGCCCTCATCGGAACCAACGCCATCGCCGGCGCACTCGGACCCGGTTTCAGCACCGAACTCGAGACCCCTGCATCGGAGAGCGGCGACGGTCTCGAGGTGCTGTCTGACGCGTTCCCCGAGGCCGACGGCGGGTTCGGCGGGTCACTCGTGTTCCGCAACCCCACCGGGGTGACCAGCGAAGAGGTCGTCGCACCCGCCCGGGCGTTCATCGCCGAGGTCGACGCGATCGACGGAGTCGACGTCATCGACCCCTTCGCCACAGGTCTGCCGTCCCCGTTCATCTCCCCCGACGGCACCATCGCCTTCGCGCGCATCACCCTTGGGGAATCAGTCGCTCCGGGCACCGGAGGGGCCATCGGCACCCAGATCCAACAGCTCCTCCCCGACATCCCCGACACCCAGATCGAGATCGGCGGCGAGGCCCTGTCGTCATTCGAACCGCCCGAGTCGGAACTCATCGGTCTGGCGTTCGCCATCGTCATCTTGGTGGTGGCGTTCGGGTCGGTGCTCGCCATGGTGCTGCCCATCGGGGTGGCACTCGCCGGGGTCGGCACCGGCGGGCTCGGGGCGGTGGCCATTCTCAGCCACGTCGTGAGCATCCCCGAAACGGCGCCGTTCATCGGGATCATGATCGGCCTCGGGGTCGGCATCGATTACGCCCTGTTCATCATCACCCGATACCGCGAGCTCACCCGCGAAGGCCTGCCAGCCCCCGACGCCATGGCCGAGGCGCTCCACACAGCAGGTCGTGCCGTCGTGTTCGCCGGCATCACCGTGATCCTGTCGCTGCTCGGCATGCTGCTCGTCGGCCTGCAGTTCGTGAGCGGGTTCGGGATCGCTGCGTCCACCACGGTGCTGGTCACCCTCATCGCGTCGATCACCCTCGTGCCAGCTCTCGTGGGCCTGACCCACACCCGCATTGAGCGCACCCGTTGGCGTGGACTCGTCGCCGCCGGCGGCGCGGCGGTGGCCATGCTCGGACTCGGCCTGGGGTTGCGACCCCTGGCACTCGTCGGGGCGCTCGGCGCGCTGTTGACCGTGACGGTGGGAAGCGCCATCCCTGCGTTGCGCACCGAGGTGACGCTGCGACGCCCACCCGACATCCGCTCCACGTTCTCGTATCGATGGAGTCGCCTGATCCAGGCCCGCCCCGCCACGTTCGCCATCGTGGGAGGGGGCCTGCTCATCCTGCTCACCCTCCCGGTGTTCGGTCTGCGACTCGGCTTCGCCGACGAGGGGAACGCACCACCCGATACCACCACGCGACGCGCCTACGACCTCATTGCTGAAGGGTTCGGTCCCGGGGCGAACGGGCCGATGATCGTCGTGGTGAAGGCGAACGGCGACAACACCGCAGCGGCTGAGACGGCCGACGAGTTGGCTGTGGCCGTCGCCAACGACGTCGGCGTCACCGAGGTGACCGGTCCGTTCCCGTCCCCCGACGGCACCTCGTGGCTGATTCAGGTCGAGCCGACCACGTCACCCCAGGACGAGATCACCGAGGAGACGGTGAACCGGTTGCGCAGCGACGTCGTCGCTCCGGTCGTCGGATCCGACGAGGTCCAGGTGTTCGTCACCGGGGCGGTGCCGATCCGGGTCGACTTCAGCGGATATCTCGCCGGTCGCATCGTGGTGTTCTTCGCCGCCGTGCTCGCCGTGTCGTTCCTGCTGCTCGCCATGGTGTTCCGATCGCTACTCGTGCCACTCAAGGCCGTGATCATGAACGTGCTGTCGATCTCGGCCGCCTACGGGGTGGTCGTCGCCATCTTCCAGTGGGGGTGGATGAGTTCGGTATTCGGGGTCGAACCCGCCCCGATTGAACCGTTCATCCCGATGATGCTGTTCGCCATCGTGTTCGGGTTGTCCATGGACTACGAGGTGTTCCTTCTCAGCCGGGTACGCGAGGAGTACACCCGCACCGGCGATCCCCACACCTCAGTCGCCGACGGTCTGGCTGCCACCGCCCGGGTGATCACCGCGGCGGCGGCCATCATGGTCGTGGTGTTCGGCGCGTTCCTGCTCGAGGACGACCGCATCATCAAACTGTTCGGTACCGGCCTCGCCGTGGCCGTGCTGCTCGACGCCACCGTGGTGCGCATGGTCTTGGTGCCAGCCACCATGGAACTCCTCGGAGCGCGCAACTGGTGGTTGCCTTCGTGGATGGAACGGATCCTGCCCCGCATCGACGTCGAAGGCCACGACTCCGAGCGTCCCGGTTCGAACACGAACCCTCGTTCCGAAGAGGTCCGCGTCGGCGCCGAGTGAGTCCCTCGTTGGCTCAACCGGCGTCAACGAGCCCGGGTTGCTACGTTCCGGTCATGGAGGCAACACCGCTCACAGGTGTGTTGGGTGCACGGGTGATCGTGCCCGACGTGCGACAACTCTCCGATGACGAGCTAACCGGCCTCCGCCGCCTGGCCTGCGACCACCTCGTCGTGGTCGTTCCCCAACAGTCGCTCACCCCTGCCGAGCAGGTCGACCTCTCCAGACGGTTCGGGCCGCCGGGGCTGACCCCGTTCATCGAACCGAGCCCCGACCACCCCGAGGTGATCAGGGTGATCAAGGAGGCTGTGGACGCAGACGCCTTCAACTTCGGCGGGGCGTGGCACAGCGACTTCAGTTTCCAGTCGGCACCGCCCTCGTTCACGCTGCTGTACGCCGTCGACGTTCCGCCCTGGGGTGGGGACACCGTGTGGTCGTCGATGGTGGCGGCCCACGACGCGCTCAACGAGCACCAGCGGGCATCGCTGCGATCACTCATCGCCGTGCACACCGCACGAGACGCCTACTCCCCGAAGATGCAGCCTCTCCACAGCGGACTGTCCACCATGACCATTGCGTGTGACGAGTCGGCCGAAGACGCCCAACGCCACCCGCTCGTCACGACCCATCCCGAGACCGGGCGGGACGTCGTGTTTTTCAATCGTGCCTACGTCCGTGACCTCGAAGGCACCGGCCCGGCCGACACCGCCACCACGCTCGACTGGTTGCACCACCACACCACCGACGTGCGGTTCACCTTCCGTCACCGCTGGACCAACGGGGATCTCGTCATCTGGGACAACCGCGCCACCCAGCACTACGCCCTCAACGACTACGCCGGGTTCCGCCGCCAACTTCACCGCACCACCGTGGCGGGCACCCCACCACAGTCCCGACACGTGACCAACCGGCCCTGAACGCCAATGCCCCGAACCACCCTCCTCCGCCGATCACTGGCGGCTGTGGCTGCGCTCGCAGTGTTGAGTGGGGCGTGCAGCTCGGATCGGCCGAACACCGAACTGACCATCTCGGTGGCGGCGTCCCTCGTGAGTTCGATCGAGATCCTCGCCAACGACTTCGAGGCGTCCAACCCGGGGGTCACCGTCCGGATCAACCCCGGTGGGTCGGGGCGTCTCGCCACCCAGATCATCGAAGGGGCCCCCGCCGACGCAGCGGTGCTCGCCGACCCGCCCGCCATGGACTCGCTCGCAGACGCCAACCTGCTCGACGGCACACCGACGCCCATCGCCACCAACACCCTCACCATGATCGTGGCCCCGGGGAACCCGTTGCGGATCGATGACCTCGACGACCTCGCCGCGCTCCCCGAAGGGAACCGGATCTCGCTGTGTGCCCTCTCGGCCGCCTGCGGCCGTGTCGCCGAACTGCTCCTCGGTGATGCCGGGGTGGTCGTCGACGAGCGACGGGTCAGCCGGGGACCCGACGTCACCACCACCACCGCAGCGGTGCGTCGCGGGGACGCCGCAGTGGCGCTGGTGTTTCGCACCGACGCCCGGGCAGCGGGCGAGGAGGTCACCGAAGTTCCCATCGCCGGGGCCGAGTCCCGCACGGTCGAGGCCCTCGCCGCTGCGCTGCGCAACAGCCCGAACCTGGATCTGGCCCGGCGGTTCGTCGGCCTTGTGGCCAGCCGCAGCGGACAAGAAGTTCTCACCGACGCAGGGTTCGGTCCGGCGTGAACCTGTCCCGACGACGCACCCCATGGGGGGTGGGCGCACTGGTCGCCGTGGCGGCACTGCTCCTCGCCCTCCCGCTCATAGGTCTCGTGCAACGGGCGTCGTGGTCGACCCTCGTCGACGACCTGACAACCACCGAGGCCCGCAACGCGCTCGTGTTGTCGATCGTGGTGTCACTCGCCGCGACGCTGGCGTGCGTGGTCCTCGGACTTCCGCTGGCATGGGTACTGGCACGCACCCGTTGGGTTGGGCGGGGGGCGCTGCGCGTGTTGGTACTGGTGCCGTTGGTCCTCCCCCCGGTCGTGGGCGGCATCGCCCTGCTCAGCGCCTTCGGTCGGCGTGGTCTCATCGGGGCACCGCTCGGTGACGTGTTGGGCATCCAGTTGACGTTCACCACCGCCGGGGCGGTGCTCGCCGCCACGTTCGTGGCGCTCCCCTTCTTCGTCCTCGTCGCCGAGGCCGCCCTTCGTCAGGTCGACACCCGTTACGACGAGGTGGCCGCCACGCTCGGTGCGTCGAGGTGGTTCACGTTCCGGCGGGTGACCCTGCCCATGATCGCTCCCGGGCTTGCCGCCGGGGCGGTGCTGGCGTGGGCTCGGGCCCTCGGCGAGTTCGGTGCCACGCTCACTTTCGCCGGGAACGTCGAGGGGGAAACCCGCACGTTGCCCCTCGCCATCTATCTCGAGTTGGACACCAATGCGTCGGGGGCGGTGGCGCTGAGTCTGCTGCTGTTGGCCGTTGCGGTGGTGGTCGTCGTTGCCCTGCGGGGTCGGTGGTGGAACGAGTCGTGAGCCTCGACGCCGCCTTCACCGCCACCGTCGGCGCCACCCGCATCGACGTGGCGCTGTCGGTTCCCGACGGGGCGACCCTGGCGGTCGTGGGCCCCAACGGTGCAGGCAAGACCACGGTGCTGCGCTGCCTCGCTGGCCTCCACCCCATTGACGAAGGTCACGTCCTAATCGATGGCCGACAGGTGTCCGGTCCGGGGAGCGCGGGCGTTGCGGTGTCGCAGCGACACGTCGGCATGGTGTTTCAGGATCACCTGTTGTTCGCCCATCTCGACGTGACCGACAACGTGGCGTTTGGGATGTGGGCCGGCGGCGTCCGACGTGTCGAGGCCCGCGAACGCGCAGTGGAACTGCTCGAAACCCACGGCCTCACGCACCTCGCCGACACCCCCACCGCCGAGCTGTCCGGTGGTGAATCCCAGCGCGTCGCCTTGGTGCGGGCACTCGCCGGCGCTCCTCGCCTCCTGCTGCTCGACGAGCCCACCGCCGCGCTCGACGCCGCAGCGCAGCGCGTCGTGCGCCGTGACCTGCGCCGCCACCTGGTGGGCTTCGACGGATCGACGGTGATGGTGACCCACGATCTTTCCGATGCCGTCGGTCTCGCCTCGGTCGTGGCGGTCGTGGAACACGGCAGCGTCGTTGACCACGGGACGCTGCCGGCGGTGGTGGCCGAACCCCGATCGGCGCACCTCGCCGATCTGGTCGGGGTGAACCTCCTGTGGGACGACAACGGATGGACGTCGTTCGCACCGTCTGACGTGGCGTTCAGCACCACTCCACCCACCGAAACGACCGGACCGGTCTGGTCGGGAACGGTGTGCGGTCTCGACGCGCTCGGGGACCGGGTGCGCATCCACCTCGACGTCGGCGAGGCGGTCACCGTCGGCAATGGGGGCCAACTGATGGCCGAGGTCCCAAGCACCAACACGACGATCCCCGTCGAGGGCAGCGCAGCGTGGATGTCGGTGCCGGCCGATCGGTTGACCCGCTACAGCTGAGCGAGACGAACCCGGACGCGACCGTGGGTCCCCGGCAGGGACCAGGGACCCACGGTCTCACGGCTCGGTGGCCGCTGAATCCGCCCGGTTAGTTGTCCGGGAGATCGAACGTCACCGTTGACGGCGGCTCGGTGTTCCACGCCTCGCTCGCACCGGCGAGACGGTAGAGGAACGCTGCCATCTGGTCACGGGTCACCGCCCCTGCGGGGTTGTAGGGGTTGGTCTGGGTGATGGCGTACTGCTTCAACCAGCACGCACCCTCGCGGGCCCAGGTCTGGATGGAGGCGGCGTCGGTGAACCCACACGATTCGCTCGTGGGCTTGCTGCCACCCAGGATGAAGAGGAACTTGGCCATCTCGGCCCGGTTCACCCCGTCGGTGGGACGGAACGTCGACACCGTGGTGATGCCTTCCGCCTTGGCCCAACACGTGGCCTGACGGGCCCATGAGGCGATCTGGGCGGTGTCAGTGAATCCACACGAGGTCGGTGCCTGCGGCGAATCCATCATCTTCCACATGAACAGCGCCATCTGCTGGCGGGTCACCCGCTGTGTTGGCGAGTAAGTGGTGGGTGAGGTGCCCTGGGTGATGTCGTAGAACTTCAGCCACGCCACACCGTCCTCGTAGTAGCTGAACCGGGGAACGTCAGGGAAGCCTGCGCTGCGGAACCCGAGGTTGTCCCACGTCACGATGAACGGATCGGGAATACCGCTGCCACCGTCGACACCACCGATGTTGGGTGCCGTCGAGATGATCACGGCCCGCCGATCGTTGGTGAGGGCCCGTACCTCAGAGCCACCGGCGGCGACAGGCTGGTTGCCTTGAGCGTTCGTCGCCCCACGGCTGATGGCGTCAACGCCTCCGGTGAGGAGGTCCTGCACGAATGCGTCGCGCTGGCCGTTGGTGTCCTGGGCGACCAGGGTGCTGTCCGACGAGTCGAACCCGGCGTAGCGGCAGTTCGGCGAGATGGCGGGACGGGTGGCCGTGGTGGCCTGCGCCCCGGTCATCGAGCGCGACACCAGCGTCGTGGTGTCGAGGCTGAGATTGCGGACGAACACGCCTTCTTGATTGACAAGACCTGGCGTGAGGTCGAGTCCCAGGAACCGGAACGCCACACACGCCCCGTCGGGGGTGATGACCGGGCGGGCCGAGGTGTCGGCCGTACCGACGGATGCCCCACCAGTCGACCGCACGCTGACGTGCTCAGTCACATCGGTCGTGCGATCACGAACGAACACGCCCTGGCGAGCTGCGTCCGCGCCCGACACGTGACCCGAGTTGTTCGACACGAACACCACGAGATTCCCGTTGCCACTGAGGGCGGGGAGCAGACCCCCACCGGCGATGACACTGGTCGGATCAGCGCCACCGCTGACCCGCTCGGGAGCTTCGAAATCGAAGGGGTCCTCGGGCAGGCCGACGAGACCACGGACGTAGACGTCCTCGAAGTCGTTGAGATCGTCGTCGCTCAACGCTTCGAGCGCGACGAACGCCACCGTTGAGCAGTCATCGCTCAACGCAGGGCTCGTTGCCCCGAAGTCGGACTCCACGCTTTCAGCTCCGACGCTGACCCGCACGGTGCGAACTGCGCCGGCCTGGTCGAACTCGTCGTAAACGTCGTCGCCGTCGGCGTCACGGAAGATGACGTAGACGTCCACCTCGCCGTTGAAGTCGTCGTCGGCTTCAGGGTTGAGCAATTCCGCCTCGGTGGTGAACGCCACCACCGAACCGTCGCCGCACACCGCCGGTTCTGTCGAGTCACCGTCGGATGCACCACCGCCGGCGACCTGGGTCAGCAGGGTGACGGCGCCCGTCTGCGTGTTCTGGGCGTAGATCTCGCTGAATCCGGTGGAGCTGCCGAGGTTGGTGGCGACACTGGAGAACACGTGCCAGTTGCCATCGGAACTCAGTACCGAATCGACGATCTCGGCGTCGTTGGCTGGGCTGTTGACTGGGCGGACTGCCGTCACCTTGGCGGCGGCGTCCACCCCCGGGGTTGCCACGCCCACCGTCAAGGCGAGCGAGCCAACCACCAGTATGGGGATGAGGCGCTTTCTGATCACATCGGGCCTTTCGATCGAATGGTTGAAGAGGTTGCATCGGGGTGACGGAGCCAGGAGACGCCGCCACCCCGATTGGTCATCGTCAGGAACCGAGGCTGTAGACGTTGCGCCGGCAATAGGACTGGCCGTAGTCGGCGTTCGTCGGATCGGTGGAGCCGAGCCCGAAGGGCACCAGACCAAACGTCCGGATGATCTTCTTGCTCAGGCCGCCGTCACAGGCGAACCCGGGCTGCGCCGAACCGGTGCCGGTGACCTCACCGGGGTCGGTCTTGTCGCTGTCACCGTTGATGTCCACGCCGTTGGCCGGGATCACACCGGTGAAAGCCAGGCTGTTGGCGTAGCTCGGCATCGGGGTGGTGACGCCATTCCCCGGGCCCTTGGGGATCAGGGTGTACACGATCCGGGTTCCGGCGTAACGGCCGGTCCCTTCCTTGATCGTCGACCCGCTCGGGCGAAGCGGCGTGTTGGCCCCGACGGCGAAGGCACCGAAGCGGGCACCGTTGCGCTTGTCGGGCTCGAGCGCCCGGCTCTGGATCCGGTACCGGCCGTAGCCGTAGAAGCACACGGCGTCGGGCTTGTCGACCTCGCTTACCGCCAGACAATCATGCTCCTGCACCGTGGGGAAGAGCGCCGTCGGATTCGTGCAGTTCAGACCCACCTGGCTGTTGCCGGTCAGGCCCATGAGCGAACGGGCGACATCGTCGCCGGTCCCCGAACCCAACTGCACCCGGTAGGCCTTGATCGGGGTCACGTCGGCGAGGTTTCCGCTCAACTGGCCCCACGTCGAAATCTGCGGCTTAGAACCGTCGGTGGCTGAACAGGTGTACATCTGGTTGAGCTGGGCTTGAGTGAGTGCCGTCACGCCGTGGGTGTTGCCGGGGAAGTACACCCAGCCGATGGCGTCGAGAGCGAACCCCCACGAGTCGTAGGCGGGGCGATCACCCGAACCGGGTGCACTCGACGAGCGCACCATGTCGACACAACCCACCGGGTTGTTGGTGAAGTCCTGGCTGAAACTCCGACCTGAGCCCGACCCGTTGGGGGCAACAGCACCCAACTGCACCCGCTCACCCGGCACGGCGGCTTCACCGGCCGTGCCGTTGTTGTCGGCGTCCACCTCAACGGTGGTGAACCGGCGGTCGCCTGAATCGCTATAAGAGTTGTTGCCGTTGGCGTCGTACGAGCCCTCACCGCCGTAGACGCGGGTGGTGAGACAGTCGGCGTCGCCCGGCACCACCGCACCTGACGGCCACGCCTGGCGGGCGTTGGCCAGCCACAGGTTGGCTGGGATGGCCGCAGCAGCGGCGTTCGACAGCTTGGCGATGTTGTGCAGCGGCGGGACGTTGACAATCCGGTCCTTGTTGGTGTTCAACGAAGACGCTTGGTAGGCCTCGCCAAGGGCCTGCACCACAAAGGTCGTTGTGTCGGACCCGCCGGCCATGAGGACCTTGGGGTCACCTGCGGGGATCGTCACGGCACCAGCCGGGACGGTTGAAGCGAGAACGGCAACGGCACCCGCTGCCGCTGTCGCCATCAGGAGTCGTCGTGGGAATCGCAAGAGGATGCCTCCGTTGTGAACCGCGCCAGTCGCGGTGACCTGAGTGTGAACCACGTCCATGAACACGCCCTCGCAGAACGGTGCCCGTCGGACGAACCGCAGGTGAACACTTGGCGACCTCGATCGCGACGGGGGCGCGCAAGATTTCCCGTGACGGGTCCGACGAGACCCGTCGACACGGGGTCGGTGTCAGAGCGTTGCCGGGAGGAGCAGAGCGAACTGCTCAAAGAGGATCCACACCACCGCGACGAGCAGTGGGGCGGACACCACCCACGCCGGCCAACGATGCCAGCGGCGGGACAACCACAACGCAGCGGCGAACACGACGAGCGCCACCTCGAGCCAGACGAGCAGCCCCACGGCTGCACCACTGTCCCCACCGAGGCCGAGCTCGGCCGGCGACGGGGAGGCTTGGGGCACCCTGGCCCCACGTTCGTAGAGGTCACCCACCGGTTCAGCGGTGACGACCAGACGCTTCGACGCGATCAGGCCTGGATCTGACGTCACCAACTTCAGCGCATCGCCGTCGGACACGAACGCTGCGGCGTCGTCGGCGGCGAACGTCGCCACGTCGGTGACCTTGTACTCGCTCTCCCCCTGACCGGTCGTCACGATGACGAGGTCACCGCGGGCCAACTGGGGGAGCATGCCGAACACGCCTCCGTAGGCGGCCCGGTGACCGAACAGGATCGAAACCCCCGGCTGGCCGGGGAACCCCGAGGTCCGCAGATGCCCCGGGCCCGTGGCGGTCTGGGCGGACGTACTGCCCTCAACCACCACCTGTCGCATACCGAGTGCTGGAACTTCAAGAACGGCAATGGGGCTGCCCGACTCGATGGGCTGGTTCACCGGAGCGATTCCGTCACGAAGTTCGGTGTCGAACTGCTGGGCGAGGATTGACTGGGATCGGTCGAAGGCGAGACCGGAAAACACGACGAGCCACACCACGAACGCCACGCCGGTGAGCGCGATACCAAGCAGTCCGCGACGCACAAGGGTCGGCCAGTCAATGCGCTCCATCCACGGAGTGGCGGCTGGAGCGACCTTGGGCTCCTCGGTTGGTCGCTGTGACGTCTCGGAGGGCGCCGGGTCGGGACGCACCATCGTCGTTGGCACTGCGGTGGAGTCGCTGGTGAGCATCGTGGTCACGACGGCGACCCCCAACCGAGCTGTGAGCGCACCCAACCCAGTGTTGAGCCCGCACCGCGCCGGGCGCTGCGAAGCGCCGGACGGATCTCCCCCACCCCCCAGACCACCAGCGCAAGACCGCTGATGCCCAAGAGGATCGGCAGCATCACCGAATCACTCGTGGTGGCGAGCGCCGGCAGCACCGGTCCCGCTGACGCCGGAGTGACCGCCACAGGCGGCTGGTCACCGTCGCCTGCGGGCGCCGATGGAGTGGACGAACCACCCGACGAGCGCACCGCCGATCGGCTCGGAACGGGCACTGACGGGACGAACGACGAACCCGACGGTGGGGCCGCCACCGGGCCCGCCACGGGTGCGGCCACCAGAGCATCAGCCACCGCAACCGTCGCCGCCCGAAGATCATCGGGGAGAGGTACGTACCCCTGGGGAACGTTCGACTGACCCTCGCCGACGATGTACTTCAAAAGCGCTGCAACGTCAGTGGCCTTGTCCGCCGGCGCCACCGAACGGGGAACCATGGCGTAGTCAACCTTGACGAGTGGGTAGGCCGCAGCGTCACGCGTCCCGGGATCAAACGTGAGCACACCACCGGGGCCTTCGGTGAGCGCAGCGACACCGGCGAGGATCGCTTCGGGGGTTGGGGCCACCGCCTGACCGGCGGGATTGACGATGCGTGCCGTGGCCAGACCGAATCGTCTCGCCGTGGGCAGATCCACGATGCCGATGAATCCGACCTCGGCGGGGTTCTCTTGGGTGGTTCCCGCCGGACGAACCCCGTAGAAAAGCCGCAGTGCCACGCCCCGCTGGCCCGCACGAGGCAGGAACTGCGAACTCTGGGCGACATTTTCAAAGAGGTCCCGAGGGTATGACAGGCCCTGGTAGGCCGGATTGATGGCCACCCCAAAGGGGTCATTGCCGGCCAGGAAGCGCTGCGTCGGCTCGTCAGCAGCGAACCAGCTCGTCACCAATCGTGTTGCGGCGTTCCGCTCCGCCCGCAAGGCCGGTGCAGCGGTCGTCACCGACGGGAAGCGGGTGGTGGGGTTGAGGAAGCGAAGTTCGGGATCCGACAGGAAATCCGATACCGAGGTGTCGGTCACGAGACGAGCCACCAGCCGGGGAGACAGCACCACGTCGGTGATTGGCGCACCCGTGAGCGGGTCACGCATGTTGAACGCCACGGTCACCGCCGTGAGATCGAGCGGCGCGTAGTTGAACTCACCACGCTCGGGATGGGCGGCGATCTCCTCATCGCTGGCCGCCTGGGAGGTGACCCCGAGATCAACCAGCCCGGCAAGGAAGTTCTCACGACCCGTCGTGGACGAGGTCTCGGTCACGTCAACCACCAACGGGTTGCTGCCCGTGCAAAGCTGGGCGGCCCACTTGTACAGCGCCGGTGCCGCCGACGAGGCGCCGTCGAGACGCACATCGAAGTTCGACACCTTGGGGCAGTCGGCTTGGCTGCGGGCGAACGCGATGGGCGCCACCACCGAGGTCGGATGCAGTTCCCCTTCGGGGATGGGGACGCCGTCGTTCTCAAACGCCAGGATCGAACACGGATTGGTCTGACTGCAGGCGAGCACGGGGAGGTTGGCTGCCGGCCGAACCTCAAACACGGTGCGGCCGGTGCCGTCCTCGGCGGTGCGGGCCACCTGGCGGGAACCCTCGGCAATCTCAGGGAAAGGCGCTGCGTCGAAACAGTCGCCGAGGGATGCGGGGTTGGCCTTGCACTGGTAGACGAGCACGGAGTTCTGACCCGAACCTGTCGTCGGTCGGAACCCGGTCCACGTCACCTCAACGACGTTGTTCCCCAACTCGGTTGACGGGGTGACCGTCAGCGTTCTCGGCGGCTGGGACCCCGCACCGGGGGCGACGAACACGGTGAGTCCCGCAACCACCAGCAGCGCGCCGAACCCTGCAAGAACGGCTTTGAGCGAGGTGATGCGGACACGAGTCGGGGTGTTGGAGCGAAGGGTTGGCGATTGCACGTGCGCAATATCGGACATTGGACCCCACGCGCGCCACCGAAAACGGAGGAATACCTCATGATTTCGGCCGTCGTTTGCCTGACGTTCACCAAGGCGTCCGTTGCCGTCCACCCGGGTCGTGTTGTCTGCCCCTCATGACGATGTCGCCACCCCGGAGGGTCCGTTGAGCCTCGTCGCCGACGCCGAACCCACAACCGAGGACCCGAGCGACAACCGGATCAAGATCCGGGTCGAGCGAAGCAGGGGCGACCGGGTATACCGCGCCGTGGCCACCTCGGCCGGCTCGACCACCTTGATCGTCATGGCCCTCATCGGCACGTTCCTCACCGTGCAGGGCATCGACGCCTTCCGAGTAGCCGGGTTCTCGTTCTTCACCGAAACGCAGTGGCTCCCCGACCAGGGCGGATCGTTCGGCATCGCTGCGGTGCTGTCGTACACGTTCCAGATCGCGCTCGTGGCACTCGCTCTCGCAGTGCCGGTGTCGATCACCACCGCACTGTTCATCACCGAGTACGCGCCGCTGAGGATCCGTCGATTCCTCACGAGCACGGTGGACCTGCTCGCCGCCATTCCGAGTCTCATCTTCGGTCTGTGGGGCCTGTTCTTCCTTCAGCCCCAAATGGTCGGGCTGTCCAAGTGGCTCGCCGACCACCTCGGGTTCATCCCCATCTTCCGGGTGTCCGCCGAGGGCGAACTCGGTGAGGGACTCTTTCCCGGTTCGACCTTCATCGCCGGGGTGATCGTTTCCCTGATGGTGATCCCCATCTGCACGTCGGTCATGCGCGAGGTCTTCTCCCAGGCACCCGCCGGCGAGAAGGAGGGGGCGCTCGCTCTCGGTGGCACGCGATGGGGCGTGATCCGCGACGTGGTGCTGCCGTTTGGTCGCGGCGGCATCATCGGCGGCTCGATGTTGGGTCTCGGTCGGGCCCTCGGTGAAACCATTGCGGTCACCCTCATCATCTCGGTGACCTTCGAACCGTCCATCGGCATTCTCCAGCAAGGTTCGAACTCCATTGCGGCGCTCATTGCACTGAAGTTCTCCGAGTCCAACGACCTCGGCATCAGCGCCCTCATGGCCGCAGGCCTGGTGCTGTTCCTGACGACGCTGGCGGTGAACACACTGGCCTCCATCGTGGTCAGTCGTTCCCGCTCCGGCGAGGCCACGGAGATCTGAGACGACCATGACCGCCACCGATTCCCCCACCAGCTCGCCCGTTGACGCAGACACACCGTTGGGTGACGGGCCGCCGGCCCAGCGGATCCCCGAGAAGATCCGGGTCCGCAAGGTCGAACGTGACCAGGTGATCATCGTCGCCGGTTCCGCCGTCGCCATGCTGGCGCTGACCTGGCTGCTCTACGACCGGCTCCTGCCCCTGTCGGGTGCACTCGGGTTCGTGGTGGTCTGGTACGTCCTGTTCCTCGCCACCTCGGCGTTCCTCACCTCACGGGTGTACGACCCGGTGCGGGCCCGTGACCAGATCGCCCGGGTGGTGGTGTGGTCCGGTGGCCTCCTCGTCATCGGGGCGCTCAGTCTCGTACTGATCTACACCGTTAGCCGAGGCATCGGCGCCTTGCGCCCCCGTTTCTTCCTCGAGGATCAGCGTTTCGTGGGCGCCCTCAGCGACGCCACCGAAGGCGGTGGTGGCCACGCCATCATCGGCACCTTGCAGCAGGTCGGGCTGGCCATGATCATCTCGGTCCCCCTCGGGATCCTCACCGCCATCTACCTCAACGAGGTCAAAGGACGAGTGGCACGGCCGTTGCGCATGGTCACCGACGCCATGAGCGCCGTGCCCTCGATCGTGGCCGGCCTGTTCATCTACGCCACGTGGATCCTGGCGCTCGGCAACGAAGCATCGGGCTTCGCCGGGGCGCTCGCCCTGTCGGTGCTGTTCCTGCCGACCGTCACCCGCACCGCCGAAGTGGTGCTTCGACTCGTCCCCGGCGGACTGCGCGAAGCCTCCTACGCCCTCGGCGGCAACGAGTGGGAAACCACCGCCAAGGTCGTGGTCCCCACCGCCCGGTCCGGACTCGCCACATCGGTGATCTTGGGCATGGCCCGGGTCATCGGCGAGACCGCACCGCTCATCCTCACCATTGGTGGCGCGTTCGTCATCAACGGCAACCCGTTCTCCGGCAAACAGGACGCCCTGCCGTACTTCGTGTACCGCCTCGTCCGTTTCCCCCAGGAAGCCCAGATCGCCCGGGCATGGACCGGTGCGCTCGTGCTGCTCCTGTTGGTCCTCGTGTTGTTCCTCATCGCCCGAGCCATTGGTGGCCGGGGACCTGATCACATCGGCCGGCTGCGACGCCGGTCCCTCCGACGGAAAGGCCTCGCATGAGCGTCACCAACGAGATCAACGGCGACCCCATCACCACCGAGGTGGAAGAGGTCCCGGCCTCCCACGCCGGGGGGCTACTCGCCCAAGGCGTGTCCTGCTGGTTTGGGACCAACAAGGTCCTCGAAGGTGTCGACCTGCACATGCGCGCCCAGGAAGTCACCGCCCTCATCGGACCGTCGGGCTGTGGCAAGTCGACGTTCCTGCGCACCCTCAACCGCATGCACGAACTCGTGCCGTCAGCGTCACTGGCCGGGGAGATCCTCCTCGACGGCGTCGACATCTACCGCGGCCCGCTCCCCGTCACCGAAACCCGTCGACGCATCGGCATGGTGTTCCAAAAGCCGAACCCGTTTCCCGCCATGACCGTGGCGGAGAACGTCCTCGCCGGCCTGAAGCTGGCGGGCATCCGGCAGACCAAATCGGAACGGCAGGAACTCATTGAGATCTGCCTCACCCGGGCGGGGTTGTGGAATGAGGTGAAGGACCGCCTTGGCGACCCAGGCCGGGCGTTGTCGGGCGGCCAGCAGCAGCGTCTGTGCATCGCCCGGGCCCTCGCCGTCGACCCCCAGGTGCTGCTCATGGACGAGCCCTGTTCGGCACTTGACCCCACCTCGACCCGGCGCATCGAGGAGACCATCGCCGAGTTGCAGGAAGCGGTGACCATCGTGATCGTCACCCACAACATGCAACAGGCCCAGCGGGTCTCCCAACGATGTGCGTTCTTCCTCGCCGCTGCGGGTGAACCGGGCCGCATCGTCGAGTCCGGCGACACCGAAAAGATGTTCGACTCCCCCGACGACCCCCGCACCCTCGACTACGTCCGCGGCCGTTTCGGCTGACCCCCTGACAGGAGTTGTGATGCCCACCATCCGAAGCCGTGTCCTGCGAGGTGCCCTCGGCGCACTCACGCTGGCCGCCACCATTGCCTTCCCGCTGGCCAACCCCGCCAGCGCCCAGGTCACCGTCGACGGCGCCGGCTCGACCTGGAGCCAGATCGCCGTCGACCAGTGGCGAGCCGACGTTGCCCGTCAGGGCCTGACCATCAACTACCAGGGTGTCGGGTCCACGGCGGGTCGGGTCGCCTACTACCAAGGCCAGGTCGACTTCGCCGTGTCGGAAATCCCGTTCCAGAGCGGGGCGGACGGCGGCGGCGTCGATGAGGTCGCCCAGGCCGCGGCGCGGCCGTACGCCTACATGCCGATCGTGGCCGGCGGTACGGCGTTCATGTACCACCTCGTGGTCGGCGGTCAACGCGTCGAGGATCTGCGGCTGTCGCCTGACACCGTGTCGAAGATCTTCACCGGCAAGATCAAGAACTGGAACGACCCCCAGATCAGCAGTGACAACAAGGGTCGGTCGTTCCCGAGTCTCCCCATCAAGCCCGTCATCCGTTCCGACGGTTCGGGCACGTCGGCACAGTTCACCGCATTCATGGCGGCCAAAACCCCCGGCGTGTGGAGCGAGTTCTGCCAGAGCGCCGGGCTGGGGGCCGGGTGCCCGCCCACGTCGCTATACCCGAACCCTCCCGGGGCGGGGTTCGCCGCCCAGCAGTTCAGTGACGGCGTGGCCAACTTCGTGGCCGCCCCGTTCAACAACGGTGCCATCACCTACGTGGAGTACGGCTACGCCAAAGAACGCGGGTTCCCGGTGGCGTCGGTGCTCAACGCCGCCGGCTTCTTCGTCCAACCCACCGCCCAGGCCGTCTCCATCGCGCTGCAGGGTGCAGCCATCAACCCTGACGGCACCCAGGTGCTCGCCGGGGTGTACGACTTCGCCGACCCGCGGGCCTACCCGGTGTCGAGCTACAGCTACATGATCGTGCCGACGACCGAGACGGGACCGTTCAACGCCGGCGAAGGCCGGGCAATGGGTGAGTTCATCTTGTACTTCCTGTGCGCCGGCCAGCAGAAGTCCGAACAGCTCGGGTACTCGCCACTACCCAAGAACCTCGTGGAGGTGGCGTTCGGTGTGGTGACCCGCATCCCGGGTGCACCTGCGCCACCCGCCCTCGACCAGTGCGCCAACCCGACCATCACGGGTGACTTCATCTCGGGTGCTGCGCCACCTCCCCCCGAAGAGGACTCGCTCGGGGCTGGTGGAGGCGGCGCCGGAGGTCCGGCTGGTGGCGCCGGTGCCGGTGCCGGCGGAGGTGCCGCAGCCGGTGGCGGAGCGGCCGGCGTGATCGCAACCGAGACCGATGCGGGCACCGTGTACAGCGACGTGCTGGGCGGCGGCAGCGGGTCGGCCACGCTCGCAGCGGCCCGTGCGGTACAGGGTCCCGGGTCGGGAAATCTTCCCCTGGCGCTCTATGTCCTGATCGTGCTCGCCGCCGGGGGCCTGGTGTTCGGCATTCCCGCCCTCGGGATGGCGCTCGACAAGCGCAAACAGCAGTGACCCGGCACCGTCTGGCCGTCGTTGCCCTCGCCGCGCTCGTCGCCGCAGGGACCACAGGTCTGGCCGCCTGCGGGTCCTCTGAACAGGACACTGCTGCGTCGTCCACGACGGCATCGACCGTCGAGGTCTCGGTGCCGACCCTGCCGCCGGAAGCAATGGACGGCATCACCGACGACACCATCGGCGAACCTTCCCCGCCGTTGCCGGGAAACATCGTTCCCGAGGCGTTCGAGGTGGGGGCGCTCGCTGCGCTCGGGAACGTGCAGATGACGGTGACCGGCGTGGACCAACCCGGATCGGACCCGGCGAACCCGCAACGGATGACGATCCGTCTCGACGTCACCAACGGCAGTCTCGACGACCTCGAACTCAGCGCGTCGTCGTTCCTGTTGTACTTCGACGACGGTTCGTCGATCGTGCTGAACCCCCAGGACGCCTCAGGCCTTTTCGACGGGGCGTTCGAGTCGGCGGAGACCATCGCCGGTGAGTTGTCGTTCACCGTTCCTGAGGGGCGACGGCCCATCCTGTTGTTGTTCGATAGCGCCGGGTACGGCGACAAGGTGTTCAGCGGCGGGTTCGTCGTCGGCATCTGAGTGCCGTCGGGCACCTCCGTCCGTCCGCCCGACTTACCGGCTCAGCGTGCCCTCACGCATCGTCGATCGTCGCCACAGGCACAACACCACCAACACCAGCGAGGACACCGTCAGGGTCACGTTGACCACAACCAGCCAAGGGTCGTTGCGCTGGATCGCGATCAGGACCCACACCAGGTTGTTGGTGGCCGCCACCGCCCACGTCACGAGCGACACCCCGGCAATGTCGAATGAGCGCACCAGTCGAAGAATCTGGGGCCAGCGCAGGAAGATGGCGAGGCCCAGACACCATGCCGCCACCGGCTGCCAACTCAACCCGTAACCGACCCATGCCGCTGCCACGGTGACCACTGCAGACACCCCGACGACGAGCAGTCCCCGCTGTCGGCGAGGCTCGACCTCCCACAGGAGCGCCACGTTGAACAGCGCCGCACCGACGCCGTTGGCGACGAGGTACGGGTTCCCGACACCGAGGCCGTAGACCGCCCAGGTGGCGTTGAGGGCGAGGAACACCGACCAGGTGAGGACGCTGATGCCGGCAACCGACCGTCGGGCCCGCCACCACTGTGCTCCTGCCAGCACCCACGACAGCCCCACGCCGGTGAGACCGATCACGAGTGCAGCGGCGTCACCCACGTTGCGAGGCGGGTTCCACTCAGACCCGCAGTGCGGAACGTGCGGTGGCGAACACCTCGTCGTCAACCACCAACCCGTTGGCCGCGCTGAACCACAGGTCCTGTTCCTCGACGAACGACGGGAGACGTTCCAGCGTCGCCTCGACCTCGTCCCAACGCACCCCGAGTTCGTCGAGGCCGGTGCGGGCACCGGCGGCATCGGCGATGCGGCGGGGCCGGTCGGGGTCGTTGCCCTGAATGGCGGACATGACGAGCACGCCGAGGGTGACGAGTTCGCCGTGCATGATCGTGCGTCCCGTCACCTCTTCGAACGTGTAGGCGAAGAAGTGTTCGCTGCCCTCCTCGAAGCGGGCGTGCCCCACCTCGTGGCACATCCATCCGATGTCGCGGTGACACTCCATGAGCCGTTGCACACCTTGATCGCTGCCGGCGGCGAGCAGCGGGGCGAGGGCCTCGAGTTCGTCGAGGTACTCGAACCCCCGGGCCGCAACCGCCTCGTCCCACGGGGCGTTGCGACCGTGACGGGCAGCGAGTTCCCAGTCGAACAGGCCGGTGTGGCACGACAGCACGTCACCGATCCCTCCGCTCACGAGCTTGCGCGGCGCGGCACCGATGAGATCGAAATCCACCATCACCAACTCGGGGACCGAATCCCCGTCGTAACGCACACCACCGCCGTCCCGCAATGCCGTCATCCGGGTGAAACAGGCGTCGACCGACGGCAGCGACGGCACCTGGTACAGCGGCAGACCGGTTCGGTGGTGCAACCACTTCGCCGTGTCCATCGCCGACCCGCCACCGAGGCCGACGATGGCCTCAACCCCAATCAACGACTCGGCGACGGCGTCGAGGTGGGCGAGACGGAGATCCCCGGCCTCGATCACGACCTCCGGTGTGCCCGGCAGCGTGGGAGCCATCACCGCCCACGGCTCAGGTTGTGTCGCCACCGCCCACGGCCCGAGACCGGCGACGACCTCGGCGAGTTTCCCTCGCCCGTAGTGCACGTCGAACCCGCGCACGCTCTCCAGTGTCATGGCCGGACCTTACCCCTCGCCCAATCGCGCCACGCGCCGAACGTGTTCACCGAGGCCGGCCGCGGCGTCGGGGTCAACGAGTACCCGCACCTCGGGGTGCGTCCGCAGGATCGACGCCGGACAGTCCTCGTCGACCTCGCCGGTCAACGCCCGGGCAATGGCCGGCGCCTTGGCCGCCCCGGTGGCCACCAACAGGATGCGCCGGGCATCACCGATGGTGGCCGGGCCTTGGGTGATGGCGTGTGTGGGGACGTTGGCGACCGAGCCGAAGTAGCGGGCGTTGTCGACCCGGGTGGCGTCGCAGAGCGCGGTGATGTGGGTACGCAGGTTGAACGGCGTGCCCGGTTCGTTGAACCCGATGTGTCCGTTGCGTCCAATGCCGAGCATCAACACGTCGATGCCGCCCGCTGCGTCGATGTGGTCCTCGTAACGCTGACACGCCTCTTGGGGGTCGGCGGCGTCCCCCTCGGGACCGAACACCGCCCCGTCGGACACCCCGAGCGGCCCAGCGGCTTCACGGCGGATGGTTGCCCGGTACGAGCGCGGGTCGGTGGCGCCCAGCCCGAGGTACTCGTCGAGGAGGAACACCGACACACCGGTGAAATCCGCCTCCCCGGCCTCTACGAGCGTTCCGAGCGCCCGGTAGGTGGGACCGGGGGTGGCGCCGGTGGGGAACCCGAGGACGGCACCTGGCAGGTCGTCGACCACCCCGGCGATCAATGCCGCCGCCCGGGCACCCACTGCGTCGGCATCGGCGAGCACCTCCACCACCGGGTCGAAGCTCGCCACCGGATGTGGTTCAGGCATCGCCGGTCTCGTCGATGCGCTCACCGAGCACCTCGAGCAGTGACGCCATGCCCCCGAACCGCACCACCCGGAACACCTCGGCGGCGCCGAGCCCATAGGGTTCTCCCGCCTCGACGGCCCGGGAGCGCAACAGGTGACCGACCACCGGGGCGAGGTCGCCGTTCTGGGCGTCGTCGAGGACCGGGATGCGCCACCCGCCGGTGCGGGCCTGGAGGCGCAACTGGTGCACGAGGTTGCGCAGTGGGAGGTCGTGGCACAGCGCGGCGTCGACGGCGACGTCGAGGGTGGCAGACACGTCGACCACGTCGGTCACCCGCGCCGGTGGCCGACCGAAGTACCACTCCTCGAACACGCCGTGGGGGGCGAGACCCTCGGCAAAGTGTTCGGGATGGTGCTTGTCGAACTGTGCGCACCACAGCGCCTCGGCCACCGCCGAAGCGACCACCCAGTGATCCTGGTTGTCCTCCCCCACACCGGAGTGGGGGTCGTGGGTGAGGAGCGTGTGCGGCCGGTGCACACGGATGGCCCGGATGACTTGTTCGCGAAGCGCAACTTCGCTGGCGTCACCAAGGGTGTCGGTCGGCCAGTCCCAGTTCTCGGTGGCGGCGACCCCGAGCCGGTCCATGGCGGCGGTGAACTCCTCGAGCGAACGGGCGATGGTGGTGGCCTCGTCCACCCCGACCGAGTCCCAACGGTCGTCGGTGACCCGGCACACGACCACCCGCCAGCCCGCAGCGGCGAACCGGGCGATGGTGCCACCGCAGAACAGGGTCGGGTCGTCGGCGTGGGCGGCGACGACGAGCACGACACGGCCCTCACCGGGGGCGATGTCGGTGATCACGGCGCCGCTCACGACCCACCCCCGTTCGGCGACGACGTTGCGACGGCGGGCAGCAGCGCTTCGAGCGCCTCGACCACCCTTGGTCCGCCGGTCGGCCCCACCGAGAACGATTCCTCGTACTGCGATCCGGGGTTCAGGTAGTCCTCAGGGAAGTTGAAGTCCTCGGCGGGCAGCAGGTAGCCGAGTTCGTCGTCGGCGAGACCGACCACGATCGGCAGCGTTGCACCGGCGGCCCGCATCGCCGACTTGAGGCGCAATCCGAGTTTGGGCAGCAGTTCGCCGGGCACCGACGCCAACATGGCCGGACCGATCCGGGCCACCGACACCTCGGTCACGACCGAACCGTCTCGAATCTCCACCGGCGGCAGCAACCCCATCTCCGTCCCGAGGGTGTACAGCGGGTTCTCGAGTGTCACCAGTACCTCCGCACGAGCGAACGCCACGGAAGGATCGACGTGAGGTTCGGCGCCGGCGAGAGCGGTCTCCACCGCAGCGGCGAGCTCGGCGCCGAAGCGGGCCGCCTCGGCGTGGGTGGTCACCTCGGTGTTGGGCGACATCATGCCCCCGAGCGCACCGACGGCGAACACCGCCACCCCACCAGCGTTGGTCTCCAGGTCACGACACAGATGTCCGGCGTAGTCGGCGGTGACTGCGGTGTTGTCCTTGTCGAGCACCTCGGGGTGACAGGGGTAGTCGCAGAACGTGGCGATGACCGAACCGTCGGGACGCACCGCCCGCAGCACGGACAGTTCGTCGTCGATGATCCCGGGATCACGGAGGTTGCGCACGAGTTCGGGTACCGCCACCGACCCGACAATGAGTTCGGCGGGTTCGAGGGCGGCGACCGCCGCCTCCTGAGAGGCCGCCACCGTTGCCCGCACACGGGCGAGGTAGGCGGGGTCGATGCCGCTCACCCCCTCGAACGGTTTCCCCCAGAAACCGAGGCCGTCCGGACCGTGATGGGTGTGGGTGCAGGCCACTACCCGGCGGCCCTTGTCTGTGTGGACCCGGGTGAGTCCCACGAGGTCACAGACGCTGAACACCACCGGTTCGTCGTCGGCGCGGCCGAACGCAACGGTGCGCACCATGAGTTCGTCGTGCACCGAAGTCGCCGCCCGGTCGGGGTCGAACCCGGCGAGGAACACCGTGTCCCCCCCAAGGTCCGGTCCGATCGATCGGGCGTCGGCCCCGGCCAAAAAACCGCTCGCTGTCATGTACGCCACCCTCATTTCGAACGTGCCCCGAGACCGGTGACGGTACTCCCCATCACCGGCGTCGTCATCTGGGCTGACCCCCGCTCTGGACTCGTGCGAGGTGCCAAGTGCATGTCCTATCATCTGCGTTTCGCCAATTGAGGAGGGTGCGTTGTCAGCGCCAGCGACAGGAGTGGGATCACCAGCCATTCTCGGGGGAGAGGCCCTGCGTCAAGCGGCCTACCCGTCGTGGCCGGTGTGGGACGACCGGGAGCGCACGCTGTTGTCCGCATCGCTTGAGGCGGGGGGCTGGTGGCAGGGGGACGGGTCGGTGGCCCGGGACTTCGCCAACGCCTTCGCCTCCTACCACTCCGCCAACTTCGGTCTGGCCTTCACCAACGGCACCCACACCCTCGAAGCGGCACTCGTGGCCTGCGGGGTGGGTGAGGGTGACGAGGTGATCGTGCCCGGCATGACGTTCGTGGCCTCGGCGTCAGCGGTGCTCGCCGTCAACGCCACCCCCGTCCTCGTCGACGTCGACCCCGATTCGCTGTGCATCGACCCGGAAGCGGCCGCAGCGGCGGTGACCGACCGGACCCGGGCCATCGTGGCGGTCCACGTGGCCGGAGCGGCCGCCGATCTTGACGCATTGACGGAACTGTGTGCCCGCCACGACCTGCGACTCATTGAGGACTGCGCCCACGCCCACGGCACGTTCTGGCGCGGACGCGGGGTCGGGTCGTGGGGTGACTTCGGCTCGTTCTCCATGCAGCGGTCCAAGTTGATGACGGCCGGTGAGGGCGGGGTGCTCATCTGCAACGACGAGGAGTTGCGGGACCGGGCGTGGAATTACGCCGACTGTGGCCGGGCGCGAGACGAATGGTTTTACCACCACCCGACCTACGGCTCGAACATGCGCATGACCGAGTTCCAGGGGGCGGTGCTCACCGCTCAGCTCGAACGGTTCCCCGACCAGAACGCCACCCGTAACGCCAACGCCGTCGCCCTCAACGAGGCGTTGAGCGAGATCGAAGGTCTGCGACCCCAAAAGCGCGACGAACGGATGGACTCCCAGGGCAACTACTGCTTCGTGTTCCACTACGACGCCGACGCCTTCGCCGGCATGCCGTTGTACGTGTTCGAACGAGCGCTCGGCGCCGAGGGGGTGCCCATGGGGGTGTCGTACCCCAGCCTCAACGAACTCGCCGTGTTCCGCACCGCCAACTTTGCGCCCCGTCTGCGCACGATGGCGCCGAAGATCGACTACTCGGCCGTGCGACTCCCCGTGGCAGAGCACGCCTCGCGGTCGACGGTCTGGTTGCAGCACCGCATCCTGTTGGCCGAACGCGACGACGTCCTCGACGTGGCGCGGGCCGCCGCCAAGATCCAACTCCACGCCCACCAGATCGTCGAGGCCCACACCGGCTCGTGACCTGAGGCGTCATTCACATAGCGCACAAACAAATGGGGGGAACCATGAAGACCAGGACCATCCGACTCGTGGCCATCGCCGCCGCACTGGCCGCCGTGGGTGCGGCGTGTGGTGGAGGGGAAAGCGAATCGTCGTCGACGACGATCGCCCAGACCACCATCCCTGCTGAGCAGCGCCAGCCGGCCACCCTGACCTTTTGGTCATCGTTCGGTGACACCGAATTGGTTGAGGCGTACCAGCCGATCATCGACAAGTGCGAGGCGGACAACCCGTGGTTGACCATCGACTACGTCGCCAAGGACGGGATGGCCACCGCGTTCGCCGCCGCTGCCGAAGCCGGCGACGTCCCCGACATCATCCAGGCCGATTTCAGCAGCGGTCTCGCCAAGTTGGAGGCCGCCGGGGCGGTGTACCCCATCGACGAGTTCGCCAGCCGGGACAACTTCGACTGGAACCAGTTCGTCCCCGGTTCGGTGAAGCTCGTGACGTTCAACGGCAAGAAGTGGGGCATCCCGCTGTCAGTCGACACCGCCGGACTCTTCTTCAATCAGGACGCCCTCGACGAGGCGGGCCTCTCGGTGCCCACCAGTTTCGAGGAACTCTCCGCTGCTGCTGAAGCGTTGCTGGTGCAGAACCCCGACGGGTCGATCGAACGGATCGGTTGGGTGCCCGACGTCGGGGACGGCAGCTACGCCGTGGCGACCGGACTCCTCTTCGGCGCCAAGTTGTTCAGCGAGGATGGCACCCAGGTCACGGTCAACACCCAGGAATGGATCGACGCCCTGAACTGGCAACGGTCGTTCTACGAGCCGTTCGGCGACTACGAGAACTTCGCCCGGTTCGTGGGTGGGTTCGGGTCGTACGACTCGGCGCAGAACTTCTTCATCACCGGCCAGGTGCCGCTGTACCTCGAGGCCTCCTACTTCACCACCTGGCCGGAGCGGTTCGGCAACGGCCAGCCGGCCAACTGGGGTGTGGCACCGTTCCCGGGCCCCGACGGTGTCGCCAGCGCCGACGAACTCGCCATCATCGGGTCGGGCAACGCCTTCTACGTGCCGGCCAAAGCCACCGACCCCGAAGCCTCGTGGATCGCGGCGTCGTGCATGGCCACCGCCGCCCAACAGATCGCCGACTTCGAGGTCGTGGTGGGCAACATCCCGGCCAACAAGGAGGCCCTCGACATTTTCGAGCAGGTCGAGGTCGCCCGCATCCCGGCCTACAAGACCTTCATCGACCTGGCCAAGTCGTCGAACCCGGTGGTGCCCAACAGTGCCGTCATCATTGAGACGGCGTCCGACCAGATGACCGCCCTCGCCCTCGCCTACCGCCGTGGCGACTTCTCCGAGGCCGACCTGCCCCAGCAGCTCGCTGACCTGCAGGCCCGGCTCGAGGATGAGCTGGCTCTCGAGTTGGGCAGCTGAGTGGAGGTGACGTCCGCAACGCCGACCGCGGGCGTCACGACACGTCCCGTTTCGGGGCGGCGCCGCACCCCAGGCACCCTCGACGGTGCCAACGGGTCGGCGCCGCCTCCCGGGCCGGTCCACCCCGAACGGGAAGCGGCGCGACGTCGCGCCAACCGCAAACGGCGACTCACCGTTCTCGCCATGTTGTCGCCGTGGCTGGTCGGGTTCGTGGTGTTCACCGCCTACCCCATCATCAACTCGTTCTACTGGTCGTTCACCGTGAAGCGGTATGGATCGGCGGCGAGATGGGTGGGCCTTGAGAACTACCAGTTGCTGTTCGGCAACGACGATCTGGTCAAGGCCCTGCAGAACACGGCGTACCTCGCCCTCATTGGACTCCCCATCCGCATCGGGGTCGCCATGTTGTGCGCCGCCCTGCTGGCCCGTCCACGTCGCGGCAACGGCATCTACCGGTTGATGTTCTACGTCCCCGCCGTGGTTCCTGCCGTGGCGTCGGGAGCGCTGTTCTTTTTCTTGTTGCGTGAAGGCGGGCCGGTGTCGAGCCTGTTCGGACTGTTCGGGGCGGAGGCCCCGTTGTGGTTCGGCGACCCGGCGTGGGCCAAACCGGCGCTCATCATGGTGGGCACCTGGGCCATCGGCGACCTGATGCTCATCTTCCTCGCCGGCCTCGTCGACATCCCGCGGTCGCTGTACGAGGCGGCCGAACTCGACGGGGCGGGCCGATGGGCGAAGTTCCGTCACGTCACCCTCCCCATGATCTCCCCGGTCACGTTCTTCGCGCTGCTCACCGGCATGATCGGGGTGCTGCAATCGTTCGATCAGGCGTTCGTGTTCAGTCAAGGAGTGCGTTCGGGCCGCCTCACCGGGGAACCGCAGGGGTCGCTGCTCACCTACGCCATGTTGCAGTTGCGCCAGTTCCAGGATGGCCGCATCGGGTTCGCTTCGGCCATGGCGTGGATCATGTTCCTTATCACCCTGGCGATCACCATCGTGATGATCACGACCCGGCGACGCTGGGTCCACACGGCGAACGACGGTCTGATATGACGATGCGACGCATCGGAACGTTCGTCGGGCAGCACGCCGTGCTCGTGGCACTGGCAGTGATGTTCTCCCTGCCGTTCTTTTTCATGCTGTTGCAGTCGGTCATGCCACTGGACCAGGCCAAGACGACGGACCTGTGGCCCCGCTACTTCGAGTGGGACAACTACGCCGAAGTGTTCCGACGGGTCCCGTTGGCCACCTACGTCCGCAACACGGTGCTGGTTTGCGTCATCGCCGTGATCGGCACGGTCGTGTCATGCGTGCCGGTGGCCTACGCATTCAGCCACATGCGCTGGAAAGGCCGGGGCGTGGTGTTCATCCTCATCCTGTCCACCATGATGCTGCCGTTCCAGGTGCTGTTCGTGAGCCAGTACCAGATCTTTTCGAGCCTCGGCTGGCTCAACACCATCCTGCCGCTCACGGTGCCGGCGTTCTTCGCTGACGCCTTCTCCATCTTCTTGTTGCGCCAGTTCTTCCTGACGCTGCCCGAGGAGACCCTCGACGCCGCCCGGGTGGACGGCGCGGGTGAGTGGAAGGTGTTGTGGCGGGTCGTGGCACCCATGGCCAAACCCGGGATCATGGCGGTGGCCATCTTCCAGTTCCTGTTCAGCTGGTCCGACTTCTTCGGCGCCAACATCTACCTGTCCGACGAACGCAACCTGACGTTGGCGGTGGGTCTCGTGCGACTCAACACCGAGGCTGCCCGCCTCGGCGAGTCGAACCTGACGATGGCCGCAGCGGTCATCTTCGTGATCCCGCTCATCATCATCTTCTTCTTCGCCCAGCGCATCTTCATCGAGGGTGTGACCCTCACCGGCTCGAAAGGCTGAGGCGTCCTGCGATGTCCGGCCACACCGCGCTGCCCAATGACACCTTGCGGGTCGTCGAGATCCACTACTTCAGGGTTCCGCGCCACCGCTGGGAACTGATGGTGTTGCGTGCCCGCCAGTCGGGGGCCAACGCCGTGTCGAGTTACATCCCGTGGATCCACCACGCGCCGTCGGCCGACAACATCGACCTCACCGGGGACTCCCTCGCCGAACGGGACCTCGTCGGGTTCGTGGAATTGTGTGCGTCAGCGGGTCTCGGTTTCATCGCCAAGCCGGGACCGTTCTGCGACTCGGAGATGCTCGGCGGCGGGGTCCCCACCTGGCTGCTCGACGCCCACCCCGACTGGTGGGCGCGCCGACACGACGGCGAACCGTACCGTCACAGCGACTCGAACGACCCCCGCCTCAGCTACGACCACCCCGAGGCACAGGCCGCCGCCGCCGGATGGCTCCGCAGTGTCGCCACCGCTCTCGAACCCTTCGCCGGGAAGAACCTGTGGGCGGTACAGGTCGACAACGAAACCCCCGGCGACGGCATGTGGATCCACGAGGACGGCCTCGCCCCCTCCCCCATCCGCGCCGACGTGGCCTCCCCACAACGCTGGCAGGCGTTCCTCACCGAGCGCTACGGCACCGTCGCCGCCCTCAACGAGGCATGGGAGAGCAACCACCAATCGTTCGACGAGGTGGCGCTGCCCACCACGTGGGAACCGCCCGACACACTGGCCGGGTTGCGGAGGTGGCTGGACCTCGACCGGTTCGCCGACGCCCAGATGGCGTCGGGCCTAGGGGCGTACGCCGCCGCCATCACGAATGTGCTGGGGGACCGCGTCCCCCTGTTCCACGACTGGTTGTGCATGCCGTGGCCGTTGGCCGGGATGCTCGTCGAACCGGGAGTCCTCGCCGACACCTGCGGCTGGGTGGGCCAGAACGTCTACGCCGAAGGGGTGGACCCCACCGACATGATCGCCGGCACCAACTGGTACCGGATGAACGACGACGAGTACGTGCACCACGCCTGGTGGCGCACCCGCCTGTGCAACACGCTCTCCCCGGCGGGGATGCCCCACCTCGTACCGGAGGTCTCCGCCCGACAGGCCTTCTACCTGCAGTGCTCCCTGATTGGCGGCATGGACGCCCCGTGCATCTACATGCTCCACAGTTCCGAACCCGAACCCGACGGCATCGGGGCCTTTCAACGTTGGGCGGAGGAAGCGCCGATCCTCCCCGACGGGAACGTGTTCGGATGGTGGTGGAACCTCCGCACGCTGTTCGTCTGTCTCGAGGCGGGCGGTGCGGATCTCGTTGCCGCCCCCCTCGATGCGCGGGTGGCCGTCGCCTACGACCATGCCGGTGAGCGCGCCGCCCGGTGGGCGGGCGTGATCGACGGTGCCGGTTTCCCCGACGGCTCGGCGGTTGGGGAACTGTGCGCGGCGGCGAACTCGTCGGCAGCCGGACAGATCGTCGCCCGCCAACTCGTTGATGCCGGCGTCGTGTTCGACGTCGTGGACGTCACGCGCTGCAATCTCGACAACTACGAGGTGGTGTTGGTCCCCCCCATGCCGATCATGAGTCGCGCCGGGGCGGCCGCCCTCACCTCCACCACAGCGGACGTTCGCTGGGTCGGGCTGGTTCCCACCCTCGACGAGGACCTCAACCCGCTGGTGATCAACGTTGACGCCGTGCTCTCCGACCCCCTCGCCGGTGCCCCGGCAACCGCCGACGCCATCGACACCGCCGACGTCGACCGGGCGGTGCGTATCGGCCCGAGCGGTCGGCGCTACATCACCATCGTCAACCGCACCCACCAGCCGTGGGTGGGCACCGTCGCCGACCACACGGTCACCGCCGGTGCGGCGTCGGTGACGTGGATGGCTGTCGACACCGACGGTGCGGTGGTGGCCGCCATGGTGCACGGCGACGACGCCGGCGCCGGGCCGATCACCTGCTCGCAGGGTCAGTGCGCCGTGGCGCTGCTCGGCAGCGGTGACGCAACGGCGTGGCACGTGGTGAGCCAGGAACGCGCCTGGGTCGGGGTCGCCGACGCCGCAGGCCAACCGCTGTGGCGGGTCACCTTGTCGGGCAAGGTACTCAACGCCGGCACGGTGGGCCCCGACGGCCGGTTCCGGTTCGTGGCCAGCGACGACGCCGGGGAAACCGACCGGTACGTGATCGGTGACCACGCGGCCGCCGACGCCGTGGCCGGTGCCGTCAACGACTACCTCGTGACCACGCTGACCCGAGCCGAGCAGGAGGCCAACACCCTTGGGGTGAGCGTCCACGAGGTCACCGACCGCATCCGGCGCATCCGCAGCCGTCTGGCTGCGGGCACCGCCACCGACGAGGATCGACAGCTCCTGGGTTCACTCGCCACAATTGCGGCCCGCATGAACGACATCCGCCTCGGGGAGTCCTGACACGATGACTGACGGTTCCACGAACAGCATCGATCTCAGTGACGGCTGGGAACTGGCCGCCGACCCTGGGGGACCGTGGCGTGCCGCAACGGTCCCGGGGAACTGGTGGCTCGACGGCGTCGACGGGCCCGAGACGGTCTGGTATCGCCGCAGCGTCGACGTCCCCGAACGATGGGCTGGCCGGCAGGTGCGCCTCGGGGTCGGCGCGGCCGACTACCACGCCACCGTGCGGTGGGACGGGGCCCGGATCGGGGAGCACACCGGAGGGTTCGCACCGTTCACCATGGCCGTCCCCGCCACCGCCGGCCGTCACGAACTGGTCATCGAGGTGGCGTGCCCCACCGATCCGTTCGGCGAGGTGTGGCCCCACACCAAGACCACCATCCGCGGCGTCATGGGCCACCACGACGCCCGGCCCGGCAACTGGACGGCACGCGGCCAGGAGCGTTCCACCGGAGGTATCTGGGGTCCGGTGACGCTCACGGTGCACGACACGTGCGCGCTTCACACGGTGCGGTTCACCACCGCGGTGCGCGGCGCCGACGCCGACGCCGAGATCGTGGCGGTGGTCGACGTCGCAGGTGACGAGGCGGTGTGGGCGACGCTGCGGGCGACACTCACCACCCCCGACAGCACCGAGGCGGACTACGAACTGTGGACCGAGACGTGGCTGACCCCGGGAGTCAACGACGTGCCGATACATGGACCACTCGCCGCGCCGCGGTTGTGGTGGACCTGGGACCAGGGTGAACCGTTCCGATACACGCTCACAACCACCGTCGAGATCGACGGCACCCCGCACGCCACCGACGAACGTGCCGTCGGGGTGCGCAGCATCGAGGTGGGTGATGACTGGGTGTGGCGACTCAACGGCCGACCCGTGTTCATTCGCGGCATGAACTACATCGGCCACCAGTGGTTGAGCGCGCTCGACGACGAACTCGCCACCGTCGACGTCGGACTCGCCACCGGCGCCAACCTCAACGCCCTGCGGGTGCACGCCCACGTGAGTTCCCCGACGTTTTACGACGCCTGCGACGCCGCGGGGGTGCTCGTCTGGCAGGACCTCCCGATGCAGTGGGGGTACGCCGACACCGCCGAAACGTACCGGGTGACCCGCCAGATGGTGCGCGACGTCATCGACCTGCACGGCTGGCGACCGTCGGTGGCGTTCTGGTGCGCCCACAACGAAGCGCCGTGGAACGAACCGTGGATGGCCGAGGAGGCGGGACGGTACGTCCCCGACCAGAACCAGCGCCTCGACCACGAACTCGCCGCCCTGTTCCGCCAACTCGACCCGTCCCGGCCGGCGCTGGCCAACTCCGGTGCGGGCGACGGCCACACCTACCCGGGCTGGTACTGGGGCCACTGGAAGGTGGCGGCCGAAATTCCCGGTGGGGCGTTCGTGACCGAGTACGGAGCGGAGGCGGTCCCCAACATCGAGACGGTGCGGACGTACCTCCCAGAGGGTGCCACCGCCGAGGACTGGTCGTACCACGGGTTCCAGCACCACGAGATCAGCACCCACGTCGGGGTGACGCTGCTGACCCATTCGGTGGAGGAGATCATCGCCGCCACCCAGCGCTACCAGGCTCGCCTGTTGCAGTTCGCCACCGAGCACTACCGGCGCCGCAAACGCGAACGGGTGCAGGGCATCATGCCGTTCATGCTCGTTGACCCGTGGCCGTGCACCAGCTGGTCGGTGGTCGACCACCTCCGCACCCCCAAGGCCGGCTACCACGCCATCGCCCGGGCCATGCAGCCGGTGCTGCCCAGCATCGAAGCCGCCGACGACACGTTCCCCGGACCCAATCCGCTCGCCCCCGAACCTGCCGTGTTCGGCATCTGGTGGATCAACGACCTGCACCGCAGTTTCCGCGACGCCGAACTGTCGTGGCGCCTTGTCGACGCTTCGGGGAACGAACTCGATTCGGGAGCGGCGGTCGTGCAGGTGTTCGCCGACGCCGCCCGCCGGGTCCTCCAGGCCGGCCCCTTCGACCTGCCGCCCGGTTCGTACGCCATTGAGTCCCGTATCGCCACCGCCACCGGTGAGGTGCTCGGCACCAACCGGTGGGCGTTCACCATTACCCCTGCCCCCACCTTCGACGAGGAACTCTCATGACCCTTCGACTCGCCGTGTTGGGACACGGCTTCATCAGCGATCTGCACACCCGCGCCGCCCACGAGGTCGGCGCCGTCGTCGTCGAGGTGTGCGGCCGTGACCTCGAGCGGGCGTCGGCGTTCGCTTCCCGTCACGGCATCGAACGGGTCAGCACCGACTGGGAAGCAACGGTGGTGGCCGACGACGTCGACGCCGTCATCATCGGCACGCCCAACGCCCTGCACCACCCACAGGCCATGGCGGCGATCGCCGCCGGCAAACACGTGCTGGTCGACAAGCCCATGGCGCTCAACGTGGACGAAGGCACCGAGATGGCCGCAGCGGCCGCAACGGCCGGTGTGGTGCTGTGCGTGGGCCACATGTGGCGTTATCGCGACGAGGTCATCGAACTGCGGGACCGCATCGCGGCGGGTGACCTCGGCCGGGTGGTGCGCACCCGCGGGTACGGCATCCACGCCTCGTGGGGGCCGTCGGGGTGGTTCGTGGACCCGGCGCTGTCAGGTGGTGGAGCGCTCATCGACATGGGCATCCACGCCATCGACACCGCACGATTCCTCCTCGGTGACCCGCCGGCACGCCGGGTGGTGGCCTCCATCGGTCACGCCCACGGCGACTACCACGACGACATCGACGACGACGGCGTGGTGCTCATCGACTGGGCCAACGGGGTGCGTTCAGTGGTGGAGAGCGGTTGGTGGCAGCCGGTGCTCGACGGGGTGGAGGCCGACACCGAGGTGTACGCCACCGGCGGTCACGCCCGCATCTGGCCCGAGTTCACGTCCGCCACCCCGCCGCCCGAGGACTACGAACACTGCGCCCTGCCGATGTACACCGCCCAGATGGCCGACTTCGTGACGTGCTGTGGCAGCGGTGCCACCCCGGTGGCGTCAGCGGCGGTGGGTCTTGAAGCGTTGCGCATCGTGGAAGCGGCGTACGCCTCGGCCGCCGAGGTCGACGTGTCGAGGAACGGACCAGCGACCGGAGGTGCCCGATGAGCCGGGTGTGTGTGATCGGTGGGGGTTCCACCTATACCCCCGAACTCGTCGACGGCCTGCTGCGCCGGCGGGCCGAACTCGACCTTTCCGAGGTCGTCCTCGTCGACAACGACGCGGCGCGCCTCGAGGTGCTCGGCCCACTCGCCCGCCGCATGGCCGAGCGCACCACCGGCACCGGCACCGGCGGCGTCGACGTGCACTGGACCACCGACCCGGTGGAAGGCATCCGTGGGTCGTCGTGGGTGGTGAGCCAGATCCGCGTTGGCGGCATGGCCGCACGCGACCGCGACGAACGCCTCGGGCGCGAATTCGGTCTCATCGGGCAGGAGACCGTGGGGGTGGGCGGCATGGCCAACGCCCTGCGCACCATCCCCGTCGCCCTCGACCTCGCCGCCATCGTCGCCGCCGAAGCGCCCGGCGCCACCCTGTTCAACTTCACCAACCCGTCCGGTCTCGTCACCGAGGCGTTGTGCCGTCACACCGACGTGCCCACCATCGGGCTGTGCAACGTGCCGTGGTCGACCAAGGCCGAGGTGGCCTCGGTGTTCGGCGTGACCCCTGAGGCCGTCGACTTGGACTACGTCGGGTTGAACCACCTGTCGTGGATGCGGGCCGTCACCATTGGTGGGGAGGACCGCACCGCCGAAGTCCTCGCCGGGCTGCGGGCGCTCGTGGGCAAACAGGTCACCCACGACGGGGAACCGGGCTGGTCACCCGAGGCCATCGAGGTTCTCGGAGCCATCCCGAACTACTACCTCCTCTACTACTACGAGACCGAGGCGTGGCTGGCCCACCAGGCGTCACGCCCCACCCGGGCTGCGGAAGTCATGGAGATCGAGGAAGCCCTGCTCGAGCAGTACCGGGACCCGAACCTCGACCACAAACCTGCCGAACTCGAACAACGCGGTGGCGCCTACTACTCCGAGGCGGCCGCCGCCCTTATGGCTGATCTCGCCAGTGACGCCGGCACCGTGCACGTCGTGAACGTCCCCAACGCCGGGGCCATCCCCGGGTTCCCTGACGACGTCGTGGTGGAGGTGGCTGCCACCATCAACCGCAGCGGCGCCGTCCCACGACCCACCGAGGCGTTGCGGCCAGACGTGGACGCGTTGATGCGCACCATCAAGGACGTCGAGTTGTTGTGCGTGCAGGCCGCCGTCGAAGGGGACGAGGACGCCGCGCTCCAGGCGTTGCTCGCCCACCCGCTCGGCCCCGGCGCCCACCAGGTGCGCGCCGTGTGGAACCGCATGAAGGAACTCAACGCCGGCTGGTTCGGACGGCTCGATGACTGAGCCCAGCATCGTCGTCGGCGTCGACGGGGGTGGCACCAAGACCCACGTGTGTGTGGCCACCACCGCCGGGGAGGTGCTCGGGTTCACCACCGGGGGGTGCGCCAACTGGGAGACCGCCGGCCTCGACGGTGTGGCCGGCGAACTCGCCGCTGCCCTCGACGCCGCACTCACCGCGGCTGGGGTTGCACGCCACGACCTCACGGCCAGCGCGTTCTGTCTGGCCGGCATGGACTGGCCGTCGGACGCCGGTCGGCTCGAACCCGTGCTCGCCGACCTGGGGCTCGGGGGCACGGTGACCCTCACCAACGATTCGTTCGCCGCCCTGCGCGCCGGCACCCCCGACCCGTTCGGGTGCGTGTCGGTGGCGGGCACCGGCGGGGTGTGCGCCGGCAAGAACCGCCGGGGGGAGACCGCCCGCACCATGGCGATCGCCATCGGGGAGGCGTCAGGGGCGTGGGGTCTGGTGCGCGGCGCCCTCGACGCTGTCGCCGCCGCCCACCACACCTCAGGTCCACCCACCGCGCTGACCGAGCGGTTGGTGGCGAGTGCGGGTGGCAGCGACGTCGAGGCGTACTTCGAAGGGTTGTCTCGCGGTGAGGTGCGCGTCGACGCCGGGTTCGCCACCGAGGTGTTCGCCGCGGCGGACGACGGGGACGAGGTGGCCCGCGGCATCGCCGGGGCGTGCGGCGCCCAGCACGGCCGGGACCTGGCCGGGGTGGTGCGGCGACTCGCGATGGCTGACGACACGTTCGACGTGGTGCTCGCCGGCGGGGTCCACACCGCCGCCAACCCCGTGTTCTCCGCGGCGTTCGCCCGAGAGGTCCACGCCGTCGCCGCCGGGGCACACCTGCGCACGCTCGTCGCCCCGCCGGTGGCCGGTGCGGTGCTGTTGGCCATCGAGTCAGCCGGTGTGGACGCGCACGGTCTGCACGACACAGTGACCCACGCCGTGACCACCGGGGCGGCGTCGTGAACGTCGCTGCGGCACTGGCGGGGTTGTGCCCTCAACCGCAGTGGTGTTCGCTGCTCGACGACGGCGCACCACCCGCCGTCCCCGACCACCCTGAGGCGCACCGTGTCCGGGTGTGCGACGGTGTGGTGAACGTTGAAGCCTCCACGGCGGTGGGGGCGTTCCGGGCGCGGTGCACCGTCGAGCAGTTGCAGCGCCGTTTCCCCGCGGGCATCCCTGATCTCGAGATCGTCAACTGGCCTGACGTCGACGCACGCGGGGTGATGGTTGACGTGTCGCGCAACTGTGTTCCCCATCTCGAGACCGTCGAATGGCTCATCGACCGGTTAGCGGCGATGGGCATCAACCACGTGCTGTTGTACCTCGAGGCCACCTTCGACCACCCCGGCCACGAAGACACCACCTCGGGCCGTTACCCCTTCACGGCCGCGGATGTGACCCGGCTTCGCACCTTCGCCGCCGAACGCCATGTGCAGCTGGTTCCGGTGCAGGCTTCCCTCGGCCATCTCGAACACTGGCTGGCCAACCCCCGGCACGCCCACCTCGCCGCCCTGCCCGGCGGGTACACCTCACCTGACGGTGGGCACGAACCCCCCGCCTGTTTGGAACCCACGTCCGACGAGGCGTGGGCCCTGGCCAGTGAACTGGTCACCAACGTGGCCGAGGCGTTCGACTCGCCCCTCGTCCACGTCGGCCTCGACGAACCACTCGATCTCGACACGACCCTGTGGGACGCCATCTTCGACGTGACCGACGGTCCGCCACCGTGGGCGGAAGTGGACAACGGCGCGTTCTGTGTGCCCCTCCCGCCACACCGGCGCACCCAGTACATGGCGTGGCTGCAACGTCTGCGCACCCTCCCCGCTCTCGACGGTCGCCAGATGCTGGTGTGGGCCGACGTGTTCGCCCCCCATCCCGAGTTGCTCGCCGAGGTGCCCGACGGGGTCACGCTCGTCGAGTGGGGGTACGAGGCCAACCACGCTTTCGACGCCCGATGTCGGCGGATCGCGGCGGCCGGTGTCCCGTTCTGGGCGGCACCTGGCACGTCGGGTTGGTCGTCGATCTCGGGTCGGGTGACGAACATGACCACCAACGTCACCGCCGCGGTCGATGCCGTGGCCGACCACGGTGGCCAGGGCGTCCTCGTCACCCGATGGGAATCGCTCCCCCCGGTGTCCGACTGGCCCGGTTTCGCCTTCGGGGCGTCACTGGCGTGGAACCGGCGGCGACCCGCCGATCTCGCCGCCGCCCTCGACACCGCCGTCGCCCACGGCGTCGGTCTGGGCGAGGCGTGGGTGCTGCTCGGCACCGTCCACGACCTCGTGCCTCCCATCCCCGAACAGGGAAGCCTGTCTGCGGTGTTCACCTCGGGGGGGATGGCGGCGGTGGGTCTCGCCCTGTTGGGCATGACCCCCGACGACCTCGCCGGGGTGGAGGCCACCCTGGCCGAGGCGTCGTCACTCATTGACGGGGCCACCGCCGACGCCCCCGACGGCGAACTGTTGCGCGCCGAGCTGCGGTGGGTGTGCGACGCACTGACCTGGGGGGTCGCTGCGGGCCGGGTCCGGCTCGGCTGGGACCCGGTGGCAGATGTTGAGGAGTTGCGGGACCGTCACGGCGAATTGGTGGTCCAGTACCTGCAGTTGTGGAACGATCGTCACCGGCCAGGTGGCGCTGAGGTGGTGGCGGCATCGATGGCCGGCACGCTGGGAGGGTTGTGACATGGCGGTGATCACCGTTGACGGGGTATCCAAGGTGTTCGACAAGGGCGCCACCGCCGTCGACAACGTGTCCCTCGAAGTGGCCGACGGCGAGTTCATGGTGCTCGTCGGCCCGTCGGGGTGCGGGAAGTCGACGCTGCTGCGCATGATCGCCGGGTTGGAGTCGGTCACCCACGGTGGGGTGCTCATCGACGGCCGGGACGTCACCTACGCCCCGTCCAAGGACCGAGACCTGGCCATGGTGTTTCAGAACTACGCCCTCTATCCGCACATGACGGTGCGCAAGAACCTCGGGTTCGGCTTGAAGTTGCGGCGCATGCCCAAGTCCGACATCGACGCCAAGGTGACCGAGGTGGCCACCATGTTGGGCCTTGACGAACTGTTGGAACGCAAGCCCGGCCAACTATCGGGTGGACAACGTCAACGCGTGGCCATGGGCCGGGCACTGGTGCGCCAGCCCGTCGGATTCCTCATGGACGAACCGTTGTCGAACCTCGACGCCAAACTGCGCGTCACGATGCGTGCCGAACTGTCCCGCCTGCACGCCGAGGTGGGGACCACCACCATCTACGTCACCCACGACCAGATCGAGGCCATGACGCTCGGCCAGCGGGTGGCGATCCTCCGCAACGGCACCCTCCAACAGGTGGCCTCACCGACCGAGCTGTTCCATCGCCCCGTCAACCTGTTCTGCGCCGCCTTCATCGGGTCACCCCAGATGAATCTCGTGGAGGCGACCATCTCCGACGGTGAGGCCCGCTTCGCCGGCATGGTCATCCCGTTGCCCGTCGACTCGCCGCTGCGTTCGTTGGACCGTGCCATCCTCGGGATCCGCCCCAGCGACCTCGTGGCCCCCGTCACCGCCCCCGAGTTCCCCACCATCAGCGTCGGGATCGACGCCGTGGAGGATCTCGGGGCGCACGTGCACGTGGCATTCGGCATCGACGCACCCCGGGTGGTCACCGACGTCGGGTCGGAAGACGAAGAGGCCGAGGCGTACCTGCTCGACGGTCGCACCGTGTGGACGGCGGAACTGCCCGACCGGTACCGGGTGGCTGCCGGGGACCGGGTGGAGCTGGCGGTGCGCAACGACCGCCTCCACGCCTTCGACGTCGCCACCGGCCTGCGCATCGGGGACTGACTGGTGGGTCGACCCAACGTCCTGCTCGTGACCATGGACCAGTTGCGGGCCGACGCTCTCAGCTGCGCCGGGCACGAGGTGGTGCGCACCCCCACCTTGGATCGTCTCGCCACCGAAGGGGTCCGGTTCGCCAACCACTTCGCCAACTGTGCCCCGTGCGCGCCGGGTCGGGCGTCCCTGCTGACGGGGTTGTGGCAGATGAACCACCGGGTACTCGAAAACGGTGCGCCACTCGCTTCGGACCTGCCCATGCTCCCCCAGTTGCTGCGCACGTTGGGGTACCGACCCGCCCTGTTCGGCAACACCGACACCGCCACCGACCCACGCCACCGTCCCACCGACGACCCGGCGTTGTCCCAGTGGTGGGGGGCGATGGCCGGTTTCGACGTGGAAGTCATCTTCGACGGCGAGTTCACGGCGTGGACGGACTGGCTGACCGACGAGGGTTACGACCTCGGGGAGCGACCCATCGACACCGTGTACGTCCCCCAGGACGTGCCGGTTCCAAACGGCCGGGGCGCCACGTGGCGGCCGGCGCGCTACGACGCCGACCACACCGAGTCGGCGTTCATCACCGACCGTTTTCTCGACTGGCTTGACACCACCGACGCGGACGAACCGTGGTGCGCGCACTTGTCGTACTTTCGACCACACCCCCCCTACATCGCGCCCGAGCCGTACAACGACCTCTACGACCCGGCGTCGGTTCCCGCCCCCACCCGGTGCGCAGACCGCGACGAGCAGGCGGCGCTGCACCCGTTCCTCGCCGGAGCCATGGCCATCCTCCCCTCGCCGCTCGACGATGTCGACCAGGCCCAGTTGCAGGCCACCTACTACGGCATGGTCACCGAGGTGGACGCCCAGTTCGGCCGGGTCGTCGACGCGCTTGTCGCACGGGGCGTGCTCGACGACACGGTGGTGGTCGTGACCTCCGACCACGGCGAACAACTCGGCGACCACTGGTTGATCGAGAAGGTGGGGTACGCCGACCCGTCGTACAGGATCCCCCTCATCGTGCGCTGGCCCCAACACGTCGCCACCCCCGGTCGGGTCGTCGAGGCGTTCACCGAGAGCGTCGACGTCCTCCCCACCCTGATCGACCTGCTCGGCGGCGAGGTTCCGGACTTCTGTGACGGCTACTCGTTGCGACCGTTCCTCGAAGAGGGCCTCGCCGGCTCCGACGCACCGGATCGCTGGCGGGAGTTCGTGGTCACCGAATACGACTTCCGGGACCCCACCTCCTCGTGGATCACCGACGCCTACGGTCTGCGCCACGACCAGTGCGGCATCTGCGTGTTGCGCGACCACCACGGCAAGTACGTGCACTTCGGGGGCTACTTCCCGTCGTTGTACTTCGACCTCGACGCCGACCCCGGCGAACTGGTGAACCGGGCGGAGGATCCGGCGTACACGTCGACGGTGCTCGACTACGCCCAACGCATGCTCGATGCCCGCATGCAGCACGCCGACGCCCGGCTCACCGGCTACCGCCTCACCCCCAACGGACTCATCCACAACCCTGATCCCCCCCGACCCCACCATGGAGGCACCCCGTGAAAGTCGCCGTCGTCGGCGCCGGCAGCGCCCAGTTCCTCATCGAGCTCGCCGACTTCTGCGCGCTCGATGGCATCGGCCCCTACGAGGTGGCCATGGTCGACACCGACCCCCACCGGCTCGGAGTGGTGGAACGACTGGGTCGGGTAGTTGCTGACACCACGGGTACACCTGTCACGGTGAGCGCCCACGCCAACCGCGACGCCGCGCTCGACGGAGCCGACGTCGTGGTCACCTCCATCGGGGTCGGAATGCAGGACTCCATCCAGCCCGACTTCGAGATTCCTGCCCGCTACGGCCTGCGTCAGACGGTGGCCGACACGATGGGCGTCGGTGCCGTCATCCGGATTCTGCGCACCGCCCCGGTGCTCGCCGACATCGCCACCGACATGGTGGACCGATGCCCGGACGCGCTGTTGCTCAACGTCACCAACCCGATGACCATGTGCTGCATGGCCCTCGAGCGGATGGTTCCCGCCATCACCACCATCGGGCTGTGCCACTCGACGTGGATGACGGCTGAGACCGTCGCCGGACACCTCGGCATCCCGGTCGGTGAACTCGAGTACGCCGGGGCGGGGGTGAACCACCAGGTATTTCTGAGCCGCCTCGTACACAACGGCGTCGACGTCTACCCGCAACTTCGACAACTGGCCGAAACGAACGGTGAGTTCGCCGCCACCGTGCGCGCCGACCTGCTGCGGCGCACCGGGTACTTCGTGACCGAGTCGTCGAAACACAACAGCGAGTACGTGCCGTGGTACCTGCCGTGGGACGACCAGGTCGAACGCTTCGACCTCCCTGTGAACCCGTGGGAGTCGCGCCGGGCCGACAACGAGAACTGGTTCGGTTACGCCGAGAAGGTCGCCGACGGGACCGAACCGTTCCCCGCCGGGGTCCTCCCATCAGGTGAGTACGCCCCCCAGATCGTGCGCTCGCTCGTCGACGCCGAAACCCGGCCCATCTACGCCAACGTTCCCAACCACACCCCCGAAGGCGGTCGTTGGGTGGAGGAATTGCCGGAGTGGGCGGTGGTGGAGGTGCCGGCGACCGCCGACGGCGACGGTGTGCACCCACGGGTCGCCGAGGCCATCCCGCCACAGTGCGCGGCCATCAACCGCCGATATCTCGATGTCTGCGACCTCGCCGTGCGGGCCGTCGTCGAGGGACGTCGCGACCACGTCCACCACGCTGCGCTCCTCGACCCCAACGCGTCGGCGACCATGACACCCGACGGGATCTCATCGATGGTCGACGAGCTCCTCGACGTCCATCAGCGGGCCGGACGTATCCCCGAGAACCTCTGGCGTTGACCCCGAGTGGGCATGTGCGACCAGTCGTGACGCCGCTTGCACGAACAGCGGGGCGGCGCGCTTGGTCCGTGGCGGTCGCAGCAGCGGCAATTGCCGGTAGTGCCGGCGTGGGTGCGTTGAGCGGATCCTTCGCACGGGTGCTACGCGATGCGCGCCGCACGGGCGATCACCCCGCAGAGGTGATCGTGGTGTTCGGTGCGCGGGCGTTGCCATCGGGTCCCAGTTC
>CAMAQM010000011.1 GCA_945860545.1 Bifidobacterium breve | reverse complement strand
TGAGTGTCGGCACCCCGGTGGTGGCCACCGACGTCCCCGCCGTTCGGGAGACCTGCGGTCAGGGGGCGCGCTACGTGCCGGCCGGAGACACCGAAGCGTTGGCGGAGGCGTTGGCCGCCGTGGTGAACGGAGGCAACGACGTGGACGAGCAGGTCGCTACCGGGCTCGCGCGGGCGGCGCAGTACAACTGGGGGGCGACGACCGAACAGCTGCACCTGCTGTACCGGGACGCCATCTGCGAGCAGCGCACCGCCTAGGCTCGACGACGTGCGCGCCCTGATCACCGGGTCGGAAGGTTTCGTCGGCCGACACCTCACCAATCACCTCACCGCCTGCGGCGACGACGTGGTCGGCATCGACCGGACCACCGGCGTGGACCTGCTCGACAGTGGGGCGCTCGCCGCAGCCATTCGTGACGCCGACCCCGACGCCGTCTACCACCTCGGCGGGTGGAGTGACGTCGGCGCCTCGTGGCAGGCGCCCGTGGAGGCCCTCCGGGTCAACGCCGAAGGAACCCTCAACGTGTTGCAGGCGTGCCGGGATCGTGACGCCCGTGTTCTCGTGGTCTCCTCCGCGGACATCTACGGCAAGGTCACCCTCGGCGAACTGCCCCTCACTGAGGAGTCTCCGGTCCGGCCGGTGAGCCCCTACGCCGCGTCAAAGGTGGCCGCCGACATGATCGCCTTGCAGGCGTGGCTCGGTTACGGACTCGAAGTGATGCGGGTTCGCGCCTTCAACCATCTAGGACCGGGCCAGGCCAATGCGTTTGTGGCACCAGCGTTGGCTGAACGCATCGCACGCTGCGAGATCGACGGGCGCGAGGAAGTCACCGTTGGGAACCTGACCCCCCGGCGGGACTTCACCGATGTGCGCGACGTGGTTCGGGCGTATCGGGCGCTGGTGTGCGACGGTGAACCCGGCGAGGCGTACAACGTCTGTTCTGGTGCCGACATCGCCATTGCGGAACTCGCCGAGCGGCTCGTGGCGCTCGCCCGGCGACCGGTGCGACTCGAGGGCGACCCCACCCTCCAGCGACCCGTCGACGTCCCGGTGCTGCGCGGCGACCACACCAAGTTGACCATCGCCACCGGCTGGGAACCGCAGATACCCCTTGACGTCACACTCGCCGCCATCATGGACGAGTGGCGGGACCGGGTGTCGTAGGCTCAGGAAAATGACCAAGCGGGCGTTGATCACCGGCATTACTGGCCAGGACGGCTCGTACCTGGCGGAGTTGCTACTCGGCAAGGGGTACGAGGTCGTCGGGATGGTCCGTCGATCCTCAACGCTGACGTTCGAGCGGATCGCCCACATCCAGGACCGGGTGACCCTCGCCCCCGCCGACCTGCTCGACGAGGCGTCGATGATCGGCGTGTTGCGCGAACACCAGCCAGACGAGGTCTACAACCTCGCCGCCCAGTCCTTCGTCCAGACCAGTTTCAGCCAGCCGGTACTCACCGGGGAAACCACTGCCATTGGGGTGACCCGACTCCTCGACGCCGTCCGCCTCGTCGACCCCGCCATCCGCGTCTACCAGGCCTCCTCTTCGGAGATGTTCGGCAAGGTGCTCGAGGTCCCCCAGAGCGAACTGACCCCGTTCTACCCACGGAGCCCCTACGGGGTTGCCAAGGTCTACGGACACTGGATCACGGTGAACTACCGCGAGTCCTACGACCTGCACGCCTCAAGCGGCATCCTGTTCAACCACGAGTCGCCCCGGCGGGGCCTCGAGTTCGTGACCCGCAAGATCTCCCACGGGGTTGCCGCCATCGCTGCAGGCCTGACCGGCGAACTTCGGCTCGGCAACCTCGATGCCCAGCGGGACTGGGGGTTCGCCGGAGACTACGTCGAAGCCATGTGGCTCATGCTGCAACAGGACCAACCCGACGACTACGTGGTGTCCACCGGGGAAACCCATTCGGTGCGGGAGTTCTGCGAATTGGCGTTCTCCCGCGTCGGGCTCGACTGGGAACGTCACGTGGTGATCGATGAACGCTTCTTCCGGCCCGCCGAGGTGGACCTGTTGGTCGGCGACGCCTCCAAGGCCCGTGACAGGCTCGGATGGAAGCCGCAGACCAGTTTTGAACAACTGGTGCACATGATGGTCGACGCCGATGTGGCCGCCATCGAACGGGCGGCCGCCCACCCCCCCGCCGGCACGGCGTGAAGGTCTGCGTCCTCGCTGGCGGCGTGGGCGCCGCACGGTTCCTCGCCGGGCTCGTGACCGTCACCGACCCGGCATCAGTCACCGCCATCGTCAACGTTGCCGACGACATGGTCCTGCACGGGCTGCACATCTCACCTGACCTCGACACGGTGACCTACACCGTGGCGGGGCAGATCAACCCCGAGACGGGTTGGGGCCTCGTCGGCGAGTCGTGGACCACGATGGGTGAACTGGAACGCCTCGGTGGAGCGGCGTGGTTCGGCCTCGGGGACAAGGACCTCGCCACCCACCTGTACCGCACCCAGCGCCTTGCCGAGGGTGCCACCCTGAGCGGCGTCACCACCGAGTTGGCCCGGAGCTTCGGGCTCGGGTGCCGGGTGCTCCCCGTCTCCGACGACCCGGTACGCACCCGTGTCACGTTGGGTCCCGCCGCCTCCGGAGGACTCGCAGGCAGCGAGGTCGGGTTCCAGGACTGGTTCGTGGGCATGTCCCACGACGAACCGGTGGCAGCGTTGCGCTTCGAAGGTGCCGAACTCGCCGCACCCGCACCCGGGGTCGTGGACGCCATCACCGAGGCCGACGTGGTGGTCATCGCCCCGTCCAACCCGCTGGTGTCCATCGAGCCGGTGTTGGCCGTTCCCGGAGTACGGGCCGCGGTGCGACAACGCCGCGACCACGTCGTGGCCGTCTCACCCATCGTGGGCGGCCGCGCCCTCAAGGGACCCGCCGACCGCCTCATGGCCGACCTCGGTATCGAACCGAGCGTCACGGGCGTGGCACGACTGTACGCCCCTCTGGCGGCGACCCTCGTGGTCGACTCCGTCGACGCCGGACTCGCCGATGACGTCGAGGGCGCCGGGATGCGGTGTGTGGTGACTCCCACCGTCATGTCCGGCCGGCCCGAGGCGGCGGCACTGGCCAGGGTGGTCATCGGTCATGGCTGAGCGTCCCGGGGGAGGTGCCTGAGGTGGCGCAACGACTCGAGGTGTTCGCCGTCGAAGGCATCGGCGAGGTCCGACCCGGTGACGACCTCGCCGGGCTGATCGTGGCCGCCGTGGACGCAGGCGAGCACGACCTCGCCGACGGCGACGTGGTGGTGGTGACCCAAAAGGTCGTGTCCAAAGCCGAGAACCGGTTGGTGGCGATCGACCCCGACGACCCCCACGCCCACCGACCGCTGGTCCTCGAGGAATCGGTGCGGGTCCTGCGACGTCGCGGCGACCTCGTCATCAGCGAGACCGCCCACGGTTTCATCTGTGCCAACGCCGGCATCGACCTCTCCAACGTGGAAGCCGGATGGGCGGCGCTGCTACCCGAGGACCCCGACCGGTCCGCCCGGCGCATCCGTGACGCGCTGGTCCACCGGTTCGGGATCGGGGTTGCGGTGATCGTGTCGGACACCTTCGGACGGCCGTGGCGGCGCGGGGTCACCGATGTGGCCATCGGTTCGGCCGGGCTCCGCCCCGTCGTCGACCTCCGGGGCACCACCGACGCGCTCGGGCGGGAACTTATGGTGACCGAAGTGGCGGTCGCCGACGAGATCGCCGCCGCAGCCGAGTTGGTCATGGGCAAGGCCGACGGCATCCCCGTGGCCGTCGTCCGCGGGATTCCGCTCGACTGGCTGGGTGAGGGCAGCGTGGTGGGCGACCTGGTGCGTCCACCACAAGACGACCTGTTCCGGTAGTGGTTCAGCGCCGGTTGGCGGCGAACCACTCAATGACCCGGCCGGTTCCCTCAGCGAGACCGACCACGGGAGCCCAGCCCAGAAGTTCCCCGGCGAGACCGATCGCCAGTGCCGAACGGGCCAGTTCCCCGGTGCGGGCGGGGGCATACATGGGTGGAGCGTCAACGCCGGCGGCGGTGGCCATGGTGTCGTACAACTCATTCACCGACGTCTCACGGCCGGTCCCGATGTTGATGACCGCCCCGGATGCCACGTCCCCCGATGCCCGCACGAAGGCGTCCACCACGTCGGACACCTCAACGAAATCCCGGGTCTGCGCACCGTCTCCGAACACGGTGCAGGGCTCACCGGCGAGGAGTCGACCGGCGAAGATCGCAACGACGCCGGCCTCCCCGTGGGGGTCCTGGCGTGGTCCGTACACGTTGGCGAGCGCCAGGGACGTGCCAGCGAGTCCGTGCAGGACCCCGTAGGCGAAGAGGTAGTCGGAGCCAACCTTCTTGGCTACCCCGTAGGGGGAGACGGGATGTTGGGGGTAGGTCTCATCCACGGGGAGGGCGGACGGATCCGGTTCGCCGTAGATGGTGCCTCCCGACGAGGTGAACACCACCTTGCGGGCTGCGCCGAGACGAGCGCCTTCGAGCACCCGCAGGGTCCCCACCACGTTCACCTCGGCGTCAAAGACCGGCCGGGCGACCGACACTCGCACATCGGCCTGGGCAGCGAGGTGGAACACCACCTCGGGTGCGCTCCTGGCGATGAGGTCGGTCACCTCCTCGTCGCGCACGTCGAGATCGTGAACGACGAGTCTCGACCCCGCCACAGCCGCCGCGGCGGCGAGATTGTCGGGGTTGCCCGAGGAGAAGTTGTCGATGACGTCGACCTCGTGACCCTCGGCGACCAGTCGATCCACGAGGTGGGAGCCGATGAACCCGGCTCCGCCGGTGACGATCGCACGCATGTGGGAAGCCTACGGGTTCAGTCGCCGTCGGGAAGTCGGGCGGCGTCGACGGCGGCACCGGCGGGCACCTCGATGCCGTTGCCGAGCACGCTCAATCCACCGACCACGGCGCCCTGGCCGACCACAGCACCCGGTCCGAGGATGGAACCCTCCACCCGGGCGTTGGGCATGATCACCGCACCGGGGAGCACCACGCTGTCGCGCACCACCGCACCGGACGCCACCGACGCCCGACTCATGATGACGCTGTGGTCCACCACTGCATCTGGATCCACCGAGGCGTCGGGGGCGACACCGTCCTCGGGTTCGCCCCGACGACCCTCGATGATGTCGAGCTGGGCGTGGAGATAGGTGGCCGGGGTGCCGGCATCAACCCAGTAGGCCGGGGACCGCTGGGCGTAGAGCACACCGGCGGCGACCATCTCGGGGAACACCTCCCGTTCGATGGATGCGGGCCGACCTTGTGGGATCCGGTCGAGGATGGAGCGCTCGCACACGTAGGTGCCGCCGTTGATCCAGTCGGTGGGTGCCTCGCCCGGCGGGGGCTTTTCCACGAACGCCTCGACACGGCCGCTGTCGTCGATGGGCACGACCCCGTAGCGCGACGGATCGTCCACCTGGGTCAACGAGATGGTCGCCTCCGCCCCACACGACCGGTGGAACGCCACCAGCGCGCCAAGGTCGAGGTCGGTGAGGACGTCGCCGTTGACGACCACGAACGTGTCGTCAAGGCCCGCCTGGGCGGCGGCGAACCCGATGGCACCGGCGGTGTCGAGCGGGTCGGGTTCCACGGCATAACGCATGCGTACCCCTCCGCACTCGTCGTCGGGGTAACGGTCCAAGAACGCATCGGGGCGGTACCCCAACGACAGCACGACCTCGTCGATTCCGTGGCCCCCCAACCACCCCACGACGCGTTCGATCATGGGGACGTGCACGATGGGCAACATCTGCTTGGGGGTCACATTGGTGAGCGGACGAAGCCGCGTCCCAAACCCCCCGACGAGGACGATGGCCCGCACGGTTCAGGGGGCGGCAGTGGTGGACGAGGTGTCCGGGACGCTGCTGTCAGTGGTGGTGTCGGTCGCCGCCGTCGTCGACGACGTCGACGGCGCCGGTTCGGGGGTGGCGGGCGGCTGGGGCACGGTGGTGCCTGCGGGCACGACGGCGAACGTGAACGACTCGCCGTTCTCCCCGAACTGGATGCCGGGGAAGCCGAAGGTCTGCGTCAGGCCACGGTCGGCGGCCGCCCCGGGGGCCCATGAGGTCACCGAGAGTTCGCCGGGTTGACCGTTGCAGTCCTGACCCGAGGACAGCACGGTGCCGTCGGGCAGGGTGATGGAGGCGTCGGAAATCGTCAGGTTCGCCGAGGGCGCCCACGTGCCGAGGGTGGAGCGATTCTCCGGGTTCTCAGGGTCAACGGGCGTGACCTGGGCCTGGCCACCCACACCGGGGACGAAGGCGTCGCAGACGTAGGCACCCCAGGTGATCGTCCACTGTTCGTCGGCGCCCGGCCCTGAATCGACCTGCCGGCCGGCGCGGGACCATAACACCAGCACCACCCCGACGACGATGAGCAGGGCGATTCCCGCCCCGTAACCGAGACGGAAACGTTCACGACCTGCGCCCGTCCCGCCACTGGTGCGGGCCACGCGGGCCACCTTCTTCGCAGACGATGCCTTGCCCATAAGAGAACGGGAGCCTACCCGCGCTCCCGCCCCGGGCTGAAATGCCGATGCAGGACCGCCCCCTGTTCAGCTTCGGGCACTTCCCCCAGGCCGGCGGCGACGTTCGGCGATCAGGCGCTCAAAGAGGGATTCGTAGGCCACCGCAACGGATTCGGGAGTCATCCAGCCCTCCACAAACCGCCGTGCGGCCTCGCCGCGGACCACGCGACCGGCAGGGTCGTCAACCATGGCCACCACCGCGTCACAGAACGCGTCGGCGTCATCGGGGGGCACTGCGACCCCTGCACCGGCGCGCAGCACGGTGCGCTCAACCTCGGTCCCCGGGTCGACGCTGGCCACCACCGGCCGGCCCGCGGCGAGGATTGAGTACAGCTTGGACGGGACGCTCGACGCAGCCAAACCTCGTCGCAGCGGCACCACGTGGACGTCCCCGGCGGCGAGGACTTCGGTGAGGCGGGCCTTGGGCTGCATGCCGACGAACACCACGTTGGGGAGGTCCGCAGCCGCTGCGATGAGCGACTCGCGGGCCGAGCCGCCCCCGTTGATGACGAACACGACGTCGGAGCGTGCACGCAGTCGACGAGCGGCCTCAACGACGAGGTCCAAAGACTGGGAGAACCCGACGTTTCCGGCGTACATCACCACCGTCCGGTCCCCGAGACCGTATTCGGCGCGGTAGGCCGCACCTCCGGGGGCTGGCTCGGCGATCACCGCCGAGGTGTCCACGAAGTTCGGGATCACGTGAACCCGGCCGAGGGCGTCGGCGCGATGCCGGTCGGGCACGGCAGCGGCGAGTTTGGCCCTGACGTTGTCGGCGAGTTCGTCGCTCAGGACGGTGACCGCATCGGCGTGACGGTAGGTGCGGACCTCCAGCCGACGAGCAACGGCGATCACCTGCGGGTTGGTCAGCAACCCCAACTCGACGGCGACGTCGGGGAACACGTCCTGGATGTTGAACACGAACGGTGCCCGCCGGGAACGGGCCACAGCCCATCCGGCGACACCGAGGGTCAACGGCGGGGACATGGCCAGCACCACGTCGGGACGTTCGGAGGTGAGCGCACCCTCGATGGCCGAGAGCACGGTGAAACCGCCGAAAGCCAGCGCCCGGGCGGGAATGTTGGTCTTGTCGGTCGGGAACGGGTGGACCCGGGTGATCCTCCCCCATGCCGTGTCCTCGTGACGCACGAGTTGTCCGTCCCAACCCGGTTCGGTGGCGTGGTGGCGATACCAGGGCAACGAGGTCACGACATGGATGCGGTGGCCACGCCCTGCGAGGCGTGAGGTGATGGCGGTGATGACCTCCCCGGTTGGTGCCATGTCGGGCGCAAAATGGGGGCAGAGCACGACGATGTTCACGTCTGGCCTCCGTGTGCGCCGGCACCGACTCCTGCGGCTGCGGCCGCACGGCGCCACACCCCGACCAGGGCGCGTGCCGACGACTCCCAGGTGAACCCTGCGGCCCGCTCGCGACCCGCCGCCACGTGCCGTCGTCGCTCGACGGGGTCGTCGCACATCAACACCATGGCCCTCACCCACTCGTCCACGTCATCGGGTGGCACGAGTATGCCTGCCCCACCCACCACGCTCGGCAGCGCCGTGGTGTTGGCTGCGATCACCGGACAGCCAAGTCGCATCGCCTCAAGCACCGGAAGCCCGAAACCCTCATAGCGCGACGGGAACACCACGGCGGTGGCCCCGGCGTACAGGGCGCCGAGGTCGTCGGACGACACCCGTCCGGGGCGCAGCACCACCTCGCCAACACCGCACCGCTGCACCGCTGCATCAAGGTCGGCCTCGGCGCCTGCAGCACCACCGGTGAGCACCAGACGGACATCGGGGTGGGTTCGCTTCAGGCGGGCCATCGCCTCCACCAACACCACATGGTTCTTGTGGGGGTAGGTGATTGCGGGGTAGAGGAAGTAGGGGTGCCCGACCAACCCGAGACGATCGGCAACCCCCGGCACACCAACCGGCGCTGCGGCGTCGACAGCGGTTGATCGCTGGGTCACGGGACGCTGCGCTCCGGGGGAAACGAGGGCGAACCGGCGAGGGGACGTGCCGAACCGATCGTGCACGGTGGTGGCAACGTGGGTCCCCAAGGTCACGATCACGTCCGCTCTGCGCACCGACCACGGGATGGCGACGCGTTCAAAGATCCGCTTCACAACCGAGAAGTTCGCCGGGATGTCGAGTGGCTGAAGGTCGTGCACCGTGAGCACGCGCACACACCCACGCCGACCCGGCACCGCACCGCTTCCCGCCCCGTCGTTGAACGGCACGAGGCCACCGAAGTGATGCAGGACCTCGACGCGACGGCGGCGCACCTGACGGGGCAACCACGTGCTCTCCCCCAGCACCCGACGACCCCTCGACGACCCGTCAAAGGGGGCCACGACCGTGTCGAAAGCGGCGCACAGGCCCGGGTAGGCGTCAGCGAACCGGCGATTGACGAACACCACCAGATCCACCGGGGGTACACCGTCGGCGCGGTCGTGACGCCCTGGCGTGTCAGCTAGCGCCGTCAACAGGCCCACGGCGTAGTCCTCGCTGCCCCCAACCACACCGGGTACCAACCACAAAAGGTTCACCCCCACCCGCAGCGAGGGACGATCGCCCGTCATCGGGTCGGCCGCCCGACGGCGGTGCTGAACGCTTCGGCCATGCCCGCTGCCGTCGACGCCGGGGAGAACTCGCTGGCCCGCAGCGTCGCCGCCGCCGACATCTCGGCGCGCCGGCGCGGGTCACTGGTGATGACGTCGAGCGCCCGGGTGATGGCGACGACGTCTTCGGGGTCGACGAGGATGCCAGCCGACCCGTCCGAACCGGCAACCTCGGCGGTGGCCGTTCCCGCACTGGTCACCACCGGGGTGCCCTGCGCCATGGCTTCAAGCACAGGGAGGCCGAACCCCTCGGCCCGGCTCGGGTAACACAACGCTTCCGCACCGCGGTACAGCGCAGCGAGCTCCGTCGACCTCACGAACCCGAGCACGTGGATCCCGGCACGGTCAGCCCCGAGAAGTCGATCCAGGTCCTCCGACCACCCTTGGGGGCCCACCAGGACCAGTTCCGCTGGCGACCCCGCATCGTGGAGTCTGCGCCACGCACGCACCACGGCCGGAAGGTTCTTGCGCGGTTCGACCGTGCCGACCCACAACACGTACGGTGCCCGAAGCTCATGGCGCCGGCGCGCCTCAGACACCTCGTCGTCGGAGGCAACGGCCACATCCACCGACCACGGCACGACCTCGACACGTCGAGCCGACACACCGTGACGCACACAGTCGTCGGCGGTGGCACGCGACGGGCAGACCACCACGGACGCATCCCTGATGGTCAGCGCCAAGGAACGACGGAACAACCGCAGGCCCCGTCTGGTGAACGCCTGGGGGTTGGCCACCCAGTCGAGGTCGTGGACGGTGACGACCAGAGGAACGCCCGCAGGGGGAATCACCATGCCCGACGCCCACGCCACGTCGACGTCGCCAACCGCCCAACGCAGCGGAGGCTGTCGAAGCCAGTGCCACGCCTCGTAGAGCACGGTACGCGGAAGGGGAAGCGAGGCGACGGGGACGGGCGGGACGAACGGGGCCGGCGGCGGGTGTCGGTGAAACGCCGAGATCCCGTGAAGTTGGAGGTCGGTGTGGGCGACGAGCGCCTCGAGCGTCGAGATTGTCGCCATGGCTGTCCCACCCGGGACCCGATGCCAGCACTGCTCGACAGTGACCGCCACCCGCATGCCCTGACGGCCCGCCACGGCGGGGGGCGGACTCACCCCGTCACACCGACCGGGCCTCGGCCTCGGCGCGATTGGCCAGATACCACTCCAGCGTCCGAGCCAGCCCGGTGGGGAAATCGGTGGCGGGTGCGAACCCGAACTCGTTGCGGGCACGCGAACCGTCCACGCCACGACGGGGTTGGCCGTCAGGCTTTGACGTGTCCCAACGAACCTCCCCGGTGAATCCGACGAGATCGACGATGATGCCGACCAAGTCCCCGATGGCGAGTTCCCGATCGGCGCCAAGGTTCACCGGGTCAGCACCGTCGTAGCGTTCGGCGGCCAACAGGATGCCCTCGGCAGCATCGTCGACGTAGAGGAATTCCCGACTCGCCGAACCGGTCCCCCACACGTCGATGTGGTCGCTGCCCGCCTCGTTGGCGTCGACCGCCTTTTTGATGAGCGCCGGGATCACGTGACTGACCGCCGGATGGAACTTGTCGCGTGGCCCGTAGAGGTTGGTGGGCATCAGGTAGATGCCGTTCTGTCCGTACTGGTCCCGGTTGGCCTGCAGCTGGGTGAGTTGGGCGATCTTGGCCACGCCGTAGGGGGCGTTGGTCTCCTCGGGGTAGCCCTGCCACAACGAGGTCTCGGCGAACGGAACGGGGGTGAACTTCGGGTAGGAGCAGATCGTGCCGACCACCACCGTCTTGTCGACCTCGTGACGGCGGGCGGCATCGATGACGTAGGTGCCCATGAGGAGGTTGTCGAGGTACAGGTCGGCGGGCCTGGCCATGTTGGCCCCGATGCCACCCACCCGGGCGGCGAGGTGCACGACGACGTCAGGGTTGTGTTCGGTGAAGAGCCGGTCCACCTGATCAGCGGAGCGCAGGTCGCACTCGGCGCTCGATGGGGCGATCACACCCGCCCCGAGACCGTCTCCCACACCCCGTCGGGCGAGGCCTTCGAGCACTGCCCGACCCAAGAACCCTGAAGCTCCGGTGACCAGCACGGTCCGACCCGACCAGAACGAGGAGGTTGCGTTCACACCCACGAGCCTACCGGCCGCCCACAGCGCTCCCGGTGAGGGTCGCTGAGGGAAGGGTTCAAGAACTCTCGGGGATGCGCGCCACGAGTCCGAGCCGTGCCAACTCGCTTCGGTCAAGGACGCCGCGGGTGTCGTACACGTGTGGGCGACGCAGCAGCGAAGCGACCCGGGTGAGGTCCACAGAGGCGAACTCCTGCCACTCGGTGAGGACCACGAGCACGTCGGCGCCAGTGCACGCCTCGTAGGCGTCGGCGACCACGCCGACCGCGAGGTCAGGATCAAAGGCGGCGAGTCGCTCCGGGGTGGTGACCGGGTCGTAGACCCGCACGCGTCCCCCACCTGCCACGACCCGACGAAGCACCGCCAGCGCCGGCGACTCCCGAAGGTCGTCGGTGTCGGCCTTGAACGTCAGGCCCCACGCCGCCACCACCGGTCCACCCTCGACGTCACCGGCGAGCGCCAGCACACGCTCCGCCACCCGGTCGAAGTGGGACTCGTTGGCGTCGAGCACCGCCTGGAGCAGGTGAAACGGTTCGCCGGCGTCGTGGGCGAGGTGCAACAACGCCTGGACGTCCTTGGGGAAGCACGACCCACCCCACCCCGGTCCGGGACGGAGGTGGGCATGTCCCACCCGGTGGTCGTAGCCGACGCCACGCAGAACGTCGTGGGCGTCGCCTCCAAGGGCCTCGCATACCGCAGCCACCGAATTGGCGAACGAAAGCTTCGTCACGAGGAAGGCGTTGGCGGCGTACTTGGTGATTTCGGCGGACACGGCGTCGGTGACCAGCACCGGGCACCCAAGCGACTCGTACAGGGCGGCGACACGTGCCGTCGCGTCACGGTCCTCCCCACCGATCACGACGCGGTCGGGGTGGAGGAAGTCGTGGACTGCCTGGCCTTCCCGCAGAAACTCGGGGTTCGCCACGACGGCGACGTCTCCACGCCCCAGACATTCGGCCACGACACGGGTGGTCCCCACCGGGACGGTGGACTTGTCGACGACGACAGCCCCGGGGCGCAACTGCGGACCAATGGCGGCGGCCACCCCGGTCAACGCGGTCAGATCAGGCCGACCGTCGGCGCCCATCGGGGTCGGCAGACACAACAACACCACGTCGGCATCGGCAACCGCCTCGGCGGCGCCGAGGACGAAACGCAGGTTCCCGGCGTCAAGTCCGGCACGGAGCAGTCCGTCGATGCCGGGCTCATGATGGGTCGGACGGCCCGCAGCGAGTTCAGCCACCTTGTACGCGTCGACGTCTGCGCACACGACACGATGCCCGAGGTGGGCGAGACACACCGCCGAGGTCAACCCGACGTACCCGGCACCAATGACGGCGACCTCGCCGGCTTGGGCAACGGATTGGGACTCAAAGGGCGCGGACACCACCCGGCGAGCCTAGATCAGCCGCACACCACCCCTTCGGGGGGGCGGGGCACGAAGCGGTCCTGGGTGATGGTGGTGGTCGTGATCGAGGGCGCCGTGACCGACCCGGCAGTCACGTCGTCGACCGTGAGACCTTCCCCCTCATCGGGCACGCCCGCCGCCTTGGCTGCTTCGTACTCGGCCCGTGCCTGCTCGACGTAGACGGAGAAGTCCTCAAAGGCCAACGGTGTGGGCAACAGACCGGTGAAGTCGCTTCCGGTGATCAGCACCACCCGGGTCTCCCCGGTGATTTCGCCGTCGGGGGCCCGTTCAAGCACGGCGTCACGACCGATGTAGCGGGCCACGGTCACGGCTTCCAACAACGCGCTCGGGGCGTACCGGATCACCGTTGGCCCGCCGTATCCGGGGGCGTCGGCCGTCCCCACCACGGTGAATCCTTCGGAGCGGAGCGTCTCGGCCACCGACGAAGCCTGTCCCGCCTGTCCGGTGCCGTTGCGGACCTCCACTCTGGCCAGCGCGTTGGGGGTGCCGAGAAGGGTCTGGCCACGGAACACGGCGAGGAGTGGCTGTGCCTCGGCGGTGCGCAGATACCCCACCGCCGCCGCACCGGCGTAGCCGTTGTCCACCGGAAGGGTCACCACCTCGAACGACTCCACGTTGAAGTCACGGAACCGTTCACCAAGGTCGAGGAGCGCCTCGAGGCTGAGGGCGTCATCGAGCACCACTTCACCCTCGGTCGCCTCGATGAGCCGCTGCATCTCAAAGGGGTTCCGGGCACCCTGGGCCACCGCCCGGTTCAGGGCGGCACGAATGAAGGTTTGTTGGCGGGCGATCCGACCAGAGTCACCGGTGGGATCCGAAATCCACTCCCCGCCGTCGAACACCTCGTAGTAGCGGGACCGCACGAACGCCAGTGCCTGCTCCCCTTCGAGGTTCACGCACCCGGGAACCTCGACGTTCAACCCGGTGTTGGTGTCGCGCACTTCGCGGTCGAACCACACGGGCACCCCACCGATGACCGACACCAGGTTGCGGAAACCAGCGAAGTTCACCTGCACGTAGTGGTTGATGGGGACGTCGAGTTCGGTCTGGATCGTGTCGATGAGCATCTGTGGCCCACCCAGGGCGAGGGCCGAATTGATCTTGCCCTTCGTTCCCGTGCCGGCGATCGTCACCCACAGGTCACGCGGGATGGACAACAACCATGCCTTGTTCTGTGTCGGGTCGACCCGCACGACCATGATGGTGTCCGACAGCAGCGACGCCTCGAAGCGTCCGCGCAGCACCGGATCGTTGGGGTCGAGACCCTCGGCGTTGTCCACGCCCACCACGAGGAAGTTCATCGGTTCACTCGGGGTGGCGGTGCGGGTCAGCACCCCTTGACCCGAGATGCGGTTGATCTGGCCGACCTGACCGTCGTAGCTGACGAGTGCCACCGCAGCGGTGACGAGACCGAGCGCGATGAACGAACTCAGAGCCAGCACGAGACGCTGGCCCCACGTTCGACGGGGCCGGGGGGACATGGCCGCAGACGCTACCAGCGCCCCATCACCCCACGGCGTCGCCCCTCGGGCGCTCAGGAGACGGGAAGGCCCAGCGAGCGGGAGATCACGAGACGCTGCACTTCAGAGGTGCCCTCACCGATCTCAAGCACCTTGGCGTCACGGTAATGACGGGCGACCGGGGTTTCATCCATGTATCCCGAACCGCCGAACACCTGGGTGGCGGTGCGGGTGGCGCTGACCGCCGCCTCGGTCGTGTACAGCTTGGCGATGGCCGCCTCCGCCTTGTACGGCTTGCCGGCGTCGGCGAGTGCCGCCGCCTGGTAGGTGACCAGCCGAGCGGCGTGCGCGGCGACCGCCAGGTCGGCGATGGCGAACGCCACCGCCTGGTTCGCTCCGATGGCCCGGCCGAACGCGATCCGCTCGTTGGCGTAGCGCTGACACTCCTCCAGACATCCCTGGATGACCCCGACCGCCATGGCCGCGATCGCCACCCGGCCCTCGTCAAGGATGGACAGGAAGTTGGCGAAACCGCGCCCCTCGGCGCCAAGGAGGTTCTCGGCTGGAACCGCACAGTCGGTGAACACCAACGGGTGGGTGTCCGAGGCGTGCCAGCCCATCTTCCGATACGACGGCCCCACCTCGAACCCGGGGGTCCCCGAGGGGACCACGATGGTGCTGATCGCCGGTCGACCCGACGGCTCCGAGCCGGTCACGGCGGTCACGGTGACCAGCGAAGTCATCTCCGTGCCCGAGTTGGTGATGAACGCCTTCTCACCGTTGATCACCCACGAACCGTCCGCCGTCTGGTGGGCCTTGGTGCGGGTCGCCCCGGCGTCACTTCCGGCGTCGGGTTCGGTCAACCCGAACCCGGCGAGCGTACGACCACCCACGAGGTCGGGAAGCCACCGCTCACGCTGATCATCGGTGCCGAACCGGTAGATCGGGTTGGCGCCGAGGCCCACGCCCGCTTCAAGGGTGATGGCCACCGACTGGTCCACGCGGGCGAGTTCCTCAATGGCGACACACAGCAGCGTCAGGTTCCCCCCGCCACCGCCGTACTCCTGGGGGAACGGAATCCCGAACAGTCCGAGGTCTCCCATGGCCCGCACGGTGTCGACCGGGAACGTGTGGTCACGATCCCATGCCGCAGCGTGTGGTGCCACCTCGCTGTCGGCGAAATCCCGCACCACCCGTCGCAGGGCCTCAGCGTCGTCATTGAGTTCGAAGGTCACGGTCGGGAATCGTACGCTGGTCGGGTGGCCAACTCCCCACCCGACGAGGGTTCCTCCGCTCCTCTCGCCGTCGTCGGGGGCCGACTGCTCACCGGACTCGAGGAGGTCACCGCCGATCTGGGTGCTCTGGAGAGGGGCGGGCACTGGGCCGTGGTGGTCCCCTTCAGCGGTCCGCCGGTGTGTGCCCGCTTCGCCCGATCCCAACCAGCCCGACCCTGGCCGGGTCCACCGTGGCTCGGCCCGCCCCGCGACGCGTGGGTCTCGAGTCTTGACCGGGCGGGCTTTGAACACGCAGTGGACGAGATCCGCAACGCCATCGCCGCCGGCGACGTCTACCAGGTCAATCTGACCCGGCGACTGAGCGCCCCGTTGGCCCGCCCGTCGACCAACAGCGGGTGGTCCACCGACGTCGCTGCCCTCGGGGCGGCACTGGCGCAGGGGAACCCCGCCCCCTACGCCGCTGTGGTGCGGCTGCCACAACACGGCGTTGCGGTGGCGTCGGCATCACCCGAACGGTTCGTGGCACGCAACGGTCACGACGTTCGGTCGTCGCCGATCAAGGGCACCGCCGCCGAACCCGACGGATTCACACCCAAGGACCACGCCGAGAACGTGATGATCGTGGACCTGGTGCGCAACGACCTGGGTCGCGTCTGCGAGTTCGGGTCGGTGGAGGTTCCGGCACTGCTCGACACTGAGGCGCACCCCGGTCTCGTCCACCTCGTCAGCACGGTTTCCGGTCGACTGCGCACCGGCGCAGGTTGGGCCGACATCTTTGACGCAACCTTCCCGCCGGGGTCGGTGACTGGCGCCCCCAAACTGGCGGCGCTTGACCACATTGCCCGTCTCGAACCCGCCTCCCGGGAGGTGTACTGCGGTGCCATCGGCTGGGTCGACGGCGACCGGGCCGTCGGCGAGTTCAACGTGGCCATCCGAACCTTCTGGTTCGACGACGACATGGTCCACTTCGGCACCGGCGGCGCAGTGACGTGGGACTCGACCCCTGAGGGCGAGTGGGCCGAGACTGAACTGAAGGCCCGACGGCTCCTCGATGTGGCCTCCGCCCCTCCGAGCGGGGAGCACCGCCCATGACCGGCGACGGCGACGGCCTCCTCGAACACGGTCTGGTGTGGTCTGAGGGCATCGTCGAGGGGGGACGCGCCGCGACGGTGTCCGTGTTCGACCGGGGATTCACCGTCGGTGACGGTGTGTTTGAATCCCTCGTGGTGCGCCACGGTGTCCCGTTCGCGTGGACACGACACCTGGAGCGGCTCATTGCCGCCTCGGAGACAATGGACCTCCCGCTCGGCACCGCAGCGCAGACGCTGCGTGGCGCAGTCGACGAACTGGTCGGCGTCTGGGTGGCGGCGGGAGGCGGACATGGACGCCTCCGGATCACCGTCACCAGTGGGGCAGACCCACGCACCCCCCAGACCCCGCCAACGCTGGTCGTCACCCTCACCCCGCTTCCCTCCCCCACACCCACTGCATCCGTGGTCCGGGTGCCGTGGGTACGCAACGAACGATCGTCCACTGCGGGCGTGAAGACCACTAGCTACGCCGAGAACGTTCGGGCACTCGCCGCCGCACATGCCCGCGGCGCCACCGAAGCCGTCATGGCCAACACCGTGGGGAACCTGTGTGAGGGAAGCGCCACCAACGTGTTCGTCGGAATCGACGGGGTGCTGTGCACGCCACCTCTGACGTCGGGATGCCTACCGGGGGTGACCCGGGCGTTGGTGCTGGCGTCAGGGTGCGGCGCGGTGGAACGCGACATCACCTTCGACGAACTCGACGGGGCACAGGAGATGTTCCTCACCTCGTCGTTGCGCGACATCCAGCCCGTCACCTCCCTCGACGGCCGAGCCCTCCCAGGTGCTCCCGGACCACTCACCGCCAGGGCGATCGAGGCCTTTGGCCAACTCGCAACCAACCCCGACCCCTGAGGGAGCGGACACCAAGCCGGCAGGGACTAGCCCGCCGGGCGGAGATGCACCACGTCCCCCACCGCAACCGTGTGGGACGCCCCGTCGTCGTCGACAACCACCAGATGCCCGTCGTCGTCGATGCCGACCGCCACACCCTCGATGCTGCCTTCGGCACCAAGGTCCACACGCACACGGGAATCAACGGTGACACACCGGCGCCGATACTCGTCGAGCAGGCGGGTCGTCCCCGAAGGGCTGTCGAGCAGGTCGACCAGCGCGTCGAGGTTCCGCAGAAGGGCGGCGAGGAGGAGCACCCGGTCGAGGGCACGGCCCCCAGCGTGGTCGTCCAGGGAGGTCGCCGTCCCGACGAGTTCAGCGGGGAGTTTTCCGGCGAGATGGACGTTGAGACCGATCCCGACGACGACCGCCGTCGGAGCGCCGTTGACGACGACCGACTCGGCAAGGATGCCGCCGAGCTTGCGTGTCGCAGCTCCCGACCCGACGACGAGGTCGTTGGGCCATTTCAGACCGGCGTGCACGCCGGCGACGTCTTCGGTGGCGCGGGAAGCGGCGAGACCGACCGCTACCGCCGCGAGGTGGACCCGTTCGGCACCCAGCCGTGGACGCAGCAGGATCGACAGCAACAGCGCAGAGCCAGGTGGCGCCACCCAGCGCCGGTCAAGGCGCCCCCGCCCAGCGTTTTGGAACTCGGCCACAAGCACGGCGCCTGCCGGGGCGCCACCGGTCGCCTCGGCGAGCAGATCGGCGTTCGTCGAGCCGGTCTCGTCCACCCAGTTGACGCTCCAGCGGGTCCCGGGGATCAGTTTGCGGGTGCGGTCAGCGAGTTCGGCGGCGGGAACGACGTGGTCGTCGGCGGGTTTGGAGCCGTCGGGGGGTTCGAGGTCGTTGGGCGGTGGGGAACTCATGGGGGCACCTCCGAGGCGACGGGGACGGCGTGGAATGGCGCAAGGGTCCGCTCCTCTCCTAAACATAGGCCCGTGCTGACCAAGGTCCTCATCGCAAACCGGGGGGAGATCGCTGTCCGGGTCATCCGGGCCTGCGCCGAACTCGGCATCCCGTCCGTTGCCGTCTACTCCGAACTCGACCGTGAGGCACTTCACGTGCGTCTGGCCGATGAGGCCTACGCCCTCGGCGGGCAAACCGCCGCCGAGTCGTACCTCAACACCGAGCGGATCCTCGAGATCATCGAGCAGTCCGGCGCCGACGCCGTACATCCCGGGTACGGGTTCTTCAGCGAGAACACCGATTTCGCCCGGGCTATCGCCGAACGCGGTGTGGCCTTCATCGGTCCGCCGCCTGAGGCCATCGAGGTGATGGGCGACAAGGTGTCGAGCCGCATCGCTGCGGAAGCAGCCGGTGTGGCGGGTGTGCCAGGCACCACCGAGTTCCTCAACAACGGCGATGAGGTTGTCGCCTTCGGCAACGCCAACGGGTGGCCCGTCGCCATCAAGGCGGCCTACGGCGGTGGCGGGCGTGGCATGCGCGTCGTCAACAGCGCCGAGGAGGCGCACGAGGCGCTCGCCAGCGCCCAGTCCGAGGCGCTCAAGGGCTTCGGACGTGACGAGTGCTACGTGGAGCGCTACCTGAGCTGGCCGCGTCACATTGAGATGCAGATCATCGCTGACGGTCACGGCAACTGTGTCTGGGTCGGCGAGCGTGACTGTTCGGCCCAGCGTCGACACCAAAAGCTCGTCGAGGAGAGCCCGGCACCGAACTTCCCCGACGAGGTTCGCCAGGCCATGGGGGCCGCCGCGGTGAAAGTGGCCCAGGCGTGTGGGTATGTGAACGCCGGCACCGTCGAGTTCCTCTACCAGGACGGCGAGTTCTACTTCCTTGAGATGAACACCCGCCTGCAGGTTGAACACCCGGTCACCGAGATGGTCACCGGCATCGACCTTGTGGCCGAGCAGTTGCGGGTGGCCGCTGGGGAGCCGCTCAGCTTCAGCCAGGACGACGTCGTGCGGACCGGCCACGCCGTCGAGATCCGCATCAACGCCGAGGACCCCGCCGGAGGGGCGTTCCTGCCCTCCCCCGGGCGCATCACCTCGATCGTTCCCCCCCAGGGGTTCGGCACCCGCTGGGACGGCGGCTACGAATCCGGTGACGAGGTCAGCCAGTACTACGACAACCTGGTGGGCAAGCTGATCTGCTGGGGTGCCGACCGGGACAAGGCCATCGCCCGCACGCTGCGCGCACTTCGCGAGTTCCGCATCGAGGGCATCGCCACGACCATTCCCGCCGACATCGCCATCCTCGAACACCCCGACTTCGTCGCCGGCGAACACTCCACCAAGTGGGTGGAGGAGCGCCTTGACCTCACTGGTGTCGGTAGCGCCCCTTCGGTCACCACCGGCGCCGACGAGGTGGCCCGTGTGGAGCGGACCGCTGACGTCGAGGTCAACGGTCGCCGCTACGCCGTGAAGTTGTGGGTCCCCGCCGACCAGATCGGTGGCGGTGGGGGTGGCGGATCAGCCCGTTCGGCCGCTCCCCGACCCACCCGAAGCGCATCGGCCTCAGCCGGTGCAGCGGGAGCGCCCGGAGCGGTAACCGCTCCAATGCAGGGCACCATCGTCCGCGTCAACGTCGAGGTGGGCCAGGAGGTCACCGCCGGTCAGGCGGTGTGCGTGCTCGAGGCGATGAAGATGGAGAACAACATCGCCGCAGGTGCCGACGGCACCGTCACCGCCGTGAACGTCGCCCCCGGCGACGCGGTGGGTACCGGCGACGTCCTCGTCACCATCGAGTAGGCCTCGGCGTCGCCGCGGGTCACCACCGTGACGCCGCTTGGGGTGCAGTGTCAGCGGGAACGGACGACCAGCGTCCCGGCGTAGCGGTCATGCCACCCCCGCCGCAGCGGATGGGTGGCACTGGAGCCGTAGACCACCCACTGAAGCAACGAGACGAACGCGATCGGCACGGCGGCGAACATGTTGGGGAGCAGCGAACGCTGCGACGCCCGAGTCACGTCAGGCCGCTTCCCGTCGGCGTAGCGCACGACCCGCATCCCCAACGCCCACTTCCCAACGGTGGTCCCCCACCAGGCGATCAGCACCGTCTCGTAGACCACGGCGACACCGACCTGGACGCCCAGCAGCCACCACGGGACGTCCTCGATGCGGACCTCGCCGCCATCCACCTCCACGAAGCCGATGGCGATCGCCACCACCGGCAGCGTCACGATGACAAGGTCAATGAGTCGGGCTGCCAGGCGGTGGGTGAGCGGCGGCAACGAATAGGGGCCGGACTCGGGGAAGTCGCCGGGTTCAGAGGGGACCCGACGCGACGGCGAGGGGGTCCCGGTCACTCGGCCGCGTCGGCGAGGGCCTCCGCCAGCGCCGGATGCACCAACAGGCTCTCCACGATGTCGTTGACCCGCAGGCCGGCGGTGACCGCCAACGCGATCACACTGATGAGTTCCGCCGCGTTGCGACCCACGATCGAACCGCCGAGCACCACCCCGGTGGCGGGGTCCGAGATGATCTTCACGAAACCTCTGGGGTCGTTGTCGATCAACGCCTTGGCGTTGGCACTGAAAGGCACCTTGGTCACCCTGATCTTGCGACCCTCGGCGAACGCGTCGGCCTCGGCGAGACCGACGTCGGCGATCTCGGGCACGGTGAAGATCGCCGATGCGGCCTTGTCGTAGTCGATGTGTCGGTGCGGGCCGACGTGCATCCCCATGGCGTGTTCGGCGATCTTGCGCCCCTGCATGGACGCCACACTCGACAGGGGCAACCGACCTGAGAGGTCGCCGGCGGCGTAGACGCCCGGCACATTCGACAGACAGTTGTGATCGACGAGGACGTACCCGTCGTCGTGTTGGACCCCGGCGGCGTCAAGGCCGAGGTGTTCGGAGTTCGGTATCGAGCCGATGGCCAACAGGGCGTGCGACCCCTCCACCCGACGACCGTCATCGCAACGCACGACAATCCCGTCGTCGTCGACATCGATCCCGACCGCACGGGCACCTTTGAACAGGTGCACCCCCCGTGCGAGGAAGTCCTCCTCAAGGGCGGCGGCCACCTCGGCGTCCTTGGCCGGAAGAACCTGCTGGCGGCTCACGATGAGACTCACCTCGCAACCGAACGAGGAGAACATGTGCACGAACTCGACACCGGTGACCCCGGACCCGACGACGACGAGGTGGCGTGGCAACTCAGGAGGAGGGTAGGCGTGACGGGTGGTGAGTACGCGGTGGCCATCAACGGGTGCCCACTGCGGAATTCGGGGGCGGCTCCCGGTACACAGCACGATGACGTCGGCGTCGAGAACCTCGTCGGCCGAGCCGTCGTCGGGGCCATGCAGAGGCGATACCGCAACGCGGTTCGGCCCCACCAGACGTCCACTCCCTTCGACGATCCGCACACCCTGACTCTCGAGTAATCCCGACACGGACGCCCGCAGACGCTCCTCGATCCCGGCGATGCGGGCGGTGAGCGCCTCCAGGTCAAGTTGGGCTGCGGTGGCGCTGAGACCCATGGCCGGTGCGGCGTTGATCAGTCCCAGCGTTCCACCGGTGGCGATCATGGCTTTTGAGGGAATGCAGTCCCACAGGTGGGCGGCACCCCCAATGACGTCCCGCTCGACGAGGGTGACTTCGGCCCCGAGCCGGGCGGCGTAGGTGGCGCACTGATTCCCGGCCGGTCCCCCACCAATGATCACCATCCGCTTGGCTGCCACGCCGCAAGGCTACCGGGCGGTGGGGGTTGGAGCGTGCGGGCTGTGAGCCCCGACCCCCGACGCCGTAGCCTTGGGCCGTGACCGATGACCAGCACGAACCGACAGCCGGCAGCGACTGGGCCCGATGGAGGGACCTCGCTGCGTCCGAGCTGCGCAACACAACGCCCGACGACCTCGTCCACACCACCCCCGAAGGTCTCGAGGTCAAGCCGATCTACACCGCTGAGGACACCAACGGTGTCGTCGACCCCCACCAGTTGCCCGGCGAGGCCCCGTTCACCCGTGGTGTGCGGGCCACGATGTACGCCAACAGGCCCTGGACCATCCGTCAGTACGCCGGCTTTTCCACCGCCGAGGAGTCCAACGCCTTCTACCGGCGCAACCTCGCCGCAGGCCAGATGGGTCTGTCGGTGGCGTTCGATCTCGCCACCCACCGAGGGTATGACTCCGACCACCCCCGGGTGACCGGCGACGTGGGCAAGGCCGGCGTGGCGATCGACTCGGTGGAGGACATGAAGGTCCTCTTTGACGGCATCCCCCTCGAAAAGATGTCGGTGTCGATGACCATGAACGGTGCGGTCATCCCGACCCTGGCCATGTTCATCGTGGCCGGCGAGGAACAGGGGGTCCCCCAGGACCAGCTGAGTGGGACCATCCAGAACGACATCCTCAAGGAGTTCATGGTCCGCAACACCTACATCTATCCGCCCGAGCCATCCATGCGGATCGTGGCCGACATCATCGCCCACACCGCTGCGAACATGCCGCGCTTCAACTCGATCTCGATCTCGGGCTACCACATGCAAGAAGCGGGCGCCACGGCCGACCTCGAGTTGGCGTTCACCATCGCCGACGGCCTTGAGTACGTTCGTTCGGCACTGGCCCGCGGCCTTGACGTGGACGCCTTCGCCCCCCGCCTGAGTTTCTTTTTCGCCATCGGCATGGATTTCTTCACCGAGGTCGCCAAGCTGCGCGCCGCCCGGTTGCTGTGGCACCGGGTCATGAGCCAGTTCAACCCGGCCAAATCCCAGTCGCTGATGCTACGCACCCATTGCCAGACGTCGGGGGTGTCGCTCACCGAGCAGGACCCGTACAACAACGTGGTTCGCACCGCCTATGAGGCCATGGCCGCCGTGCTCGGCGGCACCCAGAGCCTCCACACCAACTCGTTCGACGAGGCGCTCGGCCTCCCCACCGACTTCAGCGCCCGAATCGCCCGCAACACCCAGTTGATCCTCGCCGAGGAGACCGGGGTGACCGACGTCGTCGACCCCCTCGGCGGCTCGTACTACGTGGAGTCGCTCACCAACGCTCTCGCCGACCGGGCCTGGGAGATCATCACCGAGGTCGAGGAACTCGGTGGCATGACCCGTGCCGTCGCATCGGGGATGCCCAAGCTCCGCATCGAAGAGGCCGCCGCCAAGCGGCAGGCCCGGGTGGACCGTGGTGAGGACGTCATCGTGGGTGTCAACAAGTACGTGCCCGAGGACGTCGAACTCGTCGACGTCCTCATGATCGACAACACCGCGGTGCGCGAAGCCCAGTTGGCCAAGCTCGCCGCGCTCAAGGCCGACCGTGACCAGTCCGCCGTGGACGCGGCCCTGGCGGCAATCACCGACGCCGCCGGCGGCGAGGGCAACCTGTTGGCGCTCGCCATTGAGGCCGCTCGGGCACGAGCCACCGTCGGGGAGATCTCCGATGCGATGGAGGCGGTGTTCGGCCGGCACGCAGCCGAGGTGCGTAGCATCTCGGGTGTGTACGGAGCCGCCTACGCCGGTGACGAGGGGTTCGACGCCCTCACCCACGAGGTCGCCGAATTCGCCGACCGCCACGGTCGACGTCCACGCATGCTGGTGGTCAAGCTCGGTCAGGACGGCCATGACCGGGGGGCCAAGGTGATCGCCACCGCGTTCGCCGACATGGGGTTCGACGTTGACGTCGGTCCTCTGTTTCAGACACCAGCGGAAGCCGCCGTCGACGCCGTGGAGAACGACGTCCACGTCGTCGGGGTGTCCTCACAGGCCGCCGGCCACCGCACCCTCGTACCCGAGCTCGTGGACGCGCTGCGCGATGCGGGAGCTGGACACATCCTCGTGGTGTGCGGTGGGGTGATCCCCCCGCAGGACTACGACGACCTGATGGCGGCCGGGGTCTCAGCGGTGTTCGGGCCGGGAACCAACATTCCTGACGCCGCCCGCAAGGTGTTGGCGCTCATTGAAGATCGAACCGGCGGGCCTACTCCCTGAATGGCCACAGACGACCTGTCACAGGAGGCCGCCGAACTCGCCAACGGTGTGCAGGCCGGGGACCGACGGGCGCTGGCCCGTGCCATCACCCTCGCCGAGTCGACCCGGATCGACCACCGCCAACACGCCGAGTCGGTGTTGGCTGCGCTCGCTGACCCCAACCGGGTCGCAACGACCCAGCCCGCAGCCGGGTCGGGGGTCGGAGGCGGCTCGTTGCGCATCGGGATTTCCGGGCCGCCCGGGGTCGGAAAGTCCACGTTCATCGAAGCCTTCGGACTGCACGTCGTCGGCCGAGGCCACCGCATGGCGGTACTCGCCGTGGATCCGTCCTCGAGTGTGTCGGGTGGTTCCATCCTCGGGGACAAGACACGCATGGCTGGTCTGTCCCGCCATGAGTCGGCGTTCGTTCGCCCCTCACCAGGTGGTGGTGAACTCGGTGGGGTGGCTCGACGCACCCGTGACGCCATGACGCTGTGCGAGGCCGCCGGATTCGACGTGGTCGTGGTGGAGACGATCGGTGTCGGCCAGTCCGAAGTGACGGTGTCGGAGATGGTTGACGCCTTCGTGGTTCTCGTCAGCCCCGGCGGCGGGGACGAACTGCAGGGCATCAAGCGCGGCATCATGGAACTCGCCGACCTCGTCGTGGTCACCAAGGCCGACGGCGACCTCGCCCCGGCGGCAGGACGATCGGTTGCCGACTACCGCAACGCCCTGGGGTTGCTGCGACCCCGCTGGCAACACTGGCGTGCCGAGGTGCTGGCCTGTTCTGCGGCGACCGGTTCGGGTATCGCCGAGGTGTGGGACGCCCTTGAGCGCTTCGCGTCTGCGCTGGGGGATGCCGGTGAGATCAGTGCGCACCGGGCGGCACAGGCACGAAACGCCCTGTGGTCGGAGTTGCGCAGTGGACTCATCGACCGACTCGCCGCCGACCCGGAGGTCGCCATCCGACTCACCGAACTCGAACACGCCGTGGCGGCGGGGACCCTGACACCGTCGGCCGCTGCACGCCAGGTCCTCACTGCGTGGGAATCAGGTCTGGGCTGACAGGCCGACGACTGACGAACCCCTCAGTCGACCTGCGGCGGCAGGTTGAGGGTCCCCGACGGCGGGAACTCACGACGCTGGTGTTGGGGAAGGCCGAGCAGGCGCCGCACGCTCCGACCGAGTCGGGAACGCAGCGTGCGATCGTGGAGCGCCTCGAGGTCACGCACCTCGCGTCGCAGGCCGTCAATGGTGTCTCCGGCGGTGCGCAGGTGGGCGGTGAGGATCTCTACCTGACGTTCAAGGATTCGGATCCGCTCGGCGTGCACGGCGTCGTCGTCACTCATCGGGGACCCTCCCATGGGGTCGGCGCCGACGCCTCAACATGGGCGTCGGGGTCGCACAGATAGTCGTGGATCCCCCCGAGCGCGTTGTCCCATGAGGCAAACCCGGTGGCGATCGTGTCGAGCGCCGCAACCGACATTGAGGCGCGCAGCGCGGGATCTGCGGCCAGCGTCGTGATGGCGTCGGCCAGACCGTCGACGGTGCGCCGCGCCCGAAGCGAGTTCACCCCGTGGTCGAGAATCCAGTCCCCCGCCGGGTTGTCAAAGGCGACGACGGGCACCCCGCAAGCCATGAGCTCGAGGGGGAGGTACGAGGGGTGTTCACTCACGGTCAAGGCCACGCCGACGTCACATCGCCGGTAGAGCTCACCCGTCTCTGCGTAGTCGAGCAGACCCAGATGACGGATGCCGCTCCCCAGTTCCTCAGGTCGTGCCCACGACCCGGCGGTGACGATGCGGACGTCGTCGCCGAGGCGGCGCTTGACCTCCTCGAGTGCCGGGCTGGCCAACTCCCAGCAGTTGCGCCAGTGACCGGGCCGGGCGTACACGAACACCGTGGCGCACCCGTCGTGACCGATGTCGGTGCGTCCGCGTGCGTGGAACACCTCGTCGGCCACCGCAGGCATGAACGACCAGCCGCGACCGCGATAGCGGGCGGTGTAGAGGTCCCGCAGACGATGGGTGTTGCACAGGCCGTACAGCCCCAGCCGGTAACCCTCTTCGCACAGGGCGTAATTCGTTCCCGCCGGATAGAACATCGGCTCGAAATCCTGGATCAGGTAGAACTTGCGCCCCACACCTTGGGCTTTGGCCACCTGGTAGGCGGTGGTCCACAGCGTGGCGATGGCCACGTCTGCCTCGGGCAGGTCGGTGAGGGTGTTGGCGTGTCCGTCGGTGAAGACCATTGGGGAGTCCGCAATGGCGGGGAACGCCGCCGAGAGCGCCGAGCGGAAGAACGCCTCGTTGGGTGCGGCGGTGACGATGAAGCGATTCTCGACGCCGTTGGTGCGGGCCATGGTGTCGGCGATACGAAGTGCGGTGTTGATCCCGCCGTAGAACGGGCTGTCGATGTCGGGCACGTGCCAGTTGACGGTGCGCACCTCCCGACGACCGACGGTTGCAGCGTGCAGTTCCGCCACCCCGTCCACCACGGCGTCGGTGGCCTGGCAGGTCTCGGCGAGGTACGCCGACTCCGCTGCGTCGGAACTCTGGCGGAACACGGCGAAGGAACGACCGAGGATGTCCCCGACGGTGACGAGGGGACCTGCCTCCTTGGGTGAACGCAGGGAAGGGATCCGGTCCCGTAGCGACAGGTTTGGCGAGAAATACGGGTCACCGCCGCGGAGGTACTTCTGGTAGCGCCACCACGAGGCGTGGAAGTCACCATTGGGCACCGACGTGCCCCGTGTGGCCGACTCAAGGTGGCGCATCCCGGCAAACGGCACCACCACGCTGCGCTGGCCGCGGTCGCGTGCGTCGAGACCGAGCACGACGTCGGACCCGCACAACACGAACCGCTCGTCGAACCCTCCGACCGCATCGAACAGGTCCCGCGAGATGGCCACACAGGCCGCCGTGACCGACAGGCAGTCGCGAATCCACCAGGTCGGCCCGAACATCGAGTCGGTACCGGGACGCGCACCTTCAAAGAGATGGTCGGCGAACCCGTTCATGCCGAGCACCACCCCACCGTGCTGGATGGTGTCGTCAGGTGCGAGCAACTGCATGCCGGCCAGACCGACCTCGTCCTGGGTGGCCCATCCGACGAGTTCGCGCAACCACGCCGGGTCGAGGACCTCGGTGTCGTCGTTGAGGAACACGAGCACCTCACCGGTGGTGGTGGCGGCGGTGAGGTTGTTGACCCGGCCGTAGTTGAACGGTTCGTCCCACCACTGCACCGCCAAGGCCAGAGGTGAGCCAAGTGAAGCATTGAGCGACTCGTACCACGCGGCGTTGTCTGCGGTGTGGCCACCGTTGTCGACCACGGTGACGTCAAAGGACGGGTAGTCGGTGGTGGCGAGACTCGGCAGACAGCGCTGCAGCATGGTGCGGTTGTGGCGGGTGGGGATGACGATGCTGACCGTCGGCCACGACGATGGTTCCCAATGGACTGACACGCCATCTGGGGTGTCGGTCAACGTCGCCGACCGGCCCGTCGCCCTGAGATGGTCGCCCACCACACCCCGCCTCGCGTCGGCAGAGGCATCAGGCCGTCGCACCAGATGGGCCAGCACCCTCGGCACCCGCCGCACCACCGTGTCGTTGAGGCCGAGCGCCAACAACAATGCCCACCACGCAGCGTCGTCATGGACCGAGCCCGGTCCCGGCAGGCCGAGCGCGCACCCCGCAAGTGCACGCTGACGCACCGCCACGGAACGACCCAGGTAGTTCGCTCCGAGCAACGTGTCCGGCGACCACTCGGGGCGGAACCGCGGCTCAACGAGCCTGCCGTCGACCACGACGTCGTCGTCCCACCCGATGAGGTCCACTACCGGGTCGTCGTGGGCGGTTGCGGTGACCTCGAACACCCAGTCAGGCTCGAGCACGTCCCCGGCGGCGACGACGGAAACCATGGTGTGCGGAGGGAGATCCGCAATACGCGCCGCGAACACGTCGGTGCCGTCGTCGACGGACAGCACGTGGTCGTTGTGGAACGAACTGGACTGGACCGCCAGCGAATCCAAGGTGCGGCGCAGTGCGGTGGGGTCGCCGTCGTCGACGACGAACACCTCGAGGGGGGTCACCGCGGCGCGCAGGGCAACCACCCGGGCCTGCTCGGCGATCTCCCCGGGGGCGAGCCGGTGGTCGTTCAACCAGTCGCGGTAGTCGGGGTGCAGGGCGACGGGTTGGAGGGCGTGGTCCCACAGGAGCCCCACGTGACGGGCGTAGCGTCGCCCGTCCCGGGCCACCTGAAGACCGACCCTGGCCACCCGGCGCCGCCCCGTGTCGGGCGGGAACGCCCGTGAGAGTGCGCCCTTGATCCGTTCCCGACGTCCGCCGGTTTCCTCTGCCACCTGTCACCGCTCCCGTTCACGCTGGTCGGATTCGCCACGCTGGTCGTGGGTTGCCGACGTGGCCCACACCCCGCCAAGGTCGACCATGCCGTGGATCTCCCGGTCGGCTGGTTGCACCCGCAGGGTACGCACGTTCTCGATCTTGTCGAAACAGACCGGCAGGTTGGCGTCGTGGGCGGCGACGGAGATGCGATACATCCCCGCACTCAAACGCAGGTCGTCGATCCGGTACTCGACGTGCCCTGACCCCTCGATCGTCCGTCCACCCATGTCATCCCAGCTCATTCCCGGGGTGGCCACGTGCACACTGTTCTCACTCTCGAGGGCGAAGGAGAAGATGGGGTGGGTGATGACCTCGCGAGCCTCGTAACTGATCCTCACCACCAGCGGTTCACGGCTCCGGGCCGCCCCCACCGGTTCGCCGTCTGCCCCGAGGAGATCCACCCCGGTGATCGACACCGGCCGAGCCGATGCCTCCATGGGGACGTGGGCGCTTGCCCGCACCTCGTCAGCGTCGGACTCTTCGGAGATGACGAGTCTCGCCGCTGCGGCGAGTTCGAGTGCCTTGGCGTCCGCTTCGAGCAGTCGTGCCGCCTCGGCCTCGTTCACCTCGGAGAGGTACGCACCCACGACCTCCCCGGCGTTGCCCTCGGCGCGGACGACGCCGTGCTCAAGCCAGGCCGCCCGCTCACACATGCCGCGCACCAACCCGAGGCTGTGGGTGACGAACAGGACCGTGACCCCCTCGCCGCGCAGTTTGTGCAGGTGCTCGAAACACCGCCGCTGGAACTCTTCATCGCCCACGGCGATGACCTCGTCGACGATGAGGATCTGGGGGTTTACGTTCACCGCCACGGCGAACCCGAGCCGGACGTACATACCCGAGGAGTAGTGGCGCACCGGGGAGTCGATGAACTCGCTGAGGCCGGAGAAGTCGATGATGTCGTCAATGATCAGGTCGCACTCGCGGCGGTTGATGCCGAGGATGGCGGCGTTGAGGTAGATGTTCTCCCGGCCGGTCAGGTCGGGATGGAACCCGGCACCGAGCTCGAGCAGCGCCGAGATCCGCCCCCGGGTGGTGATGCGGCCCGAGGTGGGTCGCTGAATCCCGGCGATGAGGCGCAGGAGACTGGACTTGCCCGAACCGTTGTGGCCGACGAGGCCGTACATGGTGCCCTCGGCCACCTCGAACGACACATCCTTGAGTGCCCAGAACTCGTCGTACCGACCGAAGTTCCGCTTGGTGATCATCTCCTTGAGGCTGCCGGCGCGGTCCCGGTACAGCCGGAACTGCTTGGACACCCCCTCGACGGAGATCGCCGGGGTGCTCACAGTTCCTCCGTCACGTTGACCGCCTTGCGGTTGAACAGCCACCAGCCGATAGCGAACGTGACCAGTGACGTCACGGCGAGCCCTGCGACGGTTCCGAGTGACGGCACCCGCTGGAGGTAGAAGATGTCCCGGGAGAAGTCGACCATCTGGGTGAGCGGGTTGAGACTGATCAGCGTCCGTGCGGGAAGTCCGAACAGTCGTTCCGGCACCAGGTTGATCGTGTAGATGATCGGGGTGGCGTAGAACAGAACCTGCAACAGGATCGTCACGAGGTAGGACACGTCACGGAAATAGACGTTGTAGATGCTGACGAACAACCCGATGCCGAGTGCGAACAGCATGGCGAACACCAACAGGACAGGGAACAACACGATCTGCCAGCCAAGGCCGGTGAAGATCGCGAGTGCAACGACGAGGATGAGCGCCTCGAGCAGCGTCTGTGTCAGGACCGTGATCATGTTGGCGATGGCGGGACATGCCGGTGGGAAGTACACCTTGGACAGCAACGGCCCCGAGCCCTGCAACGCCGTCATCGAACCGGTGATCGTGCCGTTCACGAAGTTCCACACCAACAGCCCGGCGAACAGGAACAGGGCGAAGATCCCGGGACTGCCATCGGAAAGCGGCGGGGGTTCCACCCGCAGGAAGGTCCCGAACACCACCGAGAAGATGAGCAGCGTGGCCGCCGGGTTGATGAGCGACCACAACCAGCCCAGCAGACTCTTCTTGTAGCGACTGCGCAGTTCTCGCTGAGTCAGGTTCCAGATCAGGTTCCGGTAGGTCCAGATCTCGGTGGGGGCGGTCACCCGACCACCTCGACACCGTCGCCCACCGCCGGGGCCGCCCCAGAGCCCCGCAACGATGACCACACCCGACGGGCGATGGAACGCCTGGTGTGGGACGCGCCGGGGCGGGGGCGGGAGGAGGGGGGCTCAGACAACAGGGTTCGTGGTTCCGTGCAGAAGTCCCGGAGCGGCCTGGACACGGTCGGCCAGGTCAGCGTTTGCGCCACCTCGGCGATCCGGGAACGTGCGTCAGCATACCAATCAGGCCTGATGAGCTGACCGATGGCCGAGACACAACCGTCCACATCACCCGGGACGACCACCACACCAAGATCATGGGCACGGATCAGTGCCGCAAGATCATCGTGTATCCCACTCGGGGCGGAGTGCAGGACCGGCAATGAGGCCCACAGGTAGTCGAGCACCCGGGTCCTGTAGGCGAAGACGGACTCGGCGTGATCAGGGGCCAGCGACACCCCAATGGTGGCGTCGGTGAGGTACCCGGCGCGTTCCCCGTAGCCAATCCAGTCGTCGGCGAAGCGAACCTGGCCCGTGCCGTGCTCGTCGAGTCCTTGTTGTGCGGCCGCCCGGCGGGTGGTGGCCACCATGTCCATCTCGGGGACACTCGGGGTGGGGTGGGCCCCGGCCATGAAGAACACCTTCACCATCGGGTCGGCGCACCGCGCAACCGCCGAGACGAGCGTCACCGGGTCAAGCCAGTCCCACAGGCCGCCACCCCACAACAGGATTCGGTCCCCGGTCGCAAATGGGCCACCTGGTCCGCTCAGCGGGTGCGGATCACCCGCAGCAACCGAAGGCGGTTCCGCCGGCAGCCCGAAGGGCACCACGGCCACTGCGCTGCGCAAGCGGGCGTCGTCGTCCCAGGCGACGGGGCCGATCCGCCCCCACGCCGCAAGCACCCCGAGCAGGAGATGCCGCTGATTCTCCGTGGCGCACAGGACCAGGTCCACCCACCACAACGCGTCACACATCCGCGCCGAAGCGTCCTGCGCCCGCAAAGAACGCTCGGCGGCACCCAGTGCCCCGTCGCCGGCGAGTACTTCAAAGAGGACCGGGTCGTAGGCGTCGGCCACCACCCACAGCGGGTCGGCGGCGTTGGCCCGCCGGCGCTTGGTGTCCGCCAACCAGCCGTGCTCGTGGAGCACGCCGGTCATCCCCACCACGACATCGGTCTCCGCCACCAACGACCGCAGCGAGTCACCCCAGCCGGTGACACAGGTGATGCCTTCTCCGCCGGAGGGGAGCGTGTCGTCGAGCCATGGTGTCGCCACGACGACCCGGTGCCCGTCGCCGGCGAGCACCCGGGCCAGTTCCCACGCCCGAATGGCGGGACCGGCCATGGCGGGTCCCACCCGGTCACCGGTGAGCACCAGCACCCGTCGGGACCCCCGACCGCCTATGGGAACGGTGGGTGCCACCCCGCCAACCTACTTGGCCCCTCGCCCCCGGCGGGGCACAAGGCCCGACTCGAGCACGTCGCGGCCCACCGTGGCGCGACGTGCCAGTCGCCGTCGGGCGCCGAGAGCGGCGGGCAACGCCCCAACGGCGCCCCCCATCCCACGCCCCAGCAACGCAAGCCGATGCGTCGACGGACGGCGCCCGTGAAGTGCGGGCACCACCACCCGGTTGCGCAGCGCTGCCCAGATCTCCCACGCCGTGTCCACCCAGGCGCGTCGAACCACCCGCCACGAGGCGTTTCGAACCGTCACGACCAGCCGGTTACGCGTGTTGGAAACCACGAAACGGTCGCTCCCCGCACCACCGCTTGCGCCCTGCACGTGGAACATGCGCGCCTTCGGCACGTAACGGTGTCGCCACCCGCGCGACGCACCACGCCACGCCAGATCGGTGTCCTCGTAATACAAGAACAACGACGGCTCAAAGGTGCCGACGTCGCGGAGGTAGTCCCACCGCAACAACACTCCCCCGCCACACCACACGAACACATCGGTCGCCTCGTCGAACGGAGGGCCGTCCACGGCGAAGTGCCCCCGATCGGCACCGCTGCCGTCGTCGAAGACCAGTGACCCCGCGTTGGCAATCCGGTCGACACGTGTTCGGGTGAGCGGCACCGTGGCCGTCGTGCCTTGTGGCCCAACCGTCACCGCCTCACCACCGACCACGGCGGTGATCTTCTCGGGCGACCACAACCCGACCGAGGCGATCGGTGCGGCGGAGTCACGACCCACGGGAACCCCGAGGGTGGCCTGTGGCGCCAACCAGCGAAACGCCCCGGCGGCGTCGTGTTCAGGGTCGTGGACCCCGGGGCCGGCGGCGACCTGATGAAGTCGTTCGACCCCGTCGACGACCACGCTGCGTACTTGGACGGCCAGCGGACGCGGGTCGCCACCGAAACGCGACGGCGGGGACTCAACCTCGAGGTCCACGAACTGGTGGGTGAACACCATGCACGGCGAGGCAGCCCCGATCCCCGGGTCCGCCTCCACGGCCTCGACCAGCGCGGCGAGGCAGCCTTCGGCGAGCGTGGCATCGGGGTTGACGAGCGCCACCCAGCGCGGGTCGGGCAGGCCGTCGATACTCGACATCCCGACGTTGGCAGCGACGAAACCGGCGTTGACGAGGTTGCGCAACACCATCACGTCACGACCGAATCGTTCCTCGAGCGCCTCCGCACTCCCGTCGTGACTGGCGTTGTCGACGACGACGATCGACATCTCGTCAACGCCAACGACCGGTCGCTGGTCCAACAGTGACTGCACGCAGTCCTCAACGAGTTGGCCACCGTTGAAGTTCACGACCACCACCCGCAGCACGGCCGGCGGGGAGATCACGCCACCTCCGGGTCCCGTCGGGCGATGACCAGCCAGCACGCGAGTGCGGCCACGACAATCCCGAAAGCCGCAGCCAACACGAAATTCCCCAGCGGCGGCGTCCACGGCAGGTCGGCGTCAAAGAAGCGCCATGAGGACCCGACACCCACGGCGTATCGCTTGAGGGCCTGGGCGAACATCAATCCGTGGGCGAACACGAAACCAACCCCGGCCAGCGGAACGATCCATCGCAACGCCCGGGTGCCGACGGCCCGCGACGACGTGGCGGCGACGAGGCCGCACAGCAACGGGACCCCGACCGCCACCGGGATGGTGTAGCGCCCCTGCCAGATGAACCCGGTTCGTGGCGCCTGCATTGCGTCCATCGCCACCGGCACGACAACGGTGGCCACCAGCGTGGCGACGATGCCCAGTCGCTGACGGGCGGTGCCTGCCACAAGGCCCACCACCAGCACCGCCGCCAGCATGGCCAGCCACACCAACGCCACCGCTCGGGGGGCTGGGGTGTCGAGCCACCCGAGGTTGCCGACCATGTCTCGCGGGTAGTCGATGCTGCGTTCGAACGCTCCGGAGATTCGACCCCAAAGCGAGTCGGTGATGACCCGCTGCGTGTCAACCTGGGCGAGCGGCTTGGCCAGCAGGATCCACGCCGCCTGCGCCCCGGCGGCGACCGCAACCACCAGCGCACCCCACCGGGCTGTCCTGTTCTTCACCAGCGCGACCACCGCGCTCCACGGCGACACAATGACAAGCACGACCACGATGCCGGCAAGCCACACCGGGGCCAGTGCGCGGCTGAGGACGAGCACCGACGCCGCAATGGCGGTGGACCACACCAGTCGCGGGGCGATGGCCGCCACAGCCCCACCGATGGCGCCCTCCGCTGGTGGTTGGGCGACACGCTGGGCGGAGCGCAGTAGTGCGAAGCCGCCCACCCAGGTCCCGATGGCTCCGGCGATTTCGAACGAGGACGGGTTCACAAGGCCAGAGACGAACAGCACCATCGGGGTCAATGCCACAAGGAACCCGAGTAGCGCCACGCGGGGCCGCAACATCCCCGCCAGGGTGGTGATCGCAGAGGCCATGAGCGCCGCAGCACCGAGTGCCGAGATCAACCGCATGGCGTAGATCGACGCCGGCGACTGATCGAACAGCGACGGGATTCCCACGAGCGCGTAGTACATCGGAGGATGCCGGGCCGCAGTGGTCAGCAGCTCGATCGTGCCGCCCTCGTCGGGCCACTGTTGACACGCCGCTGGCTCAGACGGGTAGAACGCGTAACAGAACGGGTTGGCGGTGTAGGTGGCCGGCACCTCGACTTCCATGGCGTTGTTGTCAACGACCGCGGTCTGCTCGCCGAGCCACTGGCCCCGCACGAGCGACACGGCACGGGTGGCGTGAGCCGGTTCGTCGGGACCCGAGTACAGCGGCGACGCGAGCGACCAGAGGGAACCGGCGAGCGCCACCAGGGCAAACGACACCCACCACACCCGCCGGGTCGACCCGCACAACACCGACACCACACGATTGGTGCGGGTCGACGGGCGATCGGCCACAGTCACGACGATCCCGCCCGCCCCGGTCTCGGGCCAGACACCTGACCAGGGGGGCTGATGCTCACTGCGCCTCGAGCCACGTCACGGTGCGTTGCAGCGGCTCGTGGAAATCCGGCAACGGTTCAACGCCGGAGAGCCGCAGCGCCATGTTGTCAAGCACGGAGAAGGCCGGCCGCGGCGCTGGCCGGGGCGGTTGCAGATCGGTGGTGCTGATGGGCCGCACCCGGTCGGGGTCCTCCCCCATTGCCTCAAGGACGGCCTGGGCGAATCCGAACCAGCTGGTCGCACCAGCGTTGGTGACGTGGAACAGACCGGGCCGTCGTTCGGTGGCGAGTCGGACCACCATGCGGGCGAGGTCGTCGGCGAAGGTGGGGTGACCGAACTGGTCGTCGACGAAACTCAACTCCGGTTGCTCAGCGGCCACCCGCATGATGGTCTTGACCATGTTGGACCCGTGGCGGCTGCAGACCCACGAGGTGCGGGCGATGGTGAACGAGCGGGCCTGGGCGGCCTCGCGCTCACCACCGAGTTTGGACGCCCCGTAGACCGACGCCGGGTTTGGTTCGTCCCACTCCACATACGGCGAACCCTTCGTGCCATCAAAGACGTAGTCCGTCGAGATGTGCACGAGGTGGGCGCCCACCCGATCTGAGGCCTCGGCGAGGTGGCGCACTGCGAGGGCGTTTGACCGCCACGCACCGTCGGGTTCGCTCTCGGCGGCATCGACCGCGGTCCACGCTGCGGTGTTGACCACCACGTCGGGCGACGAGGCGCTGACCGCCGCGAGCACCTCGTCGCGGTCCCCGATGTCAAAATCCCCGAGATCGACGCCGATGACCTCCGTTGAGGTGTTGGCAGCAGGGAACGCCTCGAGAAGTTCCCTGCCCACCTGGCCGAGGGCACCAGTGACGAGGACTCTCATGTGAGCGGTTCCCACCACCAGCGGTTGTCGCGGTACCACGCCACCGTGTCGGCGAGAGCATCATCGAGTTGCCGGGTCGGAGACCACCCCAACGCACGGACCTTGGAGCAATCGATTGAGTAGCGGCGGTCGTGCCCCAATCGGTCCTCCACCCGGTCGATGCGGTCCTCACCGCAGTCGAGCAGGCTCAACAGGCGGTGGGTGAGGTCAAGGTTGGTGATCTCGTTTCCAGCGCCGATGTTGTAGATCTCACCCACCGTGCCGGTACGCAGCACCAGGTCCACGCCGGCGCAGTTGTCGGCCACGTGGCACCAGTCGCGCACATTGCCTCCGTCGCCGTACAGCGGCACGTTGCGACCCTCGAGGAGATTGGTCACAAACAACGGGATGACCTTCTCGGGGAACTGGTACGGACCGAAGTTGTTGGACGATCGGGTCACGATGACGGGGAGCCCGTACGTCTCGTGGTACGCCATGGCGATCAGGTCGCTCCCGGCCTTGGACGCCGAGTAGGGCGACCGTGGCCCGAGACGATCGGTTTCGCGGAACGACCCGACATCGATGGAGCCGTACACCTCATCGGTCGAGATGTGCACGAACCGGTCAACCTCGATCTGACGGGCCACGTCACACACGACGTTGGTCCCGTCACAGTTGGTGGCGACAAACGCGTCGGGACCGGTGATTGACCGGTCGACGTGACTTTCCGCGGCGAAGTGGACGACGGCGTCATGACCGGCCATGGCGGCCGACACGGCGTCGCGGTCACAGATGTCGCCCTGCACGAATCGGTAGCGGGGATCGTCTGCGACGTCGCGGAGGTTGTCGAGGTTGCCTGCGTAGGTGAGGGCGTCAAACACGGTCACCTCGTCGTCGCTGGTGGCGAACACGTGATGCACATAGTTCGAACCGATGAACCCGGCGGCGCCGGTCACGAAGATCTTCACAGCCTCACGTCCTAGGTGCGCATGGGCCACGATGGCCGCAGGTGGGGGGGCAGATCGGCACGGGTGGGGTTGGTCTGGTCCCGGTTGCTCAGCACCGGGTTCTCAACTCCCCAGTCGGCTGCGATCTCAGGATCGTCCCAGGCGACACCCAACTCGTCGGCGGGGTTGTAGTAGCTGTCGACGAGGTAGGTGATCGTCATGTCGGTCAGCGAGGCGAACCCGTGGGCGACCCCGGGCGGGATGAAGATGCCGGTGTGGTCATGGGTGCCGTCGTCGCGACGCCCGATGGTGAGACACAACGTCGCCCCGTCGGTAGGCCCACCAGAGCGGAGATCGTGGAGCACCACACGGGCGGTGCCGAACGGCACGTACCAGAAGTCGGCCTGATGCAGGTGGTAGTGAAGACCCACGAGGCACCCGGCCACCCGGTCACCGCGGTTGGCCTGGATCATCTCCCGGCCCTGGGGGAAGTACTCCCGGCGGTACGTCTCAACGAAGTACCCCCGATCGTCACCGTGGATATCGGGGGTGTGCAGCCACACCCCGGCAATTACGTCGGACTCGCGCACCTCTGCCACCCGACGGTTCTACCACGCCCAGTGGGGCCTACAGCGCCACGCAGGGGAACTCGCGGTCGCTGCCGCCGCCAACGTTGCGGGCGATGACGCACACCGTCGAGGGGGTGGTGGGTGCGTCGACCCGCACCACGAATCCGTGGGGGCCCGCACTCCACGGGTAGTAGGACACCACATCGGACCGGACGAGATCGGTGGTGATCTCAGCGGCGACGCCTCCGTTGACGAGCACCTGCACCGACGCCCCGGCGGGGGCGTCAGGGTCGAGCATCCAGCCCTCGATGCGCACCTTGGTGAGGTCACCGGAGTCACGACGGACGTCCTCGGGATTCCCGAACGGTGAGAGGTTCATCGTGACGTCACGACATCCGATCTCGGGATTGCGGTCCCCGGCGCCGGCATTGATGGCGTAGAGACACACCCGTCTGGTGCCGTGGGCGAGCGGCGGGAGCAGCAGGCGCATCCCCTTGTCCGGCGAGTACCCGGGATAGGCAGCGGCGACGTCGTTGCGGGTGGCGGACGCAACGTAGGACCCTCCCCAGCGACCATCGACGTAGGCGTGCACCGTCACCGGTCCGGTGACGTCAGGGTCAAGCACCCAGCCCACGACCTCGGCACGGTTGCCGAGCTGGGCCACCGACTCGACGTTGCCTGTGGGGTTCGCCGGCAGCACGACGTTTCGGCAGCCGAGTTGTCCGGCGGGGCCTCCTGCACCGTCACGGGCCGTGGCGCACACCGTGCGGGGCCCCGATCCCGTGGTCGCGAGTCGGGTGGTGAACCCGGGCGCTGGCGCAGCGGGGTACAGCCGGGTCACGTCCCTGCGGGCGACGTTGGTGGGAACCGAACCGGCGGCGACTCCGTTCACGGTGAAATCAATGGTGGCCGTTGCGGGTGTGTCAGGGTCCACCGCCCAGCCGCTGACCCGGATCCCGGCAACCTCACCGGTGGCGACCTCAAGATTGCCCTGCGGCACGGTGTCGGGGACGATGATGGTCCGGCACCCCAACAGCGGGTTGTCGGTGCCGGTTCCGACATTGATGCCGTAGGCACAGATCTGGTGACGACCGGGAGTGACCGCAAGCGTCGTTGCATAGCCACGGTTGGGTCCCGCCCCGGGGAACACCCGTTCCACATCAGGTCGTGGAGCGTCGGCCACCGCTGCCCGCCCCCAACGGCCGTCGACGTAGATGTGGATGTCGAGCGGGGCGGTACTGTCGGGGTCGAGTGCCCATCCGGCAACGTTCACGAGTCGCGGACCGGCCACTGAGACCGCGTCGAGGGCGCCCACGGGGTTGGCGACAACCACCCGGCAACCGAGGCGAGGGTTCGCACTTCCAGGTCCGACATTGATGGCGAACAGGCACACCTGTTGGGCGTTGTCCCCAACGGGGACCCGCACGGAAAACCCATGCGCGCTCCCGTACTGGGGGTACACCGCGCCAACGTCGGGCCGGGTCCCGTTGGCGCTGTACGAACCTGCGAACCGTCCGTCGACGTAGGCGTCGACGGTGACCGGGCCGGTGGTGTCGGGGTCGATGGCCCACCCCGATACGTCGACGCCACCGGGAACCCGGCGCGCACCCTCGAAATTGCCGAACGGGTTCCCCACGGCACCGGTGCCGCCGCCGGGCGTCAACGCGTACAGGCTCGACAGGTCACAGCAGAATCGGTTCAGGTCGACGAGACCACTGATGCCGGGGACCGGGCCTTGACTCGTCCACTGCCATATCGTCCACGTCGGCCAACTACCCGGGAGCGGACCGGGACCCGCAGCGGTGGTGTAACTGGCGATCCACAACCGGTAGTTGGTGAACGCCGAGGAACCCACGTAGGTGTTCCAGAACCAGGGCCCGGTGTAGATGATCGGTTGACGACCGGTGAGTCGCTGCACCTCGTCAAGCCAGGTGCGGGCCCACACCGTGACCTGCTCACGGCTGAGTCCGTTGTGCTCTTCAAGGTCGAGCACGGGCGGCAGATCCGCCGCTCCGTTCATGACGCCGGTGGCCCCAATGAAGTGGCGGGCATCGGCAATGGCGGTGGCGGGATCCGCTTTGGGTTGGGCGTAGTGGTAGGCACCGCGCAGCAGACCGGCTGCTCCGGCACCCACCCAGTCGCTCGAGAACCACGGGTTCGTGTAGTAGCCGCCCCCGGGAGCACTCGGGCCCTCGGTGGCCTTGATGAAGGCGAACAGGTGACCGGCGGAGCGAACCGACCCCCAGTTGATGGCCGCACCGCCGGGGTGTTGCCAGCTGGCGACGTCGATACCGGTGATCGTCGAGGCGGGGGTGGCGGTCTGTGCCTCGGCGGTCGGTGAGAGCCCGGCGGGGCCGACCACGCCTCCCACCACCGGGACCACGGCCGCCACGACGGCTAGGCACAGCAGCGCTGCCGTACGCCGCATCCACACCGCCATAGCGTCTCTCCAAGGTCGTGGTCGTTGGCCGCACCCTTGGGCATGGCGCGATGACCGAGAGTAACAGTGGCACCGTCTCGGAGGGCATCGCCCCCGTGTGACCCTTGCCTCACGACGGGCTGGCCACGCCCCCGACGCAACGATCGGGACTATTCGAGGTCGATCACCGAATGGTCGCCCACCATGAGCCGGTTGGCCCGGGGCCGCGCCCCGCTGCGACGCACCACCGCCTCCTTGCCGATGAGTGAATCGGCGAGGCGGGGGACGTCGGTGATGGTGCTCTGTTCCAACACGATCGAGTGCTCGATCTCGGTGTTGATGACCTCGCAGTCGTAGTACACCGACGTGTACGGACCGATGTAACTGTTGCGCAGGACGGTGCGCTCCCCGATGATGGCGGGGCCCCGCACGGTCGAATTGATGATCTTCGCTCCCGCCTCGATCACGACCCGGCCGAGCAGATGGGAGTCTTCATCGACGTCACCGTCGACCCGGGGCTCGATGGTCTCAAGGACGAGCCGGTTGCCTTCGAGCAGTGGGTCGAGCTTCCCGGTGTCGATCCACCAGCCGTCGACCACCTCGTGGCGGACCCGCCGACCGTTGTCGATCAGCCACTGAATGGCGTCGGTGATCTCGAGTTCCCCCCGCGGGGACGGGGCGATGGCCCGCACCGCCTCATGGATTGACGGGTCGAACAGGTAGACCCCGACCAGAGCAAGGTCCGACGGCGGATCAACGGGCTTCTCGACGAGTCGGACGACCTCACCGTCGTCCCCGATCTCGGCGACCCCGAAGCGTTGCGGGTCGTGCACGTGGGCGAGGAGGATCTGTGCCGATGGCGGATCGTCGTCGACGTGGTCCTGGGAGGTGTGGCTGCGATCGGCTTCGAACGCCGCCACGAACTCGGCGATCCCCTGTCGCAGCAGGTTGTCCCCGAGGTACATCACGAAGTCGTCGTCACCGAGGAAGTCCCGGGCGATGAGTACGCAGTGCGCCAGACCCAACGGAGCGTCCTGTGGGATGTAGGTGACCTTCAACCCGAAACGCGACCCGTCCCCCACCGCGTCCGCGATCTCGGCCCGGGTGTCGCCGACGATGATGCCGACCTCGGTGATTCCGGCTTCGGCCATGTCCTCGAGACCGAAGTACAGGATCGGTTTGTTGGCCACCGGGACCAACTGCTTGGCGCTGGTGTGGGTGATGGGGCGCAGACGGGTGCCCGCCCCACCGGAGAGAATCAGGCCCTTCACCTCGCCGTTCTACCACTGACGACCGCCCACCCGCACGACGCCGCCACGACCCCGGCCTTCAGCGTGTGGCGGTGGCGGGCTGGGCAACCGCCCACGCCCCCGGAGCTGCAGCGAGTCGCCACAGCACGGTGGCCATCTGCGCCCGGGTCACCGGACCGTCTGGCCCGTAGACCGTGCCGCTCCCGGCGAGGCCGCCGCTGACCCCGTGCTCGGCCATCCACGCCGTCGGGGCGTCGAACCAGCCACCTGCGGGCACGTCGACGAACCCGTTGGGCTGCGTCGGGGCCTTTTCCCCTGTGCCCCGCCACAACATTGCCGCCATCTGTGCTCGGGTCACCCCGCCCGCAGGGTCGAAACGCGCCGGGTCCCCTCCGACGCCTCGCACCACCCCAGCCGAGCGGGCCCAACAGGCAGCACCGGCGAAGCTGGCCGTGGAGGGGACGTCACTCCATCCGCACGCCGTGGGGGCGGACGGGGAGCCGAAGTAGCGCCAAAGGAACGTGACCAGTTGTGAGCGTGAGAGGCGGGCGTCGGGACTGAACGACCAGGCGTTGGGGAACCCGCTCGTCAGCGCGGTGTCCGCCGACCACCGCACCGGCTCGATGTACCACGAGGTCAGGTCCACATCGGCGTAGTCACCCGACGTCACCGTGACGGTGCGGCACGCCACCGTGGTGGTGCCCGCCACCGCGCACACGCTGTGGGGACCCAGGCGCGCCGGCAGCGTCACGTCGAAACCTCTCCGGGCATCGAACCCGGGCCACACATTCGCCACGTCGGTGCGGGTCCCCGACGCCGTACCCGTCCCGGCGACGACCCCGTCGACGGTGAAGGTGAGCGCCACCGGGTCAGCACTCGTCCAACGCAGGGCCCAGCCCCGGGCGCGGATCGACCCGTCGAGCGCGTCGAGCGCGTCGAGGCTGCCCACGACCGGGGACGAAGGGATGGCGACGGCGACACAGCCGAGTTGTACCCTGTCGCCGGTTGGGAGGTCAGTGCTCGTGACGCACACCTGACGGGCGCCGGGACTGGTGGGCACCGCGACGGTGACCGAGAAGCCCCGCGACGCGCCGAACGCCGGGTAGGAGCGGGCCACGTCGGCCCGGGTGAGGACCGCCTCGGCGGTGGCGACCGGGGCACCATCGACGCTGACCTCGAGATCCACTGCTTCAGCGCTGTCAGGGTCGGCGAGCCAGCCAATGACCTGCACCCCACCGGGAGCGAGCCGGGCCGCTTCGAGGTTCCCCACCGGGGAAGCGGACACCGTCACGGTTCGACAGCCCAGTTGGGGGTTGGTGTCGCCGTAGGGGCCCTTGTTGATGCCGAAGGCGCACACGGTGCGCTCACCGGCGGGGAGGTTGGCGATGCGCAACGAGTAGCCGTGGGCGTCGCCGTAACCGGGTACCGCCCGACCCACATCGGTCCGTGTCCGATCAGCGCGCACCGAGCCACCCCAGGTGCCGTCGACGTAGACGTGGACGTCAATGGGGCCGGTGGTGTCGGGATCGATCGCCCAACCCGCAGCGGTCACGGCGTTGGCCCCTGAGGTCGTCGTGTCAAGGGACCCGAACGGCAGCTCGACCTTGTTGCCCCACGGTGTGGTGGCGACCCGCTTGGGTCCGCAGTCACCCCGGCCGAATCCGAGGTCACACAGCAGGGTCGAACCGGTCACCTTCTCCCACGTCAGACTGCTGCGGGCGTTGGCCCGCACCGGTTTGCGGGCGACGATGGTGGCGTCGTATCCGGTGTCGACCGCCAGCCAGTAGCGATACTCGATGTCGTTGAGTGCGAACACGTAGAACGCGGCGGACAACGGGGTGGGCCCGGCGTTCTCGGCCGCCCACGCATTCCACCCCTCGGCACGGGCCGGGTCGATCCGGTGACAGGCCACTTCGGTCACACCACCGATGCGACACGTGGTGGCGATCATCCCGCCGAGGCGACCCACCCGCGGATCGCGGGTGATGTTGGTGAACACCCCACCCACGTACATCTCGTTGAACCGGTCGACACACACGTTGGTCGAACCTGACACACAGGCGTACCACAGCGACCAGGCGTACTTCATCCGGGTCACGGGGTCGCCCGAAGCTGCGCAGTAACGCGACGCCATGACCGACGCCGCCGTGGACGCCGACGACTGGGTCGACACGGCACCGGCGGCAGTGAGGTTCCACCCGCCGGCGGAGTCGAACTGCCACATCCCCACGCCTGGGTGCCAGAACGCCCGTCGATAGGCGGTGGAGCGGTCACCGAAGGCGTACAGGCCGGACTGGTTGTCCCACCGGCTCATCGTCATTGGACTCGGCGAGGTGGTTCGCGACCAGACCGCTCCGGTCTCGTGGAACACAGGGGCGAGCATCATCGCTGCCAGACGGTCTCCCGTCAGCCCACAGTCGAGACGTGCCGACGCGTTGGCCGCCGTGATGATGTCGGCGACGGGGACCTCCCCCACCGCACGGGTGCTCTGGGCAGAAGCAGACGGGGACGAGAGCAACCACGCCGTCACCAGCACTGCCGCTGCGGCGGGCACCAACAACCAGCGGAACAAGCCGTGGGCGAGGCGGTGGGTGATGGGCGAGGTGGTCACGGTCCCGACATCCCCCACAGCAGCGGCTGCACCGAGGCGAGACCGTCCGCTGCCGGCGGCGCCAGGGTCAACGCCACGTCAGCCTGTCCCCCGGGTTCCATGACGGCGAGCGGCAGATTCGTGCCCGGCCCGGGCACCGACACCGAGGTGAGTCCCAGCACCCGGCCGCGTCCGTCGACCCACGCCGCGGTGACCCGCGGCCCCACGACGGGAAGGGCGCCGGTGTTGGTGATCGACAGGTAGGTGACCAACGGGGTTCCGGGCCCGCCGTCATCGGCGTACGACGGCACCGACACGGCCTGCCCGCCCGCAGGACGGGTCCACAGGGTGTCGATCTGCAGCGTGCGTGGCCCGGTGTCGCCGTCCGGGCCGGAGGTGCCCGGCCGGACCTGCCAGGCGACGTCGACGACCTCGGCGGCGTCAACCCCTGGAGCGTCCAGGCGGAACGGTGCGGGTTCACCGGCGCGCAACGGCGCCACCAACGCGGTGGTGGTCACCGTCCGCAGGACACGACCACCCGGTCCGACAAGGTCAGCCACCACGATGGGGGCGTCACGCAACTCGTCGGGGCCGTTCACGACAAGACCCTGGGCCCACCACTCCCCTTCGGTGGCGGCCACGACGCTGGCACCGTCGACGGCGGCGGCCTCGTCGGTGACGCCGGGTGCGGGTCCGACGTACCCGTCTGCGGGAAGGTAAGGCAACGTCGTTCCGCACTCAGGGGGAACGCACACCCCCGCGCCGGCCCCCGCTGCGGCGTCGTTGGCTGCGTCGATCGACCGTTGGTCGCCTCCGTCAGACACCTCGCCCGCAGGGTCACCGGTGGTGCATCCCACCAGACCGAGGCCGACCACCACTGCGGCGACCACGGCTCCGTGCCGGCACCGTCGTCTGAGACGACTCCCGCCGTGGGCGGGGGTCACGTCGCGACGTGGGGAGTGGGGAGAGAAGGGACGCACAGGGACGTGTCCTCGGTCGAGGGTGGGATCCGCCCACGTAGAGGGTACCAACGCTCCCGCACCGACGTCGGTCAGGGGCGCAAATTCAGTCCTGCAGGGGGGTTTCCGCCGCCGCCTCGGCCAGAGACACCGGCACCACCTCCGGATGACGTGAGGTCCGCACCGCCAAACTCCCAGCCATCCACACGAGAGCGCTGACCGCTGCGGCGAGCAGTCCGAGCTCCACCCGCAAAAAGACATCCTCAAGTCCGGAGGTGGCGGCGATGACGCCCACTAGAACGGCGAGCGCTCCCGCCCACCCGATGGCCATGAGCCGGTGGCCACTCAGGGCGATCAGTGCCTGGTCCAGACAGATCGCCACCATGATCAGCACGAACGTACCGGCCAGAAGCCCCATGTCGAACGGTCCGAGCACCTCGGCGGAACCGAACACCGCTGACACCACAGCCGGACCAGCCAGCACGGCGACCACCGTGGCTACAGCCCCGATCGCCACGATGGTGCGCACCAGACGTCGCAAGGACCGACCGAAGTGATCGAGATCTCCCGCACCGGCGAGTTGGGACAGGCGCGGCAGCAGGGAGGCCAGCACCGCCTGGAACAAGAACAAGGGGATGCGAGCGACCTGCAGGCCGTTGAGGAACACGCCTGCGGCGGCCTCGTCGGAGGAGCCGGCGAGGACCTGCACGGCGATGGTGCCACCCTGCACCACCAGTGCGAGCGAGACCGTGCCCAACAGCAACCACCCGAGCGCCCGGGTGAGTTCCCCCCACGCCGCGGGGGGCCCATCCACCACGAGTCCCCGCTGCCCAAAGAGCGCCACGACCACGCCGACGAACGGTGCCAACGCCAGCACCAACCCGTAGGGACCGGCGGCGGCGACCGCAGCGACCCCCAGCACCCCCGCAGCGACCACCCGGGCAACCCCGTCAGTGGCGAAGAACAGTGCGTACGCCCCGAAACGGCCGTGCGACGACAACGTGCCACGGGTGAGGTGGCCCGCAGCGAACGCCGCCAGCCCGACGAGGAACGCCACCACCAGTTCGACCCGGCCGTCAAGGAGACGGTCAAGGATCCAGGTGTGGGTGAGGGTTCCAAGCAAGACCAGCACCAACGTGAAGCCCGCACCGATGCCGACCGCCTTGCGGATGACCGGGCCCGCACCGATACCCCGGGCCCGGCGGTCGGCTACGGCGCGGGCGACCTCCTGTTCGAGAGGTTGCATGACCCCGTTGCCCACGGCGAACAACAACGACCACAGCACCCCCACCGCGGCGTACGACGCCGGGTCGAGAACCCGCGAAGTGATGGCGAAGAACACGTAGGTGGCGAGGCCGGACAGACCGAGGCCAAGGCCGACCACGAACGCGCCTGGCGGCAACGGATTTCGGTCCCGCAACCTCGCCCCGAGCGACATGGGGGCCGACCCGCCCGGATTGTTCACAGCGGACGCCACGACCGAGGACTCACTCACCCCGGCGACGACCCCGGATCACCCGGGGACTCCGGTGCCTGTTCGGCGATTCCGTCCCCGGTGCGCTGCTCGGTGGCGAGCGCCAGTTCCTGGGCGAGGCGCTCAACGCGCTGGTTGAGGCGCGACACCTGCATGGAAAGGTTGATGCAAACCACCACCAGGAACACGATCCCGATGGCGAACACCAAACTGGTGCCGTAGGCGACATCGAGGCGGGTGGCCAGACGGTCGACGAGTGGCCGGGCCATGGCGAGCACCACCGCAGCAACCGCAACCGTGATCCACAGCAGCGCCCAGCCCTCCGACAGTCGACGACGGCGAACCGCCTCGATGACCGCAACCACCATGACGGCTGCGAGCACCAGCACGATGAGCCCGACGCCGATCACAGCCCGGTCCTTTGCAACGGACGGCGGACACCGAACACCGAGATGACGAACATGAGTCGCAGCAGGTGATAGGCGCTGCGCACCGAACGGTTGGAGGGCACTCCGGTCTCCCTGGGTCGCATCTCGACCCCGACCTCCACCACCCGCATGCCCCACGCCCCCGCCAACAGCAGCGCCTCAACGGTGTCGGACAGGTACGCCGTGGGGTAACTGACCGCGAAGCGGTCGATGGCGTCGGGCCCGAAGGCCCGCATGCCGCTCGTGGTGTCGGTGATCGTGGTACCGAGTCGGCGCGACACCGAGCGCGACAACATGCGCATGGCGGCGCGTCGCAACGCCGAAACCTCATACGGATCACCCGACCCACCAGCGAAGCGCGATCCGACCGCCACGCTCACCGGCCCACCGGCGTCGCCCCGGCGGACCATCTCGACGAGCGGCGCAACCTCGCCCGGAGGGTGCTGGCCGTCGGCGTCGATCTGGACGAGAACCTTGTAGCCATGGCGGTCGGCGTGGCAGAACCCGGTGCGCATGGCCGCTCCGACCCCGAGGTTGAACGGGTGACGCACCACCGTCGCCCCGGCGGCGAGGGCCCGCTGGGCGGTGTCGTCGGTCGAACCGTCATCGACGACGAGGACGTCGGCGCCGAGTTCGGCTCGGATCGACGCAACGACGTCACCAACTGACGCTTCCTCGTTGAGCGCCGGAACCACGGCGAGCAGGTCGCTGTTCACCGCGTCACGGTAGCGGTCCACCGACCGTCGTCGGCGGAGCCACGTCAGTCCGGCGCGTCAGTGTGCCCGATGTGGGGCGCAGTGCTCGTCGTACTCGGCGATGACGAGGGTCTCCGCCGGCACGGAACACGCCGGGCAGCCCGGATCCCGACGGATGCGGTAGTTGCGGAACGTCTCTTCCATGGCGTCGAAGGCCAACAGGCGGCCCGACAGGGACTCACCGAGACCCAAGATGAGCTTGATGGCCTCGAGTGCCTGAATGGAACCGACGATTCCGGGCAGGACACCGAGCACCCCGGCCTCAGCGCACGACGGAGCGAGTTCGGCCGGTGGCGGCTCAGGCAGAAAGCAGCGGTAGCAGGGGCCGTCATGGGGAAGGAACACGGTGACCTGTCCGTCGAAACGGAAGATCGAACCGTGGACCACGGGAGTCCCCGTGACCAGCGAAGCGTCGTTGAGGAGGTACCGGCTCGGGAAGTTGTCGGCGCCGTCGACGACGATGTCGTACTGCTCGAGCAACCCAACGACGTTCGAGGCGTCGAGACGCATGTCGTGGGCGACCACGTTCACATCGGGGTTCAACAGGGTGAGGGTCTTCTTGGCGGAGTCGACCTTGCGCTCCCCGACACGTTCGATGTTGTGGAGGATCTGGCGTTGCAGGTTCGAGTCGTCGACCACGTCCATGTCGATGATTCCAATGGTGCCGACGCCCGCCGCCGCCAGGTAGAGCGCGGCGGGTGAACCAAGGCCACCCGCGCCAAGCAACAGCACCTTGGCGTCGAGCAGTTTCTGCTGGCCCTCAGCTCCCACCTCGGGCAGGAGGAGGTGCCGGTGGTAGCGGTTGCGCTGCTCGGGGGTGAGCACACGCGGGGCGCTCCACTGCCGATCCTCGTCCTTCCACTTGTTGAACCCGCCGGCCATCGACACCACGTCGGCATACCCAAGTTCGGCGAGGGTCTTTGCGGCGAACGCCGAGCGGATACCGCTGGCGCAGTGGACGACGATGGTGGACGACTTGTCCGGCACGAGGTTCTCGATCTGGCCTTCGAGTTGGCCCCGAGGCACGAACACCGATCCGGGAATCGCACCTTGGGCGTGCTCGTCGGGTTCGCGGACGTCGAGCACCACGGTGCCGGACTCGGCGCGCATCAACTCCGCGGCAGCCGTGTCGACCTCACGGATCTGCTCTTTGGTCGCAGCCAGAAGGTCACGGAAGGTAGCCATGGCGAAATCTTACCTTTTGAGTCGGGAATCCCCAACCCCCCGTGATTGCAGGGGAAACACCGAGCGTGACCGCGCATCCCGACACGAGCGGTGACGACACCCTTGCCCGGTTGATCCACAGGGGCACACGGTTGCCACCCGCCAACCACCAGCCCGAGGAGCAACGTGTCCACTGCCGCCACCCACACCACCGCCCACGTACCCGAGTCCCCCATCGACCCCGCCCCCAACGACGCCGACCCGATCCGCCCGGGCACCGGCGACGAGTTCGCCGAGCAACTCTGGGTCGAGTGGTGGCCCGAGGATCCCGTGACGGCGACGGACGCACCTGCACGGTTCGCCCGCGGCACCCACGCACTGACCAGCACCTACGTGGAGCACTACTGGCTTCCCGTGCTCGGGCCCTCCAGCGTCATGTTCCTGCGTCGCCTCGCCATGGGCCTCGACGAGCAACCCGCAGGATTCGCCCTGTGGGTCCCCGATATCGCCGTCGCCCTGGGCATCGGTCACCGGGGAGGCCGAAACGGTCCGATGTCCCGAACGCTCCAGCGGTGCTGCTCGTTCGGCATCACCCGAGTCGACCATGGCCACCAACTGTTGGTGCGCCGGGGCCTGCCCGCGCTCTCACCCCGTCAACTCGCCCGCCTCCCCCGATCCCTCCAGAGCACCCACGCCCACCACAACCCGGGTGAACACGAACTGCGACCCACCCCGACCGAGGAGCAACGTCAACGGTGTCGCACCCTGGCGTTGTCGCTGCTCGACCTCGGTGAGGACGTCACCGCAGCCGAACGGCAACTCCACCGGTGGCGGTTCCACCCGGCCATGGCGTACGAGGCGGTGCAGTGGGCTGCACAACGGCAGCGTGCCCGCTCCACGGCCTGATCGTCGGGGCCTCAGCGGGGCTTGCGGAACGCGTGGGCCAGTTCAACGAGGAGACGAACGCCGTACCCCGTTCCACCGGGCTGATGGGTGCCCCGAGTCTCGTTGGACCAGGCCGTGGCGGCGATGTCGAGATGCGCCCAGGCCATGTCGGCGGGCACGAACGCCGAGAGGAACTGGGCCGCCGTGATGGAACCCGCTGAACGGACTTTGGTGATGTTGCGCATGTCGGCGACGTCGGAGTCGAGCCAACGGCGGTACTCGTGTGGCATGGGCAGCTCCCACACCTGCTCGCCGGCGACCTCGGCGGCGTGGGCGATCTGGTTGATCCACGTTGTGCTGTTACCCATCAACCCGGCCACCCCCGGGCCGAGGGCGATCTCAATCGCTCCGGTGAGCGTGGCGAGATCGACGATCGCATCGGGTTGTTCCTCGGCGGCCAGGCACAGCGCGTCAGCGAGAATCAGCCGACCCTCGGCGTCGGTGTTGAGGACTTCGACGGTGGTCCCGTTGCGCATGCGAAGCACGTCCCCCGGTCGGGTGGCGTCACCACCCACCATGTTGTCGGTCAGGGGCAGGAACCCGATCACCCGTGAACGCACCCCCGCAGCACCGAACGCAGCGAAGGCCCCGAGCACCGCAGCGGCGCCCGCCATGTCGCACTTCATGGTCATCATCGGATCGGAGGGCTTGATCGACAACCCACCGGAGTCGAACGTGACGCCTTTGCCGACGATCGCCAACGTCCCCCGCGGGTTCGGCGGGTCATAAGCGAGCACGACGAGCCTCGGCGGGTGGGTGGACCCCTTGTTCACCCCGAGCAGACCGCCAAGGCCGGCTTCGGTGATGTCGTCGAGGTCCATCACGGTGATCTGCAGGTCCTCGCGTTCAGCGACCTCGACGGCCACCTCGGCGAACGCCGCAGGGGTGAGCGACCCCCCGGGTTCGTTCACGAGATCGCGGGCCAGGCACTGCGCCTCACCGATGCGACTACCGAGCAGTGCTGCGTCCGTGGCGCGCTTGCCTGACACACCCACGACGGTGAACCGATCCAGCGACGTCGCCGGGGAGGCGCTCTTGTACCGGCCGAACCGGTACGCCCCCAGCATCGCCCCCTCGACCAACGCCGAGACAGCGCGCGGGCGATCCTCGACGGCCACGAGGGCGGCGAACTCAACAGCGATCGAAGCGTGCCGAGCGGCGTTGCGCACCCCGACGGCGGCGGCGCGACGCAGCGCCGTGGGCCCCACACCCCCAACCGGGTCGCCGAGCCCGACCACCACCGTGACCGGACCGCCACCCCCCACCGGCGGCAGGGTCACCACCTGGTCGAGACGGCCCTCGAAACCAAGCGAGCAGAGCGCCTCGACATCGAGGCCGTCGGGCGACGGGTCCGAAGCGGTGGCGAACCGGAGCACCGCCGTTGCTTCAGCCGGCAGGGACTTGGAGACGTCAACGTGCACGGGGGATCTCTCCGGTGTCAGTGAGGTCGGGCCGGAAGGGACTTCCCGCCCTCGGTCCAGCGGGCCAACATCCACAACAGGTCGCTCAGCCGGTTCAGGTACACCCCGACGTGTGAGCCGTCGCTCAGCGCCGCCTGGCAGTCACGCTCGGCACGGCGTACCACCGTGCGGGCCACGTCGAGCAGCGCCCCGAGGCGGGTCTGGCCAGGCACGACGAACTCGGTCGGCATGTCGAACTGCGAACTGAGCTGGTCCAACCACTCCTCAAGACCCTCCACCATCCCGGCGGTCACCAGCGACTCCCCGGGGGTCAGTTTCGAACGATCAGCCTCACCGGCGGCGAGTTCCGCCATCACCACCCACAGGTCCCGCTCGACCCCGATGAGTCCCTCATCGAGGTTGGGGTCGGGGACCTCAGCACGTGCGAGACCGATGAAGGCCTGTGCCTCGTCGACAGCGCCATAGGCGTTGGGTCGTGCGGAGTCCTTGGGCACCCGACCGCCGTAGAGCAGCCCGGTCGTTCCGTCGTCGCCTTTGCGCGTGTAGATCTTCACGTCGCCGAGCCTACCGACACCTGGTCGCTGCCACGTGCCCCGGGTGAACCACCCGCTTTCGTCGGCCGGCCGAGCCACCGGTAGCCTGTGGGAATGACCGGTGCATCCCACGACTACCTGCGCGCCGCAGCCGAGCGCGTCGTGGTGTTCGACGGCGCCATGGGCACCGGCATCCAACAACTCGAGCTCGGCCCCGACGACTTCGGTGGCGAGCACCTCGAGGGCTGCAACGAACTCCTCGTCGTCACCCGGCCCGACGTGATCCGCCAGCTCCACGCCGAGTACCTCGAGGTCGGGGTCGACGTCATCGAGACCGACACCTTCGGGGCGTTCGGGGTCCCGCTCACCGAGTACGGCATCGCCGAACGCACCTACGAACTCAACGTCGCCGCCGCCCGAATCGCCCGGGAGGTGGCCGACGACTTCTCCACCGCCGACCGACGGCGCTGGGTGTCGGGCTCAGTGGGACCCGGCACCCGATTCGCCAGCCTGGGACAGATCCGCTTCGCCGAACTTCGGGACCTCTACGAAGAACAGTGCCGAGGTCTCGTCGACGGCGGGGTCGATCTCATCATCATCGAGACCCAGTTCGACCTGCTCGGCGCCAAGGCCGCCATGGTGGGCGCCCGCCGGGCCATGGCCGCCGCGGGGCGTCAGGTCCCCCTGCAGGTGCAGGTCACCATGGAACTCACCGGACGCATGCTGCCGGGAACCGAGATCGGTGCCGCCCTCGCCGCCCTCGACCCCATGGGCCCCGACGTGATCGGCATCAACTGCGCCACCGGGCCGGTGGAAATGCACGAGCACCTGCGCCATCTGTCGCACCACGCCCGGATGCCCATCGCCTGCATCCCCAACGCCGGCCTGCCCTCGGTCGTCGACGGACACATGCACTACGACCTCACCCCCGACCAGCTCGCCGAGCACCACGCCGGGTTCATCACCGAACTGGGCGTGAACGTAGTGGGTGGCTGCTGCGGCACCACCCCGGCGCACCTCGCTGCCGTCGTTGAACGCTGCGCCCATCTCGAACCGGCCCGTCGCCACCCCGCCCACGAGGACGGCGCCACCTCGATCTACTCGTTCGTGCCGTTCGAGCAGCAGAACTCGTTCCTCATCATCGGCGAACGCACCAACGCCAACGGATCCAAGAAGTTCCGCGAAGCCATGCTCGACACCGACTGGGACACCTGCCTGCAGATGGCCCGTGACCAGGTGCGCGAAGGCGCTCACGTGCTCGACGTGTGCGCCGACTACGTGGGTCGTGACGGCACCGCCGACATGGACGAGTTGGCTCAGCGGTTCGCCACCCAGGTGAGCGCCCCCCTCGTCCTCGATTCAACCGAACCCGAGGTCATGGAAGCCGGCCTCCAGTGGGTGGGCGGCCGGGCCATCCTCAACTCGGCGAACCTCGAGGACGGTGACGCCGAGGGTTCCCGACTCGACCGGGTCATGCGCCTGGCCAAGGAGTACGGGGCGGCGGTGATCTGCCTGCTCATCGACGAGGAGGGTCAGGCCCGAGACGTCGAGTGGAAATTGCGTATCGCCCACCGCATCCACGATCTCGCCCTGAACCGCTACGGACTCGCCCCCGGCGACCTCATCTTCGACGCTCTCACGTTCCCGTTGTCCACCGGCGACGACGACCTCCGACAGGACGCCATGGCGACCATCGAAGCCATCCGCCGCATCAAGGCTGAGATGCCCGGCGTGTACACCACATTGGGCGTGTCCAACGTCAGTTTCGGCCTCAACCCGGCCGCACGCCACGTTCTCAACAGTGTGTTCCTCGCCGAGTGCACGGCTGCGGGTCTCGATTCCGCCATCGTGCACGCCGGCAAGATCCAGCCACTGGCCCGAATCCCCGACGACCAACGACAGATCTGCCTCGACCTCATCTACGACCGTCGGCGCCCGCCGTCGGGCGACGATCCCGCCTATGACCCATTGACGGCGCTCATGGAGGCGTTCTCAGGGGTGACCGACACCAGTGGGCCTGTCGAGGACCGTTCGGGTTGGCCGGTGGACCAGCGACTCAGCCAACGCATCATCGACGGGGACCGCAACGGTCTGACCGACGACCTCGATGAGGCGATGGCGGCAGGCATTCCACCCCTCGCCATCATCAACGACGTCCTGCTGTCGGGAATGAAGGTGGTTGGGGACCTCTTCGCCACCGGCGAGATGCAGCTGCCATTCGTCTTGCAGTCGGCGGAGACGATGAAGATGGCGGTGGCCCACCTCGAACCACACATGGAGCGCAGCGACGACGGCGGCAAGGGCCGCATCGTGCTCGCCACGGTCAAGGGTGATGTGCACGACATCGGCAAGAACC
>CAMAQM010000010.1 GCA_945860545.1 Bifidobacterium breve | reverse complement strand
GGGAGCCAGAACCACTCGGTGAGCGGACGAGCCGATCCACGGCCGGTGCGGGCCACCTCCACCCGTCGGGCACGCAGGTGGCCATGCCCCACACCGAGACCTTCCCACTCGCCACTCGTGACCTCGAGACGCAACGCCGGGTCCAGGCCGGGAACGTGGGTGTGGACACTGAGCAGCACCGCGGAACGTTCCCGCAGTGCCGTGCCGAGACGTCTGCCCACACGGGGAGCCAACGCTGCCGGGTTGGCCGGGCCGGTCACGACGATGTCGACAGCGGCCACCAGCACCGCCACCACCTTGGCCCACTGCGCCGGTGGGACGTGATCCACCAACAGCACCCTGGCTGGGTCCACCCCCATCGGGGCCAGCGCCGCCAGACCCAACGTCGGCAACCCCATCACCGCTGTCCACGACCCTGCGCTCGACGCTTCGGCGATCACCGCCAGCATCAGCGAGGTGGCGGCGTCCCCGGTGAAACTGATTGCGCTCCCCCGTTGAAGGCCTCCGTTGGGAAAGAGCCGGGCCAACGGGTCAGCGACCGGAAGGATCTGGCGGGCCAGCACGTCCGGGGCGACGAGGTGCCGGCGAACGTCCGCCGGCAAGGATGAGACCGCAGATGCTCCACTGTTCCCGCTATCGAACACATGTTCGATCATGCCACCGGTTTAGTGGATGGTCTCGCCCCGGTCCAGCGTGGGGGTGAACCGGGCCGTGCGAACCGGGCCGGGGATCAGGAATCGCTGGCGGCGCCCTCGTCGTCGGACATGAAGTCGGCGGGATCCGGGACGGCAACACCGGGGCGGTAGTAGGTGAAGAGGTCCTCAATGAGGTCCCGCAGCCCTGCGCTGGTGTTGGGTGCGTGCACCGTGATCACGTTGCCGTTGACGTGGACCCGGGTGACTTCACCGGTGGCGAACAGTTGCCGGGCGAGTTCGTCGACGGGACGGTCAGCGAGCGGGTCGGGGGCCGAGGTGAACGCCTCATGGGCCATTCCTGACAGCACACGGTTGGTGGAAAAACGCACCACTCCGTCACGCTTGGACGGTTGTTCGACGACGGTGACCGGCTGACCCATGACCGAAAACCTAGCGCCGCACTGAGGCCTGCTGCCACAGTCGGACAGCAAGGATGACGGAAACCGCGGCCAGCACGACGTGAACGGCGACGAACGCCGCTGAACGCCAGTCCACGATGATCTGGGTGGCCCGCACCGCCCACACCCCCACCGTGACCGCTGCGGCCACCCGCCACAGTGTGGCTACCCCGACAGGAGGCGGGGCGACCCAGCCCCGCAACGCCACGACCACGAGGCCCCCTGCGGTACCAACGGCGAGAACCAACAAGACCACCGACAGTGACAGGCTGACGGCAATTGAGGACTCGTCACCACTGGCGAGGTTCACGAGCCGCTGCACCCAGACGAACGCCGTGAACCCGACGAACGCCAGCACCCACACACGGGCCCCGAGGGGCATCACCGAACCTGTGGTGCCGGCCGTCTCGTGTCCCGTTGCCACGGGACCACGCTAGCCAGCGGACACGGCGACACCCGCCCCCGGCCCACATGGGCATTGCGCCGGTGGCGACGGTAGGTTGCGGGGACCGACACCGACCCGAGGGGGCACGATGGCCGACATGCCGAGCGTCGAAGAGTTCCAGGCGGAAGCGAAGCGCTTCCTTGACGCCAACACCGAATTGCGAGACAAGGACGAGAAGCCGTTCGTGTGGGGTGAGGGCGACGACGACGTCTCCCTGTTCGAGGAGATCGACCGCACCGTCGAGATTGAGCTGCTCGCTGAGGCCAAGGCGTGGCGGGCCAAGCGTTTCGACGCCGGGTTCGGGTGGATCACCGGCCCGTCGGCGTTCGGGGGTCGCGAACTCACCTCGGCCCACGACCGGGCCTACCAGAGCCTCGAGGCCAAGTACGTGACACCCGGCGGAGGGTTCTTCGGCATCGGGCTCGGCATGGTGGCCCCCACGATCCTCGCCCACGCCACCGAACCGGTGAAGGAGGCGTACCTCGCCAAGATGTATCGGGGCGACATCGTTGGCTGCCAGTTGTTCAGCGAACCCGGTGCGGGTTCGGACCTAGCCAGTCTGCAGACCAAGGCCGAACGCGACGGTGACGAGTGGATCGTCACCGGCCAGAAGGTCTGGACGTCGGGTGCCCACTACAGCGACATCGGCGAGATCATCTGTCGCACCGATTCGGATCTGCCCAAGCACAAGGGACTCACCGGGTTCGTGGTCGACATGCACGCCCCCGGTGTGGAGATCCGACCCCTTCGACAGATGACGGGCGGGGCGTCGTTCAACGAGGTGTTCTTCAACGAGGTCCGGGTCCCCGACGACCACCGGCTCGGGGACGTGAACCAGGGCTGGACGGTGGCGCTCACCACCCTGATGAACGAGCGGGCCTCCATTGGTGCGGGCACCGGTGGCGGCATGGGCCTCGCCAGTGTCACCCGGTTGGCTGAACTGTGCCGTCACTTCGACGTCATCGACGACCCGATCGTCCGGCAGAAGATGATGGACGTGTACATCAACTTCCAGGTCAGCCGGTACACGAACCAGCGGGCCATGGACCGCATCAAGCGTGGCCAGTTGCCCGGTCCGGAAATGTCGATCGCCAAACTGTCGTTGACCAACAACCTGTGGCGCACCGCCAACTTCGTGGCTGACGTCCTCGGGCCCCGCATCACCGCCGACACCGGCGAGTGGGGCACGTACGCATGGGGCGGGCTGCTGTTGGGCGTTCCCGGTATGAAGGTTGCCGGTGGCACCGATGAGGTGATGAAGAACATCGTGGGTGAACGGGTGCTTGGCCTGCCAAAGGAGCCCGGCATCGACAGCACCTCACCGTTCCGCGACCTCAAGGTCGGCACCCAGACGTCGTGAGGTTTCCCGGTGGCACCGTGACGTGCCGCCGGTCAGCTGAACAGCACGCCCTGGGATCCGCCCGGATGGGTGCGGGGCTGCCCGGTCCACGGCAGGGCGTCCATGTACGACCACGACCGGCGATGGATGGTGGTCGGACCGCGACCGGCAAGCGCGGCGCGGTGCTGGGCACAGGGGTACCCCTTGTTGTGCTCGAAGTTGTACGCCGGGAAGTGCTCCGCCTCGACGCGCATCATCCGGTCCCGGGTCACCTTGGCCACCACCGAGGCCGCCGCGATGGACAGACTCGCGGCGTCGCCGCCGACCATGGTGCGCACCTCGGCCGCACCGGCGGCGTCGCCCACGAAATCCCAACGGCCGTCGACGAGTATCAGGTCGGGGACCACGCCGAGTGTGTCGAGCGCCCGTTGGGCGCCGAGGCGTTGGGCTTCGGACATTCCGAGTTCGTCACACTCGGCCGGGCTGACGTGACCCACCCCCCACGCCAGGGCCCAGGTGGTGATGGGATCAAAGAGCGATTCGCGTTCAGCGGCGGTGAGCATCTTCGAGTCACGGACCCGGGTGATGCGCCGCCCCTGAGGCACGGCGAGAGCGGCAACGGTCAACGGCCCGGCCCACGCTCCCCGACCGACCTCATCGATGCCGACGACCACGCCGAGACCGGCTGACCACGCCGCCCGCTCCACGGTGGTGGCCGGCGCGGTGCCACGCAGTGAGGGGCGCAGGCGGGCCGGCGTCATTGGCCGCAGGCTACCGTCACACCATGGCTGGATCCCTGACCCCCACGCCGCTCGGGTCGGGTCCTCGCGGCAGACTCAGCGCACCCACCGGCGACCCGACCAGCGTCGGGTCCATCGGGTCGATGCACTCGAGGGGCTCGGCCCTGTCGGCGTTCTCCATGGGTTCGGCGGGTTCGGTGGGCTCCATCGGGAGCGTCGGTTCGATCGGCGGCATCGGCTCGGCAGGCTCGATGGTCAGTATCGGGTCGTTGGGGTCGATCCTGTCGATTGGTTCGGTGGGGTCGATCCTGTCGGTCGGTTCACGGGGGTCGATCCTGTCCATCGGCGCCACCAACGCCATCCTGAGCATCGGTGAACGCCCCCGAGGTGACGCGGCGGCGGCCCCCACGCTCACACGGGTGCTGGCACCGCTCGCTGCGCTCGGTGTCGTGGCGGCGACGGTTGCGTTGGTGCGTGTCTGGCGCTGAGCGTTACGACCGACCCGGCTCGACCCGGTCGACGAGTTCCGCCTCGGCGGGGTCGGCGTCAGTCCCAAAGAACGCTTCGCACAACTCCTCGGCAACCGCCGGGGTGACGAGTCGCAACCCGAGGGCCAACACGTTGGCGTCGTTCCAGCGCCGGGCCCCTTGGGCCGTGGCGGCGTCGGTGCACAACGCGGCGCGCACACCCGCCACCTTGTTGGCGGCGATCGCCACACCCGTCCCCGTCCAACAGCACACCACCCCGACGTCCGCCGTTCCCCGACCAACCGCCTCCCCGACCTGACGGCCCACCTCGGGCCAGGGGGCCACCGATCCGGCCGGTTCGATCACCTCGTGCCCGGCAGCAACCAGCCACGCCCGGACGGCGTCAGGCGTGGCGCCCGCCTCGTCAGTTCCCAGCGCGACCCGCATGACCCGACCGTACCGTCCCAGCCACCTGCGTCACCCGATCCGACCTGCGTAGAGTCACGCCATGGAGTCTCAGTCTCAGTCCCCGTCCCGTCCTCGCATCGTGTGGATCGTGCCGCACACCCATTGGGACCGGGAGTGGTACGCCGACGCCCAGACGTTCCGGCTCAAACTGGTCGACCTCCTCGACCAGTTGCTCCCCGACCTCGAGCAGGACCCCGGCTACGCCCACTTCATGTTGGACGGCCAGATGGCGGTCGTTGACGACTACCTCGAGGTGCGACCCGGTGAGGAGGAACGGATCCGCCGGTTGGCGGCCAACGGGCGACTCGGGATGGGGCCGTGGTACATCCTCATGGACGAGTTCCTCGTGTCGGGGGAAACCATCGTTCGCGACATGCAACTCGGTCTGGCGCGGGCGAGTGCCTTCGGTGGGGCCATGGAGGTCGGCTACCTCCCTGACATGTTCGGCCACGTCGCCCAGATGCCCCAGATTCTCGCCGGGTTCGGGATGGCCCACGCCGTGGTGTGGCGTGGCGTTCCCTCGGTCGTGGACCGCTCCGGGTTCTGGTGGCGTTCCCCTGATGGTTCGGTGGTTCGCGCCGAGTATCTCCCCGACGGATACGGCAACGGTTCGGGGACCCCAATGGACGCCAAGGACCTCGTGGCACGCGTGGCCCGCTACGAACAGCAGTGGGGCCAGACCCTGGTGGGCCCACTGCTGTGGATGAACGGCACCGATCATGAGATGCCCCAGCCGTGGCTCGGTCGGATCGTGGACGAGGTCAACGCCTCCCAGGACGACTACCACCTCGTGGTGGGGTCGCTGGCTGACTATCTGGCACAGACCCCGACGGAGAACCTGCCGACATGGTCCGGCGAGTTGCGTTCGGGGGCGCGGGCCAACCTGTTGATGGGGGTGGCGTCAAACCGGGTGGACGTCAAACAGCGCGCCAGCCGATCCGAGCGGTGGCTCGAACGTCTCGCCGAACCCGCCGCCGCGCTGTGGCAGACCGGTGCGGACTGGCCCGGCGCGCTGTTCGATCAGGCGTGGCGGCGGTCGATCCTCAACAGCGCCCATGACTCATCGTGCGCCTGTTCCATCGACGAGGTCTGCGACGCCGTCAACGTCCGTTACGACGAGGCGCGTCGAATCGCCGAAGGGTTGTGTGAACGGGCCGTCGCTGCACTCACCCGGCAGGTGGCGGCGGCAGGCACCGTGATTGTCAACACCACGGCACTCCCCCGAAACGCCGTGGTGGAGATCGTCCTGCCCGGCCACGACGACCACGCCTGCGTGCAGGTGCTCGAACGCTCCGGTGGACGCATCGAATTCGATCCGATCACGATGGCGTCCGCGGCGGAGGTACTGCGCACCATGCTCCCGTGGGAACGTGACCTGACCCACGTCGCCATCGGGGAACGTGACGGCATGGTTGTGGTCTGCCCCATGGCCGGACCCCACGGTGGGGACGGTGACGAGGTGTTCCTCGCCGAGGACGCCGTCGACGAACTGGTCCGCCGGGCCGAAGCGCTCCCTGACGAACTCGCCGACGTTCCACTGGTGGCTCCGGCGGTGAGCTACCCACCGACCCAGCGGGTCCTGGCCTACGTCGACGACGTCCCGGCGTTCGGGTGGACGACCCTCGAATTGCCGGGAACCACGCCGGCCGCCCCCGTGTCGGTCACCGACGCCGCATCGGTGAGCGTCACCAACGGCCTCGTGGACCTCGTCGTGGACCGCACCGACGGCACGTTCAGCGTGGACGGCGTGGCCGGGATGGGACGACTCGTTGACGACGGTGACGTCGGGGACACCTACAACTGGTGTCCGCCGGCCAGCGACGTCCGCATCGACGAACCTGAGACGGTCACCGTCGTGGTCGATGAAACCGGGCCACTACGCGCCACCATCCGCGTTGATCGCACCTACCGCATCCCGGTGGCCGCCAACGACGGAACACGAGACCACACTGACGACGTCGACTACGTGACCCGCATGACTCTCACGGTGCTCGCCGGACGCCGCGACGTCGAGGTGACCATCGACGTCGACAACCGTTGCGCCGATCACCGCCTCCGGGTCGTGCTGCCCCTGCCCGCACCAACTGATCACTCGGTGGCCGAGTGTGCGTTCGCCACCGTGCGCCGCGGACTGAAGCCCGAAGGCGGACCCAGCGAGCACCCGCTGCCGACCCAGCCGATGCGGCGCTTCGTGTGCGCCGGCGGTCTGACCGTCGTCACCGACGGATTGTTGGAGTACGAACTCGTCGACGTGGACGGGCCCGCCGAGTCCGCCGACGCGAGGGCCGGGTCAGTGGCGGTCACGTTGTTGCGTTGCACCGGCGTCATCTCCCAGGGCCCCATGGCCACACGACCCCTCCCGGCCGGACCCAACACCCCCACTCCCGGCGCCCAGATGCCGGGCCGACACCAACTGCGATTTGCGGTAGCAACCGGGGACGACACGGAATCGGCCTACGCCCTCGCCGACGCGGTGCTGGTGCCGGTGCAGTTGGGCTACGCCCCCGGCGGCGGGACCCTGGGTGCCTCAGGGTCGTCGCTTGAGGTGCATGGAGCGCAGGTCTCGTCGGTACGCCGCCACGACGGCGCACTCGAGGTGCGGGTGTTCAACCCGTCGGACGATCAGACCACGGTGCGCGTGCCGGGCCGACGAGGCTGGCTGGTGGACCTGGGCGGACGGACCGAATCCACGTTTGAGAACGGGTTCGATCTGCGCCCGTGGGGGATCGCCACGTTGCGCCTCGTGGAGGCCTGAACGACTCAGTCGTCGTTGCGACGCCGGCGGGTCAACACGGACCGGATGGTGCGCCACCGGGCACGGCGTTCCGCCTCGCGCTCGGCGCGATCAGCCTCACGACCGACCTCGGCGGCGACCCGTTCCACCTTGCGGTCCGCCTCCTCGTTGAGCCGTTCCACCCGGCGTTCCGCCTCGGCGAGCACCGCTGCGATCCGTTCGCGGGCTTCCGCCTCGATGCGCTCGACCCGAACACGCGCCTCGGTCTCAACAGCACGGATCCGGTCCTCGGCTTCGAGGTCGGCTTCCTCGGCCCGACCTGCTGCCTCGTCCTCGAGCCGGTGGAGTCGAAGCACTGCGTCAATGTCGGCGAGCAGGCCTACCTGGAGTTCCGGGTCGATGTCGGCGGCGAGCACCGCTTCGGTGATGGCTTCGATCTGGGCGGTGGTTTCGTCCACGGCGTCGTCGCGAACGAGGTCGCCCACGAGTTCGATCACCTCGTCGTGGCCGGACTCCTCGGCAAGTTCCCGTGACCGCTCGAGCGCCATGCGTTGGCGCGCCGCTCGGCGCTCAGACACCAGGGCCTGACGGTCGCGCAGGTGGTGGCGTGCCCGGCGGGTGCGGGCGGGATGTTCGGGTGAGGTGGCGGGACGCAGGGTCCACAACGCCACCTTGCCGATGTCCTTGAGCGGTTGGGAACTGATGGAGCGCACCAGGACCTCGTCGTCGTCGGTGAGGGCGTCAGCCACCTCTGAGGACACGACCACCGAACCGGGGAACGCCACGGTGACGATGCGGTGGGCCAGATTCACCACGGGGCCGAACACGTCACCTTCCCGTTCGAGCACGCTGCCCGCCGCCAACCCGACGCGCACGTCGAGGAGCGCTTCGTCGTCTCGGTGCGCTTCTGACAGGTCGAGAGCGATGCGCGCTGCGGTGGCGACCTCGTCGGCGACGAAGAGCACCTCGTCACCGATCATCTTGACCACCCGGCCACCGTGGGTGGCGACCACGTCGTAGGCGAGCTGTTCGAACCGTTCGACCACGGCCGCGAGTTCGCGGGCGGTGAGCTGTTGGGAGTGGGCGGTGAACCCGACGAGGTCGGCGAAGCCCACACACATGGTGGTCTCACCCGCCCCGAACCGCAGGAGTCGCCGTTGGGCGGCGTTGAGGAGGTGTCGACGCCAGACGAACTCGAGAACGTCTGGCATGGCGCCGAGCAGCCGGGCGGTGTCGTCAGCGAGCGACTGGTCGTCGGTGACGGTGTCCGCCGGGCGTTCACCTGGCGCCGGGCCGGCCTCGCTGCCCGGTTCTCCACGCGAGTCGAACGTGGTGACGATCGAGTCCACTTGTGCCGAGGCGATACGGGCCATTGACGACCCGATCACCCGGGTGACCTGCAGCGCCATCTCGTCGCTGAAACCGTTTTCTGACAGGAACGGGATGACCCCGGCGAGCATCCGCAGGTCCGAATCGCTGAGGACCTGTTCGCCCGGTCGCGGGTCGGTGAACCCGAGCGACCGCCACAGCAGCAACAAACTGGAGGAGTCGGCACCGATGACCCCGGCGAGTTCGTCGATGTCGTAACGGCGGCCACGCCCCCCGAACGCCCGGCCGAGCGACACCAGCGCCAATTCCCCGGTGGTGCTGGCCTGACCGAGGTCTTCTGGTGTGAGGTACCACCGGGCCAGCACCTCAGCGCTTCCCGCCGGTTGTGGCGCCTCGTCCTCGTTCACGTGAACTCGCCTCCCTCGGCGGGAGGTTCGGCCCGGGACTCCGGTCGGGCGACCGGACCGACCAACGCTTCGCCCGACCACGTGGCGGCTGTCCACGCCGGGTCGAGACCGGGAATGCGGATCTGTGGGGGGGAAGCGGCCGGGTCACCGTCGATCTCCCACAGGACGGCGGCACGATCACCGTGCCAGCGCACGGCGTAACTGAGCCGCCCGGCCACGGTGGGCAGACCGTGCACCTCCCAGGACTGGCCGAGCCACGACTCGGGAACCACGGGACCAAGGGCCACGACCCCCGGTGTGCGATCGATGACCAGCAGGTCCCGCACGGCCAACAGGACGTCAGCGTTGGCCACGTGGTCGTGTCCGGCACCCTCGATCCCGTTCCCGGTGAGGGGGTGGGCGACGGTGGGCCAGGTCACCGCCGGGGTGGCGGCGCCAGCCAGCCAGCGCAGACGGGTCACCCCGGCGTCATCGCCACGGGCCAGTTCCACCCGGGCCACACGGGCGGTGAGGCTCGCCGACACCCCGAGTGGGCCGGGGCCGCGGCGGGGATCGTTGACAGTGACGGCGTCACCAACGGAGGCGATCCGCGCCAGTTCGGCGAGCGTGGCCCCCACCCGCTCGTCGTGGGGGTCGACAACGCCGAGCAGCACGGCGTCGAGCACGCCGGTCGCCCCCGGCCCGGGACCCCGACGCGGTCCGACGGGCAGGGTGGTGGCACCCCCAGCGGCGTCGGAAGCGAGAGCGGCGTCGAGCGCGCCCCTGAGGCGGCCCGAGCACCGACGAGCCTCTGCGGCGGCATTGGGTTCCCCGGCTCGCTCAAGCAGACTCGCCGCAGCGTCCAGACCGGCGAGCGACCACCACTGATCGTGATAGGTGAGGAGCGGACCCTCAACGCCGAGCCACGGGGGCGGGTCCCCGTCGGGAACCAGCCCGAGGGTGGCGGGGTCGGCCCGGTGCCGGCGGCTGGCGGCCCGACGATCAATCCAGGTGGCGGCCTTGGCCACCACCCCGGTGAGACGCATCGCCATCGACGGATCACCGGCGGTGCGAACGTGGTGGTCGAGGGCCACCAGCGCCGCGCCGGTGGTGTCACGTCGGCGGTCGTTGCCGAGGAACCGGCCGTCGAGCGCCTGACGCTCCTCCCAGCTGGCGAGCACCCCGGCTACCTCGTCGTGACACCCCCAGGCGTCGAGGCCACCGAGCACCCTCGCCCAGTCGCTGAGGTCCACGTCCCCGAGCGGCCACTCGACGAGATCCTCTCCCGCCGCGGCCACCAACTGGTGACAGCGTCCGGCGGCGAGGACATGCCCGATGGTGGCGTCGGGCAACTCGACGCGGACCCCGCGCGCTGACTGGCTGTGCCAGCCCGCCACCACCGACGCCGAGGGCGTCGCCGGAGGTTCGGGGACCGCACCGGACGAGGCACGGCGGGCCCGACCCCGTTCGACCGGCGCTTCCATGGGCACGGCGAACCGCAACATGAGGGTGTGGGGCAACGGCACGACCGCCGCCACCTGCGCCGCACCGTCCGGACACGTCAGCGGGCCGTCGAGCGTGCTGTCCACCCCTGCCAGCACCGCGCCGGCCACCCCGTCGGGGTCCGCAGCGGTGGCACCGTAGGTGCGCCAAGGACTCTGGGGCAGGGCCACGGCGGGCCGGCCGTTGACGATGAGCCACTCCCCGCGACAGTCGACCTCGCCGACGTGTGCCGCACCCTGCGGACCCCAGGGTCGCACCACGGCGGCGACGGCGACGGCGGCGGCGCTGCGGTTGTAGATCTCGACGATGGTCCACGGTGTGCCGTCATCGCCGGTGATGGCGAACACCCGCTGGTCGATGTCTCCGCCGCGGATCCGCAGCGCCGTCTCCACCACCGGCGTGTCATCGACGAGGCGTTGTCGCACCGTCACCTCACGGGCCGGGAGGTACCAACGGTCTTCCGCGCCGATCCACCAGTCAAGTGACCACGCACCTTCCCACGGGGTGACCGCACCGCGACCGTCCACCACGGCCCGTTCGGGTCGGCCGAGCGTGCCGATCATCAACCAGTCACGCTGGGACGTGTTCGTCGACGGGGTGCCGCCACCACCGGACACGAACGACGTCGAGGACGGGTCGCACTGGCGTTGCAACCAGAACGGCAGGATGGCGCCACCAGCGTCAGTCGGGGCGTTGGTCACCACGCCATCATTCCATGGTCGGTGGCCAGTGACGACCGGGACGTGCCGGGACGTGCCGGGAATCAGACCAGACCGTCGAGTTCGAAGCGCGAGGGCAGGCTGAGCAGGTTCTCCTGGGCCTCGAGGGCGGTGGCCCCCTCGAACAGCACGGCGTGCACCTGACGGGCGATCGGCATGGCCACACCGTGTCGGGCGGCGAGTTCCAACACAACCGGTGCGGACTTCACCCCTTCGGCCACCTGGTCGAGTCCGGCGGAGATCTCCGCCAACGAGCGGCCCTGACCGAGTTGCTCCCCGACGTGGCGGTTACGGCTCTGGGGGCTGGTACAGGTGGCGATCAGGTCGCCCATCCCGGCGAGACCGGCGAAGGTGAGGGGCTGGCCGCCGAGGGCGACGCCGAGACGGGTCATCTCGGCAAGACCGCGGGTGATGATCGCCGCCGTCGTGTTGGCGCCACCGCCGAGACCGGCGGCGATCCCTGCGGCGATGGCGACGACGTTTTTGAGCGCACCTCCGAGTTCGCAGCCGATGATGTCGGGGTTGGTGAACACCCGGAACGACGTTGTGGCGAACGCGTCGTGCAACGCGGCGGTCACGTTCACGTCGGTCATCGACAACACGGTGGCGGCGGGCTGTCCGGCCATGATCTCCTTGGCCAGGTTCGGGCCGGTCAACGCCCCCACCGGCCGGCCGGGCAGTCGCTGCTCGACGAGTTCGGTCATGCGTCGCCCAGTGGAACGTTCGAGTCCTTTGGTGAGACTGATCACCGGCACCCACGCCCGCAGGTGTGGCTCCATGGCGTCGAGCGTGTCGGCGAACGCCGTTGAGGGCACCCCCATGACCACCACGTCGGCCCCCGACACCGCCTCGGCGAGTTCGGTGGTGGCACGCAGTGCCGGGTGCAGGGCGTACCCCGGCAGATAGCGATCGTTGGAATGGGTGTCGTTCACCGACGACACCACCGCCGCGTCACGGGCCCACAGCACCGTGGGGACGTTGTGGGCGCACAAGTGCGCCACGGTGGTCCCCCACGAACCAGCACCGAGCACCGCCACCGAGATCCCTGACATCACCCCTCCTGGGCCTAACGGTCGACCACCGGAGCGACGGGCGTCCGGCGCCACAACCCTAGGGCCCGTCAGTGTCTGCGTCCGATGGCCGTACACTCACCCCATGGCAGCGGTGGGGGTCCTCGTGCCGGTCAAGGCATTCGCTGACGCCAAGGTTCGCCTCGCCCCCGCCCTCAACCCCCACGAGCGGGCGACGCTGGCCCGCACCATGGCCGCCGGCGTGGTGGCCGCCGCCGGCGACCTGCCGGTGTGGGTGGTCTGTGACGACGAAGCGGTGGCGGACTGGGCGCGCACCAACGGTGCCGAGGTGTTGTGGATGCCCGGGCGGGGGCTGAACCGGGCGGTGACCGAGGGCGTGTCCGCACTTGGACGCCACGGGATGGAACGGGTCGTGGTGTGCCACGCCGACCTTCCCCGAGCCGTCCGCCTCGACCACCTCTGCCCCGAAGGCCCCGACGCCCCCAGCACCGTGATCATGGTTCCCGACCGGCACCGTGACGGCACCAACGTGCTGTCACTGCCGACCGGGACGGGTTTCCGGTTCTCCTACGGTCCGGGGTCCTTCCCCCGTCATGACACCGAGGCTCGCCGCCACGGACTGGTCGTGGTCACCCTCGACGACCCCGATCTGGCCTGGGACGTCGACCTGCCGGCCGATCTCGGCACCGGGGGTCCACCGACGTGACCCACATCCTCGCCGGTGCTCCACTGCCGGGTCCGGGCGCCACGCTGGACCTGACGCCCCCGGGGGTTGTGGTGGCCGTCGGCGCCCACCCCGACGACATCGAGTTTCATTGCGGTGCCACGCTCGCCCGTTGGGGGACCCAGGGAGCGGTGGTGCACCTCGTGATCTGCACCGACGGATCCAAAGGGACATGGGATCCGTCGGCGGACACCACCGAGGTGGCCCGAGCGCGCCGCACCGAGAGTGAAGAGGCGGCGCGGGCATTGGGAGCAACTGGCGAAGTGGTGTTGCTCGGCGCCGTCGACGGGGAACTGGCTGGGGCCGCCCCCGGCCTCCACGACGAACTGGTGGCGACGCTGCGACGACTCGCTCCCGACGTCGTCGTTGGCCACGACCCGTGGCGCCGCTACCGCCTCCACCCCGACCACCGGGCAGCGGGGTTTCTCACCGTTGACGCCTGTGTTGCCGCCCGCGACCCGCACTTCGTGGCGCACCTCGGCTCCGCTCACCGACCTGACTGGCTGTTGTTGTTCGAAGCGGACGAACCTGACCACGTCGAGGTGGCCACACCTGAGGCGCTGTCGGTGAAGGTCGACGCCTTGCTCGCCCATCGCAGTCAGTGGCGGTCGACGATGTTCATCGACGACGTCGGGGACGACGAGGGCCGAGGACGCTTCACCGATGGGGTGCGCGACGCGGCGCGCCTGGTGGGTTCGGCCGTCGGGCGCCCGGCCGGTGAGTCGTTCCGGCGGTTGGCGCTATGAGCGGGAACGAGGGAACGTCACCGGTCGTCGTTGACGACGGGGTCTATGACGTGTTCATCATCGACGCCACACCTGAGAGCACCGACACCGAGACGGCAGGCACCGGCGGTGCGCGTTGGGTGGTGGAACTGACGATCCTCGGCGGTGAGCACAAAGGCGCCGTGGTCGCCGTGCGGGCCGGCGGCATCGGCGACGACGAGATCGCCCTCATCGGGATGCCCGCAACGCTGACGGTGACCAACGGGGTACCGGCGCTGCGCATCGACCACTGAACCAGCCGACCGGGGTGCGGGGTGGCCCCCCGTGGCACAATCGACACATGAAGCGGCTGTCCGGACTCGACGCAGGGTTCCTCTACCTCGAAACCCCCACATCGTTCATGCATGTGGCGTCGCTCATCGTTGTCGACCCGGCCACCTCGCCGGTGCCATGGAACTTCGATCGGGTGCGCGAGTTGTACGCCAGCCGACTCGATCAGGCCCCCCCGTTCCGGCGGCGCCTCGTCGAGGTGCCGTTCGGGATCCACCATCCGTTGTGGATCGAGGACCCCGATTTCGACCTCGACTGGCATTTGCGTCAGGTCACCGTGCCCGCCCCCGGCACCAAGCGCGAACTCGAACGACTCGTCGCCGACCTCGTGGCCATCCCGTTGGACCGTTCACGGCCGCTGTGGGAAGCGTGGGTCATCGACGGTCTCGAGGGTGGTCTGGTGGGCCTCGTGAACAAGGTGCACCACTCGGCCATCGACGGTGCCAGCGGTGAGGAACTGATGGTGGCGCTGTTGGACCTGACCCCCGAGATGGAGGACAAGCCCGCCCCCGACACCCCGTGGGAACCCGACCGGGTTCCCACCGACACCGAGATGCTCGGCTACGGGCTGTGGTCATTGGCCCAGCAACCCGCGCTGGCGGTCAAGACGGTGCGCAACACCGTGGAGGTCGCCCTGCAGTTGCGCGACCGGTTCGCGCCCGCCGAGGTGGCCACACCGTCGTTGCCACTGACTGCGCCCCGCTGCCGGTTCAACGGGACCCTGACACCCCATCGGTCACTGGGCCTCGAGACGGTGTCGCTCAGCAGGGTCAAAGCAGTCAAGAACGCTTCGGGTTGCACGGTGAACGACGTCGTGTTGGCGCTGTGCGCCGGGGCACTTCGGTGGTGGCTTGACCGCCATGACGAGCATCCCGACGCTCCGCTGTTGGCCATGGTGCCGGTGTCGGTGCGCAGCACCGACGAGCAGGGCACCCACGGGAACAAGGTGTCCACGGCGTTTGCCTCGCTCGCCACCGACATCGACGACCCCATCGAGCGTCTCGGCGTCATCCACGAGTCGATGCTGACGGCCAAGGAGGCCCAGGAACTCATCGGGGCCGACGCCTTGCAGAACTGGGTTGAGTTCGCCGCACCGGCGGTGGCAGCCCAAGCAGCCCGGTTGTACTCGTCACTGCATCTCGCCGATCGTCATCGGCCGCTGTTCAACGTCACCATCTCAAACGTGCCGGGACCGCCGATCCCCCTGTACGTCGCCGGCGCACAGGTCGTGGCCACCAACCCGATCGGCCCCATCTTCGACGGTGCGGGGCTGAACATCACGGTCATGAGCTACCTCGATCGGCTCGATTTCGGCCTCCTCGGATGCCCGGACCTGATCGACGACATCGACGACCTCGCTGCGGCCATCGGACTCGCACTCGTCGAACTCGAGGATGCGCTGGGCATCGAGGCCCCGGTGACTGCCTGATCCCCAGCCAGGGGTGCTGACCCGACCACGGCGGGTGTCGGGTCGGGGGGGATGTCGCGACACCGGGCGCAGGATGCAGGGTGGACGCCGCCGGTCGCCGACTCGCCGTACGCCGGGTGCTTGCCGGGTGGCAGCGCTGGGAGGTTGACGATCCGCTCGCCGCACCCTGGGGCTACCTCGTTGGGATCGGACCGCACGGGGTGCTGATCCCCGAACCGCTCCCCGACCACCCCCGGAGCCACCTGCGCCACTGGCTGGCACCACCGCAGTGGTCCGCAGCGGCGCTGGCGGTCCACGGCACGACTCGGCAGGGAAGCCGTTCGCTCGCAACCAGCCTGGAGGTCCGGGTGGTGTGGCTGTGTGACCGTGAAGGACAGACCGCCTCGATTTTGGTCCCCCCAGGCACCGCGCCCGCCCCCGCCGAGGTCACCCACCGACCGCGTCCCAACGACCCCGGACCCTTCCGCTGCCTCGACGGTCGGTGGCCCACACTCGGCGAACTCCTGTGGGAAGGCCTGCGCCGACCCACACCGCACGGCTGAGGCCGGCACCTCGGGGAACGTTCACCCGCTGGCAACCCTGCGGCCACGCACCGTGCGGCGGCGCCGGCACTACGCTGCGGGCATTCCCGCCTGCGGGAGCCGCACAGAGAGGGAGCGTCGGATGAGTCAGGTCGTCTTCGAAGGCGTCACCAAACGCTTCGGTGACGTCACCGCCGTGCAGGAGTTGAACCTGCACGTCGACGACGGGGAGTTCATGGTGCTGTTGGGCCCGTCAGGGTGCGGCAAGACCACGGCGTTGCGCATGGTGGCCGGCCTCGAAGAGATCACCGAAGGCACGCTGCGCATCGGGGACCGGGTCGTGAACGACGTCGAGCCGCGCGACCGGGACATCTCGATGGTGTTCCAGAGCTACGCCCTCTACCCCCACATGACCGTGGCACGAAACATCGAGTCGCCACTCATGGTGCGCACGTTCGACGTGGGCGAGACGGCACCACGCAAACTCAACCGCGACGAACGCACCGAGCGGATCGTCGACGCCGCCCGCACCCTCGGCCTCGAGAACCTGCTCGACCGCAAGCCCGGTGCCCTTTCCGGTGGCCAGCGCCAGCGGGTGGCGTTGGCTCGAGCCATCGTGAGTCGCCCCGCCGCGTTCCTCATGGACGAACCGCTGTCGAACCTCGACGCCAAGTTGCGGGCCGCGACCCGCGTCGAGCTCGTGGAGCTCCACCGCAAGCTGGCCACGACGTTCCTCTACGTCACCCACGACCAGGTCGAAGCGATGACGATGGCTGACCGGGTGGCGATCATTGCCGACGGCCAGCTCCAGCAGGTCGGCACCCCACGCGACGTGTACGAACGTCCCGCCAACCTGTTCGTCGCCAGGTTCATCGGCAGTCCCCCGGCCAACACCTTCACCGGTACCGTCATCTCCGGCGGCGTGGACACCGGCGCGGGAGTGATTCCCCTCGACGGGTCGGGCACCGGACCGCTCCACGAGGGGACGCCGGTGATCGTCGGCGTCCGCCCTGAACACCTCACCATCGGTGACGGACCGCTGGCGGTGCGGGTGCGGGCCGTGGAGTGGCTGGGTCACGAACGTCTGCTGGTGTGCGATCTCGGTGGCCAGACGCTCACCGTGCGCCAGGGTGCGGGCGACCCCGAGGTGGCCGAAGGCACCGACGTGTCGGTCGGCGTGGCACCCGCCCACGTCATGGTGTTCGACCCCCAAAGCGGCGAGGTGCGATGAACCGCCGGGGACGCCTGCGCGAGGCGCTCACCGCCTACGGCATGCTGTTGCCGTCACTCGTCGTGTTCGGCGTGTTCTTCTTCTACGCCCTCTACCGGCTCATCTACCTTGGCCTGCACCAGCAGAACCGCACCGGCACGGCGGAGCGTTTCGTCGGGTTCAGCCAGTTCACCGAGGTTCTCGGTGGCGCCGAGTTCCGCAGCGGCCTGTGGATCAGCCTGCAGTACGTGTTGTGGACGGTGCCCGCCGGGCTCATCCTCGGTGTCCTGCTCGCCGTCGCCGCCCACCGACGACTGCGCGGCATCCGCTTCTTCCAGACGGTGTTCGCCTCCACGGTGGCCACCTCGGTGGCGGTGGCGTCGGTCATCTTCTTCGTGATGCTGAACCCCATCGTGGGGTACATCGGCACCGTTCCGTTCATCGACCTCGCCGACCCGACGTCGGCCATCCGGGGTGTGGCGCTGTCGAGCGTGTGGCAGAACCTCGGATTGACGTTCATCATCGTGCTCGCCGGGCTACAGGCCATCCCCGAAGAACTCGTGGAGGCCGCCACCGTCGACGGCTACCGCCCGGTGCGGCGGTTCTTCACCGTGACGTTGCCGCTGCTGTCACCCACCATGCTGTTCTTGGTGGTGGTGCTGACGGTGTTCGCCCTGCAAGCCTTCGCCCAGGTCGACATCCTCACCCAGGGCGGCCCAGCGGGCAGCACCGAGACGCTGGTGTTCAAGATCTTCCGACTCGGCCAGGAGCCGGTGAACGTGTCGACCGGCGCAGTGATGGCGATCGGGTTGTTCGTCGTCACCCTCATCGTTGCCCTCGGCCAGTTCCTGCTGCTCAACAGGAGGGTCCACTATGGCGACCGTTGATTCGGTGCCCACCGCTTCAGGGGTGGACCTCGGCGCTGCGCCCCGCATGGGACGACCCGGTCAGCGGGCCAAGGTGCTGCGCAAGCTCGGGGCCTACACCCTGCTCGGTGCGCTGTCGCTCATCATCTTGTTCCCCATCTGGATGACGGTGGTGCGGGCGCTGTCGGCACCGATCAAGTACATCGACGCCGGCCAGCCCGTCTACCCAATCCAACCCGAGTGGGACATCTTCGCCCGGGCGTTCGAGCGGGGCGACATGGGTCGTCACCTTCTCATCAGTGCGGTGATGACCGTCATCATCACCGCAGCCCAACTCATCACCTCGGTGTTGGCGGCCTACGCCTTCGCCTTCCTGCGCTTCCCCGGGCGGAACCTGCTCTTTGGGGTGTTCATCGCCACCCTGATGCTCCCCATTGAGGTCACCCTCATCCCCAACACCGAGACCATCCGCTCACTGGGTTGGCTCAACACCTTCCAAGGGCTCACCGTGCCGTTCCTCGCCACGGCCATCGGCACGTTCCTCATACGGCAGGGGTTCATGGGGGTGCCCAAGGATCTCCGTGACGCCGCCCGGCTCGACGGGTTCGGGAACCTGGCGTTCCTGTGGCGGGTGGCCATCCCGGTCACCAAGCCCGTCATCGCCAGTTTCGCCGTCATCTCGTTCCTCGCCGCGTGGAACCAGTACCTGTGGCCACGCACCATCACCACCGAAAGTTCGATGTCGACGGTGCAGATCATCCTGCGGCCGCTCGCCGCTGCAGCCATCAACGAACTCAACATCGGCACCGCCGCCGCGCTCATCGCCGCGGTGCCCATCCTGATCCTTTTGATCATCTTCCAGCGTCAGCTGGTCCGTGGCCTCACAGCCGGTGCTGTGAAAGGCTGAACCAACCCGGGTGCAGCGCACCTGAACCACCAACGGAGGTACATCATGAAGCGACTCCTTGCACTGCTCGCAGCAACCGTCATGGTGGCGGCTGCCTGCGGCAGTTCCGATAACGGGGGTGGCAGCGCCAGTGGCGACTGTCCCGTCGGGGCGCTTGCCAACGCGTCAGGCCCCGTCGAACTCGTGATGTGGGAAACCTTCACCGGCCAGCCCCTGCGCACCATGCAGGAACTGGTCGAGGAGTACAACGCCACCCAGGACAAGGTGACTGTGCGCATGGAGAACCAGGGCGTCGGGTACGAGGAGATCCAGCGGAAGTTCAACACCGCCATCGCCTCAAAGACCCTCGGTGGTCTCGTGGTGCTCGAAGACACCCAGACCCAGTTCATGGCCGACTCGGGCGTGATCGTTCCCGCCCAGGTGTGCGCCGAGGCGGACAACTACGACCTGAACCAGTTCCAGCAGGTGGTGCGGAACTTCTACTCAGTGGACAACGCGCTCCAGCCGGCAGGATCGAACCTGTCCACCGGCGTCATGTACTTCAACCGCGACCACCTCGAACAGGCCGGTCTGAACCCTGACGCGCCGCCCCAGACCCTGGCCGAACTCAAGGACGCCGCACTGGCCATCCAGACGGCCGGCATCACCCAGAAGCCGTTCGTGATGGTGCTCCAGCCGTGGTTCATCGAACACTGGCTGACCGGTGTAGGCACCGCCATCGTCAACAACAACAACGGACGTGAGGCGCTCGCCACCGAGTCCACCTTCGACAACCCCCAGACCCTCGAGCTGTACAACTGGCTCAAGGAGATGAACGATCTCGGGTTGCTCAACGCCGTGCCCGGCACCGAAGGCCAGGTCGACCACTACTTCGCCATGGCCCTCGAGCAGGCCTCGATCACCATCGAGACCTCAACGGCGATCTCGACCATCAACGCCGTGTTGGAAGGCACGCTCGATCCCGCCGAGGTGGGCCTCGACGCCGACTCCCTGCCGGCCATCGACATCAACGTCGACGTGGCCCCCTACCCGGGGCTCACCGGACCCGGTCAGGTCCAGGCCGGTGGTGGGGCGTTCTACATCCCCAACACCAACAGCCCCGAGGTGATCGCTGCGGCGTGGGACTTCATGAAGTGGTTCAACACCCCGGCCACCCAGGCCAAGTGGATGATCGGTGCCACCTACAACGCTTGGAACACCCAGGCGGCCAACGAACCCAGCCTTCAGCAGTGGGAACAGACGACCCGTCCGGGTCGGTGGCTGACGGTGGCGGTGGACGAGATCGACAACCTCGATCCGAACTTCCCCGGACCGCTCATCGGGCCGTACACCGAGACCCGTGAAGCCATCCGCAAGTCGCTCGACGAGTTGCTGCTGGCGGGCAAGAGCCCCGCTGAGGTGGTGGCGAGCGCCAACAGCGCCATCAACACCGCGTTGCAGCGCTACGACGACGAGAACTTCTGAGCCTGCGGTCAACGTGCAGTGACGTGCGACGGGGGGTGGCCTTGGGGCCACCCCCCGTTCGCGTCAGCGTGCGTTCCCCAAAGCAATCAGTCGAGCGGGGTGACCTGGCCGTCGACCACCTTGGCCACGGTGACGAACTTCCCGTCCCGGATTCGGTTGACGAACACCGGCCCACCCACGACCTCGCCGGTGGGACCGAACTGAATGGTCTTGCTCAACCCTTCGTACACCGCCGTGCCGAGCCACTCCTGCAACTCAGCCCGAGTGCGGGCACCAGCGTCGATGCCGGCCAACAACATGCCCGCAGCGTCATACCCCTCGAAGGCGAAGTAGAGCGGGGCGCCGTCGAAGGTGCGCTCATAGCGTTCCACGAACGCCTTCTGGGCGTCGGTGGTGGCCGACCCCAAACAACCGCACGTCACCGCCACCTCGACGCCCCCGTCGGGACCAGTTGAGATCACCTCGAGGAACGTGGCGGTGTACAGCCCGTCACCACCGACGAACAATCCCTCCACACCGGCGTCACGCAACTGACGGTGCAGTTGCGCCCCCGACTCGCCGAGGCCTCCGAAGAACACGGCGTCCACGCCGGTGGTGGTCACCGCGGTGACCGTCTCGCCGTAGTCCTTGCGACCCGGCTCGACCTGCTGGCGGGGGGCGATGCGGATCCCACGACGGTTGAGGTCCTCAAAGACGAAGTCGGCCAGCGCCTTGCCGAACAGGGTGCCGTCGTCGATGACGCCGACACTGGAGGGGTTCGCCTCGTCCACGAGCCACGCCACCCCGGCTGGGCCTTGGGCGGCGTCGGTACCCACGAGACGGTGGAACGTCCGCCATCCCTGCTCACCAAGCGTCGGGTTCGTGGCCGACGGGGTCAGCACGGGCAGACCGGCACTTTCAAAGATGGGCATGACCGCTGCGGTCTCCCCGGAGAACACCGGTCCGACCACCCCGATGATCTGGGGGTCGGCGACGATCTCGCGGGCGAGCACCTCCGCCACGTCGGGGTCACCTTTTGAGTCGTAGGAGATGAGACCGACCTCGCACTCAGGTTTCGTCTCGTTGTGTTCGGCCACCGCCACCGACGCGCTGTTGCGCACCACCTCACCCGAGGAAGCGTCCGCTCCGGTGAGCACACCGAGGAACGCCAATGCCAGCGGCGGGCAGGACGCCTCCTCGGTGGTCGAGCACGCCACCGTCGCCGCACCGACCAGCCCCAACGCGACGACCCCCGCCACCAACCGGCGCATCACGCCGCACCTCCATCGTCGGGTGGGTCGACAGCGGGGGCGCTGCCCTCGCCCGGATCCCCTTTGGCCCGCCGACGCATCTCAGCGGCGCGACCCTGGAGATCCTTGAAGAAGTCGGTGCCGGTCACCTCGTCGACCGCCTTCTGTCGGCGTTCCTGGTCGATCTCCACCTTGAGCTGGCGGACCTGCTCACGCAGCTTCTTTTCGCGCACGGCGACCTGCTCGGCCATGCGGGCGAACACCCTGGCCAGGCGTCCCACGTCGTCGCCGGTCTGCCCGATGACGGCCAGCGCTTCGGCGTCCACCGGCTCGTCGGACTCGATCCGCACGGCCGCCGCCGTCAGCACACCGACGGGGCGCGACAACCGACGGGCGAACACCACCGCCCCGACCACCGCCAGCACCCCCACGACGGTGAACAACAGCCAGGTGATGTTCCCGAGCCGGTCGATGGGTCCGAGAAACACCGCTTCGGGCTGGAGCACAACCGCAGTGACCCCGGGGGTCACCTCGTTGAACGCCGCCACCTGCAACCCGCGGCCGACGAGGTCCACGCCGGTGAGGGTCCCAAGCGACGACTGGCTGATGGCCGTCTGGAGCGGGCCGAGACCGAGTTCGTCGAGGGTGCGCCCCACCACCCGGGAGTCGCGTGCCATCAGCACCCGCCCGTTGGCGTCCACCAGCCAGCTCTGCCCACCCGGTGCCAGCTGCGCCTGGTTGAGCGAGGCCAGCACGTCAAGGCCACGGACCTCGATGGCGGCCACCCCGATCACGCCTTCGCCAGGGTTGCGGGCGGGGGCGGCCACCGTCACCGACGACACGCCCGAGGTGGGGTTCAACTCCGGTGGGACGACCGTGGGGCGCCCCGCCACGGCGTCGGTGAACCACCCCTGGTCGGCCACAGAACCCGCAGTGGGTTCGGCCGTCGGGCTCGACTCGGAGTCGGCCACGCTGCCGTCACGGGCAGCGAGGGTCACCACCGCAACGTCGGAGTTCCCCGACTCGGCAAGGTTCACGGTGGCCGGCGCCACGGCGAACGGGTTGGCGTTGACCGACTTGAGGTACTCGACCACATCGGGGCGGGTACCCAAGGCGTCGGCGCGGGCCGACACCCCGGCGAGGTACTCGCGCACCGCCACCGCCGACTCGGTGGCTGACCCCTCAACGGAGTCGAGCTGGGCGGTCTCGACCGCTTGGCGGCCGGCGTCGATACTGAACCACGACAGGACGGCCATGGGGACCAGTGCGGCCACCACGAGGGCCACGCCGATGCGGGCGCCGAGCGTCCAGGTGCGCGGGTCAAGGTTCACAGGTCGTCCAGCGCTGGTGGCAGGTGGGCTGGGCGCAGCCGGGCGAGATGGGGGCGGTAGACGGGTTCGGCGACCGTGCCTTCGTCGACATCGGCCAGACCCCGGTTGGCCAGCCGTCGCAGCGCCCCGGCGACCTCGTCGGGGTCGAGCCCCATCTCCGACGCCAACACTGTTGGGGTCGCCGAACCGGCGCGCACCAGGTGCACGTGGACGCTGCGGAGCGCGGGTTCCATGGTGAGCACCTCAGCGAGGTTGCGCTCGGGGAGTGCGACGTGCAGCGCCTGGTTGTGCCCGAGGGTCACCTCCGCAGACGTCAAGGTGAAGTCGTAGACGTGGCCGCCGGTGGTGCGGTCGGCGGAAACCATGTGGAAGTGGAAGCCGGGCTGGTTGAGGTCCGAGGCGTAGTCGGGGAAGAAGAACCCGACCATGGTGCCTTCGAGCCGGTCGGCGTGGAACTTACGTTCCGCCTCGGCGAGGACCTCGGTCAGCGGCTGGTAGGGCGGATCCTGGTGCACGACGGTGCGGAAGTGGACCGGGGCGAACACCCCGTCGATGCGAATGGCGTACGAACCCTCGTGGTCGTCGAGGTGGGCGAGAATTTCGGCCTCGAGTTCCGCCCGGGTCATCGGCCCGTCGAGGTGGAACCGTTCGGCCTCACCGAACGTGACGAGCGCCGCGAACGGGACTCCGGCGTCGGCCGGTGCGGGCACGGCAACCCCGTTCGGGTCGATGTTCCAGAACTCGCCGTCGACGACGACGAGTTCGCCGTCGAGACCGGTGAGCGTGCCGAGACCGAAATCGCCACGACCGTGGAGTTCCCCGATGGTCACATCCCCGTCGTAGCACCCGTCGAGCAGCGCCTCGATGGTCTGGATCTGGAGAATTTCTCCGCCAACGTTGTCGAGGTCGGCGATGTCCCCGCGACGCATCCGCTGCACAGCGAACGAATGGGCGAGACGGAAGTCAAGGCTCACGGGAGAACCTTCCCACACCGCACGGGCACACCGCACGCTCCCCACCCCGCCCCTAGCCCGTCGGTGTGGGGCTTTCCCACCGGCTGGGAAACTGCTAGACCCCTGCTTATGACCACCGTCGTTTCAATCCATTCGTTCCGGGGCGGTACCGGCAAGTCCAACACCACCGCCAACGTCGCTGCCCAGCTCGCCCTCGCCGGCAACAAGGTCGCCGTGGTGGACACCGACATCCAGTCCCCCGGCATCCACGTGCTGTTCGGCTTCGACGAGGACGGCGTCACCACCAGCCTCAACGACTACCTGCACGGCACCTGCACCATCACCGAGGCCGCCTACGACGTCACCGACCAGGTGGGAGCCACCGACGGCAAGTTGTGGCTCGTGCCCTCCTCGATCAAAGCGTCCGAGATCGCCCGGGTGCTGCGCGAGGGCTACGACGTCGGTCTGCTCAACGACGGGTTCCGCGAACTCGGCACCGGACTCGGCCTCGACTACCTGCTCATCGACACCCACCCCGGTCTGAACGAGGAGACGCTGCTGTCGATCACGATCTCCGACATCCTCCTTCTCCTGATGCGTCCCGACAAGCAGGACTTCCAGGGCACGGCGGTGACGGTGGACGTGGCCCGCCGGCTCGAGGTCCCCAACCTGTTCCTCGTGATCAACAAGGTGCCCGCCTCGGTCGACCACGACGCCTTGCGGGCTGATGCGAGCCGGATCTACGACGCCGAGGTGGCCGGGGTGCTCCCCCTGAGCGAGACCGTGGTGGAGAGTGCGTCGGGTGCGCTGTTCAGCATCACCCAGCCCGATGACCCCTGGTCACAGGCGGTCGTTGAGGTGGCGCGCCGGGTCGGCGCCTGAGCCATGGGGGACGACGGCGACGGCCTGTTCAGTCGGGACGAGGTACTGGCGGGTGCGTCAGGCAAGGCGGCCGACACCCGACGATCCCAGGCCATCGTGTACCTGATCGAACAGGAGGCCCGCCGGTCCGCCGACCGACGGTCGGGCCTCGCCGCAGCGGGTGCCGCAGCCTCGGCCATGGCCGGCAGCCCCATCGACCTTGACGAACTCCTCGACCCTGAGGCCCGACGGGGGGAACTCCCCGGCGAGGCCGACGAGGCGTACATCGAGTCGTTCAGGGCCGCCCGCCGAGGGGCGTCCAGCCCCGAATTGAAGCTGTTGGAAAAGCAGACCGCTGCGTGGCAGATGCTGGTCCCCGAACGCGTCGACCTGCGGGTGCGGGTCCTCGACCTGTTGAGCAAGCGCTACGAACTCACGACCCGCAACGCCCGACGGGTGCTGACCACGTTCGGTGCGGACCAGCCCGGTTTCGACGACCGGTTCGCCCAGATCACCGGCCGCCCCCTCACCGACGCCGTCCCCGAGGGTCAGGGCGTCCTCGGCGGGTTGTTCGGTCGCAAGCGCAAGGGGTGAGGTCCGTGACGGGGCGTACGAACCGTCACGGCGAACTGATTCCCCACCGGGTCCTCGACCTCCCATGGGAGGGCGCCGAGGCGCTGCGGACCACCCTCGGCATCGTCGAGGACAACGAGGTGCCCCTCGACGCCGAACTGTGTGCCGGTTTGGACCGCAGGTTGCGCCAACTCTTCGACGACGGCGACCGCAGCACGCCGCGACCCTTTGAGCTGAGCATCCATGAGGCGGACACGCTGGTGGCCGGGCTGCAGTTCACCGAGGCCATGAGCGTGCACCTCGACTTCTTCGACATGGTCCAGGACACCTGCCGGTTCGTCGCCGACCAGTTGCGGTCCCTGTGGAGCGACGACGAGTGGGCGGCGTACCACGCACCCAGCTGAGTGAGCACTCAGCGGCGCAGTGCCCGGGCGTGTCCCGTGGCGGCGGGCAGCGCGGTGAGGAACGCCCGGTGGGCACGATCATGCGCAGCGGCGAGTGCGGGGTCGCTCGTCGGTTCGTAGGTGTCGGCCACCACGCTGAGACCGGCGACGTCGGCGACTGACGCGATCGTCCCCGTACCCACGGCGGCGAGTAGTGCCGCACCACGTGCGCCGGCGTACTGCGGGTGGTCGAGCGTGTCGACAGCCAACCCGGTCACGTCAGCAATGGTCTGCATCCACAAGGGGCTGCGCACCCCTCCGCCGATGACCCGCAACCGGGATGGACCCATGCCCTTGGCCGCCACGGCGTGGAGCAACCAGCGCAGATTGTGGGCGACCCCCTCGAGCACCGCCCGGGCGAGATGCGCCCGGGTGTGCTGCAACGACAATCCGAGGAACGTCGCCCGCAGCGTCGGGTCGTTCACCGGGGCCCGCTCACCGAACAGCCACGGGGCGAACGTCAACCCGTCGCAACCCGGCGGGGCGCCCGCCGCACTGGCCACCAGCGCCGCCACCCCCGAAGACTCGTCGGCGTCGGGGAACAGGACCCGGGCGAACCAGTCGAGACACTCACCGGCGGTCTCCATCTCTCCCACCGTGGCGAACGTGGACGGATCGGCCGCCGGCAAGGAGAACACCCCGTGGGCCGGCAGGTCCGCCACCGCAGACGTCGTGACACACAGCCACGCCGAGGTGCCAAGACACACGTGGGCCTGGCCGTCGAGCACGGCGCCGGATCCGACCTGTGCGGCGGGCACGTCCCCGACGCCGGCCACCACGGGGGTACCCGCCACGAGTCCAAGTTCGAGTGCTGCGACCGGGCTCAGCCCGCCGACCACCTCCGAACAACCCCGCAGCGCAGGCAGGCGACGCCGCACGTCACGCCCACCCAGACCGCTGGCGGTGAGCAGTGGGCGACTCCAGGTTCGTTTGCTGCGGTCGATCATTCCCGTGCCACCACCCGCCGTGTGGTCGGCACACACGACACCGGTGGATCGGGCCACGAGGTACCCGGTGGCGTCGGTCAGCGCAGCGGTGCGATCCCACACGTCGGGTTCGTTGTCGCGGATCCATGCCCACTTGGCCACCACGTCCTTGGCTGAGGGAACCGCTCCTGCGACGAACCGCACGAGTTGACGACCTCCGAGACGACGCACGATGCGGGCCGCTTCTGCTTCGGCGCGGGCGTCGAGCCAGGAGATGGCTTGACGCGTCGGCGCACCGGAGGCGTCGAGCGGCACCTGGGTCAGCATCTGGGCAGCGAACCCGACGCCTTTGACCCGGCCCGGGTCGACACCTGATCGCTCCATGACGGTGCGGGTGGACTCACACACCGCCGACCAGTAGGTGGCCGGGTCCTGTTCAGCCCAGTCGGGTCGGGGGTGATCGAGGCCGTAGGGGACGAACGCCATGGCGCGGATGTGGCCGTCGGCGTCGACGAGTACCGCCTTGTCGCCCCCGGTGCCGAGATCGTGACCGATGAACATGGTGTGCCGACCGTCCCGCTCAGCCCAGACCGAGTGACAGTTCCTCCACCGAACCGTCCGGTCGGTGGTGGGCGATGTGGATGGGAACGTCGACCATGCCGCCGTCGTCGTCGCTCCCACCAAGGTTGAGTCTGGGCAGGATGTCGGTGGCGAGGCCCAACATGGCGAGCGGGTCCACGATCCCTTCGGGGGGGTGCACCCCGGCGGTACGCAGCGACGGGTCCAACAACAACAGTGCACCGAGACCTGCGGGGATGCCGGTGCCTTCACCGGCGCCCATCGACCCCGAGGACAGGGAGAACACGATCGTGTGGTCCCCATCCTCCGCTTCGCGTGTGCCTGACACGACGATCTTGAGGCACCCGGCCGGGCCGTCCACACCGGCCTCGGCGAGCAGGCGGGGACGCTGGGAAATGATGTGGGCCACGGTGAATTCGAGCGGCACGACCTCGGCGCCGTCGACCTCGACAGGTTCAGTGGAGGCGGCACCCAGGCGCACGAGATCCATGGTCATGTTGAAGTAGCTGAGGGGGAACACCACGCCGAGGTTCGTGGCCCGGCGCAGTCCGGGCAGGTAGCGGGGCAGGGTGATGGTCTCGGGGTGGGGGTAGGGGTACACGGGATAGGTCCCCACGTCGCGGAACTCGGTGTGGGTAACGAACGCCTGACCATCGTCGTCAAGCATCCGCACCGTGCGGAACTCGCCGTCGATGAACAACGGCACGTCGTTGGTCATGGCGTGGATGCGGTGCTTGATCACGGCGGGGCCCTCGGCGGGCTCCCCACCGTGGATGTGCATGATGTCGACGCTCTCGACGACGTCGAGCAGGTGGTCGGCGGCGTAACGCACCAACACGTTGGCGAACCCCGGGGAGTTGCCCATGCCGATGAGGGCGCACACCCCGGCCTCGACCGCGGCGTCGTGGAGTTCGAGCTGGGCCCGGGTGGCGTCAAGGTCGTCACAGACGTCCACGTAGGTGACCCCGGCACGGATGGCCGCGGCGAGCAGCGGGGCCCCGAACCGGTAGAAGGGGCCGATGCAGTTCACCACCAGGTCGGCGCCCGCCAACACGCCCGCCACCGAGGCGGGGTCCGAGGCGTCCACCACCGATCCGCTGATCCCGCTTCGGGCCGGCACCCCCCCGGAAAGTTCCGCCACCATTGCCTGCACCGCATCGGAGCGGACATCGGCGATGACGATTTCGTCCACCTGAGTGGCCGCAGCGAGCGTACGTGCCGCCACACTGCCGATTCCCCCACAGCCGCCAAGTACCACCACTCGTGTCATGCCCCGGACCCTACCCTTCCGCCCGCCACCGACCCGATTGCCCCACCGCCCCCGACCACGACCTGCACGTCCAGGAGATTCGGTGTGAGCACACCACTACGCTTCGGACATGGACATCACCCTGCTCGGTACCGGCGGACCACTCCCTGATGCGCATCGCGCCGGACCGGCCACGCTGGTGCGAACCGGTGGAGTCAACCTGCTCGTTGACGCCGGACGTGGGGTGCTCATGCGGCTCGCCGCTGCGGGCCTTGGGGCCGCTCAGGTGGACGCCGTGCTGCTCACCCACCTCCACAGCGACCACATCACCGACCTCGGTGACCTCGTCACCACCCGGTGGATCACGTCGTTCGCCCCAAGCCCCTTGCGGGTGTTCGGACCCGTCGGCACCGAACGTCACCTCGAGCACCTCATGGACTCGCTCGCCGACGATGTGAGCTTCCGGATGGCCCACCACCCTGACCTGGCGTGGAACCCGCCGATGGTCGTCACCGAGGTCGATCTTGTGGGGCCCGAACCCACCGAGGTGTGGCGCACCGAAACCGACCCGGCGGTGGTGGTCTCCGCCGGACCGACCGATCACCGACCCGTCCACCCGTCGATCGGCTGGCGGGTCGACGACGGCTCGGCGTCGGTGGTGCTCGCCGGCGACACCGTGCCCTGCGAGGGCCTTGACCGACTCACGTCGGGCGCCGACGCGCTGGTCCACACCGTCATCCGCAAAGACCTCATTGAGCAGGTCCCCGTGCAACGACTCCTCGACATCCTCGACTACCACTCCTCCCCTCAGGAGGCAGGCGAAACCGCACAACGCGCCGGGGTGGGCACCTTGATCCTCACCCACTTCGTGCCCGCTCCCGCCCCGGGAGACCTCGACCAGTGGACGGCGCTGGCGGCAAGCACGTTCGGTGGCACCGTCGTCGCCGGCGACGACCTGCACACGGTGACGCTGTGAGCGCTCCGACGGGACCGACCGCCCGGCCCGACATCATCATCATCCTCACCGACCAGGAACGGGCCGCTCCCGAGTATGAGGACGACACGGTTGCGGCGTGGCGTCAGCGACGTCTGCCGGGTCGCCGCTGGTTCGACGACCACGGCGTGTCATTCACCCGCCATTACACCGGCTCGGTGGCGTGTGTGCCGAGTCGGCCCACCCTGTTCACCGGCCACTACCCCGACACCCACGGCGTCACCCAGACCGACGGCATCGGCAAGGAAGCCGACGACTCCCGGATGCGCTGGCTACGTCCCGACGAGGTGCCCACCATGGGGCACTGGTTCCGTGTGGCGGGGTACGACACCTACTACGACGGCAAGTGGCACCTGACCCACGCCGACCTCCACGACACCGACGGCAACCGGGTCGTGACCAACACCGCATCGGGCGAGGTAGTCGAGCACGGCCTGGCGGCCTACCGAGCCGCCGACGTCCTTGACCCGTTCGGGTTCTCAGGGTGGGTCGGGCCTGAACCGCACGGCGCCGACGTCGCCGACTGCGGGTTGGTGCGCGACCCGTTGATCGCGGCACGGGTGGTGGCGTGGCTGTCGGACCGCTACAGCCGCCGACTCGCCGGGGACCCCGAAGCGCTGCGCCCGTTCCTGTGTGTGGCCAGTTTCGTCAACCCGCACGACATCGTGATGTTCCCGGCGTGGATCCGTCGCGGCGAGGACTCCCCTGTCGCCGTCGACCCCTTTGACACCCCCACCATCGCCCCACCGCCAACTCTCCACGAGGACCTGTCCACCAAACCGGCCGTGCAGGCGCGCTACCGGGACACGTACCCGACCGCCTACGGACCCGCCGAGGTGGTCGGTGCGGTCTACGCCGACGAGGGCGACACCTACCGTCGGATGTACCACCGGCTGCACGGCGACGTCGACGGACCCCTCGACGCCGTCCGGCAGATGGCGTGTGACGGAGCAGCGAGCGGCGGGGCACCGTCGGGCACCGTCGTGGTCCGCAGCGCCGACCACGGCGAACTCCTCGGCGCCCACGGCGGCCTGCACCAGAAGTGGTTCACCCTCTACGACGAAGCCGTCCGGGTGCCGCTGTCGTTCGTGCACCTCGACGCCAACGGTGAGGTCACCACGATGTCACGCAGCGCCGAGCGGGTGGACGCCCCCAGCTCCCACGTCGATCTGCTCCCGACCCTGCTCGACGCGGCCGGTCTGCACGAGTCGGAGTTGGCGTCCGTGCTCGCCACACAGTTCAGCGAGGTCCATCCGCTGCCGGGCCGCAGCCTGTGGCCGACGGTGGGGAACCCTGCGGCGGCGGGCGGGCAGCGCACCATCTACCTCCAGACCCGCGACGACATCCTCGAAGGGGACCAGCGCGACGGCCTCGCCGCCCGCCACTGGCACCTCGAGGACGCGCCGCCCGAGTTCCACATCGCCGTCCCGACCTCCGCCGCGGCGAACCTCGAGGCGGTGATCGGCCGTGTGGACGGGGACCACGGAGCCGGGCACCTGTGGAAGCTGGTGCGCACTTTCGACGACCCGGCGTGCTGGACCGAACCGGGGGTCCGGCAGTTGGCGACGTCGGGCCCTGACGGGGTGACGTGGCGCCACGACGTCCTCGCCGAGGAGTGGGAGCTCTACGACCTCGACGGTGACCCTCACGAGGTCGAGAACCTCGCACATCTTCGTGGCACCGACGCTGGCGTGGCGGCCGTGTTCGACGTCATGGTTGAGCGCCTCGCCGAGGAGCGTCGGCGGTGCCTGCCGGGTCGCAACGTGCCGTGGCCGTACGCCACCGCGGCACGGTCGTTCGTGTAGTCCTCAGCGGTCCGCCACACAGCGGAAACCGGTGTTGCCCGAGGTGCTGTCGGGTGACGACCCGGTGCGCGCCCCTGGCCGGTATCGGTGACAGTACGAGTGGTGACACAAGTATGAGCCACCCTTGAGCACCACACCGGTCGACTCGTCATCGCTGCCCCCACCGGCGCAGCAACCACCGGGAACGCCGAACCGGTCCGCCGTCCACTCCCAGACGTTGCCAACCATGTTCCACAAACCCCAGGCGTTGGGTTCGTACGCATCGACCGGACAGGTCCCCGCCCAGCCGTCGGCCCCGGTGTCGTGGTCGGGGAACACCCCTTGGAACACGTTCGCCCGGTGCACGCCACCCGGCTCGAGCTCCTCTCCCCACGGCCAGACGCTCGTCGTGCCCGCCCGGGCAGCGAACTCCCACTCCGCCTCGGTGGGGAGTCGCCGCCCACACCAGGTGGCGTAGGCCTCGGCGTCGCGTTGGGAGACGTGCACCACCGGATGGTCAGCGAGGCCGCGGAGGTCGCTGCGCGGTCCGAACGGGTGGGCCCAGTCCGCTCCGGGCACCTGACGCCACCAGGGCGCCGCGACGACGGCCCGGGTTGGGGGATGGTCGTCGGGAAGATGCCCGGCGAACACGAATGACCACCCGGAGCGCTCGGCGTCGGTGCGGTGACCGGAGGCGGCCACGAACGCACCGAACGCGGCGTTGGTCACCGCCCACGCCTCAATGGCGAAAGCCCCCACCGTGACGGGCCGCAGCGGCCCCTCGCCGTCGGCGGGGTACGACCACCGGCTCACGTCCCCCATTGGGAACTCCCCACCGACGAGGTCCACGAGTGCACCCAGATGAGGTTCTGCTGACAGGGGCACCACATCACGGTATCGCCCGACCGGCGCCGGTGGCGGCGTACTAGCGTCGGGTCAGGCACCCTCGTTGGAGCGCACACCGACAGGGGTACTGCGAAGGGAGCACGCCATGACGATGACGGCTGAGGACACCGACCGCCACCCGCCCGACGCCTACCTGCGCGGGCCCTACGCGTCGATTCACACCGAGACGACGACGCGGGACCTGCCGGTGCTCGCCGGTGAGCTCCCCAGCGACCTCGAAGGGTTGTTCGTGCGTAACGGGTCCAACCCGGCGTTCGACCCCCCGGGCCACTACCACTGGTTCGACGGTGACGGCATGGTGCACGGGGTGCACTTCGGTGGGGGCACGGCCACCTACCGAAACCGCTGGGTACGCACCGCAGGGCTCGAAGCCGACCTTGACGCCGGACGGGCACGCCTGCGCGGCATCCTTGAGCCACCGGACTTCACCGCGGCGGGCGGGCCGTTCAAGGACACGGGGAACACCGACGTCGTCCACCACGCCGGACGGCTCTACGCACTGTGGTGGCTGTCGGGCGCCGCCCACGAGCTCGATCCCACCACACTCGAGACGATCGGCGTGAGCGATTTCGGGGGCACCCTGCCGGTCACCATGAACGCCCACCCGAAGGTGGACCCGAGCACCGGTGAGATGGTGTTCACCTCATACTCCATGCTGCCGCCCTACCTCCACATCGGTGTCGTCAGTCCCGAGGGCCGGGTCACCCATCTCGAGCCCATCGAGTTGCCCGGACCCCGCCTGCAACACGATCTGGCCATCACCCCGCGGTTCACCGTCCTGTTCGACATGTCGATGATGTTCGACCCTGAGTTGCTCGCCGTGGGCCGGACCAAGGTCCGCTTCTACCGTGACCTACCCACCCGCATCGGGGTGGTGCCCCGCCACGGAACCTCGTCGGAGGTCCGCTGGTTCGAGGTGGAACCGTTCTTCATGTACCACGTGATCAACGCCCACGAGGAGGGCGACACCGTGGTGCTCCGGGGGTGTCGCATGGCCGACCCTCTGGTGGGCGATCCGCACAACGCCACGACCGAGGTGTCCACACGCCGAACGATCCCCCACCTTGGCCACCTCCGGCTCGAACCGGTTCTGTGGGAATGGCGACTCGATCTGGCCACCGGGCTGGCCACCGAACGCGCCATCGACGACACCGTTTCGGAGTTCCCGCGCATCAACGACCTCCGGATGGGGACCGGCGCCGAGTCGAGCTGGTCCCCGACGTTCGCTGACCGGCCCACCCTGGCATTCGACGGTCTCGTCCACCACGACCTCCGTGACGGCACAGCCACCGTGCACCGCCACCCCGAGGGGTGGCTGGGCAACGAAGCCGTGTTCGCCCCCTCGTCGGATCCGGCTCGAACGGGTGAGCGAGACGGCTATCTCGTCACGTTCGTCACCGAGGAAGCCACCGGCACCAGCGAGGTCCACGTCTTTGACGCCAACGACCTCACGTTGGGGCCCGTGGCCCGTCTCGCCGTTACGGCCCGTGTCCCTCTCGGCTACCACACCGAATGGGTCCCGGGAGCGGTGAGCGCCACCAACGACGACGCGACACCCGCCCCGAGGTCGTGACGGTGCGTCCCATCCGGCCGTCCCCGTACCCCACGATGGTGCTCGGCACCTACCAGACCGACTTCGCCCGCAACCGGGGACGTGATGGTGGCACCGTGGCCGAACTCATCGCCGAAGCGACCCTCGGGGTGCTTGAGGACGCTGCGGTGGACGCCAGCGAGGTCGGATCGGGGCACGTCGGCAACTTCGCTGCTGGTCTGTACAACGGCCAGCGCCACCTCGGTGGCCTCCTCGTCGATGCCCACCCGGACCTGCGGGGCATACCCGTGACCCGACACGAGGCGGCGTGCGCATCGGGTTCGGTGGCGGTCCTCGCCGCCATGGCCGACCTCGAAGCCGGGCGGTGCGACGTCGCCGTGGTGGTGGGCGTTGAGATGATGCGCACCTTCAACGCCTTTGACGCTCAGCAGGGACTAGGGACCGCAGCACTGGTCCCCGACGAGACCGACGGCGTCGACTGGTTGTGGCCCCAGATGTTCAGTGATCTCGGCGACGCCTACGACCGGCGCTACTCGCTCGACGATGAGCACCTCGCCGCCATCGCCCGTTCCAACTTCGACAACGCCACCCGCAACCCACAAGCCCAGACGAGAAACTGGACGCTGACCGACGGGCACTTTGATCGCAGTGATGACGAACTGAACCCCGTGGTGGCCGGTCGCATCCGCCGGCAGGACTGTTCACAGATCACCGATGGAGCCGCTGCGGTGGTGCTCGCCACTCCGGCGTTCGCCCGGGAGTGGGAACGTCGACCCCGACGGGATGACGGTGGATCTTCCCGGCCGGCCCGCATCGTCGGGTGGGGTCACCACACCGACCAGATGACCATGGCCGCCAAACTCCGCGACTCCGAGCGGAGCGCCAACCCCTACATCCTCCCCGGGGTGCGAGCAGCCGTGACCGCCGCCATGGCCCGCGCCGGCGTCGACGATGTCTGGGACCTCGACGTCATTGAGACCCACGACTGCTTCACCACCAACCACTACGCCGCAATCGACCACTTCGGCATTACCGCCCCCGGCGAATCGTGGAAAGCCGTGGAGGAGGGCACCTGCGACTTCGACGGTCAGCTCCCGATCAATCCCAGCGGCGGCCTGATGGGGGTCGGTCATCCGGTGGGGGCATCGGGGGTCCGGATGCTCTGCGATCAGGTGCGTCAGGTCACCGGCACTGCCGGGGACTACCAGGTGCCCGGAGCGCAGACCGCTGCCCTGTTGAACGTGGGCGGCAGCGCCACCACGTGTGTGTCACTCATCGTCGAGGCATGACGACGTCCCCCATCCCCGGGACCCCTGTGGGCTGACCGGCGATGAGTCCCCGTCACTCAGGAACCCGGCACTCAGGAAAACGAGGCCGGTCCGTCGCTGTCCATGCGGGCCGAGGTTGCCACGTTCTCGAGCCACGCGAAGTGCGCCCGACGCAACTGTGGTGCGGACATGGGCGGGTAGGTGCGGGTGTCCTCAGCCCGTGGACCGATGGCCAAAAGATCGGCGCCGATGACGGTGCCGGGGCCCAGCGGAGGTTCCTCCACCCGTGCCATCCATCCGAAGTCGGTCCGCTCGAGGCGCACCCACGAGGCAAGGTCGTCTCCGAAGTGGTTGCGGGCGATCTCCCAGGCTTGCTCTTCAGACGGGGGATGGTGCATGAGGCCTCCCCGGAGCGCGGAAGCACCGCGCCACCTGAGGCCACATGCGAATACCTGCTTCACGATGACTCATACCCACGGTGTACTGCCTTCCGGCCACGTACCCCGCCCGCGAGCGGCTACCACGTGGATATAGCCGATCCCCGGGACGGGGCACGGCAAAGGCACTCCTAGGTTTCTCCAATGGCTTCGGGTTCCGACGCTGTCGACGACCACCAGGCGCACCGCGACCTCCAGTCGACCTATGGCCCACTTCTGCACACCCTCAGCACGCACCACGATGGCGAACTTGTCGGTGAGGCAATCCGGCTCGACACCCTCCACGCTTGGCAACCCCTCACCGTCACCATGCGCATTCACCACGCCGAACGACAGTCCCTTGACCTGATGGTGTGGTCAGGTGCCCCAACCGATCTCGTCGAGCGGTTCGCCAGCCTCCCCGCAGAGGCCAACACCCCCGACGGCGACTGCCTGCGCAACGGACATCGAATCGACGTTCGCGTCGCCGACTTGCCCTCCCGCTATCCCCTCCTCGTGCCATGGGCACAAGCCCTCGACCACCCCCCTGACGCCGAGATCGTGAGCGTTCCGGTGCGGGCCAGAGCGAACCGGATCGGCGCTCTCAGCGTCGAACTTCCCGGTCCGCCCGAGGAGCCGGTGGCCCTGCACCTCACCCTCGACGCCGTCAGCTCGGCACTGGCGTTGTGGGCACTTGCGTCCGAGCCACGACATCCCTGGGAGCGCAGCCGACGCCAACGTGAAGTGATCAGACTCACCGAACGCCAGCAACGGGTGATCGAACTCGTTGAGGACGGCTGGACCAATCTCGCCATCGCCAGCGAACTGAACTTCTCGGTCGCCACCATCAAGAGTGAACTCGCCGGCCTCATGCGCCGTTTCGGGGCAACCGACCGTCACGACCTGATCGAACGCATTCGGAGATCGAACCTCTAGCCAACCATCCGCCGAGGCGCGATCACGCCATGTCGAAGTGCGGCACAAGGCGGGATCCGGACCATACTGAGCGCATGGCAACCTCCGACCTGAGCGGAATCCCGACCCCACTCCTGACATTCCCGGAGGTCCCAGCGCTCGATCCACCAGGTGTCGCCGGTAACGGTCAACTGCCCGAACAGGGTTTCGTGACCCATGTGTGGCCCGGCCCAAACCACACCGGGGCCCAACTCGCGACCATTGGGAAGTCCGCCCGCAAGGCATGCCCCCGCACCTCCCACGACACGTTCACGCCACGTTCGGACCGCGACCCGTTGGCCGTCCTCGCCGGCCAGGCAACCACTCGGGTTCCCGAACTCGTTCCGGTGCGTCACGCCCGCATGGCTGTCTCGCCATTCACCTTCTTCCGGGGCGCCGCCGCAGTCATGGCGGCCGATCTTGCGACAACCCCCACCACGCCGCTCAACGTCCAGTTGTGTGGTGACGCACATCTGTCCAACTTCGGACTCTTCGGCACTCCCGAGCGTCGACAGGCGTTCGACGTCAACGACTTCGACGAAACCCTTCCGGGTCCCTTCGAGTGGGACGTGAAGCGACTGGCAGCCAGTCTCGTGGTGGCGGCCTTCGACCGCGGGTTTAGCGAGGACATCGGTCGCGACGCCGCCGTGCAGGCCGTACTTTCGTATCAATCCACTGTTGCCCGACTTGTCGCGCTCGACGAACTCGACACCTGGTACGTGCAACTCGAGTCGGACATGATCGTTGCGTCACTGCCCGACGACTCACGAAAACGAGCTGAACGGGCGGTGACCAAAGCACGGCAGCGCACCAGCGCTCAGGCCATGGCCAAACTGACCCGCTCCGAGGGCGGGGTTCCTCGGATCGTCGATGATCCACCGCTCATCACCCACTTCGACGAGGACGTCACCCGTGACCACCTCAGTGAACTCTTCAGGGCGTATCTGCCCACGGTCTCTAGTGAGCGTCGCCACCTGCTCCGTCGCTACCGGGTCGTCGACGCAGCTCGCAAGGTCGTCGGCGTCGGCAGTGTGGGGACCCGCTGCTACATCCTGCTGGCGCTGGCGTGGAGCGACGACTCACCGCTGTTCATCCAGGTCAAACAGGCACAGGCATCCGTTCTCGAGCCGTTCGTCGGGCGAGCCTCCCAGCCCCACCACGGCGAGCGCGTCGTCGACGGACAGCGGCTCATGCAGACCACTAGCGACATCTTCCTCGGATGGGGCACAGCGGGCGAGCACCACTTCTACCTCCGCCAGCTGCGGGACTGGAAGGGATCAGCGAACATTGACACGATGTCCGACGAGCAACTCCCCCACTACGCCAGGCTCTGCGGCGCAGCGCTGGCCCGTGCCCATTGCCGATCGGGCAATGCCGACGCCCTTTCCGCCTACCTCGGGGACAACGACTCGTTCGCCGCAGCAGTTGCGGACTTCTCCTTGAGGTACGCCGCGCTCAACATCGAAGACCATGCTGCGTTCTGTGCGGCGATCGCCGACGGGGAGATCGAAGCCGCCGAGTTGCCGTAACGGGCGGTGGCCGGCACCCTGAGGTACCGGCCACCAACGTCGCATGGCGACTCAATCACTCGTCACCCGGCGCCCCCGTTGCCCCCGTTGCCCCCGGGGGGGGAGTACGTGCGGCACGGCTGGGCCCTCAGGATGCCGCATCGGGGCGAGGTCCCAAGCGCAGGTGCCGTGACAGGCTGGGTGACCCAGCGTGCCGCCGGGTTCGGGTTCGCCGCCCCGGTCGTGTACGTGTCACGGACCTGGTTGGTCACGATCGGAAGGATGATGCGCGACGGGTACTGCACCGAGGTCCCCAACGTGTGGGTGCCGGCGTCCATAGCCGAGTCGAAGGTCCACGCCACCCGGCTGCCGCCTGGGGCGTCAACGGTGACGCGGACCTGGGAACCGGCCCGGAAGATGTGACCGAACGGGAAGATCGGAACCTCCACCTTGCGGGGGACCCCCGGCACCATCTGGCATGAGTTCGTGGCGTCCTCGATGGTTCCCGTGAACCACGGGGCGAGAGGGGTCGACAACTCATCATCGTTGACGCAGAAGCTGGTGCGGGTCCAGCCGCTCTGCACGTAGATCTCCTTGCCGTCGGCACGCACCTCGCTGATGGTCACCTCGATGTCGGTGAACGGCTCGGCCGGGTTCTCAGAGTCAACGGGATCCCACGTCACCCACAGGTCAGCCAGACCGTTGCCCACCATGACCGTTGATTCGCTAAGCGGAGCCGAGATGAAGGCGGCTTCGTTACTGTCATCGGGGTCCACCCAGTCGAGACAGGAGTTGCCGTTGTTGTCCTTCGGCTCCGGCAACCATTCCGAACAGCCGTTGCCAGACCGGTACGTCTTCACGAGACCGACGGTGGGGTCGTAGTCGTACGTCACCACCGATCCGGGCAGACCGGCGTTCACGGTCGGTGCGGCGCTCCCGAGGGTGCCGTCGCCCCGCAGGAACCATTCCTGCGTGGTCGCCTCCGTTCCCGACAGCGGCCACTTGGAGAACTGCCGTGTCTCCGACGGGATCAACGACCCACCGGCGTTGCCGGTGGGTCCGGCACCGTTGTCGAATCGGATGATCGCCCGCGGCCCGTTGACCCAGGCGTCAAAGGCGCTCTGGAACGTCGGGTACTTGGTGGTGTTGTCGTACTCCGACGCCGTGAAGGTGATCTCACCGCCGGGCGGAATCGACCCACCCAGCAACTGCCCGGCAGCGAGGCCGATCAGAGTGTTGAGGAGGGCCACGTTGACGTTCGGGCGTTCACCCTTGACGAAAAAGGCGAGGTGTTCGAACGCCGCCTTGAGGTTGTCGGGGGCGATCGGTTCAATGTGGGTGCCGTTCTGGGCGATCATGCGCACGAACGTGTCCTCGGGGAACTGACCGAGCATGTTCGGCCACATGCCGCCGGTCTGTTCGTCCTGCCACGCCCCCACCATCAACGTCGGGGTGACGATCTTGTCGACGAATCGCATCGGCGACAAGTAGTGGAACTCCGGGGTCTCGTAGTCGTTCTCGTCAATGAGTCCCAACAGGTCGGCGGCCTGGCCGTGCAGGCGCTGGGAGGCCCGGCACACCGGGTCCCGGTCCCCGACGCGAACGCCTTGGCGGTCGACGCCGGTGATCTTGGTGCCGACGTAGTCGACACCACCACGCCACGTGCCGTCCGGCTGACGCCGGGCGGGCTGACCGCGCGACACGGCTCCCTCGGCCCAACCCTGGGCGAAACCGTTGTTGAAGATGCCGCCGGGGAACAGCACGGCGCGCACCGTGTCGCTGATGACCGACACCGGGGTGATCGCCGCCAGTGAGGGTGGCTGGGCCTGGGCGACGAACAACTGGGAGATGCCCGGGTAGGAGATGCCGACCGTGCCGACGACCTTCTCGCCGGTGATGGTGTTGGGCTTCACCCACGACTGGGATGCGATCGTCTCAATGGCGTCGTAGCCGTCGAGGGACTGCAGTGGCTCGAAGTAGTCGAACGCCCCGCCGGAACACCCGGTTCCGCGCATCTGGACCTGCACGAGGGCGTAGCCGAACTGCGGGGCCAACAGACGGTACGGGCTGGAGCCCGAGGTCGGCTCATAGGGGTTCGACAGGTCGTACCCGGAGTACTCCACCAGCGTCGGGTACGGCCCTGGACCACCGGGGAACGTCACCATGGCGCTGAGGCGGGTGCCGTCCCGCATGGTGATGTAGTTGAAGCCACTTCGCAGGGTCTGGCCACTGTAGAGCGCGCCCTCAGATTCCGGCACCCGTGGGTCCGTGACCTCCACCTCGGTGGTGGTGTGGTCCTGCTCGGTGCCGGTCACCACGTAGTAGGTCCCAGGCTGGACCTGACGCCAGATCTTTCCACCGTCGATGTCGAGGCTCGCCGTGTCAAGGAGGTTCCCATCCGATTCGTAGACGCTCACGACGGTTCCCGTGACACCCTCAGCCGAAAGCTGTTCCACAGATCCGCGGGCAACAACGCCGGGGTTCCACGCGTCACCGGTGGAGGCGAGGCGCAGCAGGAACGCCGCCATCTGACCGCGGGTCACCACCCCGTTCGTGCCGTAGGTGGTGGGCGACAGCCCGGTGGTGATGGCGTTGGCCTTCATCCAGTCGACCGCCGGCCGCAGACCGGGTGAGTCCGGCACGTCGGTGAACCCCGATGCAGCCGAACCGGTGCGTAGTCCCGACAGACGATGCATGAACAACGCCATCTGGCCTCGGGTCACGGGCGCGGAAGGGGAGAACAACGTGCCTGCCGGGTTGGTGCCCTGGGTGACCCCGTTCTCCTTCATCCAGCACACCGCGTCGGCGAACTTCACGTCATCGGGGTTGCCCGGGTCAACGACAACGTCGTTGAACGAACATGCCTCGTCGGGGGCCGGTGTACTCACCAGTCGGTGCAGGAACAACACCATCTGACGACGGGTCACCGTCTGATCCGGTGAGTACTTGCCCGCACCGCCCGACCCAAGCGTGATGCCCTCCTCTTTCAACCAGGCCGCACCCTGGGCGAAGTAGGAGGTGGCAGGAACATCGGTGAATTCGGGGTCGGGTGCCGATGGACTACCGGCGATGAGTACCGGGCCTTCGATGTCGAGCGGCAACGGCGTCGGCGGCGGCGATGAAACGTTCGCCGCCGCCGGGGAGACCGGTAACGCCACCACGGTGGAGGCCACTAGTGCGCCCACCACCGTGACGGCGACGCCGGCGCGACGCCAACGGGTGGTGATCCGGTTGCGATGAGGTGTGCGGTCCTCAGTCATTGAGCATCTCCGTAGGGGTTGTTGTTCGGTCAGGAATCGAAATTGAAATCAGCGGGGCGGGGCGATGCACGGCCCGGGAGCACAGACATCGGCGAGCTGGCCTCCGAAGAGGAACTCGGCTCGCTGGCGCGCCGACCCGGGCGCCCGACGCGGACTCTCGTGGGGATCGCCCTTGACGTCGGGGTAGCCAGGCGCGCCGGGGGCGCGGTTCACGAGCGGGGCAGGCGTGTTCCCCGAATCCCACATCACGTACACCGACCCCTCGTAACCGTTCGTGATTTCGGTAGGCGTGATGCGACCGATGTCCCAGAACGGTTCCACGTCGGGGTTGTCACCCAATCCGGGGGTGCTGAACAGCGCTGCGCGATCGGTGGCGACCGCGGGTGGGTCATACAGCTTGATCCCGGCGGTGCGGGCCATGTTGTCGGCCGTCACGATCGCCACCTGATGGTCGGCCCACGCCACATGCAACATGACCTCCTTGGCCGGCGTCGGGTTGTAGCCGTCGACGTCGAGGGGGTCGTCAGTGAGGTGGTGGGCGTACCCGTTGCCTTCCGCCCGATCCCACAGAATCTGGGTCAGCCCGAGGGCTTGGAGCCGGTCAATCTCGTTGGGGTAGGCGGGGTTGAAGATCCTGGCGTACGTGTACCAGTCTGACGAGCGGTACAGCAGGATCGAGTAGTTCATCCCCGGCACACCGAGCACCGCACGGGTGAAGTCGGTGGCGACCGCCGTCAACGCCGCACCCATGATGCCGCCCTGGGAGTTGCCGTCGTAGCCAAGCTCAGAGTTGTCGATCAGCGGCTGACCCGAAGCCAGTCCACCGGCTTTGAACGCCCGGTTGGCCACGAAGCCGCTGGGGTGACGGAGCAGTCGTCCGAGGGTGAGCTGGTTGAGGAAGCCCTGCTGGGCGCCATCGGCGATGGCGTTGAACAAGGAGAGGTCCTGAAGGGCGGAGAAGGCGTTCCCGATGTCGTTCTGGGAGAAGCCTGCCCAACTCGCCGCGCAGAACACCGTGTTCTCCTGATCGGCGAACTTGGTCAGGTGGTCGCTGGTTCCACTCAGCTCCTGGTACGACCCGAGCAGCCCGTGGCCGTACAGCGACACATTGGCCCGACTGGCGCCCGACACCACGTTGTCGTTGGGGAACACGCAGCGGAACTTCTCGGTGACGTTGGGAACAGCCGTGTTACGGGTGGGCAGGCCATCGGAACCCCAGTTGAACGGCGCACCGGCAGAGCCCGGAATCGGCGCTCCGCCGCTTTGGTAGTTGGGGACGGTGAACGTACCGTCGACCACCGTGCGGGTACACGTCTGCGACGGGTCCAGCGGGCACGGACGAGTCACCCGGGTGCGACCATCCTCGTTGGCTGGCGTACCGGGAACGTCGACCGGCACGTTGAACGTCGGTGCCGGACGCCCCTCCGACAACAGACCAAGGCCCTCGTCGCGGATCTTCAACATGCGTTCAGACAGGTTGCGTTCGCTGGCCACCGTGAAGTCCCACGCCTCAATCAGGTTGGCAATGGCACCCGAGGTTTCGAAACGATTGAGGACCGGATCGGCCAACATCTCCCGGAGTCGCTCGCCTCGCTCGTCGAGGTAGGGCGCCCCGAAGTCGGTGCCGGCCAACATCTCACGGAAGTCGGCACCCGGCTGAATGGGGGCGCTTCCTTCGGCGACGAGGTCGCGCACCACCACGATGTAGCGCACCCCCTCCTCCCAGTTCCGGGCCGGAACGATGGTCAGCAGCCGGTCGGCGTCAGAGGTTGCCTGATCGTCGTACTCCACCCAGTGCGGATGGAGGTCGCCGTAGTCGGGGTGATCGGGTGACGCGTTGATCACCAGCACCGGCGACGTGTCGAGCACCGACTTGCCGATGTCGGTGATGGGTGCAGCGTCTGACTGGTCAAGGCCTACACCCGGGATGTAGGTGAGCAGCACCTGACCGGGGCTGAACCCGTCGTTGCGGTTCTGCTCGAACGGATCGATGCGCTTGCCGTCCTTGTTGGCCGGCGTTGCGGTCGGCGAGATGTCAAGTCGCAACCCCGTATCGGTCGTGGCGTCAACACGGGTGAACGTGTTCGACGGGAACGGCAGCAAACAACTCGTCGGGTTGATCGCCTCGCATGGGTAGAGGTCGCTTGGGATCCGAGCAGGCAGCCACGCATTGGGCGCTGCAGCGAGCCGGAACAGGAACAACGCCATCTGACCGCGGGTCACCGCCTGCGTAGGCGAGAACCGGGTGGCCTCAGGGTTGGTTCCCTTGGTGACCCCGTTCTCCTTCAACCAGCAGGTGGCCTCACGCAGCTCGAGACTCGGGTTACTCCCAAGGTCGGTGAACCCACACACGTCATCACCGACACCGGACTCGCTGGCCATGCGGAACATGAACAGCGCCATCTGGGAACGGGTGACGAGGTTGTTGGGACCGAAGGTGGCGGGGTTGTTGTTCACCCCAACGGTGATCCCGGTCTCCTTCAACCAACAGGTCGCCGTCAACAGCTCCGAATCCGGCGAGGCACCGAGATCGGTGAAGCCACACGGTGTCACAATTCTCTGGGGACTCCCCATCAAGCGGTAGAGGAAACGGGCCATGTCGGCACGACGCACCGTGGCGTTGGGCGAGAACAGACCCGGCCCACCCGCACCATTGCTGACACCCTGCTGCTTCAACCAGGACGCCGCCTGGGCGTTCGGCCCGGTCCCCGGAACATCCCGGAACCCGTCCGGTACCGTCGTCGCCGTACCTTGGGGCGTCGCGATGGGCTCAGGGGCCGCCGCCGGGGTCTGGGCGGTGGCGGTGGCAGGAACCAGCAGTGATGCAGCAATGGCCGCAGTGGCCACCGAAGCGGTCAGAACCCGAGTGAACCTGTTCATTTTCCCCCCTGAATCAGTGAACTGAGGCACAGTAGTCCCTTGTCGGGGCCGACCGGTACGCGCCCCCGACAGATCCCGACGATTCCACACCCTGGTGACGCAACGGCCCGGTTCACCGCACGAGCAGCGGGGGCGCAGCCTTCAACCACGGCTCGAGGTTGGTTCCCAAGCGGAACAGGAAACTCGCCATCTGCCCCCGGGTGACCGGTTGGGTCGGGGCGTAGAGCGTGCCCGCCTGATTCGTGCCCCGGGTGATCCCGTACTCCTTGAGCCAACAGGTGGCGCTGATCAACTCATTGCTCGCCGCCGGGCCGATGTCGGTGAACCCGCACCGCTCCGGTGGCCAGGCGTCATGGGCCATGCGGTGCATGAACAACGCCATCTGCGACCGGTCCACCACACCGTCCGGGCCGAATCGCGACCGGTCGCCACCGAGCCCGATGGTGATCTCCTCGGCCTTGAGCCAACACACCGCCTGGAGCAACTCTGCGCCGGCGTTCAGCGGAAGGTCGGTGAACCCACAACGTGACCCCGGGTCAGCAACCTCGGGCCGCCCCATGAGCCGGTAGAGGAACAGCGCCATCTCGGACCGCTTCACCGACCGATCGGGCGAGTACGTGCGCGCCCCCGACCCCTGGGTGATCTGCTGGTAGCGCAACCAGTCGACGCCTTGGTCATAGGAGGCGCCGGCGGGCACGTCGACGAAGTCCACCATGGGGATCGGGGTGATCGACCCGGCAGCCTGGCTGATCGCAGTGCGGATCTTTTCGCCCGCCAGACGTTCAAGCGAGATGGTCTCCTCGTAACGGCCGGGCGGGTCGGGGGATCCCTGGGGTCGCCACTCATCGGCAGGCAACAAGTACCCGAGTGAGTCGTTGGTCAGGGCGAACAGGAACTGCGCCTTGCCTCCGACCACCTCACGAACGTCCTCGCCGAGACTGCTCAGCGGCTCACCGGGGAACGTGGCGATCGAGACGTAATCATCGTTGGTGCCGAGGCGCACCACCGTGGTGGTGGCCACCACCCGATACTCGGTGCCCGTCGAGGTGAAGTCGTAGTAGGCGCGCAGGTCAATGCCGAGCGCTGCCAACGCCAGATCAGGGTTGGCGACGGGGACGAGCAACAGCGAACCGTCACCAAGGACGAACGTGGCCGACTTCACCGACATGGCCATGCCCGGGGGCACCACCTCAGCGGACTCGAGCGCGGTGAGCGCCCGCGCCGCAAGCGCACCACCGAGTCGGACGGTGGCACGTCCCGACCCCTCAGGAGCACGGGGCGAGAGGTCACCGAGGGTGCCGTTGACGAACAGGCCTACCCCGCCGCCGGCCGACTCGAGGGCGGACACCGTCGGCCCGACGAACTCGTTGGACAACTGCAGGTTCTCACCACCGAGCAACGTGGGGTGCAAACCGAAGTTCACGAGGGTGGCGATCCCCGAAGAGTCCGACACCCGGCGGAACTGCATCACCGACATCGTGTCGTCCCGGTTGGATTCGCCGCGACGGTTGTTGTGCAGATCGGTGACCTCCACCGACGCCACGCGGAGCTCGGCGGGCGCCTCGGCGGCGATCGCATCGGTCACGGCACCCACCGTCTGGGACACGATGCGATTCCGGTAGGCCACAGGAACCCCTCCCCACAGGCCCTGCATGTCGGGGCTTGAGTGGGAGTGGTTGACGTTGACCATGATGGCTCGGGCACTGATCCCGGTGGCCGCTGCGATGCCGTCGCGGATCTTGCGCATCCAGAGGTTGCCCATCCCCACGACGTCGACGGAGACGAGCACCATCGTCTGGTCGAGGTACCGCACGACGAGCGCCCGGGCCGAAAGGTTCTCGCCTGCGGTGACCCCGGTGGCCCGACGACCCGGTCGCGCCCCGATGCCGAAACCTCCGAGGTACACCCCAGCCGACAACTCGCTCACCGTCGGGTCGATCGAACGGGTGGCGGCACCGACGACGAACGTCTCAACGGGGTCGGGGTCGGCCCCTGCCGTTGCGGTGCCCACTGCGAACACCGGTGCCACGACGGCCAGTGCCGCAACAACGGCAACGAGGCGACGCCAACCACGATTCCGACTGACGTTGACCACCATCGATTCCCCCCGGCGCATCGGACCCTGTGACGGACGAAACCTAGCAGCCTCCCCTCGTGGGGTGGCATCGCCCCGGGTAAGGTCGCCTCGTGAGCAGACCCGGACGGCACGTGGTGGTGGCGGGTTGGTCCGGCACCGACAATCTCGGTGACGAGTTGCTCCTTTCGGTCCTGCTCGACGAACTCAGGATCAAGGGCCTTCACGCCACGGTGGTCTCGCGCCGCCCGGCGATCACCGAGACGCTTCATGACACCGAGGCGATCGGACTCGGCGACCTGCGCGCACTGTGGCGGGCCCTTGGTTCCGCTGACGGGCTCATCGTTGGACCCGGCACCATCATCCAGGACCAGACCGGTCCCACAAGTCTGCCGTGGCACCTGGCCCGGGTACCGCAGGCAATGATCCGACACATCCCGGTCGTCGGGGTGGGACTGGGCATCGGGCCGCTGCGCCGGTGGGGCAGCCGCCGACTCACCGGTGCAGCGCTGCGGCGATGTCGCGCCGTTGCCGTTCGGGACCAGGCCTCAGCCGAACTGCTGGCGGCATGCGGGGTGCGTCACAACGTCCTCGTGGGTGCCGACCTGGTGCTCCGCCGTGACCCGCCAGCGGACCGACCGCCCGCCGACCACATCGCCGTGTGCCTGCGCCCTCACGCCGAGCGCGGCCACCTCATCCCGTTGCGTCATCTCCCCGCCGACTCGATGGACCCGAGCCGGATCGCTGCGCTCGCCGGCGGCCTCGACAACGTCGCCGAACAACTGGGTGCACCCATTCGCCTGGTCACCATGGACGCCGGCCGCGACGCTCCATTCTCTGAGGCGGTGGCCGCCGCCATGGACACCCCTGCCGAGGTGGTGGTCCCCGACCTCCGCACCGTCGTCGACGAGATCGCCTCAGCGCGCCTCGTCGTGGCCATGCGTTACCACGCCGGCATCGCTGCGCTGCTCGCCGGGCGACCCATGGTCCTCATCGGCTACGCCGACAAGGTGACGAACCTCGCCTCCCAGGTCGGTTCGGGAGCCGTGCTCGTTCCCGACAACCCCACCGGGTACGGCGACCTTGCCGGTGCCGCCGCGCAGGTCGAGCATTCGGGCCCGGCTGTGGTCGAGGCCCGCGACCGGTTACGTCCGCTCGCCGGAGTGCACGTCGAGGCCCTCGACCGGCTCGTTGAGTGAACCGGGCTGGCCCGGTTCATAGTGCGCCGGTGGGACACCCACCCGAAGTTCGATGCCTCGCACCCGTTCGAGCGTGCGTTGGGCAAGGGTGCGCTGCGTGGCGATGAGGTCGGCGATGACCCCGAGGGCGAACACCTGCAACGACGCAATGATGAGCACCGCTCCAAGGATGACGGACTGCAGACGACCGGAACGGTCACCCCGCACGATCCAGTCGAACAGGAACGGGGACCACGCTGCCAGACCTCCGACGGCGAGAACGGCGGCGAGGATGCTGAACACACGCAACGGCCGATACGTCGTGTAGATCCGGACCATCGACAGCGAGTTGCGTCGCACATACCCCCACGTCGAACCGAACAGCCGGGACTCGCGCAGCACTTCGGGGTTGGTGCGCACCCGGACGTCCACCACGGCGAGGTCGGACCGACCCGCCTGGATGAGGGTCTCGAGCGTGTAAGTGAACGAGGTCACCACGGTCAACGCCTGAGCGGCTTGGCGACTGTAGGCACGGAACCCCGAGGTGGCGTCAGCCACTGCGGTGCGCGAAACCCCACGGGCCACCCAGCTTCCGAGATGCTGCAGACGCTTCTTCATCCATGAGAAATGGGCGATGTCATCCACGTGCCGGTCCCCGACCACCATGTCAGCGGTCCCCGCAAGCACCGGGGCAACCAGCGCGCCGATGTCGTCGGCGCAGTACTGGTTGTCCGCATCAGTGTTGACGATGACGTCGGCACCAAGCTTCAAACAGGCGTCGATGCCGGCCTGGAAGGCGTGGGCAAGCCCTTTGTGATTGGTGAGCCGCACCACGTGGTCCACGCCCAGTGACCGCGCCACCTCAATCGTGTCGTCGGTGGAGCCATCGTCGATGATCAGCCATTCGACGACATCGATTCCCGGCAACGCACGAGGCAGGGCATCCAGCGTCACGGGGAGTTGCCCCTCCTCGTTCCAGCACGGAATCTGAATGATGAGTTTGGTCATGGGCCCTCAGTGGCGGTGGCGTGGGCCACCGCACCCGGATGGTCGGGGTCGTCGACCCCAAGCGTTGCACGCCCGGGGTCCACACGGCGAGCCTCACCCGCCAGCGAGGCGAAACACGCCACGGCGACCGCAGCCGCACCGATGAACACGATGACGAGCACCCACGCCGGCCACGACGCCCACGCCACAAGGTCGTCGAGACGTTCGGGGAAGGACTCTTCAGGCGTACCGTACAGGCGCCCCACCGACGTCACGGCCCCGGCGACCTGTACGGCGAGGGCGACGGCGAGCACCACAGCGGGCAGCCACCGTCGCACCGCTTGGTGCCGCACGACCGTCCCGAGACCCGCAGCCACGACCGCTGCGACCCCAACCACCGAACCGAGCAGGTAACGAGCGTTGACCCCCAGCAACCTTCCGCTGTAGCGGTAGGCGGACCACGAGGACACGAGCATCACTGCGGTGAGTGCCGCCAACGGGATCAGGACCGTGAGGCGACCCATGCGCGCACGACCCCGGGCGCCCACCACACCGACCACGAGCGCGGCCACCGCAACGACGGCGAGTGGTCCCAACAACCACCAGGGCCGGATCGGCGCCCATAGCGTCGTCCCGAACTCCCGAATCGCCTGGTTCACCCAATCCAACGAGTCGGGCACGAACCCCTCGGCCGCAGGCTGAGATATCCCGGTGATGCGCGGTTGGACGCGTCCGAACAACGCCAGGTTCCGTCCGACCCAGGCCCCCAACACCAACACGGGCGGCACGGTCGCCAAAGCGGCGGGGGTCAGCCACTCACGCCAGCGACGACCGCCGAACCAGCCAGCGACGAGGTAGCCGAGCGGAATCCACAGCGGGACGAACCACCCGAACGCTTTCGTGAGCACCACCGCTGATCCGACCACCGCAATGGCGACAGCCGTCCTGCGGGAACGATCACCGGTCACCACGCGCGCCAACAGGTACGTCACCACTCCGAGACCCAACGCCAACAAGGTGTCGTTGTTGATCTGCGCGCCGGTGGTCACCACCCGGGGCATGGCGAGCGGCAAGCAGGCCGCCACGAGCGACACCGTGCCACCGAGGCGGAGACGACGGGCTGTTGCCCACGCCAACCACGGCAACGGCAACATGAACAGCATGCTCAGGACGCGCATCACCGCCAGTTCCTGGCTGAAACTGCCGATGTCCTCCCCGGGGGTCACCACCCCCACCAGTTCCGTGCCGGCCGCCACCAGCACGTAGTAAAGGGGCGGGTGCTGGGTCATCCAGTTCCGGCCGCCGGTGAACCCTCCCGGGCCAAGATCGGACCAGCCCGGACGTGCATCCCACGCGGGCGCATCGTCGGCGAGCATGCGCACCCGTGTCGACCAGTCAGCGCCCACCAAGTTGTACGACGCCCACACACTGGCCTCGATGAACCGGTCATCAATGTGGGGGAAACCACGCTGGTCAGCAACCGCCCGGACGAGATCGACGTGAACGACCTCGTCGTCTGACGACCACACCCCCGCAACGAGTTCTCGACCGACGAGCAAAAACGCCAACAGCAGCGTGATCAGCACCACAGCACGCGGAACCGGCCACACGGCGTCGGGCACATCTCGCTCCACGGGCGCGCTGGCGCCCGGCGACGTCGTCACGTCTCCTGCTCCTCGGCATGTCCGCGGTGCACGACCCCGAGCACGAGGCCCGCAATGCCCAGTGCGACGAGACCCAAAAGACGGTCCACCGCCACCACCACCAGTGACACCGACGCCGGAAGTCCGATCAGAGGAGCGAGTCCCGCCGCCAGCAACTCCCGGATGCCTAGACCGCCAGGGAAGATCGCGATCGCCGTGGACACCGACACGGCGACGGTCAATGCAACCACCTGACCCACCGACGCCGTGGCGCCAAGTGCCACCACCAGCAACCAGAACCGGGCGGCCTGCACCATGACCCGACCCACCTGCACCGCCCCCATGGCCACAGCGGCCGGCGCGGTGTACTGCACACCCGTGGCGCGCCGGGACACCACCACAGCAACGGCACTCAACACGACACCGCCAGCCAGCACCACAACCCCAAGGGCGAACTCCCCGGCCACGAACTGGGCCACACCCGCCATGAGAAACGTCGTGGCGGTCCACGCCACACCCACCACGGCGATCGCCGCCGTCGCCGTGCGGTACGTGGCGCCCGCCGAACGCAACCCCTGCACACGTACGAGTACCGACCCGGGTAGTGGCAGCAACGCAGCAGCGGAGGCCAACACGTTGATCCGCATGGCGGCGAGAAACCCCAACGACAACCCCGATGACCGGGCCGCCATCCGGTACTCGACGGCGTTGAGTGCGAGCATCGCAGCAATCCCAACCGTCCCGGCGACGATCAACGGCGGCCACGACAGTGGCCCGTCCGTCTCGGGCAACGACCGCCACGCCACCACCGTGGCGACGATGAAGATTCCGGCGGCCACCACGACAAGAACCCGCTCCACACGCGGCGAGTGCCGACGGTTGATTGCGGCGAGCGCTCGAGCGGGCCAGGACTCCGTCAGCCACGTAGCGAACCGGGTCAGCCCGCCAGTCACGCCGTCGGCGCCGGCCCGCTCCGACGGTTCGGGGGCGTGCCCATCTCCCAGGTCCGGGGCCGGTGCCTCAGAGGGGAGCGGCATCGCCCGCTGGTCGTCGCCGGAAGCCACCTCCGAAGGATAGAGGCCAACCAACTTCCCGCCGGGCCCCGTAGGCTCCCCCCATGGGAAACGCCATCATCGAACACGTTCCTCTCGGTTCCCAGTGGCCCATGGTGGACCCCTTCTTGTTCTGCGCCCACCACAACGATCGCTACCCGGCGGGGACCACCCAGCTCGGACCGGTCGGGGGGACGTCAGGCCGCAACATCGGTTCTGACTTCTCGGGCAAGGACGGCTGGAGCATGTACCACGGCACCGTCATCCCGGGTTTCCCCATGCACCCACACCGGGGGTTCGAGACGATCACCTTCGTACGAAAAGGCCTCATCGACCACTCCGACTCTCTGGGGGCTGCCGCCCGATTCGGGCGTGGGGATGTGCAGTGGGTCACTGCGGGCGCAGGCATTTCTCACGCCGAAATGTTCCCGCTACTCGACCACGAGGGTCCCAACCACGCCGAGTTCTTCCAGATCTGGCTGAATCTTCCCGCCGCCTCAAAGATGGTGGACCCACATTTCACGATGCTGTGGTCCGAAGACATCCCGACGGTGACGTTCACCGACGAAGCGGGACGCACGACGACCGTCACCGTCATCGCCGGTCCGCTCAACGGCGCCACGCCACCTCCCCCACCACCGGCATCGTGGGCCTCCAACCCCGCCAGTGACGTCGCAATCTGGCATCTGGTGCTCGAACCCTCGGCGCAGTGGACCCTGCCGGCTGCAGCGGCTGGCTCGGTGCGGACCCTCTACGTGTTCGACGGATCGTCGCTCGGCATCGACGGCGACCGGGTCGACTCGGGAACGGGAGTCATGGTCGACCCGACCCGACCGGTGGAACTCACCGCCGGGGAGGGGGGCGTCGAAGTCCTCCTGCTCCAGGGACGGCCGATTGCCGAACCGGTGGCTCGATACGGGCCGTTCGTCATGAACACCCGGGCAGAGATCGAACAGGCTTTCCGTGACTACGAACGGACGCGATTCGGCTCATGGCAGTGGGACTCGCTCGACCCCATCCACGGCACGGACAAACAGCGATTCGCTCGCCACGCCGACGGAACAACCGAAACCCGGCCGGTGACTTCGGCCAGTTAATCGGGTGAGGTCAGCCCACCCTCGCCGACACGACTACGTCGTCGACGACTGACAAATTGACGCGATCGTCGCGGAAATCCATCGTCACGGGAAGTGACGTTCCGTCCCGCTCCACGACCCGGGCACCGAACCCGGCCTCGACGAGACGCTCAATGGCCTGACGGGTTCGCAACCCAACGACGTTGGGTGGAACAGCGGGGTCAATGGTGCCGGGATCATCCGGTTCGGTCGGCGAGCCATCACCTGGAGGGCAGACCCCAATGGCCAGACACCGCAGTTCCCCGTCAGCTGAGCTGGGGAGCCGCATCGACTCGGGCCATGCGCCAGCATTCGATGCCAGTCGATGGAGGAACGCCGCCATCTGACCACGCGATACCCGGCCGGCTGGATCGAATGAGCGGGCGGAGACACCGTTGGTGATGCCCGCCTCCCTCAACCAGTCCACCGCAGAGGAGAACGTGGCGTTACGAGCAACGTCAGCGAACCCACTCGTTGCCAGGGCTGGCTGCTCGCCCGTCAGCCGCCACAAAAAGAGGGCCATCTCGCTGCGCTTCACCACGGCGTCGGGAGCGAAGATGGACCCGTTCCCCCCGACACCAACAGTGATCCCGTTCTCCTTGAGCCAGCACACCGCTGCGGAGAAGTACCGACCCTCGTCGACATCGGCGAATCCGCAGTCGTCGTCACTCGATGGCTGATCCATCGTCCGCCAAAGGAATGCCGCCATCTGACCGCGGGTCACCGGTCCCTGGGGATCGAAGTAGCCGGGTCGGACGCCTGAGGTGATTCCGTGGGCGGCGAGCCACTGGACCGGCTCAGTGAAGAACTCCCCTGACGGCACATCAAAGAAACCGGGCGCCGGCCAGAGCGCACCGCCCGGGAGGATCGTCGCGCCACCGGGATCGGTTCCTTGGCTGATCACCACGTTCAGACGGACGCCGATGGCGCCTGGCGCCGTGGGGAGATTGAGCGCAGCGTTCACACTGTTGAGCGAGCCACGGGGATCAGACAGGTCGAGTGTGATGCCGCCAAGGTCGCCGAGCAACGCACCGACATTGACCTCACCGAGGTCGAGACCACCAAGATCAAGGTCTCCGAGATCCAACCCCCCGACCAGAGCACCGAGGTCGATCTCACCGAGCAACGCGTTGATGTCGAATCCACCCGGCAGCACAGAGGAGAGCAGGCCACTGTTGGCCAGCATCGGGAGGGTGGACATGACGAACGGTGAGCAGGTCAGCGGAGGTACTGTCAGGGCACCGTCCACCAGCGACGCAGCACCGGTATCGGGATCCAAGGGAACGCCGGTCAGTGGGCCGCTGACACCACTCGTGAGAGTCACCCGGACCGGGCCGACCGAGCACGACAGGTCGACGCCACCGAGCAGTGGCCCGAGGCCGAGCCCACTGAGGTCGACGGCGACCGTGGCCCCGAGTTCAAAACCCAGACGAACGAGTTGTCCCGCAGGGGAGACCACCGAACCCGAGGTGGGTCGAAGGTACGGTGCGACCCGAAGTGACACGGGCACACCAAGTTCACCGAGGGGGACGTCCACGGCGGGGAGATCAACGGCGCGCTCGTCCACGATGAGTCGCCCATCAGCGAGCACCTCACCGTCAATCCAGACGCACGCCCCTGCCTCGGCACCACAGGACGGCAGCGGTAGAGCCACCCCCGAAGCCGCCAGGAGTTCCCCGCCGACGATCCCGATCTTCACCGGGCCCGGGTTGGCCACCACCGAAGCAACCGGTGGTGCAGGCGGCGACAGTGCCGCCGCAGTCGACGGAACCGTCAGTGCCACAAGTACGGCTGTTGCCAGTGCGGCCGCAGTGAACTTGCTCATGCGTCGCTGTTGACGGGTTGCCACCACGCATCACCCCCCGGGAGATCCGGTATCGCGATCCATTCTTGCTCCGCCGACGGAGCCGGACCCTGTCAGTCCGCCAGCGTCCCGGCGAACACCTGCCATGCTAGTGCACTCTTTGCCACGAGGCTCAGGACGAGATACACCTTCTCGCCGTAGAGGTAATTGCGGAACCGGCCTTTCGCCCGGTACTGCAACCACTGATTCAGGGCGAACGTGTTGAACAGCACGAAGAGCGACCCGAAGATGATGTAGACGAACACGGGAATCTCGCCACCGTTGGCCGAGGACGCGGCGAACGCCACCACGATTGCCACCCAGGGCACGATGCCGACCAGACACCCAAAGGTGAACGGCCACCAGTCGACTGACGCCCCCGACCCGCCGGCACCATCTCCTGCACCGAGCCGGACCTGCTCAGGGTTGACGCGCTCCATGACAAGGCCGAACAGGATCATGGCGGCGTTGGCGGCGAACAGACCCATCACGGCGTAGAGATCGGTGATGCCGGTCAACATGCCGATCAACACCACCATCAGCGACGCTGACACCGAGTACTCAACCCAACGAGCCGTGTTGCGGCCGGCGAGCAGGTTGCGTTCGTACCAGGGCCGCAGCCACGGCGACGCCATCAGAAGGTGGTCCGCTGCCGCGAGGAGGAGGAACGCGGCGATGATCCACGCGAACCGCACCTCGAAGAACGTGGTGGAGACGGTGAGCGGTGACCCAGGTGGGCCGGTCTGGACCTGAGCCACCAGCGGGATAGCGAAGTCGCTGGCGATCACCAGCAACAACACCGCCTGGGCGAGGTGGGCGAGACCGACCCCGACGTTCCAGTTCCTCAGGCCACCGAGTCGCTTGGTCACCGCGTCGGTCGTGGTCGATTCCTGATCGGTGCTCATGGGGCAAGGCTAGGCGCCAAGTCCTCACCGGCAACCTGATGCTGGTCGGACCACGACATACCGAACCGAGATGGGGCGATGCAGAGAGGGTGACACGGCGGCACCGAACATCGATGTGGGGCACCGCTGCGGCTAGAACGGTGGGGTGACCTCGGTGAACCCAGATGCAGTGGCGAGCGACCAACAAACTGTGGATGTCGTGATCGTTGGCGCCGGCCTCGCCGGACTCGCTGCGGCGGTGCACCTCCACGAGGCCGGGCGTTCCGTCCGGGTCCTTGAGGCATCTGACGGTGTGGGGGGCCGGGTACGCACCGATGTGGTTGACGGGTTCCTGCTCGACCGGGGATTTCAGGTGCTACTGACCGCATACCCCGAGGTGCCGAGAATGCTCGACGTCGAAGCGCTGCGACTCGGAGCGTTTGAACCTGGGGCAGCGATCCGTCACGGCGGGAGGTTTCACACCGTTTCCGATCCGTTCAGACGTCCCACCGCGGTGGTGCGCACCGCCCTCACCCCGGTGATCGGCATCGCAGACAAGCTCCGGGTGGCGAAACTTCGCCAACGCGTCACCCGCGGGTCGGCGGTTGAGTTGCTGCGGGCACCCGACACGTCAACCGAGGAGCACCTGCGGCGGCAAGGGTTCAGCGACCACGCCATCGACCGGTTGTTCCGACCACTGTTCGGAGGCATCCAACTCGACCCGTCGCTGTCCACCTCGAGCCGCATGTTCGACATCGTCTATCGCTGTCTCGCATCAGGCGACTCCGCTCTGCCCGCTGATGGGATGGGTGCCATCCCCCATCAACTCGCCGCACGCCTACCCAACAGTGCGCTTCTGCTCGGACAGCGCGTTGTCGCCGTGGACCACCACGGCGCCACCACCGAGGACGGCACCCACCACCAAGGTGCGCACGTCATCGTCGCCACCGAAGGCCCCGGTGCGGCCGACCTCCTTGGGCTCCCTTCGGTGCCGGGGCACGCGGTGTCGTGCTGCTGGTTCGCAGCGCCACGGTCCCCCGTCACCAAACCACTCCTGTTCCTTGACGCTGATCGAAGCGGCCCGGCGCTCAATGTGGCGATGATGAGCGAGGCGCAACCGGGTTACGCGCCCGCCAACCAGGCGCTGATTGCCGCCGCGTGCCCTCGACCTGACCGAGGATCCGGTCAAGGTCCTCCCCCGCCGTCCCCCAACCTTGCAACTGAGGTCACCGACCAGATGCGCAACTGGTTCGGAGCGCAGGTCGACACCTGGCGAGTCCTTCGCGTGGATCACATTGAACACGCCCAGCCGGTGCAGTCACCACCGTTCACGCCTCGCAAGAAGGTCAGCGTCGCCGACCACGTCTGGGTCACCGGCGATCATCGCGACACGTCGTCGATCCAGGGGGCGTTGCACTCCGGCAGACGCGTGGCCGCTGCGATTCTCGGCGCGTAACCCCTTCTCGTTCCGCTCACCTTGACGAGGTCGCCGAACCAGCCCCGATCGCAGAGCTTCTTCTCGCCGTTACCCTGACCCAGTCGGTGCGTTCCCCCACTGCACGTGCATACCGGAGGAGCGCAAGTGTCTGATCCGAGCGAACCGCACGACGAAGCCGCCTCGAACGCACGCGAGCCGGAGGAGATCGCCCGGCTCAGGCGCCGCCAGCGAGTCCTGGCTGCAATGGTTGCCGTGACACTGATCGTGGCTGTGGTTGCGCTGTTCCTCCCTCGAACCCAGTATTTCTTGGGTCGCGAGGACGACTGGTGGTGTCAGCGGGGGTCACGAGGTGAGCAAGGCCTGTGCGGCGCGAGCGCGTACGACGTGTGGCTGCGCCTCGGCAACGAGGGCACCCGACAGGATTTCCTTGATTCCCTGCGCGGTCCCGCAGGCACCACAGGGGCCGCTGGCCTTCCGGGCGAACGAGGTGCGGGCGGACACACTGGGGCGTCGGCCTATGGCGTCTGGCGTTCACTGGGCAATGTCGGCAGTGAACAGGACTTCATCGACTCGTTGCGGGGGCCCGAGGGCACGGCGGGGGTGGGAGGACCCCAGGGTGCGACTGGCGAGGCGGGTGACCTTGGACCGCAGGGCGCCCAAGGGCTTCCAGGCCCGCAGGGGGAAATCGGACCGGCGGGCGAGACCGGCCAGCAGGGCACCACGGGGCCGCAGGGCGCCCAAGGGCTCCCGGGCCCGCAGGGGGACATAGGACCGGCGGGAGAGACCGGCCCGCAAGGTGCGACTGGCCCTCAGGGTGTGCAGGGGCTTGCGGGTCCAGAGGGCCCGACGGGGGCGCAGGGATCGACTGGCCCCCAAGGTGACCAAGGACCGGTAGGTCCAACCGGACCGCAGGGACCCCAGGGCGAGCCTGGCCCCGTCAGCTTCGGAGGCTTTGCGAGCTTCATCAGTCGGTTCACCCAACCAGCCACCGATGCGAACACGGCCTACCCCATGACGTTCAGTGACGCCGACCCTGACGGGGCCGGTGTGAAGATCTGCCGAGCAGACGGCGTGTGCACCGACAACCCGGGATGGGATCCCGCTATCTCAGGTTCGCGGATCTCCTTTGATCAACCTGGGGTGTACGACGTGCAGTTCTCGGCGCAATTCATCAGGCTCCAGGGGGGCAACGCCACCGACCTGTCGATCTGGCTCACCCGCAACGGTGTGAACGTGCCCTGGTCGAGCACCGACGTGTACACCGAGTCGAATACCGCGCGGTCGGTGGCGGCGTGGAACTTCTTCATGCCGGTTACGTGCACCGCCGGCGTCTGCGACTACTACGAGATCGTGTGGTCTGCCAGCGAGCCCAACGCCGTGTTCCTCGCCGAGGGGCCGCGGACCGATCCCGACCGGCCAGCAATCCCGTCAATCATCCTCACCGTCGCCCAGGTGGGGAACGCCGGAGGTGGGTAAGCGGGCTATGACTGGGTTGAGCGCTCGGTGCCACTGGCGAACGACACCACGATCCCAACCTCCCCTCCACGGTGACGTCGCAGACGTCCGGCGAGATCAGTGAGGAGCAGTTGGACGTGGTAGCGGCGCTTGATGGCGTGCCGCACCCGGGCGCAGTCGGCACCGCGCACCACGCGTGCGGTGCCCTTCCACGACGGGGTGCCGGCGTGCACCACCCCGCGCATCGTGCACGGCGAGACACGCACCTCAGCGTTTGCACCGAGACGCTTGACCTTCCCGCTGTCCGCAAGCGTGGTGAAGCCGACTGTTCCGTCGCCAAGATCCGCAACC
>CAMAQM010000009.1 GCA_945860545.1 Bifidobacterium breve | reverse complement strand
GACCGGTTCGTCCTGCTGGGTCACTCCATGGGGGGCATGGTCGCCCAGACCCTGGCGCTCGGCTCGCCTGAGTTGCTCGTCGGACTGATTCTCATGGACACCCATCACGGTCCCATTGAGGTGGAACCGGCGGTGGTTGACGCCGGGGTGCAGGCCGTGCGGGCGCTGGGTATCGACGCCATCGCGGACATGATGGCGTCCGCCACCGAGCCCGGCCCGCTCGACACCGAGGCCTACCGCCGGGTGTGCGCCGAGCGGCCCGGCCACTTCGAGACCGGCATCACCAAGACGCGGCGGTCCTCAGCGGAGATGTTCGCTGCGATGCTGATGGAGATGTCCCGGACGCCGAGTCGGCTGTCGGCACTCGCCGGCCTTGAGGTGCCGACGTTGGTGATGGTCGGTGACCAGGACGTGCCCTTCATCGCCGCCTCGGAGGCGATGGCCGACACCATCCCCGGGGCCCGCTACGCGTTGCTGCCCGATGCAGGTCACAGCCCCCAGTTTGAGGCGCCGGACGCCTGGTGGGAGGCCATGTCGTCATTTCTGGTCGAGGTCCGCAGGTCCTGACCACCTCAGGTGGCCGTCGGCCTGGCGGGCCGCCGCGGCGAACCGGTCGAGGGCCAGTTGGGCCACTTCGTGGGTCACGTCGAACATTGCCGCCACCACGCTGGGCGTGACCGGGTCGCCGCCTGCGCACGCGGCGCGACAGAGTCGTTCGAGTGTCCGGTGGTCGATGAGTCGGTTGGCCACACCCTGTTGCACCAGGTGTTCTTCGCGGGCCACCACCGCCGACCACGTCGGGGGGGCGTCCGGGTGGTCGGTTCCGAGTCCGCGTTCGAGGTGGACGAGTTCGTGGGTGAGTACGCAGCGACGAAGGGGGCCGTCGAGCGCGGGGTCGACCACGACGTACCCGACGTCACCGCAGCGCACGGCGAAACCGCCTCCTGTGTGGCGGGCCACGCGGTCCCACACGACGATCACCTCGTGGGGGGCCTGATCGGTTGGGGTGGTTCGGTGGCGCCCCATGGGGTCAACGCTACGGAGGCCGTTGGGTCACCGAGTCGCCGTGGTCACGTTGGGTGACGGGTACGCAGGGAGCGAACGAACTCGAGGACCTCGGTGAGCTGGTCGTCCTCGAGGGCGGCGATTTCGCCGTTGAACGCTGCGATGAGGTGTTGGCGTGGTGCGTCGGGGAGGGGTGTCGAGGTGTTCCGGCTCGGTGGTCTCCCGCCGGCGGGTGTGGCGGCGAGGTGGTCGAGCGTGTTCGGCTCCCAGCCCAGCGCCCGACACAACGCCCGCAGTGTCAACGCCCGGTAGGTGTCCTGCTGGGCGCTTTCGAGTTTGCGGATGGTGGCGACCGAAATACCGGCCTCGGTGGCGAGGTGGTGTTGGGTCCAGCCGAGTTCGAGCCGTCGGGCTCTGACCTGGTCGGCCGTGACCGGGTTCGTCGGACCGGCATCGTGGCCGGATCGCTCCTCGGACATGGGTCAATGATGGCCGAGACCCTCCCAATGTGGAAATAGTTGGCTATAGGTGGCGCCACCACGGAGGGTGGCGTTCGTTGACACCTTGCGCTACCTAGATTTACCTAGCGCCATGCAGGTCAACCCCCACGCCCTCAGGGTGATCCGTGAGCGATCGGGACTGTCGGTGAGCGAACTCGCCCGTCAGTCAGGGTTGAGCCAACCCCACCTGTCCAACATCGAGGCGGGCAAGCGCCGGGCATCACCAGCGGCAGTGCGACGACTCGCCGAGGCCCTGCGGGTACCGATCCCCGCACTTCTCGCTGATCCCGACGCTGCCTCAGCAGTCACCGGCCAGGCTGAGTGAGCTCGCTCAGCGGGCCTTGTCGAGGAAACGGTCCACGTCGACCACGACCCGGGTGACGCGGCCCACCGCCACGAGGCCCCGGTCATCGGTGACCGAGACCTGAAAGGAGATGCGCCGGCCCTTGATTTCGGCCACGGTCGACTCGGCCACCACGGTGCGCCCGAGCGCCGTTGGCGCGAGGTGGTCCAACTGCACCTTCATACCCACCGTGGTCGTGCCCTCCTCGAGGGCGTCGCCCACCGCAGCCACAGACACTTCCTCGACCAGTGCCACCACCCGGGGGGTGGCCAGAACCGGCAAGGACCCCGAGCGCAGGGCGATGGCGGTGTCGTTCTCGGTGACCTCAAGTTCGAGGGATGCGGTCTGACCGACGCTCACTGGCACGAACTCACCCTATGGCTCCCGAGGGGGTCGGGCCAACCACGGGCGCACATCATTGAAGGTCACGCCACCGGGGTACCGTGACAGGGCACTGCGGTGATCGCGACGGAGGAGAGCCCGCCATGAGCCAGTCCAACACCAGTCCGGGAGCCGACCTCACCGAGGTGGTCCACGCCAGCGTCGTCAACGACACCCTGCGGGAGGCGCTGTCGACCGGTGGCGAGTTCGCCGAGGTGTTCGTTGAGGACAAGGCGTCCTCCTCGGCGTACCTTGACGACGGCCGGGTGGAGGAACTCACCTCGGGCCGGGACCGGGGCGCAGGCATCCGCGTGGTGGTCGGTGAGACCACCGGTTTCGCCCACACGGCGGACCTCACCCCCGAGGGTCTCGCCACGGCGGCCCGGGCCGCTGCGGCAGCCGCCCGCAGTGGGGGTGGCGGGGTGCGAACCGTGGCCATGCCCGATACTCCCTACCGGTCGTTGCGACCGGTACGTATCGACCCTTCCGGTGTCGACAAGGCCGACAAGGTGGCGCTGCTCCGTCATGCCGACGAGGTGGCGCGGTCCCGTTCGGGAAGCATCACCCAGGTCTCCGCCGGGTACGCCGACAGTCGCCGTCGCATCCTCGTGGCCAACAGCGACGGCAACTTCGCCACCGACGAGGTGGTGCGCACCATGTTCAACGTGTCGTGTGTGGCCTCGGGTGACACGGGCATGCAGACCGGTCGGGAGAGCATCGGACACACCATCGGTTTCGAACTCTTCGACCGCTACGACGTGGCCGAGCTCGCCGAGCGCGCTGCCGAGCGGGCACTGACCAAACTGGCGGCGCGGCCCGCTCCGTCGGGTCAGCTGCCGGTGGTGATCGGCTCCGGCGGTGGTGGCGTGCTGTTCCACGAGGCGTGCGGTCACGGCCTCGAGGCCGACCTGGTGGCCAAAGGGGCTTCGGTGTTCGCCGGCCGGACCGGTGAACTCGTCGCCAGCCCGCTCGTCACGCTCGTTGACGACGGGACGATGGCGGGGGAGTGGGGGAACTTCGGCATCGACGATGAGGGCAACCCCGCCCAGCGCAACGTGCTGATCGAGGACGGTGTGCTCACCGACTACATGTGGGACGTTCTGCGTGCCCGCAAGGAGGGGCGCCGCAGGTCGGGAAACGGCCGCCGACAGAGCTACCAGCACCTTCCCATGGTGCGGATGACCAACACGTACCTGCTCGCCGGCGACGGCGACCCCAACGACATCATTTCCTCGACGCCCCACGGCGTGTACGTCGCCCATCTCGGAGGCGGGCAGGTCAACACCGCCACGGGGGACTTCGTGTTCGGTATGAGCGAGGCGTACCTCATTGAGGACGGCCAGATCACCGAGCCGTTGCGAGAAGGCAACCTGATCGGCAACGGCCCCGAGGTGCTCGCCCGTATCGATGCCGTGGCAAACGACTTCGCCATGGGCCCACCGGGGACCTGCGGCAAGGACGGTCAGGGGGTCCCCGTCGGCGACGGGGTGCCCACCCTGCGTGTCGAGGCGCTGACCATCGGCGGCACGGCGGCCTGATCCCGTGACCCAACCCCAAGACGTCGCCACCGCTCCCCCTGACCGGTCAGGCCCCGGCTGGGGGCCACTCGTGGTGCTGTCCATCGCCCAGTTCGTCATGGTGCTCGACCAGTCGGTGATGAACGTGTCGATCAGCCAGCTCGTGGAGGACTTCGACACCTCGGTGACCGTGATCCAAGGGGTCATCACCCTGTACTCGCTGGTGATGGCCACCCTCATGCTCACCGGCGGCAAGGTCGGGGACCTGCTTGGTCGGCGACGCGCCTTCGTCATCGGCCTCGCCATCTACGCCGTGGGTTCAGCGCTCACGGCCGGGGCGTGGAGCGTGGGTGCGCTGGTGGCGGGCTGGTCGGTGCTCGAGGGCATCGGCGCCGCGCTGGTGCTCCCCGCCCTCGTGGCCCTCATCGCAACCACCTACGAAGGACCCGCCCGAGTCGCCGCATTCGGCGTGATCGGTGGCGTGTCGGGGGCGGGCATCGCGGCAGGCCCCATCATCGGTGGCTGGTTCACCACGGAGCTGTCGTGGCGGTGGGTGTTCGTCGGGGAGGTCGTCCTCGTCCTCGTCATCCTCGCCACCTCCCGGTTGCTTCCCGCAGACCGACGCGACCGCGTCGTGCCGTCGCTCGACTGGGTCGGTTCGATCCTGACGGTGGTCGGACTCGGCATGGTGGTCCTCGGCGTGCTGCAGGCCGGGGAATGGGGGTGGCTCGCCCCCCGGTCGTCGCCGATCACGCCCTTTGGGTTCTCCCTCACGCCGTTCGTGGTCGGAGGCGGGTTCGCCGTTCTCGCCGGGTTCGTCCGCTGGGAGCGTCACCGCACCGCACGCGGTCTTGATCCACTCGTGGACCTCTCACTGTTCTCGGTGGCGCCGTTGCGTGCCGGCCTGATGACCATGTTGTCGATGAACACGATCCTGCTCGGCGTGTTCTTCACCCTCCCCCTCTACCTCCAGGTGGTGCTCGGGTTCGACGCCCTCGATACCGGCATCCGCATGCTCCCCATCTCGGTGGCGATGTTCGTGCTGTCAGCAAGCGGTCCACGACTGGTGCGTCGCTTCTCGCCCCGGACGATCGTGCGCGTCGGGTTCGTCGCCCTCAGTTTCGCCGTCGCGATCATGATGGGGACCATCGAGACGGACCTGCGCGGGTTCGTGTTCGGTGTGGGACTGACACTGCTCGGTGCCGGTATGGGACTCATCGCCTCCCAGGTGGGCAACGTCATTCAAGGGTCAGTGGGCCCCGAGCGCCGCAGCGAGGCGGGCGGCCTCCAGTTCACGGCCCAGCAACTCGGTTCCTCGCTCGGCACGGCGTTGATCGGCACCGTGCTCGTCGCTGCGTTGGCGTCGGCGTCGATCAATCTCGTCAACGCCGACGACCGCGTCGAGGACGGCCTCGCCGAACGGTTCTCGGTGGCGGTCACCGGTAACGCCACGTTCGTCCCCGACGAACAGGTGAACGAAGCCCTTCTCGCCGCCGGTGTGGACGAGGCGTCGGCGGGGGCCATCACCGAGAACTATTCCGCCGCCCAACTCACCGCACTCAAGGCCGGGTTGCTCCTCGCGCTCGCCATTGCGCTCGGCTCGTTGATGGTCACCGGTCGACTCCCCGACCGTCCGCTCCGGCCCGACGACCCCACCGCTGACGTTCCCCCACCCACGACCCCCGACCTCGCCGGAGGTGCCTCCCGTGCCTGAACCCATCGACCCCGCCGACACCCAACGGCTGCTCGACATCGCCGATGCCGTGGTGGGTCGCGCCTCCTCGACCGAACAGGTGGAAGCTGTGGTGGTCGCCGACCGGGGTTGTGAGGTCCGGGTCTACGACGGTGAGGTGGAGTCGTTGTCGTCGGCTGACACCGCCGGGATTGGGGTGCGGGTCATCGACGGTGGCCGTCAGGGGTTCGCCTGGGCCGGCACGCTCGACCCCGACGCCGTCGAGGCCGTCCTCGCCGAGGCGCGAGACAACCTGCGGTTCGCCTCGGTCGACGAGTACGCCGGCCTCGCCGAACCCGACGGCGTCGTCCCGGCGTCGCTCGAGTTGTATCGGTCCGAGGTGGCGGCGATGCCCACCGCCGACAAGGTGGCGCTCGCCCTCGAGCTCGAGCGCGCCACGTTGGCTGCGGACCGGCGCATGACCGGTATCGAGAGTGCCGAGTACGCCGATTCGGTGGTGGCCGCGGCGGTGGTGTCCACCACCGGCATCCGGGCGTCATCGGCGGAGAGTGCCTGCTGGCTGTCGGTGTACTCCCTTGCCGGGGACGCCGACACCACCCAGACCGGGTTCGGGTTCTCCCTCGGTCGGCACCCGGGGGTGCTCGATCCGTCGGTGGCGGCGGCAGACGCCGCCCGACGCGCCACCCGGATGTTGGGGGCGGTCCGGCCGTCCACCGGTCGCACCACCCTGGTGCTCGACCCGTGGGTGACCGCACAGGTCCTCGAGGTGGTCGGGTCGATGTTGAGCGGTGAGGCGGTGGCCAAGGGCCGGTCCCCGTTCGCCGCACGCCTCGGGGAATCGATTGCTTCGCCGATGGTCACCCTCGTCGACGATCCCACCAACCCCGACGCCTTCAGCGCCTCGGCTGCCGACGCCGAGGGCATCGCCACCCGTCGCAACGCACTGATTGACGAGGGCGTCCTCAAGATGTTCGTCCACAACGCCACCTCGGCCCGACGTGCCGGCGTGTCGACCACCGGTTCGGCGGTGCGGCGGGGATTCCGCGGTGTGCCGGGGGTGGGATGTCAGGCGCTGGCCCTGCGGCCGGGAACGTCGTCGCAGGCCGAGTTGGTCGGTGCGCTCGACGACGCCATCCTCATTGCCGACGTGGCCGGTCTGCACTCGGGGGTCAACCCGGTCAGCGGGGACCTGTCGGTGGGGGCTGAGGGGTTGCGCATCCGTGACGGGGCGCCCGCCGAGCCGTTGCGCGAGTTCACCATCGCCTCCACCCTTCAGCGCATCCTCACCGACATCGAGGCCGTGGGCAACGACCTCGAGTGGTTGCCGATGGGTGCGGCCGGGGTGTCTCTCGTGGTGCGCGACGTCACGGTCTCAGGGGAGTGAGCGACCTGCCCCCCATCGGTGGCGGTGACGAACTGCTGGCGCTGGCGCGCCGGGTGCTCGGTGACGCCGGCGGCGGTGAACAGGTCGAGGTGTTTGCGGCGAGGTCCCGTTCGGTGCGGGTGGACGCCCACGGCGGTGCCGTGGAGTCGCTGTCTGTGGCCGAGTCCGCCGGGGTCGGGGTCCGGTGCATCGTGGACGGTCGGCAGGGGTTCGCCCATTGCGGCACCCTCGATGAGGCGTCGGTGCGGGCCACGCTCGCCGAGGCCCGCGACAACGCCCGTTTCGCCGAGGTGGACCCCTGGGCCGGACTCGCTGAACCCGACGGGGTGTCACCGGTCATGCCGCCGTTCAACCCCGAGGCCATCGGTGCGCTGGGTGTCGATGACAAGGTGGCGATGGCCGTCGCACTCGAGCGGGCCGCCTCCAGCGCCGACCCGCGGGTGACCGGCGTGCGGGTCGCCGCCTACGCCGACCATGTGGGGGAGGTGGCCATCGTGTCGACCACCGGCATCGAGGCCCTGTCCCGCGACGCCAGCGCCGGCCTGTCGGTTTCGGCGCTCGCCAACGACGACACCATGACCACGGTGGGTGGCTGGGGTGACGCCGCCCGGGACCCACGGGACCTCGACGTCGACGCTGTGGCCGGTGTCGCCGTGGATCGGGCGGTCCGCATGCTCGGTGCCGGGCCGATCCCCTCGACGCGACTCGCCGTGGTGTTCGAACCCCGACAGGCGACGACGCTGCTCAACCTTCTCGTCGGCACCCTCAGTGGGATCGCCGTCGTCAAGGGTCGGTCGCTGTTCGCCGATCGGGTGGGGGAGACCATTGCCTCCCCGCTGTTGACCCTCATCGACGACCCCACCGACCCTCGTTCGCTGGCGGCCGATTCCCACGACGGTGAGGGTCTGGCCTGTCGACCCACGGCGTTGGTGGAGGGAGGGGTGTTGCAAGGTTTCCTGCACAACACCTGGACCGCCCGTCGACTGGGCACGGCGTCGACCGCCTCGGCGTCGCGCGGCTACCGCTCCACACCCGGCGTCAGTTCTGGCGCGGTGGTGACCGCTGCGGGATCGGGCACCCGAGACGAACTCATTGCCGGGGTGACCCACGGGTTGCTGGTGCAGTCGATCAGCGGGGTCCACTCGGGCGTGAACATGGTGAGTGGCGACGTCTCGGTCGGCGTCGAGGGCTTGCTCATCACCGATGGCGAGATCGGGCCACCCGTGCGCGAGGTCACGCTGGCGTCGACGTTGCAGCGGATGCTGCTCGGGATCAGTGCGGTGGGGGCTGACGTCGAGTGGTTGCCGGGTGGGATGGCGGTGCCGACCATCGTCGTCGGTGAGATGGCCCTCGGCGGACGCTGAACCCAGGCTTGGGGGTCAGTTGCCGGCGAGGACCGGCACGACCACGCCGTCCACGGCGGCGGCCACCACGTCGGGGACCTGGCCCACCGGCACGGCAACGGTGACTGCCTGCTCGGCGACGTCAAGGACCTCGGCGAGTCGTGCCACGGTGCGCTCGCCGGTGGCGCCGCGGGTGCCGGCGGCGATGAGGTCAACGCGGTCGCCGGGCTGCAGCGGAGGGCGGGCGTCCCCGAGCGGGACGGCGACTGCCCGGTGGGTCGGCCCCACCCGGGCGGCGAGTGGGCTGAGACCGGCGGCACCGAGTCGATTGGTGACCACGGCTTCGCCTTCCATGATCGCCGAACGAACTCGTTGACCGACGAGTTCCGCAGCCGCCAGCGGCGTGGCGCCGCGGGGAACGGCGGCGCGGGGCAACGAGAGATCGCGGACGTCGTCGTTGCCAATGACCTCTCCGGTGGCGAGGTCTCTCGCTGCGATGGCGACGGTGAGTTGGTCGACCCACGCCGAGCGCGCCGACTCGGCGTTGCGCACGGTGGTCCACGTCACGCCGATCAGTACCAACATCGCGGCTGCGGCCACGAGTCGCCACCGGTGCTGGCTGAGTCGGCGCCGCCCCATGATCTGGTTGAGGCGGACCGCACCCGAACGGCCGTCCATCACGTCATCGAGGCTGCGTCGGGGACGGTGGTTCCACCCCGCTGCGGACAGGGGTGGCTTCCGCTCCGCTGCCCGGGTCCCCCGCATGGTCGCAGGGTAGGCAGACGAGGCCCGGGTTCCCGGCCGCTGACCACCCGGGGTGGGCTGCGTCGTCCCGGGGGTGGGTTGGGATCAGGCGGGGGTTGACGAGCCTGAACTCGACGAGCTCGACGAACTCGAGGTGGACGCCGCCGGGGACGCTGGAGGCGTCGACGAACTCGAACTCTCCGACGTCGAGGTCGACGACGACGACGTCGAGGTGGTCGAACTCGACGAGTTCGACGACGAACCTGAGGATCCAGACGATCCAGACGATCCGCCCGAGCGACTGTCGGTCTTGTAGAAACCGCTGCCTTTGAACGAGATGCCGACCGACCCGAACTTCTTGCGCAGGGCCGATGCGCCGCAGGCGGGACACACGGTCAGTGGGTCATCGGTGAAGGCCTGCTGGGCCTCGAGCTCGTGTCCACATTCCTTGCAGCGGTAGTCGTAGGTTGGCATGGCGCAATTCCCGGCTGGCACTCGAATAGGTCGACTGCCAGCATACCGGGGTCGCTCGTGGGCACACGACCCGCACCCGGGCCCCAGAACCCTACGAATGTCGGTCGGCGCCGTAGAGTCGGGGTTCCCCACACCGGTGGAAGTCGCTCGTGGGGGGCGAGGCCACCCTTCTGGCGAGCACTGAGGAAGCACATGACGTTGACACCACCACGAGCGGTGACCAAGGCGGTTATCCCCGCCGCCGGTCTTGGCACCCGGTTCCTGCCCGCCACCAAGGCGCAGCCCAAAGAGATGTTGCCCGTCGTGGACAAACCGGCCATCCAGTACGTGGTGGAAGAGGCGGTGCGAGCGGGCATCGACGACATCCTCATCATCACTGGTCGGGCCAAACGGTCACTTGAGGATCACTTCGACCGCAACTTCGAACTCGAGTACTACCTCGCCGAGCGCGGCAAGAAAGAAGAACTCGAGGCCGTGCAGTCGTTGGCCGAACTCGCTGACATCCACTTCGTCCGCCAGGGAGAACCTCTCGGTCTCGGTCACGCCGTGTCGGTGGCGCGCAAACACGTGGGTGACCACCCCTTCGCCGTCCTGCTCGGTGACGACCTGATGGACGCCCGGTCGCGGGTCCTTGAACGGATGATCGACGCCCATGTGGCCACCGGCTCGTCGGTGGTGGCCGTTCAGCAGGTGGCCGAGAGCGAGATCAGCTCCTATGGGTGCATTCGGCCTGAACCGCTCGAGGGGGGCGCCCCCGAACTGGTCAAAATTCTCGACATCGTGGAAAAACCCGACCCCGTGGACGCGCCCTCTGACCTCGCGGTGATGGGACGTTACGTACTCACCCCCGAGATCTTCGACGCACTCGAGGAGGTGACCGCCGGAGTGGGTGGGGAGATCCAGCTCACCGACGCCATCGGCGTGCTGATCGGCCGCCAGGACGTCCTCGCCTACTGCTTCACCGAGGGCCGCTACGACATCGGTCGCAAGCTCGACTACCTCGAGGCGACGGTGCAACTCGCACTGGAACGTGACGACCTCGGTCCGGCGTTCCGCGACTTCCTGGTGCGGCTGGTGACCGACCGGGGTCTGCTCGACAACCGGTGAGCGCCATGGTGTCCCTCGACGAAGCCCGCCGGGTCGTGCTCGACGGCTGCCGGCCGTTGTCACCGGTGCGTTGGCCGCTCGGCGTCGCCGACAGGTGTGTGACCGCCGAGTCGGTCAGTTCCCCCGGTGCGGTCCCGCCGTTCGACAACAGCGCCATGGATGGGTACGCCGTGCGTGCCGACGACGTGCGGTCGGCCGGACCCGACGCCCCAGTGTCGTTGGTGGTGGTGGCCACGGTTCTCGCCGGGCACCCGTGTGACCTGGCGATCGGCCCGGGTCAGTGTGCCCGGATCATGACCGGTGCCCCGCTGCCCGCAGGCGTCGACGCCGTCGTTCCCGTGGAGCAGACCACCACCGGGTCATGGGACCCGGCGTCGAGTGGCGGTGACGACGGGATCGTCGGGGTGTTTCAGGCGGTGGATGTCGGTGCGCACGTGCGCCGCGCCGGAGAGGACGTGCAGCGGGGGGATGAGGTGGTGGGTCGGTCGGTGGTGCTGAACCCCGCCCGGCTCGGTGTGCTGGCGGGAGCCGGCCGAGCCACGGTGCTCGTGCACCCTCGGCCCCGCGTCGGGGTGTTCACCACCGGCGACGAGCTCGTGGCCGCACCGTGGCCGCTTGCGCCGGGCCAAATTCGTGACACGAACCGGACGGTGCTGTTGGCGTTGCTCGCCCGGGAGGGGTTCGATCCCGTTGACCTGGGCCGGATACCCGACGACCGTGGTGCCCTCACCGCAGCGGTGAAATCGGGTGTGCGGAGTTGCGATGCGTTGGTCACCACCGGCGGGGTCAGCATGGGGCAGGTCGATCTCGTACGCGTGGTTCTCGATGAGCTCGGTGACATGACCTGGATGCAGGTGGCCATCAAGCCGGCGAAGCCCTTCGCCTTCGGCGTCGTCCGTCGGGGTCGGGGTGGCCGGCCGGTGCCGGTGTTCGGACTGCCGGGCAACCCGGTGTCCTCGGCCATCTCGTTCGAACTGCTGGCCCGGCCCGGGTTGCGCAGATTGGCGGGTTTCGCCGAGCACGAGCTGGTGCGCCCCCCGGTGCGAGCACGGGTGCTCGGCGCACTCTCCCGACGCCCGGACGGCAAGGTGCACTACGCCCGGGTCATGCTCAGCGCCGACCCCGAGTCGGGTTGGGTTGTGCGTTCCGCCGGCGGGCAGGGATCCCACCAGCTCTCAGCGCTTGCTGCGGCCAACGCCCTGGCGGTACTGCCCGACGGCGACGGTGCAAACGACGGTGAACTCGTTGAGGTGATCCCGTTCGATGCGACGATCCTGAGTTGACGAGATCGGCGGCACCGGCGGCGGTCCGCCTAGCCTTGGCCCATGGCGGTCGTGCCCACTGAACTCGTTGACTCCTACGGGCGTGTGCACCGCGACCTGCGGGTGTCGATCACCGATCGGTGCAACTTCCGCTGCCGCTACTGCATGCCCACCGAAGGAATGGTGTGGCAACCCCGCGACGAGATCCTCACGTTCGAGGAGATCGAGCGCGTCGTACGCGTGGCGGTGCAACGGTTCGGCGTCCGATCGGTGCGCCTCACCGGTGGGGAGCCGACGGTGCGCGCCCACCTGCCCGTCCTCATCGCCCGTCTCGCCGCGCTCGGGGTGGATCTGGCCCTCACCACCAACGGCGCATCGTTGTCTCTGCTCGCCGAGGATCTCGCCGCGGCGGGTCTGTCGCGCATCAACGTGTCACTCGACTCGCTGCGTCCCGACCGTTTCGCCGCCATCACCGGCCGGGACGGTCTTGACCGGGTACTCGAGGGGATCGGCGCAGCGGTGTCTGTGGGACTTGCGCCGGTGAAGATCAACATGGTCGTCATGGCGGGGGTGAACGACGACGAAGTGGTCGACATGGCCGAGTTTGGTCGACGCCAAGGTGTCGAGGTCCGTTTTATCGAGTTCATGCCGCTCGACGCCCAGCAGGCGTGGGCTTCGAGCGACGTCGTGGCCGCCGCTGACATCGTCGCCGCCATCGATGCCGTCTTCCCGCTCGAGGGTGAACCGCGGACGTCATCGGCCCCCGCCCAGCGGTGGCGCTACCGCGACGGCGGCGGATCCATTGGCGTGATCCCCACCGTGACCGAGTCGTTCTGCACCACGTGCGACCGGGTGCGGCTCACCGCCGACGGACAGTTCCGTACCTGCCTGTTCGCCACTGACGAGTACGACCTGCGTGGCTTCATGCGCGGTGGCGCCTCCGATGATGAGCTCGCCTCGGTCATGACGTCGGCGGTGTCGCGCAAGTGGGCGGGGCACCAGATCGGCCAGGTGCACTTCATCCGGCCGTCGCGGTCCATGAGCCAGATCGGTGGCTGAGCCTCTCGCCTAGAGTGGGGCCATGCCCGACCGGCGTCTCACCCACCTTGATCCACTTGGACGTGCCCGGATGGTGGACGTGACCCCAAAGGATCCGTCCCATCGCCGAGCAGTGGCACGTGGTCGGGTGTTCATGTCGCCGGAGACCACCGCCCTCGTGGCCCGCGGGGCGGTGGCAAAGGGCGACGTGCTCGCCGTGGCGAGGGTCGCCGGCATCCAGGCGGCCAAGCGCACCCCCGACCTCATCCCGTTGTGCCACCCGCTGCTCGTCGGTTCGGTGCTCGTGAACTTCCGTATCGAGGACACGTTCATCGAGGTCGAAGCCCAGGTGGAGACCTTTGATCGCACCGGGGTGGAGATGGAGGCGCTCATGGCGTGCACCACGGCGCTTCTCACCGTGTACGACATGTGCAAGTCCGCTGATCGGGCCATGGTCATCGGCGACGTCGCCCTGTGGGAGAAGACCGGCGGGCGTTCGGGTGTGTGGCGTCGGGACCCGCGGGATCTCGGTGGCGACGGCGGGGACGGTCTCGGCGCCTGACGGCGTCGGTCGGTCGCCGGCGGAGTGCTGCCGGCCTCGGGTGGAACGACGGGCCGGCCCCTGCTAGACATTGCGTTCGTAACGCTTTCGTAATGTTGCCGGAGGTCGGAAATCGCGCCCGAGCGACGTCCCGTAAAGCCTGCAATGATCGGCTTTCAGGTATCCACCCGGTGACCATCCGGTATCGGTAAGGTCACAAATACGTAAAGGCAGGCTTCGGAGCGTGACATTGCTCGTAGTGGTCGTACTGGTGGTGGCGTGGACCTGGTTCGGCTGGGTCACGTGGCGGGACCGTCGCAACACCACCGGCCGCGGAGCCAATTCGATTGCCTCGTTCAACCGTCACCTCTCCGTGCTCGAGCGTGCGACCCCGTCGTGGCGAACCCGGCACGACGCCTACTCGTCGCTGAACCCGATTTCCTCGGGTGCCGAACTCGGCCCGGCCGAACGACTGAGTGTGCTCGCCACCGGCCGTCCGCTCCCGTCGGTCAACAACCCAATCGCTGCGCGGCTCGATCGGACGTTGCGATTGAGCGAAGCCCAGCAGCGTCGACGCCGTTTCGTGTTCGGACTCGCCACAGCCACGGCAACCGCTCTGCTGCTTGCCCTCGTCGCCCGTGGGATCTTCGTACCTCTCGCCGTCATCGTCGGCGCAGCCTTCGTCGCCTACGTCGGACTGCTGTTGCGTGCCCGCAGCGTGGAAATCGAGCGGGCACTCAAGGTGCGCACGATCAGCCGCAACGCCGAGGATCTTGACGTGCTGGGTGACAGCTACGAAGAGGTGGAAGACCTCGCCGTTGGTTACCACGGTCCGAGCGAACCGGCATCGGGTTACCGGGACGCCTCCTACGGCCGCCGCCTGGTGGCCGTAGGGTCCTACGACGACCTCGACTGAGGGTCCGTTGGGGCAAGGCCCCGACCCTGCGGTATCGTGACGATCCCTTCGGGGGTGTAGCTCAGTTGGCTAGAGCGCTTCGGTCGCATCGAAGAGGCCAGGGGTTCGAATCCCCTCACCTCCACCACGGGGTAAGTACCCAGGATTCGGGACTTACCTACTGAAGTCCCCGTCCGGCAGTCGCTGGCGGGGACTTTGTTGTTCATGGGCCACCGCCTTGGCTTTCCGTACAATGCCCGAGATGACGTGGACCGCGTATGTGGGTGCCTCAATCTCCGTCGCAGCGGGACTCCTCGGGCTTGTGTTTCCAACCCGGGTGAGTCGGGTCGTTGGCGTGTCGCTGCCCACTCCTCTGGGGCTCTCCGAGTTTCGGGCGACCTACGGGGGTCTGTTTATCGGAGCGGGCGTTGCCGTGTTGGCTATCGGGACGCACGAAGCCGCACTGGTGTTGGGCTTGGCGTGGCTGGGGGCGTTTGCTGCGAGACTTCTGTCGGTGGCGGTCGATAAGTCAGCGTCACGGGAGAATCTCGCCGGCCTTGTTATTGAATTGGTTGTGGGTCTGCTGCTCGTCCTGTGACGTATCGGTTCCGGAACACCGAGTGGGATCGCGCTGATCGCTGGATCGTGTCTTGCGGCACCCACGAGAACGCCCGCCGCCAGTGGGGTTCGGACCTGGGTACCTACCCCACCACGAGGTGAGCACCTAGATGTCTGCGTCTGACAGCTGAAGCCCCTCCGGCAGGTTTGGTGGTGGGGCTGTTGTCTTTCTCACCCTTCGGGAGCGTGGCGGTATCGTCTCGATTGTGACGCCTGACGGTGTGGTTGATGCACTCACGACAAGGTTCGCTGGTCTGGCTCCGAAGGCAACCTGGGGCGAGACGTCGCTGTTCTATAACCCTGATGCGGTGCTCCCCAACGGCGTCTACTTCTGCACCATCAAAGACCACGACGGCGCCAACGACACGACGTCACAGCTTGACCGCCCTGACGTGTTCCGGGTTGCGCTCGGCCTACCCCGGGAGCGCTACGAGCAGTTGTTCGGGCCACGACCGGCGCGCCCACCCAAGGGCGGTGTCGTGCGGACCGGGAACGAGTTCGCTGCAACGGACGTACTGATGCCGCACCCGATCTACTCATGGATGGGGTGGGTGCAGGTGCTTTCGCCCTCGGAGGCGACGTTCAAGGAGATGCAGCCACTGTTCGCTGAGGCCTATGACGCTGCCGTCGTGAAGTATCAGCGGCTGATCGCCAAGCGGGCACGGTCTGGTGGTTGAGACGTTCCTTGTCGGGTGTAGCGCAGTCAGGTGGGGCGGGGCGACGCGCTCCGTTGAAGCGGGCGCTACGGGTCGCCCGACCCAGTGCCGCTTGACGAACCTCGCGACTGTCTCGTTCACGATCACCTGCGCCTGTTGGGCTCTGAGCGGGAATCGCAGCGAGTGGTCAAGGCCTGGTCTGGGTGAAGAAGTCCCAAGCGATCTCGGCGAACTCCACGTCGGTGTTCCGGGGTCCCACAACGCGCGGGCTGGTGAGTCCGGGAAGCTGACTTGGAATGGGGTGACCGGCGCCGTCGAGTCGCCACCACTGCACGGGGGCGGTGCCGACGAAGTCGAAGCGGTTCGCCGGTCCGCTGTCATCGGTCGCGAGATCAATGACCTCGGGGCTCGGGTCGTTCGAGGTCACACCGTTGATCGCCAACCATCGGTCGAGTGTCACCTCGGCAGACACCACCGTTCCCCGGTTGCACTCGCCAGTGAGGTTGGCGACGCACCCTCCAGCGAAGGGCATCATCTCGTCGGCGGTTCCATGGGTCATGAGAATGGGTACGGGTCTGTCGGGCCCGGTGCTGCATGGTCCGGCTTTGGGAACAGCGGGCAGGTTCCCCGCTGAGATGGCGAGCGCACCGATCACATCCGGTCGGGTGAACGCCAGAGTTTGTGCCATCTGGGCGCCGTTGGACGTTCCCGCCACCAGTGTTCGCGACGGGTCAAGTCTGTAGGCGTCGTTGATCAATGTGATGAGCGAGACGAGGAATGCCGTGTCGTCAGCACCACTCGCAACCCGGTTGTCGGCACGACAGTCGTCCCATCCGGCGCGGTCCCCGGCCCGGTCGAGGGCGGGCAGGCCCTCGGGATACACGGCGATGGCGCCCTCACGACTCGCCACATCGCTGAACACCCGAAGGGGATCGCGGGGATCGTCGGCGACCGCAGCCCCATCCCCGCCGCCACCATGGAGGACGACCACGAGCGCTGTCGGCGTCGTGAGGTTCGCGGGAACGTAGACCCGGTACCGTCGCGCGACCCCATCAACGGTGAGCGTCTGGTCGCTCAGACCATCGGGGAACGCAGCGGACAGTGGACTCGGCGTCGGGTCGGGACTCACGGTGGCGGGAGGGCTGGAACCCACACCCGATTCGATCGGGTCGATCGGTGGGGCCTCGGTGCCACAGGCGGCAACGAAGGTCACAACCCCAATGGCGAGTGTGGTGATGAGTCGTTCTCTCATGGCGTACCTCACCTGGCATGTTACGACCGTCATCCCGGCCGCTGGGGTCGGCGGCTCGGTAGGGTGCCGAGGTGCGTTCCCCGGGTATGGCCACCGATGTCCTCGCTCACATCACCGAAGGCACCGATCTCGTCGTCACCCTCGGGCCGGGGGAACCCGTCACCGTGCTCGACGTCATTGAGGAGGCCGGTCGGGAAGGCAGACTGCGCAACGTCCGGGTGCATCAGATGCTGCCGTTTCGAGAGCGGCCGCATCATCACGGGAAGATCCCGGGTTTGCGGCACGTCTCCTATTTTCTCGCAGCGTTCCTCCGCGAGCCGTTCGAGGCAGGACACGTCGATCTCGTCCCGAACGACTACTCGATGGTGCCGGGGACCATGCGCCGGACCACGACCGACCCGCTGGTCCTCATCGCCACTTCCCTGCCCGACGGCGACGGGTGGTTGTCCATGGGGACCAACGGCGACTACTGCGCATCGTTGCTGGGGGAGGCGAGAGTGTTTGCCGAGGCGACACCCAACATGCCTCACACCCTTGGCGACCATCGAATCCACGTCGACGAGGTCGTTGGCTGGTGTCGGACCGACATGGCCCTGCCCGAGTCGCTCACGCTCGAGCCCAACGACGCCGACCTGACGATCAGTGCGTTGGTGGCGGAACGGATCCCCAACGGCGCCACGTTGCAGATAGGGATCGGCAACGTCCCCAATGCCGTATGTGCCCACCTCTCGGATCATCGCCACCTCGGGGTCCACACCGAGTTGATGGCCGAGGGCTTGTTTGGGCTTGTTGCGTCCGGGGTGGCGGATGGGTCACGCAAGACGGTCGACCCTGGCCTTGCCGTGGCCACGTCGATACTGGGGGACACCGCGCTCTATCGGGCGCTCGATCATCACCCCATGGTGCGGGTCCGGCCGGTGGACTCCACCAACGCGTTCGCCAACATCGTCGCCCAGCACAACATGGTGGCGGTGAACTCGACCATGGAGGTCGACCTGTTGGGTCAGTGCGCGTCGGAGTCACTTGGGACCCACTACATCTCCTCCTCGGGTGGTCAGGCCGATTTCGTGCGGGCGACCTTTGAGGCGCCCGGTGGTCAGGGGTTCATCGTCACCCGAGCCACCGCTCACGACGCTGCGACCGGCGAGGTGGTGAGCCGGATCGTGCCCACCCTGCGGCCCGGTGCGGTGGTGACCGCCCACAAGAACCGGGTGGACAAGATCGTCACCGAGTTTGGGGTCGCTGAGCTGAGGGACCGCACCGTTGCCGATCGGGTTCGGGCGCTCATCGCCATCGCCGCTCCCGAGCACCGTGACGACCTGACCGTCGCGGCCCGGTCACTCGGCTACCTGCACTGAACCGACTCGCATCGACTGCTCGCAGGTCACCGATGCACCTCCATCCGTTGGCGTCGTAGGATCCGCACTACACACGACGGAATGCGGGACAAGGAGCGCGGCGTGCAGGGTCCGAAGATCACGATGGTGGGTGCTGGTGGCATGTCGTTCGGGCCGGTGATGGCCAACGACGTCATCCACACCCCCGAACTCGCCGGGGCGCGTCTCGTGCTCCACGACGTCAACGAGGCACGCCTCGAACGCGCCTGGCGTTTCGCCAACAAGTTGAATACCGCCAACGGCGCACCGGTCGTCCTTGATCGGTCCACCGACCCCGCCGAGGCGCTCGACGGGGCCGACTTCGTCATCTCGAGTGCCGAGTTCGGACGGTTCGAACACTGGCGGCAGGACTACGAGATCCCCAACCGTTACGGCGCCCGCCAGATCCACGGTGAGAACGGTGGGCCCGGGGCCGTGTTCCACTCGTTGCGCAGCATCAACAACACCCTGGGGATCTGCGCCAACATCGAGAAGTACTCACCCGACGCCTTCCTCGTGAACCTCACCAACCCGATGAGCCGCGTGTCGCTCGCCATCAACCGGGCCACCAAGGTGCGCAACGTCGGCATGTGCCACGAGATGCCAACAGGGGTGACGAGACTGTCGAAACTCCTTCGGGTCAAGTCGTCAGACATTGAGGCCCGTGCGTCGGGAATCAACCACTTCACGTTCTTCACCGAGTTTCGTCAGCGGTCCACGGGCGAAGACCTCCTGCCTCGCATCCGCGAACTGTTCTCCCGGCGCATCTACGACTTCCCGTCCTCGACGGTGGCCGCCACCAAACTGGCGTTCCGTTTCGTCCCGACCGGTGCGCTGGCCGAACAGTTGTACTCGCCGGTGGTGGCCCACGTGGTGCGCACCTGGGGTGTGGTGCCGTGCAGCGTCGACAGCCACATCGGCGAGTACCTGCCGTTCGCCATGGACGTCGGGGAGTTCCACCCCAACGCCGTCGAGTTCTTCGCGTCGCTCGATCGGCGCGCCGAGCGACTGGCCACGTGGGTGAGCACCACCCGGGTGCCGTTGCCGCTGCACCGGATCGGTCACAGCCCCGAGGAGGTCATCCCGATCGTCACCTCGATGTGGACGGGGGCCTCGCGTCGACTCATGGCCGTCAACGTGCCCAACGAGGGGTACCTCCCCGACGTGGCCGAGGGCGCCATCGTCGAGGTAGGGGCAACCGTCGACGGCGACGGGATTCACCCCGACACCATGGGTCCCGTCGGTGACCCGATCGCCGGGTGGATCGCCCCGCAGGTGGCGTTGCAGGACCTCATCGTGGAGTCCGCCCTGCGTGGGGACCCTGATCTGGCGTTGCAGGCACTGACCGAGGATCCGAACTCACCGGCGGACGCCGCCGCGTGTCGGGCCATGTTCGACGAGTTGCGCAGCCTGCAGGCCGCCGCCCTCCCGTTCTGAAACGGGCCTCGCTGCCTAGGAGGTGGCGAGGAGGTCCACGACGAGTCGGGACGGGTCCGACAACGTGCCCGCCACGAACGGGACCCGCTCGCTCGAACCCAACGCCCAGGTCATCAGCGCTTCGAAGTCCCCGGTGAGCACCGCCTCGGTGGCTGGACCGTCGCCGTCCACGGCGAGGCGTCGAGGGCCGTCATAGGTGGTCACGAACCCGTCGTCGGTGGGGGCGGCGGTGCCGGTTGGGGACATGCGGATCACAAGCACCGTCGCCGCGTCGAGATCCGCCAACTCGCCGGTTGGGTCAACGGTGACGGGCCCATCGGCGTAGCCAACCTCGAAACCGGGAACGGGACCGTCGAAGGTGAACACGATGCGTTGGTAGGTGCCGTTGTCGCCGGTGCGCACGTCGATCAGTGGCGCGAATCGACCCGACGAGTCACCGAACCCGTTGCCGCGGGTGGCAGCCAGGGTCCACGGGCCCAACGGGGAGGTCGGGAGGATGGTCGTCGACGAGCCTCCATCGGGTTCGGCGGGGGCGCCGGTGAGGGGTGGGCCGCCTGAGGTCCCGGTCGTCGCTGGCGCTGAGACGTCAGAGGACGGCGGGTCGGTGGTCGTTGTGTCGGTATTGGTGCACGCAGCAGTAAGAACGACGACACATGCCGTCAACGCTGCGGCGAGGCGAGGCACTGTTCAGCGCCGGTCGAACCCGAGGTCGAACTCGTCGACCATGCAGGCAAACATGTTGGGCCGGTCCACCACCTCGTTGACGACCCGCAGGTTGGTGACCCGGGGAACGAGGCCCTCAAGCATGCGCGTCAGCACCAACCGGGCCAGTGACGCCCCCAGGCAGAAGTGGGTACCGAATCCGAACCCGACGTGGGGGTTGGGGGAGCGGGTCACGTCGAAACGGTACGGGTCGTCGAACACGGCCTCGTCCCGGTTGCCCGACGGGTAGACCAACATGAGCCGGTCCCCTGCGTTGATGCCCACGTCCCCGATGGCGGTGTCGGTGTCGGCAACACGGAACATGTTGTTCAGCGGCGTCACCCACCGCACCAGTTCGTCGACGGCCGAGGGGATGAACTCCGGATTGGTGTGCAGCAGCTCCCACTGGTCGTTGTGGTCACAGAAGGTGCGCAGGCCCCGGCTGATGACGGTGCGTGTGGTTTCCGCCCCACCGGAAATGAACAAACCGACCTCATGGACCATGGTGTGTGGGTCGATGGGGGTGCCATCCACCTCGGCGTTGGCCCACACCGACACCAGGTCGTCCATGGGGCAGCCACGGCGTTGTTCGGTCATGGGGCCGAGGTCACCAGCGAATTCCATGATGGCCGTCAACATGCCGGTGGCCACCTCGTTGTCCACGGGCGCCTGGTCGTAGGCCATGAGCTGTTCCGCCCAACGCTTCACGTCCGGCCAACGATCCTCCGGCCAGCCCAGCAGTCGCGCCGTCAGACGGGTGGGGAGCTGCCCTGCGAGCCCGTCGATGACCTCGACGTGGCCGTCGTCGACGAACGCTGTGACCATCTCGTCGATGGCGCCGGTGATCCACTCGTCGTGATCCTTGACCGCTCGAGGGGTGAATCGGCGCGACACCAGTCGTCGCTGTTCGGCGTGGCGGGGGTCGTCGAGGGCGATCATGTTGGTTTCGTCGGGCGCGTGGTACGAGCGGTACCCCTGGCCTGAGACGAACACGGCGTTGCGCCCCTCGACGTCCTGGATGTCGTGGTGCCGGGTCACCGCCCAAAGGTTGTTGCGTTCGTCGCGGAACACGGGTTCGTTCTCACGCATCCACCGCAGCGGGGCGTGGAAGTCACCGGTCCAAAACATCGGGTCGAGCAGGTCGACGTCAGGTCGGGTCGTCAGGGCAGTCGGTGGCGCCATGGATGAAGTGTCGCACCTCGCCGTGAGCACCGGCAACGCATCGGCAACCCGACACAGCGGGTGTCTTGACTCAGGGCTCGAGTGTGACGCCGGGGAGCGTGGCCAGCCAGGCCCGGGTCCGCGCCATGCCCTCGGTGAGATCGACGGCCGGGACGTAACCGATCGATGCCACCTTGTCCGCCGAGTACTGGCCTCGACGCATCAGGTATCGGACGGCTTCGGGGTCGAGCCCGAACCCGAGGGCGTCGTGTGCGCTGATGGAAGGAACCTCGCCGACCCCGAGCATGTCGAGCAGGTGGCGGTAGAACTCCTCGTTGGTGGTGCGTCGCTGGTCGGTGATCACGAACGGTTCGCCGCTGCGGCCGGCGTTGAGCACACACCAGATGCCGTCGAGGAGGTTGTCGACGTACACGTGGTTGATGAGAGGGCGCTCATCGGCGCCGATCGTCGCCCACAACCCGTGGGTCATCGCCTCGAACGGCCTCAGCACCCAGGGCACCGACCCCGGGCCGTAGACGTCACCGGGCCGGATGATGAACACGTCGAACACTCCGGGCTCGTGCAGGGGGGCGAGGGCGTGCTCCGCTTCGATCTTGGTGGTGCAGTACGGGTTGCCCGCCCCGTCGAGCGGACCGGACTCACTGACCCCGTCGGGGAAGTCGAACCCGTAGACCATCACCGATGAGAAGTGGACGAATCGGCGGACTCCGGCGCTGCGCGCCGCGCTCGCCACGGTGAGTGGGCCGTGCACGTTCACTCGTCTGAAGACGTCGAGGTCACCTGATTCGGCGACGAGCGCGGCCGTGTGGAACACGGTGTCGAGACCTCCACAGAACTCCGTCATGGCATCGATGTCGGTGATGTCTCCCGCCGTCGTGGTCGCCCCCATGGCCGACCATGCACCGTCTGGGTCGGGGTGGAGGTCCACGCCGCGCACGTCGTGACCTTCGTTGCGCAATCGCCGGGCCAGGGCAGTGCCGATGAAGCCGGTTCCGGTGACGCCCACGGCGCCGCCCGGGGAGTGGGTGATGGGCATGGCCGCATCATCGCATGGGGCGGCCATAGGGTCGCCACCGGCCATGATGGTCAGGTGCCCGAGGTGACCCGTGACGTCGACGCCGCCGTGGCGGTGCTGCGCGCCGGTGGCCTCGTCGGTTTGCCGACCGAGACGGTGTACGGCCTCGCTGCTCACGCCCGCAACCCCAAGGCGGTTCGTCGGGTGTTCACCGTCAAGGGTCGCCCCCCGACCCATCCGCTCATCGTGCACCTGCCCGACGTCAGCCACGTGGCTCGCTGGGCGGCGACGGTTCCTGACACCCTCGGGCCGTTGGCCGCCGCCCTGTGGCCCGGTCCGCTCACTGTGGTGGTGCGGGCCGGCCCCGACGTCATGGCCGAGATCACCGGCGGTCGTGACACGGTGGCGCTGCGGGTTCCGGCGCATCCGTTGGCGCTCGAGGTGCTGGGGCGTCTTGACGACGGGGTGGCTGCACCTTCGGCCAACCGGTTTGGTGGGGTGAGCCCGACCACCGCCGCCCACGTCGTGGCCGACCTCGGTGACGACGTCGATCTCGTGCTCGATGGCGGTCCGTGCGCAGTCGGCGTCGAGTCCACCATCGTGGATCTGGGTGGTGCGCGCCCCGAGGTGCTGCGCACCGGGGCGGTCTCGGCGAGCCAGTTGTCGTCGTTGCTGGGCGCCGAGGTGGTGACGTGGTCGGGTGACGGCGATGCCCGGGCCCCCGGGATGCTCGCCTCGCACTATGCCCCTCACGCCGCAGTCCTGGTCATCGATGAGATCGGGGCGGCCGGTGTTGTGACCCGGCGGATTCCCGAGGTGGGTGCGGTGGCGGTGCTGGCGTCCACCACGGGCCAACTCGACGCGGTGCGTGCCGCGTTGGCCGGCTTCGATGACCGACTCGTGGACCTCGAACCGGTCGGCGACGCCGACGGGTTCGCCCATGAGCTCTACGACCGCCTCCGTCAGGTGGACCGGCTCGGTTGTGCGGCGGTGATCGTCGTCGCGCCGCCGCCCGAAGGAATTGGTGTGGCGGTGCGGGACCGTCTGACCCGGGCCGCCGCCGGGGAGTGACGGTCCGCTAGTCGGCCACCGTCACCCGTCGTGTGTGCCAACCCTCAGCACCGTCGGGGGCGACGGGTCGGGGGCCTTCGGGCTGGGTGAACCCGGTGCGGTCGGTGGCCCTGACCCTGATGGTGTGCAACCCCGCCGTGGCGTCCCAGGTCCACACCCATTGTCGCCAGGCGTCGTTGGACAATGGTTCGCTGAGTTCGGCGGGCACCCACGGGCCGTCGTCGACGCGGACCTCGACGCGCTCGATGCCGGTGTCGGGCGCCCACGCCACCCCGGCGATGGGGACCGGCCCCGGGCGGACCGTGGATCCGTTGGTGGGGACGTCGATGCGGGACTGGGTGCGCACCGGTGCTTCCCGAGCCCATCCGCGAGGGATCCAGTACGGGTCGAACGCGTCCCAGGTGGTCAGCTCGATCTGGCGCAGCCATTTGGTGGCGGACACGTAGCCGTACAGTCCGGCAACCACCAGTCGTGCAGGGAACCCGTTACGAACCGGTAGGGGTTCGCCGTTCATGCCGACGGCGACGAGCGCCACCCGGCCGTCCGTGGCGGCCTCGACAGGGAATCCGACGGTGAATCCGTCGACTGATCGGCCCACGAGTTGTTGGGCGGTGGGTTGCACCCCGGCTTGGGCGAGCAGTGTCGCCAGTGGGACGCCCTGCCACACGGCGGTGCCCACGAGTGACCCGCCAACGGGGTTGGACACGCAGGCGAGGGTGACAACCTCCTCGACCATCGGCATCGCCAACAACTCGTCGAAGGTGATGGTCACGGGTCGGTCGACCATGCCGTCGATGGTCAGTGACCAGTCGGTCGGGTTCACGTCGGGAAGTACCAGCGCCGTGTCGATCCGGTAGAAGTCGGCGTTGGGGGTGATGAGGGGGCTGAGACCCGGGGTGGTGAACTCGGTTCCCGCCGCACCGATGCGACTGACGCCGGGGGTCGTGGTGGCGGCGGGGAGGCGCACCGACGAGCGTGCCGTTTCGGCAACCGACGACCCTTGCAACGCCCGGCCGGCGACGGCGGCGACGACCCCTACCGCTGCGGTCAGCCCGGCGAAGCCGAGGAAGCGCCGCCGGGTGGTCCCTGGCCCGGTCATGGGCTCGGCGGTAAGTGACCGGGTGGTGGTCATGGGCAGCGCCGACCGTCCACCAGCGAGACCAAGCAGCCAGCCAAGTGCCCACCAGCCGCTGAGCGCGCCGCCGCCGGCGGCGACCACGGCGCCCGCAACGGATGCACCCTCAACGCCGATGGCGGCCGCCGCCCCGGCCAGTCCGGCGGCGCCGAACGCCAGCGCGGCGAGGTGGCGTCGCCGGTGTGACGCCACCCCCACGAGGGCGCCGAGACCGAGGCACACGGCAACGATGCCGACGACGAGGAGAGGTTTGGACCACCCGCCGAGCGAATCGATGGCGGGGGCGGCGAGTGGACGTCCGATTGTGTCGATGAACCAGTCACCCACCGCGCCCACCAGCGTGACCCCGGTGCCCGTCACGAGGCCGGTGAGACCGCCGACGAACTCGGCGACGGCGACGGCCAACCCGGCGGCCACCGCGCCGGCCAACGCCCGCCACCGACGGGGAATGGACGTGACATCGGACGCAGATGTGCCGTCGGTCTCAGGCGAGGTCGGATCCCCGAACAGAGGGTTCACCCCTCCATTGAACACCGCACGGCTGGATTGGACCGGGTTCGGTGACGCCGGGGGCGGTGGTGGGTAGTCGCCCCGGGTGGCGGCCGGCGACGGGGTGGGTGCCATTCGGCTACCGTGCCGCCAACCCCCCAGCGCCCGCCCACGACTTCTGAGGTTCCATGTCGGTCATTGGTCACGACACCGCGTCACCCACGCCTGCCCACCCTAAGAGTGCGTACGCCCGCTCCGCTGACGAACGGGTCAACAAGCTGACGTCGATCCCGTTCATCATCGTGCACCTCATCCCGCTGTTGGTGGTGTTCACCGGGATCACCATTGAGGCCGTGGTGCTTGGGGTGGTGACCTACGTGGGCCGGATGTTCTTCATCACGGCGGGGTACCACCGCTACTTCTCCCACCGTTCGTACCGGATGCCACGCGTCCCCCAGTTCCTCATGGCCTTCGGCGGGACCACCGCCGCCCAGAAGGGCCCGCTGTGGTGGGCTGGTCACCACCGTCACCACCACCGCACCTCCGACACTCCCGAAGACGTGCATTCGCCGCTGCGGGGGTTCTGGTGGAGTCACGTCGGTTGGATCCTGTGCGACAAGTACGCCGACACTCCGACGCAGAACATCAAGGACTTCGCCAAGTTCCCCGAGTTGCGGTTCCTCAACCGGTTCGACTGGATCGGCCCGTGGGCGCTGGGGTTCGCCTGCTACTTCATCGCCGGGTGGTCGGGTCTGCTCATCGGGTTCTTCCTGTCGACGGTGCTGTTATGGCACGGCACGTTCGTCATCAACTCGCTGGCACACGTCATGGGTCGACGTCGCTACGCCACCGAGGACACGTCGAGGAACTCGGCGATGCTTGCGCTCATGACCCTCGGTGAGGGTTGGCACAACAACCACCACTACTACCAGGCGTCTGCCCGCCAGGGGTTCTTCTGGTGGGAACTCGACGTCACCTACGGGATCCTGCGGGCGTTGTCGTGGATGCGCATCGTGTCGGACCTCAAGGTGCCCTCACCTCAGGTGCGTGCCGCCAACCGCATCCGCAACGGCGCGTTCGACATCGGCACGTTCCGTGCTCACCTCGCCCGTGCCGGAGCGGCAGTGCACGCAACGGGCACCGGTATCGGCACGCGACTGGCGGCGACAGGCCACCACGCGGCTGAGACCCTGGCGGAACGCCGGGCCCAGGTGGGTGACGGTCTCACCCACCGCAAGGAGGAACTCGAGGAGTTCGTCCGACACTCCCTCGATTCGGCTGAGCAGTTGGCCCGCGCCTCCCGTCTCGCCCAGCGCCCCCTCTCCGCCCCCAGCGACTGATCGCCTAGCGTCTGAGCGATCGGACGCCCGGACGAACGGGCGTTGGTGGAGAGGTGACGGAGATGGACACAGACCTTCCGACAGGGTCAGCGCGTGCCGAGCGCGTCGGGCCGCAACGTGGTCTCGAACGACTGCTCGACGAACACTGCGGGGTGTCCAGTCTCGACCCGGCGTTCCGGGCCGACCCGCACCCCGCCTACCACACGCTGCGCAACATCTCCCCGGTGCTGAGCGTCCCCGATCTCGGGGAGACCCTCATCACTGGACACGCCGAAGCGCTCGCCGTGCTGCGGGACCCGCGGTTCTCGACCAACGGTGCCCACCGTCGCTGGCCCGATGGTGAACCGCCACCCGAAGTCCGACTGTTCTCGAGCGACACGGGTCCCAGCGTCCTGTTGTTCCTCGATCCACCTGACCACACCCGGATCCGCAAACTGGTGTCCAAGGCGTTCACCCCCCGCCGGGTCGAGCAACTCCGACAACGTGTCGCCGTCATCGTCGACGAGGTGCTCGACACCGCCGAACGTGACGGCGGTTTCGACGTGGTGGGCGACCTCGGGTACACGGTGCCGGTCACGGTCATCTGCGAGATGATGGGTGTCCCCACCGCCGACCGCCACCTCTTCGCCGGCTGGTCCGCCGACGCGTCGCGCATTCTTGACGGGTTCTCGCTCACCTCAGAGGAGATGAACCGGGCGTTGGCCGCCTCCGCACAGTTGGTGCAGTACTTCGCCCAGTTGTTCCCCGAGCGACGGGCGAACCCCGGTGACGACCTCATCTCGGCACTGCTCGAAGCCGAAGCCGACGGCGAACGACTCAGCGAGGTCGAACTGTTCAGCACCACGCTGCTGTTGTTCATCGCCGGGCACGAAACCACCCAGAACCTCATCGGCAACGGCACCTGGGACCTCCTGTGCCATCCCGACCAGATGCGCCTGCTCGGCGACGACCCGTCGTTGGCCCCCTCAGCGGTCGAGGAACTGTTGCGTCACGACGGACCGGTGCACGTCACGGCGCGTATCCCCACCGAAGACGTCGAGATCGCTGGCCGTTCGTTCGCCGCCGGGGAACAACTCGTCGTGCTGTTGGCCGCCGCCAACCGTGACCCACGCCGGTTCGAAATGCCCGACGATCTCGACATCACCCGCACCGACAACCAGCACCTCACGTTCTCCCAGGGCATGCACTTCTGCCTGGGCGCGTCTCTGGCCCGGCTCGAAGGTGCGGTGGCCATCGGCCGGTTGGCGGAACGGTTCGGGGACCGCATGACCGTGGTCACCGACCCCGTGGAGCGGCGCGGCCACTTCGTGTTGCGAGGCCTTGAAGAGTTGCGGGTCAGCGTCTGAGTCGACGCCGAGCGGTTCAGGTGATGGGCGCCTTCTCCAGACGGTGACGTCCCCGCACCATGCGGACCGTTCCTGAGCGGCTGCGCATCACCAGCGACTCGGTGGTCACGTGGTTGCGTCCGAACGTGACCCCTTTGAGCAGGTCGCCGTCGGTGATGCCGGTGGCGGCGAAAAAGGCGTTGTCCCCGGCGATGAGGTCATCGGTGTGCAACACCCGGTCGAGGTCGTACCCCGCAGCAATGGCCGCCTGACGTTCGTCGTCGTTGCGGGGCCACAGACGGGCCTGAATCTCCCCGCCCATGCACTTGAGGGCGGCGGCGGCAATGACCCCTTCGGGGGTGCCACCCACCCCGAAGAGGATGTCGGCGCCCGATTCGGGGGCGGCCGTCGACATGGCACCGGCCACATCCCCGTCGGGGATGAGCCGCACCCGGGCGCCGGCCTGGCGAACCTCGCCGATGAGGTCGTCGTGACGGTCACGTTCGAGGATCACCGCAGTCAGGTCCCGCACCCGGCGACCGGTTGCGCTGGCCACCGCCTTGAGGTTGTCGGTGGCGGAGGCGGTGATGTCGACCGCACCCCGTGCCTCGGCACCGACGGCGATCTTTTCCATGTACACGCACGGCCCGGGATCAAACATCGAGCCCCGCTCGGACAGGGCGATGACCGAGATGGCGTTGCCGCGCCCCTTGGCGGTGAGGGTCGTTCCTTCGACGGGGTCCACAGCGATGTCGACCTCGGGTGGCTTGCCGTCACCGATGCGTTCGCCGTTGTAGAGCATCGGGGCTTCGTCCTTCTCACCCTCGCCGATGACGACGATCCCGTCCATCGACACGGTGCCGAGCACGAGACGCATGGCGTCCACCGCCGCGCCGTCGGCCCCTTCCTTGTCGCCCCGGCCCATCCATTGGGAAGCGGCGAGGGCGGCGGCTTCGGTGACCCTCACCAGTTCAAGGGCGAGGTTGCGGTCCGGTGCGGTGCGGTCTGCGCTCATGGATCTGACCCTACAGCGCTCCGGCCTTTCCCAGCGGGGAGGTGGACGCTGGTGCGGTGGGGGGGCAAGACTGCCCACGTGAGCGACACCGACGAACAGCCCGGGACGGGCACCGCAGATGAGACGACCACCGGCGACACGGCGGTGACGGGGAGCGCGGGCACGGGGTCCCGCCTTGAGTACGAGCTCGACGACTGGGCGGTGGAGTCCCGTCAGATGCTCCGCCAACTGCTCGTCGGTGAGGGCATCCCCCACGTGTGGGAGGCCGGTCGCCTCGTCATCCCCGAGGAGTTCGAGGACCGCGCCGACGCCTGCGTGGACCAGGTGGCGGCGACGTTCGCCGGGTCGGTCGACGACCCCGACACCCCGCGCGTCGTGTTCGACGTGGCCGATTTCGACGATGCGCTCGTTGAACAGTTGACCGCAGCGCTCGACAACCTCGCCGTCGAGTGGTTCCTCGACGCCGACGGTGGGTTGGTGGTGCGTGCAGCGGACTCGGTCACGGTGGACGGGGTGCTCGAATCGCTCGAGTTCCCTGACGCGCTCGCCGTTGCCGACGACGGTGACCACGACGGTGAGGAACTTCCCGAGGTGGATCCCGACCGGGTGCTGGGCGGCCTGTTCATCGCCGCGGACCGCCTCGCCCGCAACGCCACCGACCCTGACGGGGTCCTCGACGCCATCTCGCTCGGTGACGAACTGGCGGCGGGGGCCATGCCGTTCGGGTTCGAGACAGTGGTGTGGGAACGGCTCGTCGCCGCTTCGGGTGAACTCGCCGGGTTGCTCGGTCAGACCGAGTCGTCCGACGACGACGTGGAGGCCTCGGCGGGTCGCCTGCGTGACCTGTTGCGCCACTGGGTGTGACCGCCCGGTAGGGACCGCCTCGGCCGCTGCCGGTACCGTGGTCAGGTGGTGCTGGCAGAACTCGAGATCCATCATTCGCGACCCATTGCGCCCACCCGTCGGGTGGCGCTCGGTCGTCGTCACCTGCCGGTGGATCCCGCACCCGGATACGGCGGCATCCTCCTCGGTGGCATCGTGGCCGCCAACGTGTCGGGCATCGACGCCGACCTCGTGCCCGAACTCGTCAAACTCACCCACGAACTCGAGGACGGTCGCCGCATCGTCCAGCCCCGTCTTCGCCACCGGCTCCAGGTTGACCACGTCGGGCTGCAACTCAGCACCCACCGTCTCGTCGGCGACGGCGACGACGTCCGTTTCGATTTCGACGACGTGCAGGGCAACCCCGCCCAGCAGGTCCTCGGTGCGGTGTACGCCACCGGGGAGTTGCCGGTGGGGTCGCGCCGGGCGGTGTTCGCCACGGTGCGGCGGGCCATCGGGTGGACCGGGCCGGTGGGGCCGGACCTGATCGCCACGCTCGCCGGGTTCGGACGGGGACGTTCCCTTTCGGCCCGGGCGTTCGGGGACCCGGTGGCGTGGGCGCTCGACACGCTCGGGTTCGTCAACGGTGAACGGGCCGCAGCCCGGGCGTCGGGGCCGTCGCGCAGCGACGTGCAACGTCGTTTCCGCAACCTGTTGCGTGACGCCCACCCCGACCACGGCGGGGACAGCGTGGACGCCGCTCAGCGCATCGCCGATCTCACCGAGGCGCGTCGCATCCTGTTGGGTTGACCATGGCCCCACGTTCGACGTCCGTTGGCCGTCCGGCCGGTCTGTTGCTGTGGCCGGGTGCCGGTGCCACCCGCGACCACCGCACCCTCGTCGCGCTGGCGGACGTGCTCGCCCCCCGGCCGGTGGCTCGCGTCGATCACGCCTACCGCCTCGCTGGGCGCAAGTCGCCGGGCAAGGCGGCGGTGGACATCGCCGGGGTGGTCGACGCCGTGGCCGCCCAGGCGGACGTGTGGGGTGTTGACCCGGGCCGAGTGGTCATCGGTGGCCGCTCCTACGGCGGCCGGATGTGTTCGATGGCGGTGGCTGAGGGTCTCGGTGTCGCCGGCCTCGTGCTGCTGAGCTACCCGTTGCACCCCCCCGGCAAGCCCGACCGGTTGCGCACTGAACATTTCAGCGCCATCACGGTGCCCACCCTCATGGTGTCGGGCACGTCGGATCCGTTCGGGTCCCCCGAAGAGTTCGCTCGTGAGGTTGGTGCGCTGCGGGGTCCGCTGACCCAGCGCTGGGTGAGCGGGGCACACGACCCGCGCGCCGACGACGAGGTGGCGGCGGTCGTCGCCGAGTGGTTCGACACCCTCTGACCTCGTTGTTTCCCCGGCGGGACATGCGGTGCTGTGCCCGTCACCGGCTCGCCCCCCGCCGTTAGGGTTTCGCCATGGCCCACCACCGCTCGTCACCCCGTCCGTCGATGCGTCGTGCCGGCGCCGCGCTCGTCGTGACGGCGCTGGTGAGTGTGGTCGCCGCCTGCGGCGACACCGACACGGGTTGACCGTCGACTGCGGGTGAGGCTGCGGCGGATAGGCCAACCTGGTTGTTCTCGGTGACCGGGTCGTCGGCACAGATCACGTCAGCCAACGACGACGGTCCGGCGGAACTGGTGCTGGCCGACCCCGCTGACGTCGTGGCGTTCACCGACCGGCCCGAACGCCGGGCGGTGCGGTTCCCCGCTGAAACCCTCGTGACCGACTGGCCGTCGCTGTTCGCCTCGTCGCCCCCCAACGCCGTCGTGACCGGCCTGGGCCCCGACGGCGAACAGTTCGAGACCGCCGTGGAGATCGCCTCGCTCCAATCCGCACAGGGTGGTTCGCTCGGCTTCGCGCTGCGGCTGATCGGGGACGACGACGAGGTGGCTCTCCCCGCCGAGCTCAGCGAGGTGGCGTTGTTCATCGACGACGTCGACTGTGACAGCCCGCAGGAAACCTCGGTCTGCCTTGTGTTCACCAGCACGTTCGTGCCGTTCGACTCCTCGTTCTGAGGGTCGTCAATCGCCGCCGCGGCGTCTCAACCGGTGGGTGCCGTGCCGGTGACGATGTCGACGGGAACGCCGAGTGGCAGCTTCAACTGCTCGACGATGTAGCTGATGTCCTCGTTGTTGAGCCGGATGCATCCCGACGACACCCGGGTCCCAATGGCCCACGGTTCGTTCGTGCCGTGCAAACCCAACTGGCCCGGACCGCCGTTGAACTCCTGGTACGTGTCGGAAAAGCCCGACAGGCCGTAGGCGTAGGTGCCGTAGACGGTGTTGGGGTCGGGCGGCTGGAGCAGTTCGGTCGTGTAGTACAGCCCGCCGGGAGTGGGGGCGTTCTCGCGTGACACCCCGATGGCGGTCTCGTAGACGACCTCGTCGTTCTTGTACACCTTCAACTTGAACTCATCGAGGAGCGCCTCGATGCGCCAGGGGTGGGTGGTGATGGTGAGTTCGTCAGCGGGGATCCAACCCGTCGACCCGTTGGGCCGGATCGGGAGGTACACCTTGGCCCAGTCGCCCTCACGTTCGGCCACGAGGAGCACGAGTGGGATCGACACCGGCGGGTCGGTGGCGAGCGGGCGGGGGTTGGGGAGGGTGGCGACCACCTCGGCGCCCGTGTTCGGCGCCGCCCGGAACACGATGTCGCCCTCTGCGACCGGCCGGGCCACGTACGACGTGCCGGGCTGCTCGGCGGCGACGTCACCTTCGGGCAGGGTGACCGACGTGTTGAGCGCCGGTTCGCTCGCCGGGTCGGCGGCACACCCTCCGACGAGCAGGCCGGTGGCGGCCACGACGGCCACGAGGAGGGTGAGCAGGTTGCGGTGCGGGCGGGTCGTGGGGTCAGGCACGGCCAGCATCGTAGTGGGGGACTGCGAGGTTGGGGCTGCGGGATCAGTCGGTGGGACGGTGATCGGTGGGGTTGATGTCCTCGAGTTCGCGGTGGGCGGTCTCGGGGTAGGCGAACACGACGAGCAGCACGACGATGGCGGGTCCCACGGCGAGGATGGCCATGGCGGCGGGCAACCCGCCGAACAGGTCACTGAGGTACCCGGCGGTCAACAGACCCACCACCGCGCCGGTCACCGCCGCCACGTTGATGCCGCCGTTGGCCGACCCGCGTGACGCCGTGGGAAACAACTCGGGTCCGTACACCCCGAGGGCGGGGACCGCGGCGGCACCCACGATCGCCCCAACCGCCGACCACACCCAGATCCACGGCCCCGACGCCACGAACATGGCCACCGTGAAACCGACACCACCGCCGACCGCCACCGCCCCCACGATGCGCCGGCCCCGCAGATCGGCGAGACGTCCCCCGACGATGATCCCGATCCCGCCGGGGGTGTTGGTGAGAATGGTGAACAGGGTGATCCCCACGGCGGTGAACCCCCGTTCGGTGCGCAGGTACTCGTTGAGCAACTGTGAAGCCGGGGTGGTGAACAGCGACAGCAGCAGCGCGCTCGAGGCCAACAGGGCGAACCGTCGACGCTGGGCCCGACGGGCGGTGCGCGACGCGTCGGGGGCCGAGGGCGCTGCGACGTGGCTCTGGGCGGCCTCAGCGGGTCCGGCGGCGAGGAAGCGTCTGGTCTCGTGCAGGTGTCGGGCCTGCCACGCAACGGCGGGCAGGAACGCCAGCGGGATGACGTAGAGGAACCGCCAGCCCCCGACCCCAAGGTCGGCGAGAGGGAGCACGGCGACGCACACGCCGGCACCGAGCGCCGCGCACATGGCCAACACCGACACGGCATAGGCGCGCGAACCGGCCGGCATCTCCTCAATGGCGAAGATGCCGATGATGATCGCCATCGACGTCGACGCGGTACGCGCCGCCGTCTGACTGATGCCGAGCCAGGCCAGATCGGGGGTGAGCGCGCCGGTGGCGGCGAGCACACACGCAGCCACCGCCGACCACAACAGCACCGCACGACGTCCACGGCGGTCGGCGACGGCGACCACCACGAGGGCCAGCAGGGCGGCGACCCGCACGGTGGCGAGCATGGCGCTCAACGCCGTGTCCGAACTGTCGAACTGGGCTTTGGCGAAGGTGTTCGTCTGGGTCAGCAGGGTGCCGAGGTACCCCGCCGCCATCGACAGCAGACACAGCCGGGCCAGGGTTCGGGCCACGTCCGCATCGAGGCGGTCTGGCGACAGCCACCACAGGTTGCGGCGCTTGGACGCCGGCCGCACCACCGCCCGGCGAACCAGCGGGGTGAACACCACCCGCCACACCGGTAGGGCGAGCCGGAACGTGATGGTCTCGGTCACCACCTGGTCGCGTGGTTCCGCCCCACCCACCCCCTCGACGGGTACTTGGGGGCTCACCGTGACGGTGCGCTCCCAGTGGTCGAACGGTCCCTGGGCGAGCGCGAAACGCAGCGGGTCCCCGGCGCCGTCCCCGGCGGGCGCGGGTGATTCGAGCACGAGGTCGTCACGGGGCGCGCACAGCCGTGTCGTGCCCGCCTGGTCGGTGACGGTGGTGCGCGTGACGGTGGGCACAGAGGGGTCCCTTTGTGGGTGGCGGACAGGTGCCCGCTTCGGCGGCGGAGCATACTTGGGAGGTGCAACGACTGAGGATTGCGCCGGTGGGCGCGTTGAGTGGCCGCGTCCGGGTGGCGGGAGCCAAGAACTCGGCGCTGAAACTCATGGCCGCCGCCGTCATGGCCCGCGGCACCACCGTGCTGCACAACGTGCCGCGCATCAGCGACGTCGACTGCATGGCGGACCTGTTGAGGTCCATGGGACTCGGAGTCACCTGGGTGGGCAACTCGACGCTGCAGATCGTCCGCCCCGAGACGATCGTTCCCGAAGCGCCCTATGAACTCGTCGAACGGATGCGGGCCTCCATCGTGGTGCTCGGCCCGTTGCTCGCCGTCGAAGGTCGTGCCCGCGTGGCCCTCCCCGGTGGTGACGACTTCGGTCCCCGCCCTATCGACATGCACCTGCGGGCCCTCGAGGATCTCGGCGGCACGTTCGTCTCCGCCCACGGGTACGTGGAGGGAACCACCCCAGGTCTCGTCGGCACCCGGATCCTCCTTGAGTTCCCGAGTGTCGGCGCCACCGAGAACGCCATGATGGCCGGGGTGCTGGCCAAGGGCACCACCACCATCGAGAACGCGGCACGCGAACCCGAGATCGCCGACATCGCCGCCTTCCTCAACGCCATGGGTGCCCGCATCCTCGGGGCGGGCACCTCAACGGTCACCATCGAGGGGGTCAGCGAACTGCACCCCGCCGAGCACACCGTGATCCCCGACCGCATCGAGGCCGCCACATGGTTGGCGGCGGTCGGGGTCGCCGGCGGCGACATCGAAATCGAGGGCGCACGCGCCGACCACATGGACATGGTGCTCGTGAAACTCGCCGAGATGGGCGTGGAGGTCACCGCCACCGAAGGCCAACTCCCCGGTCTTGTCGTGCACGCTCCCGAGCGACTCCGCGCCGTCGACAGTGTCGCCACCCTGCCGTACCCGGGGGTGGCCACCGACTACAAGCCGTTGCTGGTCGCCATGTTGGCCACCGCCGACGGGGTCAGCATCGTCACCGAGAACCTTTTCGCCGGCCGGTTCCGCTACATCGACGAACTGGTGCGCATGGGTGCTGATATCCGCACCGAAGGCCACCACGCCGTCGTACGGGGCCGGGACCGACTCTCGGGTGCCCCCGTGCGCGCCCCTGACATCCGCGCCGGGGCGGCGCTGGTGGTGGCGGCGTTGCGCGCCGACGGTGAGACGGTGGTCGCCGGCGCTGACCACATCGCTCGCGGCTACGACGACTTCGTCGGCAAACTCGTCGCCCTCGGCGCCGACGTCAGCGTCGTGGACTGAGTCCCGGCGCGGCACCGACCGTCGCCGTCGGGGTGGTTCGGGCGGCGTGGATTGGGTCCAGTGGTTGTGAAACGACCCGGCGACGGGGCACGATAGGGGTATGCGCGACGCCGTTGAGAAGGTCATTGAGGCCATTCGGCCTGCCATCCAGGCCGACAACGGGGACATCGTCCTCCACGAGGTGGACGAGACCTCCGGGTTGGTGACGGTGGAGCTCGTCGGGGCGTGTGTGTCCTGCCCGGCGTCAACGGTCACCCTCAAGGCCGGTGTGGAACGGATCCTCAAGGATCGGGTGCCCGGGGTGACCGAGGTGCGCAACATGGGCGACACCGCAGCCGAGGTCGGGGAGAGCCCCGTCACCCTCTGAGTCGTCGGCTGTGCCGGGGTCGTAGGCTCTCGTCGTGGCCGAACGAACCCGTGACCCCGCCGCCCTCGTCGAGGGTGCCGTGAGTGGCGACCGTGGCGCGTTGGCCCGCCTGCTGTCGGCGGTCGAACAGGGTGGCGCCGACGCGCGTTCCGTGGGCCGACTCACCTTCCCGCGGGGTGGATCGGGGTACGTGGTTGGCATCACCGGGGCACCTGGTGCGGGGAAGTCGACGTTGACGAGTGCGATGGTCGGGGTGCTGCGCGCATCGGGCGACCCGGTGGCGGTGCTGGCCGTTGATCCGTCGTCGCCGTTCACCGGAGGGGCGATCCTCGGTGACCGGGTCCGCATGGGAGACCACGTGCTCGATGACGAGGTGTTCATCCGTTCCATGGCGACCCGCGGGCACCTCGGTGGGTTGGCTCTGGCGGCGCCCGAGGCGGTGCGGGTACTCGACGCCGTCGGGTACCCGTGGATCATCCTTGAGACCGTCGGGGTCGGGCAGGTGGAGGTCGAGGTGGTCGGTGCGGCCGACACCGTCGTAGTGGTCGTCAACCCCGGGTGGGGTGACAGCGTGCAGGCCAACAAGGCCGGCCTCATGGAAATTGCCGACGTGTTCGTGGTGAACAAGGCGGACCGTCCCGGTGCGGCGGAGACCCGACACGACATTGAGCAGATGCTCGACCTGTCGCCCGCCGCCGCCAACGCGTCGTGGCGACCTTCGGTGGTATCCACCACCGCCACAACCGGCGAGGGTGCCGGCGCGTTGTGCGAAGCAATCGAGGCGCACCGTGAACACCTCGTCGCCAGCGGCGACCTCGCTCGACGACGTCGGGAACGTCTCGACGCCGAACTGCACCGGATCCTGGTGGAACGACTTCGGGAACGGGCGGTGGCTCTCGGTGAGGGCGCCCGGTACGAGAGGGTCCGCGACGCCGTCGCCGCTCGTCAGCTCGACCCGTGGTCAGCCACTGACGAACTGCTCGACGCCGCCGGACCCTGACCCGACCCGCGGGTCAGTCGCGACGCACCAGGGCGTCGCGGATTTCACGCAGCAACTCGAGTTCGGTCTGCTCCTCGGCGGCTTCCTCCTCGCTGGCGTTGCGCTTGGCGAGGTTCTGGGCGGCGTTGATGCCCTTGATGACGAGGAACAGGGCGAAGGCCACGATGAGGAAGTTGATGACGGCGTCGAGGAACGCTCCCCAGCGGATCTCGCCTTGGCCGATGGTGAACGAGAGGTCGCCGACCGACGGCTGGCCGCCGATGGCGCCGAGGATGCCGCCGAAGATGTCGTTGGTGAAGCTGGTGATCACCGCGCCGAACGCGGCGCCGATGACGACAGCGACGGCGAGGTCGATGACGTTGCCTCGGTTGATGAAGTCCTTGAACTCGTTGATGATGCTCTTCATGGCCGCTGTGCTCTCCTGAAGTGGGGTGCTGGTGGTGCCGGACGTCCCGGCAGTTCGTGACCTTACCGACCGGTGCGCCCCGGTCGCAGTGGTGGTCGCATCGGGCGCACCCGGCCCGGTCCCGCCGCTAGGGTCACGCCCCATGGCTGACGAAACCGCTGACACAGGTCCGCTCGTAGCACTCACCCGTCTCGACGGCGGGGTCGCCCTCGTCGAGATCGCCCACGGCAAGGCCAACACCCTGTCCACGGCGGTGCTCGCCGAGCTGGCGGCGGTCGCCACCGAGCTCACGGCCACGCCGCCGGGGGCGGTGGTCCTCACCGGCCGGGGCCGCATGTTCGCCGCCGGCGCGGAGATCAGCGAGTTCGGCGGACGCAGTGAGGCGGCGGTGATCGCCGAGGCGTTCCACACCGCGCTCGACGCCGTGGCCGCCATCCCCGCCGTCGTCATCGCCGCAGTGAACGGCTACGCCCTCGGCGGGGGGTGCGAACTGGCGCTGGCGTGTGACCTGCGGTTCGCGGCGGACAACACCGTGCTCGGCCAGCCCGAAATCCTCCTTGGCATCATTCCCGGCGGTGGGGGAACCCAGCGGCTCAGTCGTCTCGTGGGTCCCGCCCGGGCCAAGGACCTCATCCTCACCGGTCGTCAGGTGAAGGCCGAGGAGGCGCTCGCCATGGGCCTCGTCGACCGGGTGGTGCCCGCCGACGACCTGCGTGACGAAGCGTTGGCGTTCGCCGCCACGCTGGCTGCAGGCCCCCGCCGGGCCCACGCCCTGGCCAAGTCCGCCATCGACGACGGCCTCAACATGTCCCTCGCCGACGGACTGGTGCTCGAACGCCGACTGTTCGGCGAGGTGTTCGCCACGACGGACGCCGCCATCGGTGTGGCGAGTTTCCTCGCCGACGGTCCCGGCAAGGCGACGTTCACCGGCGAGTAGCGCGGTACGGTCAGGGGGTGGACACCCCCCCGGTCGTCACCTGTTACCGCCACGCCGACCGGCGTGCCGGTGTGAGTTGCCAGCGTTGCGGCCGCCCGATCTGTGGTGACTGCATGATCCCCGCCTCGGTCGGTTTCCACTGTCCTGCGTGTACCTCGTCGGGCGCCCAGAAGGTGGTGCGCAACCCGTTGGCTCCCGCCGACCCGATCGCCACCAAAATCCTCATCGGGTTGAACGTGGCGGCGTTTTTGGCCTTGGTGGTCTCCTCGGGTGCCCCCCAGCAGGTCCTCCAAGGCAGTGGCGGACCGTTGGTCGAACAGTTCGGTCTCATCGGCCACGCCCCCTACCGACTCAACTACGCCTTCGGGGTCGCCGACGGCGAGTGGTGGCGTCTGGTCACCGGCGGGTTCCTCCACGGAGGTCTGCTCCACCTCGGGTTCAACATGGTGATGCTGTGGTTGCTGGGCACCCAGATCGAACGGGCGCTGGGGTGGCAGCGCTACGTCGTGTTGTACGTCGCCTCGCTGCTCGCCGGAGCGTTCGGGGTGATGCTGTTGTCCCCGGTGGGTATGACGGTGGGAGCGTCGGGCGCCATCTTCGGACTGATGGGGGCCGCCATCGTGCTCCAGCGTGCCGCCGGGGTGAGTCTGCGCAGTTCCGGACTGATCACGTTGGTGGTGGTGAACCTGCTCATCACGTTCACCGTGCCGGGAATCTCCATCGGCGGTCACATCGGTGGGTTGGTGGGCGGGTTGGCCACCGGCGCGGCGATGGTGGCGGTGGACCGCAGGGTCCCGACCGTGTCTGCAGCGGTTGGCATCGGGATCGGCCTGTCGGCGGTGTTCTTCGTGGGTGGACTGTGGGCCGCCGCCCAGTGGCAGGACCCGGTGCTGTCCCTGTTCAACTAGGCGTCCGCCTGTCACGAGCGGGGACTCGGCGTCCTACGCTTGGTCCATGGACCTGGGTCTGGCACCCCCCGAGGCGTACCTCGATCACGCTGCGTCCACCCCGACGCGCCCCGAGGTGGTCGAGGCCATGGTCCCGTGGCTGGCGGAGCACTTCGGGAACCCGTCGGGCAGTCACGCCCGTGCCCGCGCCGCTCGCCGTGCCGTGGACGAAGCCCGGGAACCGGTCGCTGAACTGCTCGGCTGCGCTCCCGGTGAGGTGGTGTTCACCTCGGGGGGCACCGAGGCCGACGACCTGGCGGTCAACGGGGTCCTCGACGCCGTGGGGGGCCGAGCGTTGTGCAGCGCCGTCGAACACCACGCCGTGCTCGACCCGGTCCTGCACCGCGGTGGGTCCACCGTGGCGGTTGACGCCACCGGCGTGGTGGACCTTGGCGACCTCGCCCGACAACTGAGTGCACCCGAGTCCGCCCCGGTCACGTTGGTGTCGGTCATGGCAGCGAACAACGAGGTTGGCACCATCCAGCCTCTCGCCGAGGTGGCCGACGTCGTCGGGCGCCACGCCCCCGACGCTGTGGTGCACACCGACGCCGTGCAGGCCGCTGCGTGGTGCGACCTTTCGGTCCTGGCCGCCCCTGCGGCGCTGGTGTCACTCAGCGGTCACAAGATCGGGGGCCCCAAGGGTGTGGGGGCGCTCGCCGTGCGACCCGGGGTGGCCGTCGCCGCCCGGTTGCGTGGCGGAGGCCAGGAACGGGGTCGTCGTTCGGGCACCCACAACGTGGCCGGCATCGTCGGTCTCGGGGTTGCCGCCAGTCTGGTGCTCACCCACCGAGCGTCAGCCGCCGCCCGACTCTTGACCCTTCGTGACGCCCTCGAGACGGCGGTGACCACGGTGGCGGGGGTGCGCTCCACGCTGACCCGTTGCGGTGGGTCACCACCCGAACGTCTCCCCACCATCTGCCACGTCTGCGTCGAGGGGGTGTCGTCGGAGGCACTGTTGTTCCTGCTCGACGACGCCGGCATCGCGGCGTCCGCAGCGTCGTCGTGTGCCAGTGGGGCCACCGAGGCGTCCCACGTGCTCGCCGCCATGGGGGTCCCCCCCGAGGTGGCGCGCGGGTCGTTGCGGTTCTCGTTGGGGTGGACCAGTGACGACGTGGTGGTGGACCGGGTGGCCGCTGTGCTTCCCGACGCCGTGGCCCGCCTCCGCCTCCTCGACGTCCCCGCCCGGGGGGCGCGCCCGTGACGTCGCCCATCGCCCCGACCGACCCGACGAACCGCAGGGTCATGGTGGCCATGTCCGGAGGGGTCGACTCGTCGGTGGCTGCGGCGTTGCTGGTCGAGGCCGGGTACGAGGTGGTGGGGGTGACCCTGCGCCTTTGGGGCGGAGAGTCCGACAACGGGTGCTGCGCGGTGTCCGACGTGGAGGACGCCCGCCGGGTCGCCCAGCAACTCGACATCGACCACCACGTGTTCAACCTCGCCGACGAGTTCGACCGCCACGTCGTGGCGCCCTACGTCGACGACCACGCCCACGGACGCACCCCCAATCCGTGTATCGAGTGCAACCGCCACCTCAAGTTCGACCGGTTGATGAGCCGGGCCCGCGCCCTCGGGTTCGAACAGGTGGCCACCGGGCACCACGCCGCCGTGGTCACCCTCGACGACGGCACCCGCCGCCTCACCCGGGGGGCGGACACCAACAAGGACCAGTCGTACGTGCTCTACATGCTCGGCCAGGAGGTGCTGGGGCGGGTGATGTTCCCGGTTGGGGCCATGACCAAACAACAGGTGCGCGCCCGCGCCAGCGAACTCGGTTTACGGACCGCGACCAAGCCCGACAGTCAGGACGTGTGTTTCATCACGTCGACCGCCGGTCGTGAGGGGTTCCTCACCCAGCGGGTCGAGCTGCACCCGGGCCGCATGGTGGACACCTCGGGGGCTGAGTTGGGCACGGTCGACGCCGTCGAACTCGTCACCGTCGGTCAGCGTCGCGGGCTCGGCCTGTCCGGAGCGGGGGAGCACCGCTACGCCATCGACGTCGACGTGCCGTCGCGCACCGTCACCATCGGAACCCGCCGCCAACTCGAGGTCGACACCACCACGGTGCGCCAACTCGAGTGGGCGGACCGGCCGGTGACGGGCGCGCTGGCGGTGCAGGCCAGTGCCCACGGCACCCCGGTTGCCGCCGTGGTGACCGCGGGTGAAGCCGACGAGGTGGTGGTGCATTGGGATGCGCCTGTGCGTCGCATCGCCCCCGGCCAGAGCGTGGTGTTCTACGAGTCGGGGCCGCGTGGCGAGTTGGTGGTCGGAGGCGGCATCGCCGTCTGAGCGGCCCGTCGGGTCCTCAGCGGGCTGAACGGTTGGCGAGGGTGCGCATGACCGCACCGGGTCGCGTGGGAGTCACCAGCACGGCGTCGACGTCGAGCGACGCAGCGGTGAGCGACCCCTCTGCCTGACGCCGGGCGGCGGTGGTCACGATGGGTGACGGTGCGCGCAGACGAATCTCGAGAGCGAGTCCTGCTGCCCCGGCGGTGAGGTCGGTGGCGGTGGTGTCGGCTGCGGCGGGGACGATGTCCACGAGGTTGGCGCGTTGCACGAGGAGCGAATCGGCGAGGACCCACGGGTCGTGCACCACCACTCCGGCGGGGACGAGCACCAGCCAGCGGCGGGTGAGGATGTGGGTGCGGCGCATGATGGCGGCGGCCAGCGCGAGGCCGGCAACGGTGGCCGCTGCGCCGGGGACCCACGCTCCGGTGGCGAGCACCACCGGACCTGCCGCCATGGCCGCCACCGCCACGACCCACAGTGCAGGGACCAACACGACCGTGGCCGCCGGAGGGCGCAGGGCGAAGCGTCGTTCGGCGCCGTACGACGAGCCGTTGATGCTGCGGTCGCCGTAGAGGGCGGTGAGGATCAGCGCAGCGGCGAGCGCTGCGCACACCAGGCCGACGGTGCCGGTGAGGGGCAAACCGTCCCCGGTGAGTCCCGTGGCGGGATCGTCGGTGGTGGCCACCGCGGCGGCGGCCACGGTGGCGACGAGACCGGCGGGAACGACGTAGCGGGCCACCGTCAAACTTGAGGTTCGCGCCACGGCGATGACGGCGACTCCCAACGCCCAGGCGGCCCACGCCGTGATCCCGATCACCCACTGGGCGGTGCCGGAGCGGTCATCGAGGGCGGCGGCGAAGGCGTCACCGGCGGTGAATGGCAGCACCAGCCACGACACAGCCACCACCACCGGCACCACCACGGTCGGAGAAATCACGGTCGAAGATTTGCGCGCGATCCGTCCGGGTGGCTAATCCGTGCGCTGTGGACCTGATCGGGCGGGGGGCCTGATGGTCGCCGGAGAGACGGTGGCCGGCGTGGTGGCGTCGTCAGGCGCGGGCACGGGTCGCATCCGTCTCCCGGTGGGTTTGGCCACCTCCATTGGCAGTCTGCCCCACGTCGATCCGTCCGAGGCGGTCGACTTCGCCGTGCGCAACCAGCAACGCCTTCCTGCTGCGCCGTCGCTGCCGGGCAGGTCACGACGCGAGGGCATGGTGGCCCAGGCGGCCCACGGTGTCGCCGGCATCTCGGTCACCGACGACGGTTCGTTGGTCATCGATGATGGTGCCCTCGACCCTGACGCCCCACTGTGGGACCCGGGGTTCTCCTCCGACGCGTTCGTCGGGTTGCGTGCGTTCCTCACCGCAGCCGGTGAACGGCGCGGACCGATCAAGTTGGCGGTCACCGGGCCGGTCACCCTCGGGGTGGCGCTCCACGCGGCGGGCGTGTCGGCCGACGTGGCTTTCCGGGTGGCGGGTTCCGCCGTGCGTCAACGTGCCGCCGCGCTCGTCGATTACGCCGGGGCCAGGGTGCCCGAGGCGCAGATCGTGTGTTTCGTCGATGAGCCGGTGCTCGGTTCGGCCATGGAGACCGGGTTCCCGATCGCTCCAGTCGACGCCATCGATCTGGCGTCGAGTGCGCTCGCCGCCGTGGAGCACGGGGCCATCTCCGGTCTGCACTGTTGCGCCACCGACGCCGACTGGCGACTCATCCTCCAGGCCGGTCCGCAGATCCTGTCGTTGCCGACCGACGGTGGGTTGCAGCGAGCGGCGGGGGCGTTCGCCTCGTTCCTCGACGCCGGCGGGTGGGTGGCGTGGGGGGCGGTCCCCACCGACCGGCCCATCGGCACCACGGTGGATCGCATGTGGCGGCAGTTGAACCTGTTGTGGTCCGACCTGGTCACCGACGGTGGGTGCGACCCGGTGCTGTTGCGCACCCAGGCCATGATCACCCCGGCGTGCGGATTGGCCCGGCACGGCGTCACCCAGGCCGAACAGGTGGTGTGGTTCACCAACCGTCTCGCCGAACGACTCCACGACCAAGCCATTGCCAGTCGCTACTCCGTGGGTGCCTGAGGCTCACCGACGGTGCGGCGGGCCGGGCGGGTCCCAAGCCGGTCGGTAGGCTTGGGTGGTGCCCCGATCCACACCAGATCCGAACCTGGTGGGCGACGTCGATCCGGTGGCGCGTGTCGAACAGTTGCGTGAGGCCATCAGTCGCCACGACCAGCTGTACTACGAACTCGATGCGCCCGAGATCCCCGACGCGGACTACGACTCGCTGGTGCGTGAACTGCTCGCCATCGAGGAGCAGCACCCCGACCTGATCACCCCTGATTCCCCCACCCGCCGTGTGGCGGGCGCGGCGGCGGCCACCTTCGACGAAGTGGTGCACCGGGTGCCCATGATGTCGCTCGACAACGCCATGGACCCGAACGAACTGTCGGCGTGGGCGGACCGCACCCGTCGTCGTCTCGCCGATCTGGGAGTGGGCGAGGCCGACACGGGGTACGTGTGCGAACTCAAGATCGACGGCCTCGCCGTCTCGTTGCGTTACGAGGACGGCGTGTTCACCCAGGGCGCCACCCGCGGCAACGGTGCGGTGGGTGAGGACGTGACGGCCAACCTTCGGACGTTGGACTCAATCCCCGAGCGGCTCGCCAAGGGGGCACCCGCCGTGGTGGAGGTGCGCGGTGAGGTGTATCTGCCCATCTCCGAGTTCGAACGCATCAACGCCGTGGCGACCGCAGCCGGTGACAAGACGTACGTGAACCCTCGCAACACCGCAGCGGGTTCGTTGCGCCAGAAGGACGCTGCGGTCACCGCCACCCGCCGCCTGGCGTTTTGGTCCTACCAACTCGGTGAGGTGGTGGGCGGACCGGACTTCGCCACCCATCACGAAACCATGGACTGGATCGCGTCGCTCGGGTTCCCGGTGAACCCTGAACGCCGACTAGTTGGATCCCTGGCCGAGGTCAGCGCCTTTTGCGTCGACTGGCAGGGTCGACGCCACGACCTCGACTACGAGATCGACGGGGTCGTGGTGAAACTCGACGACCTCGCTGTGCGGGAACAGCTCGGCGCCACCGCCCGTGCCCCCCGGTGGGCGGTGGCCTACAAGTTCCCACCTGAGGAGCGCACCACCACCCTTGTCGACATCGGGGTGTCCATTGGCCGCACCGGCCGGGCCACCCCGTTCGCCGTGCTCGAACCGGTCTTCGTCGGCGGATCCACGGTGGCGATGGCGACGTTGCACAACGCCGACCAGGTGGCGGCAAAGGACGTCCGGGTGGGCGACACCGTCATCGTCCGCAAAGCCGGTGACGTGATCCCAGAGGTGGTCGGTCCCGTCCTCGCCGACCGACCAGCTGACGCCGTGGCGTGGGTGTTTCCCAGCGTGTGTCCGTCATGTGGTGGGCCGCTGGTTCGTCCCGAAGGTGAGGTGGAGCACCGGTGCGCAAACGAGCATTGCCCGGCCCGGGTGGCGGGAGCCATCGAGCACTTCGCGTCACGATCGGCGATGGACATCGAAGGTCTCGGTGAACAACGGGTCCACCTGTTCGGCGAGTTGGGCATGGTCGCCGACGTGGCCGACATCTACAACCTTGACTACGACCGTCTCGCCGGGCTCGAAGGGTTCGGGGAACTGTCGGTGGCCAACCTTGCCGCGGCGATCGAGACGTCCAAGACCCGTCCGCTGGCCAATTTGCTCGTCGGGCTCAACATCCGCCACGTCGGTGGGACCGTAGCCAGGGTCCTCGCCGAACACTTCGGGTCGCTCGACGAACTCGAGGCGGCGTCGGTGGACGAACTCGCCGCCGTTGAAGGCATCGGGCCGGTCATCGCCGGGAGCGTCGCCGAGTTCCTTGCCCGCTCCGAGCACCAGACGATCCTGGCCAAGTTGCGCGCTGCGGGCGTGAACCTGACCCAGCCGTCGGCGGCGACCACAGCGGGCGTGCCCGAAGGTGAGGCGGACGTCCTTGCCGGGATGTCGATCGTGGTCACCGGCACGCTGGAGGGGTTCTCGCGTGACGGCGCCACCGAAGCAATCACCGCCCGTGGTGGCAAAGCCCCCGGGTCGGTGTCGGCGCGCACCACCCTCGTGGTGGTCGGAGCCTCTCCGGGGGCGTCGAAGGTGACCAAGGCCGAACAGGTCGGTGTGCCGGTCGTCGACGAGGCGGCGTTCGTCCGCCTGCTCGCCGGCGAACCGCTCGAGCGGGTGTTGGAGGGGTCGTGAGCGTTGAGGCTGTGGTGTTCGATTTCGGTGGGGTGTACACCGCTTCGCCGTTCACGGCGGCCGCCGAGGTGGGGGCGGCGGTCGGGCTCGACGCGGCGACAGCGGTCAGTTTGTTGTTGGGCCCCTACGACCACGACACCGATCACCCGTGGCACCGGGCCGAACGAGGCGAGCTCGATCTGGTGCGCTGCCGGGACGAGGTTCTCGCCCACTCCCGTGACGTCGCCGGGGTTGACCTTGACCTGTGGGAGTTGTTCGCGGTGATGGGGGAACGCATGGATGGGGTGCGTGCCGAGGTGGTCGACGCCACGAGGGCGGCGCGGGCTGCGGGTTTGCGCACCGGTCTGCTCACCAACAACGTGCTCGAAGCCCGCGAGTTCTGGCGCCCACTGCTCCCACTCGACGAACTCTTCGACGACGTCGTCGACTCGTGTGAGGTGGGAGTCCGCAAACCTGACGCCGCCATCTACCTGTTGGCGCTTGAACGACTCGGCGTCCACGACCCGGGGCGAGCCGTGTTCCTTGACGACTGGCCGGGCAACGTGGCGGCCGCGGTGGGGGTGGGGATGACCGGCATCGTGGTGGGTGACGACCCTGCGCCGGCGTTGGCTGAACTCGCCGCGCTGATCAGCCGCTGAGGTCGCCGGTCAGTTGGCGCGGAAGCACCACTCGCGGGTGGTGGCGGTCTGCGGACCGAGTTCACGTCGCCACACCTGGGCTTGCATGCAGTTCACGTTGGGGAGCAGTTCGGTGATGACCTTGCCTTGCCCGGGTTGGAAGATCACCTCACCGGGGTTGAGCGGGGCGTTGATCTGACCCTCGGGGATGGCGACCCCGTTCACCGACAGGTTGGCGTCGTAGGCGGGGGCGAGCACCACCCCGATGGGGCTCTGCAACAGGACCTGTTCGCCCGGGCCGGGCACGAGCGACACGACACCGGGAATTTCCGTTTCGGGCCGGTCGGCACTGATCCGCACGGCGGCGACGATCGCCACCACGATCACCACGAGCAGGCCGGGCAACAAGATGAACTTCACGACGCGGGGCACGGCCCAAGTCTGCCCGCCGGTGACCGGTGGCGTGGCATCGGCGGCGGGGTGTTCTCCTGTGGCTGACCCGGCGACCAAGCCAACGACCGCTACCCTTCACCACGTGGCGTTCCCTCAGGTTTCCGACCGTGTCGGTCAGGTTCTGGGCGGTCGCTACCGGCTGGTGACCCTGGTGGGGACCGGCGCCTCGGCGTCGGTGTACCTCGGTGAGGACGTCACCTTGCAGCGCCGGGTGGCCGTCAAGGTGCTTCACCCTGCACTCGCCGACGACGAGGCGTTCCTGCGTCGGTTCCGCGCCGAAGCGCAGGTGGCGGCCTCGTTGAACCACCCCAGCGTGCTCGCCGTGCACGACTGGGGTCAGGACGGCGTCACCCCGTACCTCGTGACCGAGTTCCTCGCCGGTGGAAGCCTGCGCTCCATGTTGGACCGCAACGGGCCGCTGCAACCGTCCCAGGCACTGCTCGTCGGCCTTGAGGCGGCCCGGGGACTTGCGTACGCCCACCGCCGCCAACTCGTGCACCGCGACATCAAGCCGGCGAACCTGTTGTTTGACGACGAGGCCCGACTCCGCATCGCCGACTTCGGTCTGGCGCGCGCTCTGGCGGAGGCGGCGTGGACCGAACCGATGGGAGCGGTGTTGGGGACCGCCCGTTACGCCTCACCCGAACAGGCGCGTGGGGAGACCCTTGACGGCCGTAGTGACGTGTATGCCCTTGCGGTGGTACTCGTGGAGGCCGTCACCGGCACCGTGCCGTTCGCTTCGGACACCACGCTCGGCACACTCATGGCTCGCGTTGACGCCGAGTTGCCCGTGCCTGACGGGCTCGGCCCGCTCGGGGACGTGCTCGCCGCCGCCGGGGCGCCCGTCGCTTCGGATCGGCCCGACGCCGACGAACTCGCCGCCGCACTGTTGGACGTCGCCCGGCACTATCCGGCACCGAACCCGCTGCCGGTGACGCCGATTCCGTTCGTTGCGCCCGACGCCACCCCGGTGAGTGGGCCGGGCGGGGCGTCACCGAACGCGGGCGGGCCAGGCGTGCATGACGACACCGAGGTCGGCCTCGACGTGGCGGCACCCGTCGGGGTCCCTCCGGTTGACGGAGGGTCCGGCTCCGAGGCGGTCGTCGCCGAGCCGTTCGTTGCATCGCGTCGCCGTCGTCGTTGGCCCTTCGCCCTGGTTGCGGTGCTGTTCGCCGCAGCGGGGTTGGGGGCGTGGTGGTGGACGTCGGTGCGGGTGGTGACCACCCCCGTCCCGGACCTCGGAGGGGTGGCGGTGGCGGTGGCCGAGTCGGCGGCGGCCGACGCCGGCTGGGATCTGCGTCGCAGCGAATCGTTCGACGGGACCGTGCCCGCCGGCAGTGTCATCTCCCAGGATCCCACAGTGGGGACCGAACTCGCCGAGGGCGGGGTGCTGTCCGTCGTGGTGTCACGTGGGCCGCCACCGGTTCCGCTGCCCGACGGGGTCGTCGGGGTGCCGCTGGCCGAGGCCGAGGCGCGTCTCGCTGAGGTGGGTCTCGCCACCGGGGTGGTGAACGAGACCTACAGCGAGGACGTCGAACGTGGTGTGGTGCTGTCCGCCGAGGTCGAACCGGGTGTCGAGGTTCCCTTCGGGGAACAAGTCGATCTCGTCGTGTCGGCCGGACCCGAGCCGCGCACCGTGCCCCAGGACCTGTTCGGTCGGGCGCTCGACGAGGTGCGTTCCGCCCTTGAAGCGTTGGGTCTGCCCATCGGGTCGGTGTCTGAGGCCTACAGCGAGTCGGTGCAGGCCGGGTCGGTCATCAGCGTCGCCGGGGCCGGATCCAGAGTGGATCGGGGCACGCCGGTGGACCTACAGGTGTCCCTCGGACCACCGCTCGTCACCGTTCCCGATGTCACGGGTCTGTCCGTGCAGCAGGCGGCGGGGATTCTCGAGAACGCCGGGTTGGTGGTGACCTCCACCACGGGCTCACCGACCCGTCCGGTGGCGTCGACGAACCCGTCGGCGGGCACCAGTGTGCGTCGGGGTTCGAGTGTCACCATCACGACCCGTTGAACGGTCACAGATCGCGGTGAGGTCGTGAAGTTCGCCGAACGACTCGGTGTGGCGTGGCAGATCCTCACCGATCGCCGTTACCTCCACGTGCCCCGGGGGCACCCGTACTCGCCGTTGCCCTCGCCCGACGACCTTGACCGTGTTGAGGCGGACCCGGGTGGCGCCACGGTGTCCAACGATGCGTTCCCCGGCATCGACCTTCGACTCGACCGGCAGTGGTTGCTCGTCGACGAGCTCATGTCCTCGTTCCCCGACATGGTGGCGTGGATCGCCTCGGACGACCCGGTGCGCTACCGCTTGGACAACACGTGGTTCACCGGTTCGGACGCACTGCTGTGTGCGTTGGTCGTCGCCCGCTTGACCCCGGCGCGCATCGTGGAGGTCGGCTGCGGGTACTCCTCGGCGCTGCTGTTGGACGTGATTGATCGCACCGGTGCACCGTGCGACGTGACGTTCATCGACCCTGATCCCCAACGGCTCCGTTCGCTCGTCGCTGCGTCCGATCTCGCCGGCCGGCTCGAACCCAAACCGGTCCAGGACGTCGACGCTTCCGTGTTCGGCGATCTGTGTGCCGGTGACGTGTTGTGCATCGACTCCAGCCACGTGATGCGGGCCGGGTCTGACGTCCATCACCTCTTGTTGGAGGTGATCCCCACGCTCGCCAGTGGCGTGTGGATCCACGTCCACGACGTGTTCGCTGCGTTCAGCTATCCGAGGCGGTGGTTGCGCAGCGGGGTGGCGGTCAACGAGGCGTACGCGTTGCGGGCGCTGTTGGTCGGTAACGCCGGACTCGAGGTGGCGTTGTGGAACGCTGCGCTTGAGATCGATGACCCGCAGCGCTGGGCGGGAGTCGTCGCCGGTCTGCCCCCGTCGCCGGTGGAGACGGGCGGGATGTGGGTCCGCACCACCGGGGGTGCCGTCGGGCACTGAGTGGTGGACCGCTGTGGCGTGGTCGGTGCCGCCGCGGTGCGCCGGTAGCCTGCGGGGCATGGACCGGGGTGTGGCGGGTGACGCGGACGAGGATGCGTCACCGCCGGAGCGTTCGGCGCTCGGCCGTTGGCGGGCCGCCACGCTCGAACGGTGGGGTGACTCGCCACGGTACCGGTGGTTGGTGCTCACGGTGGCGCTCATCGGCCTGTTCTCCGTTGGGTTCTCCATCACCGTGTTGGCCGTGTCGATCCCGACCATCGCCGCAGACCTCGACGCGCCCCGTTCGACCATCACCTGGGTGATCACCGGGCCACTTTTGGCCTACGCCGTGTTCGGGCCGTCGGCGGGCAAGCTCGCCGACATCATGGGTGCCCGACGGGTGTACCTGTGGTCCCTGGCGGCGGTGGCGGCGTTCGCGGCGTTGTCGGCGGTGGCGTGGAGCGGCGGCTCACTGGTGGCGTTTCGGACGTTGGGTGCTGCCGTCGGGGCGGCTGTGGGCCCGGCCTCGCTCGCCATGATCAACCGGTTGTTCCCGCCCTTTGAGCGAGCCCGCGCCCTCGGGTTTTGGTCCATGGTCGCCGCTGGTGGACCGGTGATCGGGGTCGTGATCGGCGGCCCGGTGGTGGAGGCGTTCTCGTGGCGGTGGATCTTCGTGGCCCAGGTGCCGCTCACCGCGTTGGCGGTGCTGGTTGGTTGGTTGGTGCTGCCCGAGGTGGCACGTCGACGGGGGGTCTCGTTCGACGTTGCCGGTTCGGTGCTGTTGGCGGTCACGGTGTCGAGCCTGCTCGTGGGTCTCAACCGGGGACCCGAGAACGGGTGGGCGAGTCCGGTGGTGCTCGTGTGTTTCGCTCTCGTCCCGGCGGCGCTGGCGGGGTTCGTGGTTGTCGAACGTCGGCGTGCGGACCCGCTGCTCCCCTTGGGGTACGTCCGGATGCGGAACTTCACGTTCCCCGTCATCAACCAGTTCTTTTTGAACTTCGCCTACATGGGCGGATTCATCATCACCCCGTTGTTGCTCCAGGACGTGCTCGGGTTCGGCGAGGCCCGCACCGGGTTCCTCTCGATTGCCCGACCGTTGGCGTTCACCCTCGCCGGACCCGCCGCCGGCTACCTGGCGGTGCGCACAGGTGAACGGTTCAACGCCGTGGTGGGTGGCGCAGCGCTGGTGTTGTCGATGCTGGGTTTGGCAGTGGTGGCCAACGACTCGAGCGAGTTGTGGATCGTGTTCGTCCTGTCGCTGTCAGGGGTTGCCATGGGCATGGCCGGGCCGGCCATGACGGCGTCGCTGGCCAACGCCGTGGACGAAGCCGACCTCGGGGTGGCGAGCGCCTTCCAACAGATGTGCTCCCACGTCGGCACGGTGGTCGGCACCCAGTTGATGCTCACCGTGCAGTTGGCGCTGGCCCCGGTGGTGGTGGCTGGGGTGGCCCGCAGCCCCGAGACCACCGCCGCCCTCGAGTCGTCGTACCACTGGGCCTACCTCGTGGGTGCCGCGGCGGCCCTGGCGGGAACGCTGGCCGCCACGTTCGTGCGGCGTTCGCATCGTGGGGTCCCCGTCGCCAATCACGAAACGGGTGCGGTGTCGACGGATCGTTCGGTGCTGCAACCCCGGTAGGGGTGAGCGTGAGGCGGGTGCGCATGTGCCCGTTCATGACGATGGCCCGGACCTTTGGGCCCGGGCCATCGTGACACTGCGTCGGTGGTGTCGGCACCACCGTGCACCCAAGGTCACCCTCAGGCGGTGATGTCCTTGATCTTGCCGGCGATCTCCGCAGCAGCAGGATCCGGTGACACGCTCTGCATGGCCATCAGCTTGGTGATGTCACCCTCGACCTTGATCTTGCCCGACATGAACGCCTGCATGCCGGCCTGGGGGTTCTGGTCCACGAAGATGGCCCGAGCCGTCTCGTAGTCGACGGTCACGGTCAGGTCGGCGCCCTCGATGTGGCCCTTGTCCATCTTCATGTCGCCGTCGGAGCTGTCCATGTGGCCCTTGAACTCGCCACCTGCAAAGTCGGCGTGCTCGGGGGTTTCCACGATCACCAGGTTCATCTTGACTGCGTGGGGCAGACCACCGGCGCCGCCGGCCTCGTCGCGCAGGGCGCGTGCCGCATCAATCCACTCGTCGGTCAAGAACACGTATGTATCGGCCACCAGCCGTTCCTCCTGTGATGCATTCATCTGTTCGGCTGCGGCCGTTCGGTCCGCACTCCCGACCCCACCCAAAGGGTTGGGGCGCTCGGACTGTATCCCACTTTCGCAATCCCGTCTTGACCACGCAGTCAAGGTTGGAGCGGGTGAGGGGCGCACCCCTAGGCTGAGCGGGGTGACCTCCCGCATCACCGCCGACGACGTCGTGCACGTGGCCCGACTCGCCCGCCTCTCGCTCACCGACGACGAGGTGACCACGTTCACCGACCAACTCGCTGCCGTGTTGGACCACGCCGCCGACGTCGAGGCACTCAGCATCGATGACGTGCCACCGATGATCCACCCGTGGCCGCTGCGCAACGTCATGCGCCCCGACGAGGTCGGCGCCACGCTCGACCGCGACGAGGTGTTGGCCCATGCGCCCGCCACCGAAGAGGGCCAGTTCCGGGTCCCCGCCATCTTGGGGGACGAACCGTGACGGACTGGGTGGGACGTTCCGCCGCCGACATCGCCGCTGCGGTCCGCTCCGGTGAGGTGACCGCCCGCAGCGTCGTCGATGAGCACCTCGCCGTCATCGACGCCGGGGACGGACCCATCAACGCGTTCAACCTCGTCACCGCCGACGCCGCGAGGCAATCAGCTGACGCCGTCGACGCCACCATCGCCGCAGGTGGCGACCCGGGCCCGCTGGCGGGGGTGCCGGTGGCGTTGAAAGACAACCTGTGCACCCGGGGAATCCCCACGACCTGTTCGTCACGGATCCTTGAGGGTTGGCGCCCGCCCTATGACGCCACGGTGGTGCAGTTGCTCGCTTCGGCGGGTGCGGTGTCGGTGGGCAAGACGAACCTCGACGAGTTCGCCATGGGATCGTCGACGGAGAACTCGGCGTTCGGCCCGACCCGCAACCCCCGTGACCCCTCCCGGGTGCCGGGCGGTTCAAGTGGTGGGAGCGCGGCGGCGGTGGCGGCCGGGTTCACCCCGGTGGCGTTGGGTTCAGACACCGGCGGTTCGATCCGTCAGCCCGCCGCGTTGTGCGGTGTCGTGGGCCTCAAACCCACCTACGGGCTGGTGTCGCGCTACGGACTCGTGGCGTTCGCCTCCTCGCTCGACCAGATCGGTCCGTTCAGCGCCACGGTGGCCGACGCCGCGCTGATGCTCGGGGTCATCGCCGGCCACGACCCGGCCGACTCGACCTCGATCCCCGAACCGGTGCCGTCGTACACCGAGTCGTTGAGTGCCGGGGTGGCGGGTCTGCGGGTCGGGGTGGTGCGTGAACTCACCGGCGAAGGCATCGCTCCCGACGTGGCGGCCCGCGTCAACGCCGCCGTTGCTGCCCTGTCGGCGGCGGGTGCGGAGGTGACTGAGGTGTCGGTCCCGGCGGTGACCTACGGGTTGTCGGCGTACTACCTGATCGCCCCCGCCGAGGCGTCGTCGAACCTGGCCCGTTACGACGGGGTGCGGTTCGGCCTGCGGGTCGACGCCCCCACCACCGACGCCATGATGACCGCTACCCGCACCGCCGGGTTCGGCGCCGAGGTGAAGCGGCGCATCATGTTGGGCACCTACGCCCTCTCCACGGGCTACTACGACGCCTACTACGGCAAAGCCCAGCGGGTCCGCACACTCATCGCCCGCGACTTCGCCGCCGCCTACGACACCGTCGACGTGTTGGTGTCCCCCACGTCGCCGACCACGGCGTTCGCCTTCGGGGCCAAGGCGGACCCGTTGTCGATGTACCTCAACGACGTGTGCACCATCCCGTCGAACCTTGCCGGGCACCCCGCCATCTCGGTGCCGTTCGGCACTGGTGACGACGCAATGCCGGTCGGGGTGCAGTTGATGGCTCCCGCACTCGCCGAGACGACGCTGTTGTCGGCTGCTGCGGTGCTTGAGGCGGCTTCGGGGGTGGCGTCATGACCGACGAACGCTCTGGCGAATCGGTCGAGGGTGACGGCACCACGCTGCGGTCGCCGACCACCGGGGACGTGTGGGAGATCGTCGTCGGTCTTGAGGTGCACGCCGAACTGGCGACGGCCACCAAGTTGTTCAGCGCCGCACCCAACGTGTTTGGCGGCGAACCGAACCGCAACATCGACCCTGTCAGTCTCGGGCTTCCCGGCAGTTTGCCGGTGCTCAACCATCGGGCGGTGGAACTCGCCATGCGGGTGGGCCTGGCGCTGGGGTGTGAGGTGCGTCCCTGCGTGTTCGCCCGCAAGAACTACTTCTACCCCGACATGCCCAAGGATTTTCAGATCTCCCAGTTCGATCTGCCGCTCAACGTCGACGGACAGCTCGAGTTGCCTTCGGGGCAGATCGCCGGCATCGAGCGCGCCCACCTCGAGGAGGACACCGGCAAGAACATGCACGTCGGTGGGGACGGTCGCATCCACGGGGCCGAGGCGTCACTGGTGGATTACAACCGCGCCGGGGTGCCCCTCATCGAGATCGTCGGTCGACCCGACCTCCGTGGCGCCGAGCAGGCCCGTCAGTACGTGGCGGAGTTGCGCAGCGTCCTCGTCGCGGTGGGCGCATCCGACGGGAAGATGGAGGAGGGCTCGCTGCGGGTGGACGCCAACGTGTCGGTGCGACCGCTGGGTGACCCCGAGTTGGGGACCCGCTGTGAGATCAAGAACGTGAATTCGTTGCGGTCACTGGGCCGGGCCATCGACTACGAAGCCCGTCGACAGGTGGACCTGTTGGAAGCCGGGGAGCGGGTGGCGCAGGAGACCCGCCACTGGGACGACGCCAACGGTCGCACCCGTTCCGGTCGGTCCAAGGAGCAGGCTGAGGACTACCGCTACTTCCCTGAACCCGACCTGGTGCCGCTCGATCCTGACCCGGCGTGGGTGGAGGCGGTGCGTGCCGCGCTTCCGCCGCTTCCCGCCGAGCGTCGTCGACGGTTGGCTGACGCCGGGGGTGTGGCACCCGCCGCCGTTGCCCTCCACGTGGAACGTGGTCTCGACGCTTTGGCGCTCGCCGCCATGGCCGCAGGGGCCGACCCCGCCCGGGTGCTCAACCACGTTGAGCACAACCTCGCCGTCGACGGGGCACACGATCTCGATGCGGGTGCGTTCGCCGAACTCGTGGCCATGGAGACCGGTGGGGAACTGACCGCCACGCAGGCCAAACAGGTCCTCGCCGACATGGTGACCAGTGGCCGGTCTGCACGCGACATCGCTTCGGAGCGAGGTTTTGAGGCGATGGACACCAGCGAGCTTGATTCGGCGCTCGACGCCGTGATCGCCGAGTTCGCTGATGACTGGGCGGCGTTCTGTGCGGCCGACGACCCCGGCAAGCGAAAGAAACTGACCGGTTTCTTTACCGGCAAGGTGATGGCCGCCACCCAGGGTCGCGCCGACGGCCGGGCGGTCGGTGAGGCGCTGACCCGACGCGCCGCCGGCTGAGGTCCCGCGACCCACCCGACGCACGGGCGCTACCTGACGTACCATCTCGTCACTGACGGGCCCGGTCGGTCCCGTCCTGACACGGGGGGTTCCCATGCAGGGTTCTCGCAAGTACGTCCTAGCCATCGTTGCGTCTCTCGCTTTGGTCGTTGCCGCCTGTGGTGGCGGCTCCAACGAGACCGCCGAGGGCGGTTCCGGCGGCTCGGGCGCCGACTCGTCGGGCGGCAACCGCGAACTCGGCAATGTCGAGGTCGGGTCGTTCAGTGGGTCGCTCGAGGACTGCATGGCTCTCAGCGTCTCGGTGGCGTCCGTTGGGTTGCTCGGCGTGGCCGGGTCGTTCGGTGACGCGACGGGGCTGACCGGGGCCGACATCGACGAGGCGGAGCGGGCCCTGTCAGAAATGGAAGCCAAGATCCCCGCCGAACTCGAGTCGCAGTTCAACACCATCCGTGACGCGTATGAGAACGGCGTGTCCTTCGACGACCCCGATGTGGACGCCGCCTTCACCGACATCTCGACGTTCCTCGAGACGGAGTGTTCCGACCTGGGTCTCAGCGACATCACCGGTCTCGGAGATCTCGGTTTCTGAACCGACACGTTGAACGGGCGGGGCGGGACACACGGTGTCTGCCCCGCCCTTGTCGCGTCCGGGTGCCCAACGTCGTAGCGTGGGACCCGTGACCGAAATCCACGTTGGCCCCCTCGACCCTGCGGCATGGGATCAGTCGATCGAAATCGGTCGCATCGTCTTCGGTGACTCGGTGTCACCCGAGAACGCCGCTGCCGAACACTCGGTGCTCTCCGACGATCGGGTGATCGTCGCCACCGAAGGTGGTCCTGGTGGCCGTGTGGTGGGAAGTACCGGCTCGTACGCTTTCGATCTCACCGTGCCCGGTGGGGTGACGGTACCGGTGGCGGGGGTGACCAACGTCGGGGTGCTGCCCACCCATCGCCGCCGGGGGATCTTCCGACAGTTGATGCAGCGCCAGCACGACGACCTGTCGGCAGCCGGGACGCCGATTGCCATCCTCAATGCGTCCGACGCCCGCATCTACGGCCGCATCGGGTACGGGATGGCGTCACGGTATGCCCTCGTGCGGGTGCGCAGTGGCGCAACCTTCGTGGGCGACGTCGCCGGGCGAAACCTGTCGCTTTGGCGTAGCGCCGACGCCCACGGGGTGCTGGCCGGGTTGTACGAGGCGGCTCGGCTGGTGCGGCCCGGCACGGTGACCCGCAGTGAAGCGTGGTGGCAGATGTTGCTCGGACCGACCGAGAACTGGAAGGCGGGCGGGCATCACGAGGTGGTGGTCGTCGAACCTGAGGGCGACGATCCCGGTGGGTACGCGCTGTACCGAGCCAAGCACCTCAGTGAGGATCCGTTCGGCGAGAAGATCCGCCTCGAGGTGCGCGAGGTCGTGGCCGCCACACCCGACACGCACGCAGCGCTGTGGCGGTACCTGCTCGACGTCGATCTCGTCGACGTGGTGGAGGCCACGGTCCCCGTCGACGATCCGTTGCTGTGGCGTCTTGGCGACCCGCGTGCGCTCGGCCCGCGTGGCACTGGCGACTACCTCTTCGCCCGCATTCTCGACGTTCCCGCTGCGCTGTCCCGCCGCCGGTACCGCTGCGACGTCGACGTGACCATCGGTGTGGTCGACCCGTTCCGGCCCGACGGCGCCGCGGCAGGGACGTTCCGTCTTGAGGCCGGTGGGGATGGGGCTGCGTGTGAGCGCACCGATGCGAACCCTGATGTGGTCATGGGGGTGGACGTGCTCGGATCGTTGTACCTCGGTGGGGTGGATGCCGCGGTGCTCGCCGACGCCGGACGGATCGACGAACGCCGCAGGGGATCTGTCGAAGCGTTGGCGTTGGCGTTCGGTTCCGCTCGTGCGCCGTTCTGCGCCACCCACTTCTGATCGATCACATCGTGTCGACTTCCGGGGGCGCGGACGAGCGAACCCGCCGGCGCCCACTGGTTTGCGTCATGATGGTTGGACACCCAGCACCGGCTCGCAGAGGTCACCATGTCCATCGGGAAGTTCCGTTCAGGTCTGTACAAGCTGTCCCGTGCGCTCGGTGACGCCAACGCCGTGAAGCGCGGCACCGTCGGCAAGCGGGTCGGCCGCCGAATCACTGGGCGTGCCACCGGCCGGGCCCTCGGAAAACTGTTCCGCTGACCGGCCGCGGCGGGGGATTCGGCTTCCTTGCAGCGGAGCGTCGGCGTTTAGGCTGTGGGCCATGACCAACCCGATGAAGCCCCGTTCCCATGAGGTCACCGACGGACCCGGTCGCGCCCCGGCGCGCGCCATGTTGCGAGCGGTGGGCATGGGTGATGACGACTGGGACAAGGCCCAGGTCGGGGTGTGCTCGTCGTGGAACGAGGTCACCCCCTGCAACCTGCCCCTCGACCGTCTCGCCAAGCGGGCGAAAGAGGGGGTGCGTGCCGCCGGGGCGTTCCCCATCGAGTTCGTCACCATCGCCGTGAGCGACGGCATCTCCATGGGTCACGAGGGCATGCGTGCCTCACTGGTGAGTCGCGAGGTCATTGCCGACTCGGTGGAGACGGTCATGCACGCCGAGCGGTTCGACGCACTCGTCACGTTCGCCGGGTGTGACAAGAGCCTGCCCGGCATGCTCATGGCCGCCGCCCGCCTCGACCTGCCAAGTGTGTTCCTCTACGGCGGGTCGATCCTGCCCGGCGAACTCGACGGTGAGGCCCTCGACATCGTGAGCGTGTTCGAAGCAGTTGGCGCCCACGCCACCGGTGCCATCGACGACGAGCAGCTGCGGGCCATCGAGTGTGGCGCCTGTCCGAGCGAGGGCTCGTGTGCGGGCATGTTCACCGCCAACACCATGGCCGCCGTCGCCGAAGCGCTCGGCATGGCGCTGCCCGGCTCGGCCTCCGCCCCCGCCCCCGACAGCCGCCGTGACGACTACGCGTACGCCAGCGGCACCGCAGTGGTGGACCTGCTGCGCAACGGCATCACCCCGCGCCAGATCCTGACCAAGGAGGCGTTCGAGAACGCCATCGCCGTGGTGAACGCGCTCGGTGGTTCCACCAACGCCGTGCTGCACCTGTTGGCCATCGCCACCGAGGCGGGGGTGGCGCTCGACCTTGACGACTTCAACCGGGTGGCGGGTCGGGTGCCCCACATCGCCGACACCAAGCCGCACGGCAAGTACCACATGATCGACCTCGACCGGGTGGGCGGGGTGCCCATGGTGATGAAGGCCCTGCTCGACGCCGGTCTGCTCCACGGGGACTGCATGACGGTGACGGGCCGCACCATGGCCGAGAACCTCGCCGCCCTCGACCCCCCGGCCCCCGACGGCGAAGTCGTCCACCCGGTGTCCGACCCCATCCACCCCGTCGGTGGGATCGCCGTGCTCACCGGTTCACTCGCCCCCAAGGGGTGCGTGGTCAAGGTGGCTGGCATCGACTTCACCCGCTTTGAGGGCACGGCGCGGGTCTTTGATGGTGAGCAGGGCGCCATGGACGAGATCCTGGCCGGCACCATCAAACCCGGTGACGTCCTCGTCATCCGTTACGAGGGGCCCAAGGGCGGTCCCGGCATGCGTGAGATGTTGGCGGTGACCGGTGCGCTCAAGGGCGCCGGGCGCGGTGCTGACACGGCGCTCATCACCGACGGTCGGTTCTCGGGCGGCACCCACGGCTTTTGCATCGGTCACGTGGCCCCCGAAGCCGTGGAAGGCGGCCCGATCTCGTTGGTGCATGACGGTGACCGCATCGTGATCGACGTCGACTCACACTCCATTGACTTGCTCGTCGACGACGCCGAACTCGATCGGCGTCGGGCGCTGGTGGTGCACCCCGAACCGCGCTACACAACCGGTGTGCTGGCCAAGTTCGCCCGACTGGTCCAGGGCGCCGACCGGGGAGCGGTCACCTCGGCGTGACGGTGAACCCGCCGACGGTGTGACCGCCGTCGAGCAGGCCGTGCACCGCCTTGGCCCCCGAAGCCGACACGAGCTGGCGGGCGAGCAGCCCCTTGGCTGCTTTGGCGGCGTGCCCCGCCTTGCGTCCGGCCCCGTCAACGAGGTCGACGCGAACCAGTTCGTATCGCCCGGGTTCAGGATCCCACGCCGCGGCGTGCTCTGCGGGCAGCAGGTCCACGACGAGTCCACCGGCGCCGAGGTCGTTGAGCACCGGCGAGATGAGGGGTCGCCAGTGGTTGGCCACCCGGCCCACCGCACCAGGGGCCACCGACATCTTGAGGCGGAAGTCGGGGAGCGGGTCGTCGAGACCACTGAGGCCGGCGAGTCCGTTGACCACGACCAGGCGTTCGGTGGCGTTGCGCCGTGCCGCAGCGGACAGCGTGCCGACGTCGAGGTGGTCCCACACCACCCCGGTGAACCGCTGCCAGGCGGGCAGGGTGGGAGCACCGACACAGGCGACGTTGGCGGCCCGGGCCCGCTCGAGGTGTGCGCCGCTGACACCCAGCATCTTGGCGTCGCCGCCGCCGACGGCACCGAGGGCGGCGGCGACCTGGCGTCGACCCGCAGCGAGTTTCCGACCGAACCGTCCTGAGGCGGGGCTCCACGGCGGGCGGCCACCCTCGGGCGCCTTGCCCTCAGAGGGGGGGAGGAGGATCACGACACCGGGCACCGGCCGATGATGCCACCAGCGCGTCAGGTCCGGTGGCGTTGGTGCCGTCCTCTGGCATCCTTGAGGGGTGGATGACGCAGCGAACCACCTCGAAGCTTCTGGTCGGCATGCCTTCAACCGGGGTGGACCCGGTGGGGGTGACGGTCAGCCGACCGGTCCGAGAGGCTGTCTGTTCGGCTGGTGGACGCCGGCCCACGACGAGGCCGTGCGGGCCCGACCACCGGTGCAGGGGGTGGCCGCGCTCGGACTCGTGATCGTGATGGTGTGCGTGCTGCTCTACTGGTTCGTGGCGCGCTGATCGCCGGTGGCGCCGTGCCAGTCGGTGCGGCCGTGACGCACCGCCGTTGACGACACCTCACCCACCCACGCAGGTACCTCAAGTTTGAGGTGCGCCGGGACGGGGAGACCGTCGCGGGGCGCGACGGCGCAGCGTGGGAGCGACGCCACGGCGGCGTCCCGTGTGGCGGTATCCCCTCCGTAGAAGGCGGGGTCGTTGACCTGAACCCACTTGTCGGCACCGAGCACCACGACGTCGTAGCCCCGGGCGATGTCGACGATGAGTTGGTGGGGGGTGACCCGCACCGTGGCCCACGGGCGGTCGCCGAGGGCGAGTTCGAGCTTTGCGACACGTGCCCGTAGCGGGGCGAGGTCGGGCCGGTCGTGTTTGGTCAAGGGCGCTTCGCTCAGCACCAGGTCGAGTCGCTCGAGTCCGAGGGACGTGCGGGCGGCGTCGGCGACGGCGAGGTGCCCGACGGTGACGGGGTTGAAGGTGCCGGGGAACACGCCGATGGGTCCCATGGCTGCAACCCTACGGCCCGCAACGCCGAGCCGGCGTTGTCCCGGCGAGTGTGCGGTGGCATAATGGGCGGCGTGTCACGACTTCTCGCCGCCCTTCTCAGCGACGTAGTAGTCCACTGACGCGCACCGGCCGGTGGGCCAGTGTGCGTCGTCGACCTCCCTGCGGGGAGGTCGTTTGCGTTCCGGGCCCATCCCCGGGGCGTCGACACACTGGCCGGCTGGCCACCACCACGACAAGGCCCGAATTGGCCCTGTCGTGGCGATAACTGGTCGAATGGTCAGGTCCTGACAGGGACCGCAACGCGAGGACACCCCACGATGCAACTCAACGGTGGACAGGCGCTCATCAAGGCGCTCGAAATGGAAGGGGTCGAAGTCATCTTCGGCCTGCCCGGAGGCGCCATCCTCCCGGTGTACGACCCGATCATCGACTCACCCATCCGGCACATCCTCGTGCGTCACGAGCAGGGTGCCGGCCACATGGCCGAAGGGTACGCCCACGCCACCGGCCGGCCCGGTGTGGCCATGGTCACCAGCGGGCCCGCCGCAACGAACGTGGTCACCCCGCTGTGTGACGCGTACATGGATTCGATCCCGATGGTCATGATCACCGGTCAGGTGCCCACCTCGGCACTCGGGACCGACGCGTTCCAGGAGTGCGACACCACCGGGATCACCATGCCGGTGACGAAGCACAATTTCCTCGTCACCGAAGCCGCCGATATTCCCCGGGTGATCCGCGAGGCGTTCCACATCGCCACCACCGGCCGTCCCGGCCCGGTGCTCGTCGACATCCCCAAGGACATCGTCGATCCCAGGAACCCTCGCAGCGCCATGGAGTGGTACTGGCCGGAGTCGGTGAATCTGCCGGGGTACAACCCGCGCAGCAACGGCGACCCCGCCATGATCCGCAAGGCGGCTGAACTGATCCTGGCGTCGGAGCGCCCGGTCATCTACGCCGGCGGTGGCATCCTCAAGGCCCGCGCCGCTGAGGCCCTGCGCACCCTCGCCGAACTGACCGACATTCGTGTCGTCACGACGCTGATGGCCCGCGGCGCGTTCCCCGACGACCACCCGCTGGCTCTCGGCATGCCAGGCATGCACGGCAACTTCACCGCGGTGACCGCCATCCAGCGGTCCGACCTGCTCATCGCCCTCGGCAGCCGGTTCGACGACCGGGTCACGGGCCGGGTGGCTGATTTCGCCCCTGACGCCAAGGTCATCCACGTCGACATCGACCCCGCCGAGTTGGGCAAGGTGCGTGTCCCCGACGCCGGCATCGCTGGCGACTGCCGTCTGGTCATCGAAGAACTCATCGTTGCGTTGCGTGAACTCGGTGCGCCCGACACGCTGGCGGACTCGAGCACCTGGAAGTCGACGATCTCGGGTTGGCAGGAGCGGTACCCGCTCACCTACGAGCCGTCCGAGCCCGGTGGTCTCCTCAAGCCCCAGTACGTCCTCGAACAGCTCCACGCGGCGTGTCCCGACGACACGATCGTGGCCTCGGGTGTGGGCCAGCACCAGATGTGGACCAGTCAGTACTGGCGGTTCAACCACCCCTACACGTGGGTGAACTCCGGTGGTCTTGGCACCATGGGCTTCTCGGTGCCCGCCGCCATCGGCGCCAAGGTCGGCCGTCCCGACCGGATGGTGTGGGCGGTGGACGGGGATGGCTGTTTCCAGATGACCGCCCAGGAACTGGTCACGGCTGCAGCGGAACGCATTCCCGTCAAGATCGCCATCTTGAACAACGCCTATCTCGGCATGGTGCGCCAGTGGCAGGAGATGTTCTACGAGGAGCGCTACTCCGAGGTGTACCTGTCGCCGGATCTGCCGGATTACAAGATGTGGGCCGAGGCCATGGGTTGCGTGGGCATGCGGGTCGAGTCACCCGAGGAGGTGGCTCCCGCCATTGAGAAGGCGAACGCCATCAACGACCGGCCCGTGGTGATCGAGTTCCGCACCGACTCGGGCGAGAAGGTGTTCCCCATGGTGGCCGCCGGTGCGTCCAACGACGAGATCATGACTGACGACCACACCCGGCCCGCCCTCGACATTCCGTGGAGCCGGTGATGGTGCCGCCATCGGAGGCCGGTGCGCCCAACCATCATCTGCTCAGCGTTCTCGTGGAGAACCGGCCCGGTGTGCTGACCCGGGTGGCCGGGCTGTTTGCCCGCCGCGGGTACAACATCCACTCGTTGGCGGTGGCCCCCACCAACGACGGGAGCGTGAGTCGGATCTCGATGGTGGTAGACCTCGGCGACACCCCGCTGCCCCAGTTGATCCAACAGGTCGACAAGCTCATCAACGTGCTCGAGATCACGGCGTTGGCCCCCTCGGCGGCGGTGGAACGCGAGGTGCTGTTGGCCACGGTGTCCACCGGTGCGGACCACGCTGCGGAGCTCGATGAACTGCTGGCGGGCTTGGACGCCCGGGTGCTCGACTCGTCCGGGTCGTCCACCACGGTGGTGGTGCTCGGCACCCCCGAACAGGTCGATGACGCCGAGGTACTGCTCGCCGGTTTCGGCGTCGTTGCCGCCCAACGCTCCGGTCGGGTGGCACTGCCCGCCCTCGGCGCACCAAACTGACCCTTCCACCCCGTCAACGGAGGACCACGATGGCCAAGATCTACTACGCAGCTGACGCCGACCGGAGCCTGCTCGCTTCACGCAAGGTGGCGGTGATCGGCTACGGCAGCCAGGGCCACGCCCATGCGCTCAACCTGCAGGAGTCCGGTGTGGACGTCCGGGTTGGTTTGCCGGCGACGTCTCGCTCGGTGGAAAAGGCCCGCGCTGCGGGTCTGGCGGTGACCACGGTGGCCGAGGCGGTGGCCGAGGCCGACATGGTGATGATCCTGATCCCCGACACGGCGCAGAAGCACGTGTACGAGGCGGACATCGCCCCGAACCTCAGTGACGGGGACATGTTGTTGTTTGCCCACGGGTTCAACATCCGTTTCGGTCGCATCCACCCGCCCGCCGGAGTTGACGTGGCCATGGTCGCCCCCAAGGGCCCCGGCCACCTGGTGCGCCGTACCTACACCGAGGGTGGCGGCACCCCGTGTCTGGTGGCGGTGGAACAGGACGCCACCGGGAACGCGCTCGCTCTGGCGTTGGCCTACGCCGACGCCATTGGTGGCACCAAGGCCGGGGTGATCGAGACCACCTTCGCCGAGGAGACCGAGACGGACCTCTTCGGTGAGCAGGTGGTGTTGTGCGGTGGGGCCACCTCGCTGGTCCAGGCCGGGTTCGAGACGTTGACCGAGGCCGGGTACCAGCCCGAGGTTGCGTACTTCGAGTGCCTGCACGAGCTGAAGCTCATCGTGGACCTGATGTACGAACAGGGCATCGCCGGCATGCGGTACTCGATCTCCGACACCGCCGAGTACGGGGATCTCACCCGGGGCCCGCGCATCATTGATGAGCGGACCAAGGCCGAGATGAAGGCCATCCTCGACGAGATCCGGTCCGGTCAGTTCGCTGACGAGTGGATCGCCGAGGATGAGGCCGGTCGTGAAGAGTTCCGCACGCTCGAAAAGCGCGGTCACGACCACCCCATCGAGGCGGTCGGTGCCCGGCTGCGCGACATGATGCCGTTCATCTCCGAGGGTCGCGAGCGTGTCCAGGACGCCTCGGGCGGTCAGGGGATGGAGGTCACCTGACCTCCGGGGGCCCCGCCCCTAAATCTGACTTGATCGGTCGGGAATTACTGCCTAGGGTGTCGCCCCATGACTGACGCCTGGGGTTTTGAGACTCGACAGATCCACGCCGGCCAGGAGCCCGACCCGACCACGGGGGCTCGCGCCGTCCCGATCTACCAGACCACCTCTTACCAGTTCCGCGACACGCAACACGCCGCGAACCTGTTCGGCCTCGCCGAGGTGGGCAACATCTACACCCGCATCATGAACCCCACCCAGGGGGTGTTCGAGGCCCGCATCAACAGCCTCGAGGGCGGGGTCACCACCGCCATCGGCCTGCCCGGCACCCTGGCGGTGTCGTCTGGCCAGGCGGCGGAGACGCTGGCGATCCTCAACCTCGCCGAGTCCGGCGACCACGTCGTCGCCTCGGCTGCGCTGTATGGCGGCACGTACAACCTGTTGCACTACACGCTGCCCAAGATGGGGATCGAGACCACGTTCATCGACGACCCTGACGACCTCGATGCATGGCGTGCCGCGGTGCGACCCAACACCAAGGCGTTCTACGGGGAGACCATCGGCAACCCCCGCAACGACGTGCTCGACATCGAGGGCATTGCCGCCGTGGCCCACGACAACAACGTGCCGCTCATCGTCGACAACACCGTTGCGAGCCCGTGGCTCATCCGCCCCCTCGAGTGGGGCGCCGACATCGTGGTGCACTCCGCCACCAAGTTCATCGGCGGTCACGGCACCTCCATCGGTGGTGTCATCGTCGACGGCGGCACGTTCGACTTCGGGGCGTCGGGCCGTCACCCCATGTTCACCGAGCCTGATCCCTCGTACCACGGCCTCGCCTACTGGCCGGCACTCGGTGCGGGTTCGTACGCGCTGAAGGCCCGGGTGCAGTTGCTGCGTGACATCGGTGCGTCCATCACCCCGTTCAACGCCTTCCTGTTCCTCCAGGGTGTGGAGACTCTGAGCCTGCGCATGGAGCGTCACAACGCCAACGCCCTCGTGGTCGCCTCGTACCTCGAGGCCCACGACCAGGTCGAGTCGGTGCAGTACGCCGGGTTGCCGTCGTCCCGTTGGAACGAGCGGGCCCAGCGCTACTCCAACGGCAAGGGTGCCGGGTCGGTGCCGGCGTTCATCATCAAGGGTGGGGCCGACGCCGGTCGCAAGTTCGTCGAGGCCCTCGAGCTGCACAGCCACGTGGCCAACATCGGTGACGTTCGCAGCCTCGCCATCCACCCCGCCACCACCACCCACTCCCAGCTCACCCCCGACGAGCAGGCCAGCACCGGTGTGGAACCGGGTCTGGTGCGTCTCAGCGTTGGCATCGAGTCGGTCGAGGACATCATCGCCGACCTTGATAAGGGGTTCGCAGCAGCCAAGGGGTGACCCCGAGGGGCCGACGGTCCCTCGCCTAGCCGACCAGTTCGCCGACCACGTGATCAATGCATGCGGTCAGCGCGGCGACGTCGTTTGGGTCGATGGCGGGAAACAGGGCGATGCGCAACTGGTTGCGGCCCAGTTTGCGGTAGCTGTCGGTGTCGACGATGCCGTTGGCCCGCAGCACGGCGGCCACCACGTTGGCGTCGACGACACCAGCGTCGAGGTCAATGGTGGCGACCACATGTGAACGCATCTCGGGGTCCGTCACGAACGGCGTGGCGTACGACGACGCCTCGGCCCACGAGTACATGGTGTTCGCCGATGTGTCACATCGGGTCGCCGCCCACTCGAGCCCACCGTTGCCGTTGATCCACTCGA
>CAMAQM010000008.1 GCA_945860545.1 Bifidobacterium breve | reverse complement strand
CGATTTCGGGAGCGGGTCCGACGCTGCGCAGACGCACCACAGGTCGGATGGTGACTCCATCGGGTGGGTCGACCCCGACGGCGACCACCCACGCCCGGAGGCGACGACCAGCGAGCTCGATGTCGACGAGCATGCCGACCTCGACCAACGCGTGGTCCGGCGACGGCACCACGTAGTCGAGCTCCTGGCGCATGCCCCGCACGTCGGGGACGACACGCACGACCACACCGTCAACGGGCTCATCCTTACGGGATGGATCCGACCGCAACCCCGCAGAGTCGAACAGGGCGCCCTGGCCCCCCACGGTGACGCTCAGAGACCCAGGGCGGACTTCAGCTCGCCGACCCGATCGAGACGCTCCCAGGTGAACCCGTCTGCGTCGATTCGCCCGAAATGGCCGTAGGCGGCGGTGCGCTTGTAAATCGGTCGCCGCAACTCAAGCTGTTCGATGATCGCAGCGGGGCGAAGGTCGAAAACGTCCCGAACGGCCTGGCCGATGTGGGCGGGGTCGACGGTCGCCGTTCCGAACGTCTCGACCATGACCGAAACCGGATGGGCGACGCCGATGGCGTAGGCGACCTGCACCTCGCACCGGCTGGCCGCACCCGAGGCAACCACGTTCTTGGCGACCCAACGCGCCGCGTACGCAGCCGAGCGGTCGACCTTTGAGGGGTCCTTGCCGCTAAAGGCGCCGCCACCGTGACGGGCGGCGCCGCCGTAGGTGTCCACGATGATCTTCCGCCCGGTGAGGCCGGCGTCACCGACGGGACCGCCGATTACAAACGTCCCCGTGGGGTTGACGAGAACCTCGTAGTCGTCGTCGGCGAACTGTGCGGGGACCACGGGGGTGATGACCTGCTCGATGAGGTCTGGCTTGATGGTGGTGTCGCGGCTCACACCGGGGTTGTGCTGCGTGGAGATCAACACGGTGCGCAGGCGGACCGGACGCCCATCCTCGTAATCGAAAGTCACCTGGGTCTTGCCGTCGGGGCGCAGGTAGGGAATCGAACCGGAGCGGCGCACCTCGGCGAGACGCTCGGCCATCCGGTGTGCGAGGTGGATCGGCTGGGGCATCAGCACGTCGGTCTCGTCACAGGCGTAGCCGAACATCATTCCCTGGTCGCCCGCCCCCTGCTGGTCGAAGGCGTCCTCGATTTCCGCACCGGACCGAACCTCCTCGGAAACGTCGACGCCGACGGCGATGTCGGCGGACTGCTCGTCAAGGGCGACCAGCACACCTGCGGTGGAGCCGTCGTACCCGAACGACTCGCGGTCGTATCCGATGCCACGAATGGTGTCGCGGACGATCCCGGGGATGTCGACATACCCGGTGGTGCTGATCTCGCCGGCAACGATGCACAGGCCGGTGGTCACCAAGGTTTCACACGCCACCCGGCCTGCAGGGTCCTCAGCGAGGATGGCATCGAGAATGGCGTCGGAGATCTGGTCGGCCATCTTGTCGGGATGGCCCTCGGTCACCGACTCCGAGGTGAAAGTCCACGTGCTCACCGCTTACTCCTGTGGTCCGGGGACCCCCGCATGGCGCCCCAACGAGTCCCGTCGAGCGGGACGGTGCGAGCCTACCGCCTGCGTCAGGCGGAGCCGGACCCCGCCCGGAGTGAGACGACGACGTCAAGGATCGACCGGGCGAGATCCCGCTTGGAGCACAGCGGCACGTTCACGTCGTCGCTGCCGGCGACGAGGATGGTGGCGGCGTTGGTGGGCACGCCGAACCCCGTGTCGGAGCGGCTGACGTCGTTGGCCACGATGACGTCAGCCCCTTTGGCGAGGAGCTTCTCCCGGGCGTTGGCCACGACATCGTTGGTCTCCGCAGCGAATCCGACGATCACCTGGCCTAGTGCTCGTCGCTGGACGAGTTCACTCAGGACGTCGGTTGTGGCCTCGAGCTCGATGATTGGAAGACCGTCACGCTTTTTCATCTTCGGCACCGACGGGGCCGAGGGCCGGAAGTCGGCGACTGCTGCGGCCATGATCACCACGTCGCATGTATCGGCGTGGGCGACCACGGTGTCACGGAGTTCAGCGGCGGTTGTGGCGCACCCCACCGTGGACACACCGGGTGGCACGGGATCAGACACGGTGGTCACGAGGACAACCTCGGCGCCGCGGGCGGCGGCCTCGGCGGCGAGGGCGTAGCCCTGTCGGCCGGTGGACCGGTTGGTGATGACCCGAACCGGATCGATGGGCTCGCTGGTGCCGCCGGCGGTGACGAGCACCCGGGTCCCCGCAAGGTCCTGGTGGGTGAGTAGCCGCTCCGCCGCAGCGACGATGACCTCGGGATCGGCGAGCCGTCCAGCCCCGACGTCCCCACCGGCGAGACGACCTTCACCCGGTTCGACGAGGCTGACCCCACGACGACGAAGCGTGGCGAGGTTGTCCTGCACGGCGGGGTGTTCCCACATCTCGGTGTGCATGGCCGGGCACACGAGTACCGGGGCACGGGTGGCGAGCAGCGTGGCGGTGGCGAGACCATCGGAGATCCCAGCGGCGTAGGAACCGATGATGCGGGCCGTGGCGGGAGCGACGATGACCAGGTCTGCACCCTGGCCAAGACGGGTGTGCGGGATCGGGCTCGCCTCGTCCCACAACGAACGTTGCACCGGCTCGGAAGCCAGGGCTGAGAAGGTGGCTTCGCCAACGAACCGGGTGGCGCCCGTCGTCATCACCGGGGACACGTGGGCTCCAGCGTCAACGAGGCGACGACACACTTCGATCGCCTTGTAGGCGGCAATCCCACCGCTGACGATCAGTACGATCCTGCGGCCCTCAAATGTTGATGCACCCGACATGAGGTTGACTCCGGCGCCCCCGCCGGATGGTCCGACGGAGCCGATCGTTGAGATCAGTCCTGGTCTTCGGCGTCACCGCCGGCATCGGCATCGTCGATTCCCAGCAGGTCTGCACTCTCGTCGGTTTCGGGCTCCACAACGGGTTCGCCGATCACGATCTTGTCGACGGAGATCTCTTCAAAGGCGATGGACAGCGGCTTGCGGGCCACGGAGGTCACCTGCGGTGGGATCATCTTCCCGAGGCCTTCGCCAAGGTTGTTGTAGTACTGGTTGATCTGCCGGGCACGTGTGGCCCCGAGCGAGACGAGCGTGAACTTCGAGTCCACCTTGGACAAGAGGTCCTCGATCTTTGGGTGCATCATCGAATCCTCGGTCTGGTACACGCAGCACTCCTCAGCTCACAGTGGGGCCCTCAGGGCCTCCCTAGGCTAGCAGCAGGCTGCGGGCCACCCCACATTGCTTCCGGCGGCGCTGGCCGGTGACTACCCGGAGGCCTCGGAGGGGCGGCGACGGTCGGCGATGAGCGATTCGAGATGGGCCACGGTCGAACCCAGGTCGTCGTTGATCACCTCGATTGCGCCCAGTTGGCGGGCGGCGGCCACCTCCTCGGCGGCCTTGGCCACCCGGCTGTCGACCTGATCGGGACGATCTCCGCGGGCCTCGAGTCGCAGACGTTGCTCGTCGTTGCTCGGAGCCAGAAGGAGCACAAAAAGCGCCTCGGGGTGACGGCCAACGACCTGCGCCGCCCCTTGAACATCGATCTCGAGCAGCAGGTCGCGCTCATCGCCCACCTCGGGGACCGGGGTGCCGTACAGGTCGCCGAGGAATTCGGCCCATTCGAGGAACCCGTCACGCGATGCGTGCAACTCAAAGGCATCACGGTCAACGAACACGTACGCGTCGTCGGCTTCGCCCGGTCTCGGGTCCCGTGTGGTCCACGATCGGCTCAACCACAGACGGTGGTCCCGCGCCACGAGTTCGCGCACCACGGTGCCCTTGCCGACACCACCCGGACCGGAGATCACGATGATCATTGTGACGGAGGGAACGCCGAGAGTAGGGCGGCGCGTTGGTGCTCCCCGAGCCCGCGCAGCCGCCTTGAGGAAGCGATGCCGACCTCGTCCATGGTGCGGCGCGCCTTGACCTTGCCCACTCCGGGGAGGGATTCGAGCACCACGAGGGTCTTCATCTTGCCGACGACATCGTCGGTGTCGGCACGTTCAAGGAGCTGGGCCAGGCTGAGCGAGCCAGCCTTGAGTTGGACGCGGATATCGGCGCGAAGCCGTCGCACCTCTGCCGCCTTGGCCAACGCCGCCTGGCGGGCCTCGGTGGACAACTCGGGTGGCAGCGACGACATGCCCGGAATCTAGCGCGCTCCCAACAGGGGAAAATCAGGCTGGTGCCGCCGTCGAGGCGACCTCTGCCGCCACCGACGCAGCCGCCGCCTCGGGGTCCTCGGCATCAATGACTGCACGACCGATCACCAGCAGGCCCGCCCCGGCGGCGATGGCCTCGGCCGGCGTGGCGACGCGCTTCTGGTCGTTGGCCACCGAACCTCTGGGGCGAATCCCGGGCACGACGCAGTGGAGATCGGGGTGGGATGCCCGCACCAGGGCGAGGTCGGGTGCGGCGCACACGATGCCGCCACAGCCTGCGGCGACCGCCGCCGCCACCCGTTCCGCCATGAGGGCAGGTGAGGCCACCGGCTCGCTCGTCAGCACGGTGACACCGAGGGCCCGTGGCACCGCCACGCCAGCCTCGTGCGCCCCGGCCTGCAATCCCTCAACTGCGGCGCGCAGCATTGCCTCTCCCCCGGCGGTGTGGACCGTGAGGTACGAGGCGCCCAGCGCCCCCACCACCCTGGCTGCCTTGCCGACCGTGGTGGGAATGTCGAACATCTTGAGATCCACGAACACCTCGAACCCGAGGTCCAACAGCGCGACGACGGCGTCGGGTCCTGCAGCGGAGTACAACTCGAGACCGACCTTGGCCGTACCGAAGTACGGGCGCAGTTGACGCGCCACTCGCAGCGCAGCCACGAGGTCATCGGTGTCAAGGGCAAGCGCGAGGCGCTCAGCCCCGGGCACCCGTTCGATCAACGGCTGGTCAACCATGGGCCACCCCAATGAGCTCGGCGAGGTTGGTCACCCCGCGACGGTCACACCACGCCCCCACCTCAGCGAGCACCTCAGCGGTGGCACGAGGGTTGGCGAAGGTTGCGGTGCCGACCTGGACAGCGCTTGCACCGGCCATGAGGAACTCAATCGCGTCGTGTCCCGAGGCGACCCCTCCGACACCAACGATGGGAACCTCAGGGAGGGCGGCATGTACGTCCCACACGGCACGAACGGCAACCGGGTGGATCGCCGGCCCGGAAAGACCGCCGCCACGGCCGCCAAGTCGTCCCGCACGAGCCTCGATATCGATGCTCATCCCCATCAGCGTGTTCACAAGCGTCACTGCCTCAGCACCCGCCTCCACCGCAGCCGCCACCACCGGGACGAGGTCGCTGACGTTCGGACTGAGTTTGGCCCAGCGGGGTCGACCACACGCTGCCGTGACCGCCACCACTTCGGCGGTGGCACGGGGGTCATGGGCGAAAATCTCGTGTCGGGCGTGATGGTTGGGACACGACACGTTGACCTCGACTGCCACCACCTCCGGCGGTGCGTCGGCCAGAACCGCTGCAGCCTCTGCGTAATCCTCAACTGTGCGGCCCCAAAGTGAGGCCACGATCCGGGCCCCCGACGCCACGAGGACCGGAACGTCCTCGTCGAGCCAATGCCTCACCCCCGGACCCTGCAACCCGACGCTGTTGAGCATCCCGGCCGGAGTCTCATGGACCCGGGGTGCGGGGTTCCCCGGCCACGGATCAACGAGTAACGACTTGCATACCACTGCACCCAACGTGCCCAAATCGACATAACGACCGAGTTCCGCGCCGTGCCCGCTTGTTCCTGACGCCGTCATGATCGGGTTGGGCAACGCCACAGACCCCACCGAGGTGGCGAGGTGGCGGATGCGCTCAGTCATCGGGCGATCCGTCGAAGAGGTCCCGGTGGTAGTCCTGCAGCGGCCTGACCCCGAGTTCGTGCTGGCGTCGGTCGGCGATGCCGTTCGCTGCCGCGAGACCTGCCGCCGCAGTGGTGAGTAGAGGCACCTGGTTCACTCCGGCAGCGGCCCGAATATGGGCCCCGTCGGCGCGCGGTCCGCGTCCACGGGGACTGTTGACGACCAGGTCGACCTCTCCGCCGGCGATGAGTTCGACGGCGTCGGTGCCGTCCTCACCGATCTTGGCCACCTCCACGGCGACCTCGAGGCCGGCTGCCCTGAGGTGGGCTGCGGTTCCGGTGGTGGCGGCAAGTGCGAACCCGAGTTCGGTGAACCGCCGTGCGGCGGCGAGGCCGGTGGACTTGTCCCGGTCGGCGAGCGAGAGAAACACCGTGCCCGAATCAGGAAGGCGGGTCCCGGCGGCGAGCTGCGCTTTGGCGAACGCCCGACCCACCCCGGCATCGATGCCCATCACCTCACCCGTCGAGCGCATCTCCGGTCCGAGAACCGCATCGGCGTCAGGGAACCTGTTGAACGGCAGCACCGCCTCCTTGACGGCCACGTGGCGAAGCCGTCCATCCGCCCCGGGATACATCGGTGCCGCCACCCCAAGATCAGGAATCACTCCCTCCCGACGCAGGTCCGCCAGCGTCGACCCCACCATCACCCGGGCTGCCGCCTTGGCCAGCGGAACGCCGGTCGCCTTGGCCACGAATGGCACCGTCCGACTTGCACGGGGGTTGGCCTCGATGACGAAGACCTGCCCGGCCTTGACGGCGTACTGGACGTTCACCAGTCCGACGACCTCGAGCGCATCGGCGATGCGACGCGTGTAGTCGGCGATGACCTCAAGTGTCTGTGCGGCCAACGTCTGTGGGGGGAGAACGCAGGCCGAGTCACCGGAGTGGACCCCGGCCTCCTCGACGTGTTCCATGATTCCGCCAATGAGCACCTCACCGGCGACGTCACGCAGTGCATCAACATCGACCTCGACGGCGTCCTCAAGGAATCGGTCGACCAGCACCGGCCGCTCCGCTGACAGGCCCCCCTCGCGACCGAGACTGCCGGCGCCAGCCAGTTCGGTCATGGCGCGCTCAAGCGATTCATCGTCGTAGACGATTTCCATCGCCCGGCCACCAAGCACGTACGACGGGCGCACAAGTGCGGGGTACCCGATGCGTGCCACCACTTCCTGGGCTTCCGCAAGGTTGCGGGCGGTGCCACCGGCGGGCTGAGGGATCTCGAGTTGGGCGCACAGCTGGTTCCATCGGTCGCGGTCCTCGGCGAGGTCGATGGATCCGGGACTGGTGCCGAGCACCAGACCTTCAGGGATCTGACCCGACAACTTGAGCGGCGTCTGACCCCCCAGAGCCACGATCACACCCATGGGCTGCTCGGCGTCGATGACGTTGAGTACGTCCTCGGTGGTGAGCGGCTCGAAGTACAAGCGGTCAGAGGTGTCGTAGTCGGTGGAGACCGTCTCGGGGTTGCAGTTCACCATGATCGTCTCGTAACCGGCGTCACGCAGAGCGAAACTGGCGTGGACACAGCAGTAGTCGAACTCGATGCCTTGACCGATCCGGTTCGGACCGGAACCCAGGATCATCACCTTGGGCCGATCCGATGGCGCCACCTCGTCCTCGTCCTCCCAGGTCGAGTAGTGATACGGGGTGGAAGCCGCGAACTCGGCCCCACAGGTGTCGACCGTCTTGTACGTCGGAGCGACTCCGGCGCCGAGCCGGGCGGCACGAACCCCGGCCTCGGGCAAGCCCCACAAGTAGCCGAGTTGGGCATCGGAGAAGCCGAGGCGCTTGGCTCGCCGCCAGGCTGCCGCGTCCATCTCGAGCGCTCCGGTTGTTGCCAGGTACTCGCGTTCCTCGGTGATGGCGAGCATCTGGTCAAGGAACCACGGATCGACCCTGGTCGTCTCGTGCACCCGATCCGCCGACACCCCACGTCGCAAAAGCGCCTCGAGCTGGAAAGGCCGTTCAGGCGTCGCCACCGATGCTGCGGCCAGCAGGGCGTCATCGTCGAGTGCGTCGTACGCCGCCTCCCCCGGATCACAGTTCAGTCCGGCCCGGCCCTGCTCAAGGGAACGCATCGCCTTCTGCAGCGACTCGGGGAAGGTCCGACCGATGGCCATCACTTCGCCCACCGACTGCATCTGCGTGCCGAGGATGCCCGAGGTGCCGGGAAACTTCTCAAAGGCCCAGCGCGGCACCTTGGTCACGACGTAATCGATGGTTGGTTCGAAACTCGCCGGAGTCAGACGGGTGATGTCGTTGGGAATCTCGTCAAGGGTGTACCCCACCGCCAGACGGGCGGCGATCTTGGCGATCGGGAACCCGGTGGCCTTCGACGCCAACGCCGAGGACCGGCTGACGCGCGGATTCATCTCGATGACGACCTGATCCCCGGTCAAGGGGTCGACGGCGAACTGGACGTTCGAACCGCCCGTCTCGACCCCGACACGTCGGATACAAGCAAAGGCTGCGTCACGCATCCGCTGATACTCAACGTCTGAGAGCGTCTGTGCTGGGGCGACGGTGATCGAGTCACCGGTATGGACCCCCATGGGATCAAGGTTCTCGATGGAGCAGACGATCACGCAGTTGTCGGCGCTGTCCCGCATGACCTCGAGTTCGTACTCCTTCCATCCGGCGATCGACCGCTCGATGAGGATCTCGCCAATGGGGCTGGCGGCGATACCCGCCGACGCGAGACGCTCAAAGGAGGCGTCGTCGGTGGCGATCCCGGTCCCCCGGCCCCCGAGGATGTACGCCGGTCGGATCACCACCGGCAGGCCGATGGTGACTGCGGCCTGGCGGGCTTCGTCCATGGTGCGGGCGATGGCGGACGCCGGAACGGAGAGCCCGATTCCCACCATGGCGTCCTTGAACCGTTCCCGGTCCTCAGCCGTGGCGATGGCCTCGGCGTTTGCCCCGATGAGTTCGACGCCGTAGGTCTCAAGCACCCCTGACTCGGCGAGCTCCATGGCCAGATTCAAAGCCGTCTGGCCGCCGAGCGTGGGCAGCAGTGCGTCGGGTCGTTCCCGGGCGATGATGCGTTCGATGACGTCGGCGTCAAGTGGCTCGACGTAGGTGGCGTCGGCGAAATCGGGGTCGGTCATGATGGTCGCCGGATTCGAGTTCACGAGAATCACCCGGTAACCCTCGGACCGAAGGACCCGGCATGCCTGGGTCCCGGAGTAGTCGAATTCGCAGGCCTGGCCGATCACGATCGGGCCGGACCCGATCAACAGGATTGACTCGATATCTGTCCGCTTTGGCATCAGTTCGTTCCCTTGCCGTTCGGGTCCGGGCGGTTGGCGTCCATCAAGGCGGCGAACTCGTCAAACAGGTACGCCGCGTCGTGAGGTCCGGGTCCGGCCTCGGGGTGGTGCTGGACGCTGAACGCCCGGAGTTCGCGAACGGCGAGACCCTCGATGGTCCCGTCGTTGAGGTTGCGGTGGGTGACTTCGGCGCCCGGCACGGAGTCCTCGACGACGGCGAAGTTGTGATTCTGGCTGGTGATCTCCACCGTCCCGTCGGCGAGGCGTCGCACCGGGTGATTTCCACCGTGGTGGCCGAAGGGGAGTTTGAAGGTCGCGCCTCCCAAAGCGGTGGCCAACAACTGGTGACCCAGGCAGATACCGAACACCGGCACCTCTCCGAGCAGTGCACGAATGGTCTGCGGTGCACCGGTCACCGCGGCAGGGTCCCCCGGACCATTCGAGAGGAACACCCCGTCAGGGTTGCGGGCCAGCACATCCGCCGCTGGGGTGGAGGCCGGAACCACTTCGACAGTGGCGATGGTGGCGAGGTGGTCGAGGATCGTCTGTTTGATGCCGAAGTCGTAGGCGACAACCCGCCGGGGGCCGCTGCCCACGACGTAGGGGGCGTCCGAGGTGACCAAGGCGACCAGGTCGACGCCCGCGGTTCCGGGTTCGGCGGCGGCGGCTTCGGCGAGGGCCTCGACGGGCGCCGTGCCGAACGCCCCCGGCATGGCCCCGGCATCACGGATGTGGCGGGTCAGTCGACGGGTATCGACACCGGCAACGCCGGCCAGGCCGTGACGACGCAGCCAGCCGTCGAGATCCTCGGTGCTGCGCCAGTTCGAACGGCGACGCGCGAGGTCCCGCACGATGACACCCCGACAGAACGGTGCCGCAGCTTCGTCGTCGTCTGGGGTGGTTCCGTAGTTGCCAATGTGGGGGTAGGTGAACGTCACCACCTGACCGGCGTAGGAAGGATCACTGAGAACCTCCTGGTATCCGGTGAGGGTGGTGTTGAACACGACCTCCCCCGCCGAGATTCCGCCTGGCGCATCCGCACCGATCGCCTCACCGTGGAACACGCTGCCGTCGGCGAGAACCAGAGCTGCTGGTCGCACACTCATCGCAGCGCCTCCCCGCCACGGACAACCATCTCGCCGTGCAACACCGTGTGGATCACCTTGCCCTGCAACGTCCATCCTCCATAGGGGGTATTTCGACTCCTGCTCGCTGTCACCGTCGGGTCCACCGTCCAGGTCGCACCTGGATCGAGGACACACAAGTTGGCGAACTCCCCGGCGGCGACGGGGCGACCGTGGACATCTGCGACACCCGCAATCGCCGCGGGTGCGAGCGACATCCGGCGCACGACGTCAACCATGGGCAGGTCAAGGTGCCCAATGGCCAGCGCCAACGCCGTCTCGAGTCCCAGCATCCCCGGAGGTGCCTGCTCGAAGGGAAGTTCCTTGCTCTCCTGGGTGTGAGGCGCGTGGTCAGTGGCCACAGCGTCGATAGTGCCGTCGGCGAGCCCGGCCCGGATCGCCTCGACGTCTGCGTCGGTGCGAAGCGGTGGTGCGACCTTGAACAGTGGGGAGTAACTGGCGCACTCGGCGTGGGTGAGGGTGAAGTGGTGGGTGGTCGCCTCGGCGGTGACGGGCAAGCCCTCGGCCTTCGCCGCCCGCACCATCGCCACCGACGTCGCTGTCGACACGTGCTGGATGTGGATTCGAGCCCCGGTCAACCGCGCCAACATGAGGTCCCGGGCCACCATCATCTCCTCGGCCTCCGCCGGCTGCCCGGGGATACCGAGGCGGGATGACCACTCCCCCTCGTGCATGTGGCCCCCGGCGGCGAGGGCGTCAACCTCACAGTGCTGGGCGAGGGTGACGCCGAGGTCGGCGGCGTACTCCATGGCTCGCCGCATCAGACCCGGGTCCTGAACGCCGGCACCGTCGTCGGTGAACAGTCGCACACCGAGTGCGGCCATCTCCGCCATCGGGGCGAGGGTCTCCCCAGCCCGGTCGATGGTGACCGCCCCTGACGAGTGCACGTCGCACGGCGCTGTGCGTCCCAGTTCGAGCACCTCGCGCACGACGGCGGCGCAGTCGATGGCCGGGGTGGTGTTGGGCATCGCCACCACAGCCGTATACCCACCAAGTGCGGCGCATCGTGCGCCGGTCTCAACCGTCTCGGCTTCCTCTCGACCCGGCTGGCGCATGTGGACGTGCACGTCGACGAGCCCGGGCAGGACGTAGGCCCCGCTCACGTCGTGCACCTCGGACCCGACGACGTCGAGGTCGGCCCCGGCCTCGACGACCCGTCCCGAGACCGGGTCGATGCGCACGTCGATCCGACGCTCGCCGTCAACGTCGACCACCGTTCCACCAGCGAGAAGCACGCTCTCAGCCATCAACTGTCCTTTCCGCTCCTGAGGGATCACTCTCCACGGGACCGTCGTGGGGCCCGACCCCCGAGCCCAACAGCCAGAACAACACCGCCATGCGGACAGCCACACCGTTACGCACCTGGTCGACCACGAGGGCGTTGGGCAGTTCGGCGACCTCCCCGGCGATCTCGACACCACGGTTCATCGGGCCGGGATGCATGATGACGGCGCCGGACTTCATCCGGGTCGCCCGCTCGGCAGTCAGTCCGTAGCGCGCCCGATACTCCCGCAATGAGGGAACGAGGTGTTCTCTCATCCGTTCGGTCTGCATGCGCAGCAGGTACACCACGTCCACGGAACCGAGAACCTCGTCGAGTTCGGAGGTGGTCGTCGTCGGCCATCCGGCCACCGTTGGGGGCAACAGCGTGCCGGGGGCGACAAGGGTCACCTCAGCACCGAGGCTGGCGAGAAGTGCGACGTTGCTCCGGGCGACCCGCGAGTGGCGAATGTCGCCGACGATGGCCACACGCAAACCCTCCACCGATCCAAAGTGCTGGCGGAGCGTGAAGGCGTCAAGGAGCGCCTGGGTCGGATGCTCATGGGCACCATCACCGGCGTTGATCACCGACGCCGACGTCCAACCGGCGATTTGGTGGGGCACACCGGCATATCGGTGACGGACGACGATGGCGTCGATCCCCATGGCCTCAATCGTTTCAATGGTGTCGCGCACCGACTCGCCCTTGTTGACCGACGAGGCGGCGACCGGGAACGTCATCACATCGGCAGAGAGTCGCTTGGCGGCGGTTTCAAACGAAAGGCGCGTCCGTGTGGAATCCTCAAAGAACAACGAGACCACGGTCTTGCCCCGCAACGCCGGGACCTTCGGCATCCGTCGGGAGGAAACCTCGAGGAACGAGTCGGCGAGACCGAACAGGTCCTCGACCTCGCCCAACGACAGTTGTTCGGCGGTGAGCAGTGAGGTCACTTCATCATCTCCCCGAGTTCGACACCGTCGTCGGCCACGTTGACGACCTCGTCGCGCCGTGTGGGGAGGTTTTTGCCGACGTAGTCGGGCCGGATCGGCAGTTCACGGTGGCCCCGGTCGACCATGACGGCGAGCTGCACCGATCGCGCCCGACCGTGGTCGGTGAGTGCGTCGAGCGCGGCCCGGATCGTGCGTCCGGTGAACAGCACGTCGTCGACGAGCACCACGACCCGCCCACCCACGTCGAAGGCAATGTCGGTGACCGCTTCGGGCAGGACCGGCCGGAGGCCGATGTCGTCACGGTAGAACGCCACGTCAAGTGACCCCACAGGGACGTTGACGCCGTCGATCTGGTGCATGGCCTCACCGAGACGATGGGCGAGCGGCACGCCGCCGGTCTGCAGGCCCACGATCGCCACATCCTCAAGGCCCCGGTTGCGCTCGATGATTTCGTGGGCCATCCGCCACACGGCCCGGTCCACGTCGTCGGGACCCATGACCCGCTTGCGGGCAACAAAAACGCCCCCGAAAGGGGGCGTCAGACGTCGTTCGCGCTCTGCCACATCCGTGGTCCTTCCTGTCCGTATGAGCCTCACAGGACTCGCTTCACGGTCAGACGCACACCTTAGCAGCACTTCACCGCCCACAAAGCGTTGGCGGTCCCATTCGCCTAGTCCGACGCGCCAGTCCCCCGCGACGTCGCAGCGATCGATGACAACACCCCGTTGACGAAACGTCCGGAGTCCTCAGTTGAGTACTGCTTGGCCAACTCGACGGCCTCGTCAATCACGACAGCGGTCGGGGTCTCCGGTTCGTGGACAAGCTCATACGCCCCCAGGCGCAATACGGCCCGGTCCATTGCCGGCATGCGTTCCAACGACCACGTGTGTGAGGTCTCGGTGATGAGTCCGTCGAGTTCGCCGAGGTGTTCGCCGACACCACCGACGAGACGGGCAGTAAAGGCGTCGGGAGCCAGGATCTGGTCGTCGAGCACACCTTGTGGTGGGAGTCCACGCACCTCGGCCTCATAGAGCAGGTGGAGCGCACGCTCTCGCGCCTCACGGCGCGCCGTGGCGACCGGCCGATCCGCAGCCATACCCTCAGGCCTTGCCCAGATAGTCACCTGAACGGGTATCGACCTTGACCCGGTCGCCGATCTCGATGAAAAGAGGGACCTGCACGACGGCACCGGTCTCAACGGTGGCAGGCTTGCGGGCCCCTGAGACCCGGTCTCCCTGCACCCCGGGCTCCGTCTCGGTCACCTCGAGCTCCACAGCGGCAGGCAGATCGACGCCGATGATCTCGTCGCCGTACATCATCAGCACCGCCGAAGCGTTCTCCACGAGGTAGTCCACTGCGGTCCCCAGCGTGGTGGGCTCGACATTGAGCTGGTCGTAGGTCGTGGAATCCATGAACACGTAGTCGTCCCCTGATCGATACAGGAACTGCATGTCCCGCTTGTCGATCATGGCCCGCTCGACCTTTTCATCGGCCCGGAACGTCTTCTCCTGGGTGCCGCCGGTTCGAGTGTTGCGCAGCGTGGTCCGCACGAATGCTCCGCCCTTGCCGGGCTTGACGTGCTGGAACTCGACGACGTCGAACAGAACCCCCTCGAGCACCAGGGTCATACCGTTCTTGAAGTCGTTGGTACTGATCGTTGGCATGGCGTCACGCTAGCGGGTCGGATCAGACCGCCGGATCCTTCGGAGTCTTCGTGAACGGCGTACAGCCGCCGGCGCCAACGAGGACCATGTCCTCGATCCGGACGCCACCGTGGTCCTCGAGATACACCCCTGGTTCCACCGTCACCACCCATCCGGCCTCGAGCACCTCGTCGGACACCGAAGCGAGGCGGGGATTTTCATGGATGTCGAGGCCGACGCCGTGACCGGTCGAGTGGATGAACGCATCTCCCCACCCTGCCTCGTCGATGATCGCTCGACAGGCGGCGTCAACCGCGGCAACCGGCACTCCGGCAGCCACCGCCTCGACACCGGCCTGCTGGGCCTCCGCAACGACTTCCCACATGCGGGCCTGGGTGTCCGACGGCTCACCGACCCACACCGTGCGGGTCATGTCCGAGTGGTACCCCTCGACGAGAGCCCCGAAGTCGCAGACCACGAGGTCGCCATCGGTCACGTTGCGCCGTCCGGGTCGATGATGCGGCCGAGCCCCATTGGGCCCGGATGCGACGATCGTCTCAAAGGACACGTCGCTCGCCCCGAGACGACGCATCTCGGTGTCGAGTTCCAGCGCGAACTCGGCCTCTGTCGGCCGATCAGCCAATCGGTTGCGGAGCCGACTGAAAGCCAGGTCGGCGATGGACGCGGCGGCGGCCAGCCGGTCGATCTCCCCGGCGTCCTTGACCAGCCGGAGACGCTCCACGACACCCGCCGTGGGGATCACCTCGGCCGACCCGAACCACTCGGACGCGAAGCGGCGCTGCTGGTTCCAGGTGACGTGATCACCCTCGAGGCCGACGGTGCCCAACGCTGCGCCAGCCGCAGCCAGCACGTCACGCTGTGCCGCTGCCGTCGCTGGCACCTCAATGGTCGCCCTCACCCCCGCCGCGCCGAGTTCAGCGCCGGCCTGGATCGTGTAGCGGCCATCGGTGACGAACCAGGCGTCGTCGGGGGTCACCAGGAGCAACGCGGCGGAGCCGGTGAACCCGGTGAGATAGCGGATGTTGGTCAGGTTGGTGCACAGGAGAGCGTCGACACCGATGGTGTCAAAGGTGCCTCTGAGACGGCCGAGCCGCCCGGCCACGTCCATCGGGGTCAACGACCCGAGGTCGGGTACGACTGGGCGGGCCGCAGTCACGACCCCTCCAGGAGCCGCTCAACGGCGTCGACCGCCAGCACGTACCCAGCCTGCCCGAACCCGGCGATGGTTCCGTCAGCGACGGGTGCCACAACCGAGGTGTGCCGCCATGGCTCGCGGGCCGCAGGGTTGGAGAGGTGGACTTCGACGACGGGTCCTTCGAAGGTGGCCAGCGCATCATGGAGGGACCATCCGTAGTGGGTGAGCGCCCCGGGATTGATGATGATCGCTGCACACCGTTGGCGGGCGTCGTGGATCAGGTCCACCAGCACCCCCTCGTGATTCGACTGGTGGTGCTCGAGGGTCAGGCCCGCCGCAGCGGCCCGAGTGGCGGCGGCGGCAATCACCTCACCCAACGTCGCCGACCCGTACATCGCAGGGTCCCGTTCGCCGAGAAGGTTCAGATTGGGTCCCGACAGGACCAGCACCGTGCGGCTCATGGCATGTCCTCCAGTACGCGGGTGACCGTCTCGACGGCGACGCCGCTGACGGGTTCGACGCCGTGGGCGCCATCCAACACGAACGTCAGTCCGTCAATGGCCTTTTTGTCACGCGCCATCAACGCCACGAGATCTCCCGGCCTCGCCCCGAGAGGCAGTGTGGTCGGCAGGCCGTAGCCGGCGACCACGTGGACATGACGGTTCACCGCATCTGCGTCGATGCGACCTAGTGCGTGGCCAAGTCGAGCGGCGAAGACCAGGCCGATGGCCACTGCCTCCCCGTGACGCAGGTCGAATCCGCCATCGATCTCGAGTGCGTGGGCAAGGGTGTGGCCGTAGTTGAGGATGGCCCGACGACCCGACTCCCGTTCGTCGTCGGCCACGACGGCGGCCTTGATGGCGACGCAGGCCGCCACCGTCTCGGGCAGAGCGGGATCCTCGAGGCTGGTCGCCCCCTCCGTGGCCAACCCGAGGAACCGGTACTTCGCCAGTTCACCGAACCCGTTGCGCACCTCCCTGTCGGGGAGGGTGCGGAGCACTTCGGTGTCACACAGCACGGCTGTGGGCTGCCAGAAGGAGCCGACGAGGTTCTTTCCCTCGGGCAGGTTCACGCCCGTCTTGCCACCGATGGCGGCATCAATCTGGGCGAGGAGGGTCGTGGCCACGAACACGACGGGGACGCCGCGGTGGTACACGGAGGCGGCAAAGCCGGCGACATCAGTGACCAAGCCTCCCCCGACGGCCACCACGACGTCACCCCGGGTCAGACCCCATTGCGCCCACTGGCTGCAAAGGTCCGCGACCGTGGTCATCGATTTGGCCGTCTCGCCATCGCCAATGGTGAACACCCGGGACTCACATCCCGGGTCGACACTCACGCCGACGCCCGCCTGGGTGACCACCGCCGCCCGCCGGACGCCCGGGGGCAACACTGCGGGCAGGTGGTGTCGAGCTCCGTCGCCCACGACGACGTCGTAGCTGCGTTCACCGAGCGGCACCTCCACCACGATCACGTCGCACCCTCCTGTGGGTCCCCGGCCACCGTCTCGACGGAGTCCTCCACCGCCACCAACTCGTCGAGTGCCTCCAGAATCGACGCAGTGACCCCCTCGGGGGTGTCACCCGCCGTGTCGATGTGCAGCGACGCCACCTCGGCGTAGAGCGGATCGCGCTCGGCACCGAGACGCTCGAGCACCTCGGCAGGTCCCTCGTCGAGGAGCGGGCGGGACGCCATGGCGGGACCGTCGAGACGGGCCACAAGGGTGTCGACCGGTGCTTGCAGCCACACGACGACGGGCCCGTCGGTCAACACCCGGCGCGATGCGTCGCTGAGGACAGCTCCGCCCCCGGTGGCGAGCACCATCGGCGGTCCTCCAAGCGCGCCGGCGAGCTCGGCGGCCTCCAGCGACCGGAATGCCGGTTCTCCCTCTGCACCGATCAGTTCCCGGATGGATTGACCGGCGCTCGATTCGACCAGCGCATCAAGGTCGGCGAACGGAAGTCCGACCGCAGCGGCGACTCGGGGTCCGACCGTCGACTTGCCCGAACCCATGAGACCGACCAGCACCAGAGATCGGCGCTGGAGTGCGGGATGAACCCGCTCACGTTCCATCGGACGGCCCGTCAGGATCGGAGGGGGCCCCTCCCTCACCGGTCGGTCGCGGATCGGCGAACGCCAGTGATTCGTCCCAGTTCAGTTCGGGGGCCTGCACCGACTCGGCGGTGGCCAGTGTCTGGGCGCGCACCTGATCGGTGAAACCCGTGAGGTTGCGACGCAGTTCCACCATGGAGTCGCCTCCGAACTTGCGGAGAACTTCGGCGGCCAGCGTCAAGGCGACCATGGACTCGGCGACGACCCCCATGGCGGGAACAGCCGTGACATCGGTACGTTCCCGGAACGACAGCGACGGCTCGTTGGTTGCCGTGTCGACCGTTGCCAACACCGGTCGGTTCAACGTGGCGAGTGGTTTCATGGCGGCACTGACCGACAGCATCTCGCCTGTGGTGATGCCGCCTTCGAGTCCGCCGGCCCGATCGCTGGTCCGCGAGTACGTCGCTGCGTCGCCGTCAAAGACGATGGCGTCGTGAGCGTCGGATCCCCGCCGGGCGGCGAGCGAGAACCCGTCGCCAATCTCGACGGCCTTGACGGCATGAATGCTCATCACTGCCTGCGCCAAGAGCCCATCGAGTTTGCGGTCCCAGTGCACATGGCTGCCGAGGCCGACTGGCAGTCCCCACACCAGCACCTCCGCCACACCACCGAGCGAGTCTCCCTGACGGGCGGCCTCCCGGATCTCCTCCTCCATCGCCGCCGCCACGTGCACGTCGACACAGCGCACAGCTGAGGCGTCGATGGCCTCGAGATCCCCGGGTCCGGGCCGGGAGCCGTCTCCGACCGCCACGGTGCCGATACGCGTGACATGACTGAGGATCGCCACACCGAGATCCTCGAGCAGGCGTCGCGCCAACGTCCCGGCCACAACCCGGGCGGCGGTCTCTCGGGCAGAGGCCCGCTCAAGGACGTCCCGAGCGTCGTCGAAACCGTACTTCTGCATCCCGGCGAGGTCGGCGTGCCCGGGGCGGACCTTGGTCAACGGTGCCGCGGTTGCCCCAGGTGCGGGTGACATCTCCTCGTTCCACTTGCCGCGTTCCCATTCGGAGTTGGCGATCTGGACGGAAACGGGGGACCCCAGGGTGCGGCCGTGGCGCACACCGGCGAGGATGGTGACCCGATCCTGTTCAAAACGCATCCGGGGGCCTCGACCGAACCCGAGTCGCCGACGGGCCAACTGTTCGGTGAGGTCCTCCTCGGTGACCGCCAGGCCGGCGGGGAGGCCCTCGACGATGACGACGAGCGCCTGCCCGTGGGATTCTCCGGCGGTCAGAAAGCGCAGCACACCCCGAATCTACCGGTCAGGGCCCCGACCACAGTGCACCGGTTTGCACGACGCTGGTTCCCAATGGCCGTCCGGCAACGACGATGAGCACCACGACAGCTGCGGCGAGGAGAAATGGGCCGAAGGCAATGGGTGCCCGGGGGCGACAATGAAGCACCTGAGTGATCACCGCCACGGCGACGGCGAGGGCTGAGGCGAGACCCACCAGCGCAAGTCCTGCGTGCAGCGACGAGCTCGCACCGGGGGCCGCCCAACCGACCGGCACGGCCAGCAACGCCCCCCACTTCAGATCGCCCATCCCCATCCCGATCAACCACCCGACGCCGAGTGTGAAACCTGCCGCCCCCGCTGCCGCAAGGGCACCGCGGACGCGCCACGGTTCGTCGAGCCACCACGCTCCGGCGACGGCGATCACGCAGGTCACGATCCATGTCGGAGCGGCGACGGCGTCAGGTAGTCGCCGCACCCGCAGGTCCACCATCGCCACCAGCCAGCCAGCTCCGAACACCACCAAAGACAGCACGACAAGTGGCGGCCACCACCGCAACCGTGAGGCGAGCAGCGTCGACACGCCGACCGAAACCGCCACACGCCACCCATGAGTGACGATGCCGGAGCGGAGGCTGCCCATCGTCGGCGGTGGAGGCAGGCGCCCCCTCGCTGCGAGACGATCGGCCGCCGGCGGGAACCACACCGAGCACACCACAGTCAACGCAACGATCCCAGTGGCGAACACGACCACGTCGATGCTCCGGTATCGAATGACCCCTCAGGTCTCAACGGCCGCCAGCATGGCGGCGAGCGGGGGATCCACCCCTGTCCACAGCGCGAACGCGTGGGCTGCCTGATGTACGAGCATGCCCCGCCCGTCGAGCGCCACCGCTCCGATCTCACGGGCAGCGCGAAGCAACTCGGTCTCCACGGGGTGGTAGACGAGGTCCGCCACGACCTGATCGGGACGCAGCAGCGATGCCGGGACCCCAAGACCGGGGGAACCGGCCATGCCGACCGGCGTGGCGTTGACCACCACGGACGCCTCGGCGACTCGTTGCATGTCCACCAGCACACACCGTGAGGAATCGAGCGCCACCGCAGCCGCGGCCCGCTGCGGTGAACGGGCCACGATGAAGACACGGGCTGCCCCGGCGTCGAGGGCACCGGCGATCACCGCCCTCGCTGCGCCACCGGCCCCCACCACAGCAACCACCGCCCCGTCGAGACGGCACCCGGCGTGGGTGACCCATGACACGAACCCACTGGCGTCGGTGTTGTGCCCAACGAGGAGGTCCCCGTCGCGTGCGACACAGTTCACTGCCCCAAGACGCGATGCCAACGGGGCACACCGGTCCACGAGGCCGGCCACCGCTTCCTTGTGGGGCATGGTGACCGACATGCCTGCGAGGCCCATGGTGCGCATGGCGGCAAGAGCGACCGCCGCTTCCCCGGCGGGAACACGCAACGCCACGAACACCCAATCGAGGCCCGAAGCAGCGAAAGCAGCATTGTGCACCGCCGGCGACTTCGAGTGGTCAACCGGGTCCCCGATCACCACGGCGACGCGTGTGTGCCCGCTCACTGGCGGTCCGCTCACTTGAACACCCCGCGGACCCGGGCGTCGTCGGCCTTGGCCAGGAACTCGTCGTAGTCGACGGTGAAGAAGTGGGCGCCCGACGGATCGACGAGCACGTAATACAACCAGTCACCTTCGGCAGGATTCAATGCCGCCGCCATCGACGACCGTCCCGGGGAGTTGATGGGCGTGGGTGGGATTCCCGCAGAGGCCCGCGTGTTCCATGGCGACGGCGACGCCAGATCGTCGACGGTGAGAGCGTCGGTCCGACGACCGATGGCGTACAGCGTTGTGGCGTCGATGTCGAGCCGCATGCCCTCGGTGAGCCGGTTGTAGATAACCCGAGCGACCTGTGGCCGCTCGCTGTCGACCCGGGTCTCCGCCTCCACCATGGACGCCACGGTCAGCACCTCATAGGGAGTCAACGTCAATCCGGTCGCCGCAGCGACGGTGGCCGTTGCCTCCTCAAGACCGACCTCGTCAGCCACCGCATCGAAGGCGGCCACCATCTGCTCGACGAGTTTCGTCGTGTCAGCTGCATCTTCGAGAGCCACCTCGTAGGTGGCGGGAAACAGGAAACCCTCGAGTGGTGCGTCCTGTGGTTGGTACGCCGACCGCACCGTCGACATCGCCAGATCCCAGCCATCTGGGGTCATCTCCGGGAATCGGTCGAGCACCCGGTCGCGGATCTCGGTGAGCCAGAGTCCCTCGGGGATGGTGATGAAGAGTCCGACGGGCGCCAGCGGGCCACGTTCAAGCACCGCCAGAACGTCGTCAGCGGCCTGATTGGTTGTCAGGGCGTCGTACTCGCCGGCGTCGAAGATAGGTGACCCCTTGAGGCGCAGGTAGAGGCTGAACACGGTCTGGTTCCGGACCACACCCGCAGAAACGAGCTGTTCGGTGACCTGTGCGGTGGTGGCCCCCGGGAGAATCTCAAAGGCCACCGGCTCCTGCGCGCCCCCAGGGTTGAGCTGAGATCGGGCCCACCCCAGCACCCCGCCGACCGCCAGTGCGGCGAGCACGACGAGGCCCACCACCACCCACGGCCAACGGCGACGCCGTCGACGGAACGAAGGCCGCACCGGCGGCGACGGTTCAGCCATGTTGCTCCCCCTCGGAGACCCGACGATTGCGGTCGAGCCAGGCCTGGAGAATTACTGCGGCAGCGATCTTGTCGACCACCTCACGTCCCTCACGGGCTCGCACACCTGCCTGCTGGAGGCCTCGGGTCGCCTCCACGGTGCTGAGTCGTTCGTCGACAAGCTCCACTCGCAGCCCGGTCGCCTCTTCGATCTCCGCCGCCTCGGCCACGGCAGACGTTGCGGCCGGCCCCACGGTGCCATCCATGGACAGAGGCAGGCCGATCACGAGACACTCCGCTTCCCACTCGACCGCCAGGCTCTTGATGCGTCTGTGGTCCTCACGGCGCGAGGACGATCTGGTGATCACCTCAATCGGCGAGGCAAGGAGTCCGCCGGCGTCACTCACCGCCACGCCGATCCGTTTGGCGCCCAGGTCAACACCCAACGCCCTCACTCCACTCCTGCGGCCTGCCGGGCGGCGACGAGCGCCGCATCGATACCCGAAGGGTCCTTGCCCCCTGCAACGGCGAGGTCGGGGCTCTTGCCTCCACCGCCCTTGACGGCCTTGGCCGCACCGGCGAGCAACTCGCCGGCATTGCGGCCACTGTCGGAGGTCACCGCAGCAACCAGGCTCACTGATGAACCGTCGGGTGATCCAATGAGCACCACTGCATCGATCCCGGGCTGAGACCGCACCGCAATGGCCACCTGACGCAGGTCGTCGGCCCCGTGACCGTCGAGGCGCGCCACAACGACGCCCTCGGTCGCTCCTGCGGCGAGGTCGCCGGCGGCGGCGACCGCCTGGCGGGCCTTGAGATCCCGGATCTGGGCACGCAACTCCTTGACCTCGGCGACTCGACGTCCGACGGCATCCACGAGCTCGTCAGGACCGACCCCGAGCAGCTCGGCGGCCGACCCGATGGCGGCTTCGTTGGTGCGCATCCGCTCAATGGGACCGAACCCGGTGATCGCTTCGATGCGGCGGATGTTGGACCCGACCGAACCCTCCGAGATGATCTTGAACGACCCGATGTCTCCCAGTGCGGACACATGGGTCCCGCCGCACAATTCAATGGAGTGTGGACCCGCCTCGAGTACACGAACCACATCGCCGTACTTGTCGCCGAAAAAGGCGATGGCACCCAACTGTTCCGCCTGGTCCATGGTGGTTTCAAAGTGACGCGCAGGGTGGTTTCCGAGCACGTCAGCATTCACCAGGTCTTCCACCGCGGTGATCTGCTCGGCGGTGAGCGCCTCGTAGTGGGAGAAGTCGAAACGGAGTCGGTCAGCGTCAACGAGGGAACCCTGTTGTTTGACGTGGTCGCCCAGCACCTCACGCAGCGCCCAATGGACGAGATGGGTGGCCGTGTGGTTGCGGCGAATGGCGGCGCGGCGCTCGGCATCGATTGAGGCGGTCACCTCCTGACCGACCATGAGTTCGCCTTCGACGACTGCGATCTGGTGGCGGTGCTGACCGGCGAAGGCATACGTCGTATTGAGCACGTGAGCGACACCAGTGGGGGTGACCAGCGTGCCCGTGTCACCTACCTGGCCGCCGCTCTCGGCGTAGAACGGGGTCCGGTCGAGGATCACCGAATCGCCGATCACCCCGAGGATCCGTGCAGCCGAGGTGCTCTCGTCACGACCGGTGAAGTCGGTGGGGCCGAACTGTTCGAGGAGATCTCCAAACGCCTCTGCGTCCTCACCGAGACCGGTGACCTTCCGGGCCGCTGCTGCGAGTTCCTGCTGACGGGCCATCCCGACGGCGAACCCGTCACGGTCGACGGGGTGCCCGCGCTCCCCGGATATCTCCTCGGTCAACTCGAGGGGGAATCCGTGGGTGTCGTGAAGGAGGAACGCCACCGAACCGTCGAGTGCCGATCCGGGACTGAGCGTGTCGAGTTCGCTGTCGAGGATGCCGAGGCCGGTGCGCAACGTCCGGCGGAACGCATCCTCCTCGCGTCCAACAACGTCACTGATGAAGTCCTGTTGGGTGACGAGGTTCGGATAGGCCTGGCCCATGACGGCAACCGTGGCGTCGACAAGTCTCGGCGTCACCAACTCCTCGACGCCCAGCATGTAGGCGTGTCGGACCGAACGGCGAATGATGCGGCGCAGAACGTAACCCCGTCCGGTGTTGGAGGGGAACACCCCGTCGCCGATCAGGAAGCTCATTGTTCGGGCGTGCTCGGCGAGGATCCGCAAACTCACGTCGGTGCCGGCATCAGTCCCGAGGCGCTTCCCGCTCAGGGACTGGGCGGCGTCGACGATTGGTGCCAGAACATCGGTGTCAAACACGGAATCGACGCCCTGAAGGACGCTGAGTATCCGCTCGAGGCCGGCGCCGGTGTCGATGTTGCGCTTCGGCAGGTCGGTGTCGACGCCGTCGATCGACCGGGAGAACTGCATGAACACCAGGTTCCAGATCTCGAGAAAGCGCTCATCGCTCCCCGATGCCGGGCCACCGTCGGGACCAAAGGAGGCCCCCTTGTCGAAGTAGATCTCCGAACACGGCCCACACGGGCCGGGAGGTCCACCGGGCGGCCCCCACCAGTTGTCGTCGCCGAGTCGCTGGATTCGCGCCGGATCCACACCGACGGCGTCACGCCAGATCTCCTCGGCCTCATCATCGGTGTGGTGAACGGTCACCCAGAGCAGGTCAGGATCAAGCCCGAACAACTCGGTCACCATCTCCCAGGCCAACGGGATCGCCTCGGTCTTGAAATAGTCGCCGAACGAGAAGTTCCCGAGCATCTCGAAAAACGAGAGGTGACGGGCGTCGCGCCCCACCTCCTCAAGATCGCTGTCCTTCCCGCCGGCCCGCACACACTTCTGGACACTCACCGCACGGGGGTACGGGGCCGGCAACTCACCGAGGAAGAACGGCTTGAACGGCACCATGCCCGCCACGGTGAACAAAAGATCCGGGTCGTGGGGTATCAGGCTCGCTGAGGTGACCGGGGTGTGGCCACGTTCCTCAAAGAAACCCATGAAGGCCTGACGGAGACCGTCTGCGCTGAAGCGGTGCATGATCGTGCGATCCTACCGGCGAAGCGTCACAGGCCCGGGACGATGGGCATCCCGGTGCGTTCCGGGTCCCTCACGACCTTCCGCCTCCGACCGACTCCCGCCGCACCCGCTCCGGTTCGAGTGCGCCACCATCGAGGTCGTCTGCCCCGGAGGGTCGAAGTTCAGCCTCGGCACGTCGGATCTGGTCGCGCGCGTCGTCGATGAAGCGCCGGGCGCCGTCGACACCGGTTCGCGCCCCATCAGCAAGCGCGCTGGCGACCCGCTCGGCGGCCGGACGACTCGCCGCCCGACGAAATCGCAGGTACGCCCACACCGACGAGCTGACACCGCTTGCCAAACCCAGCACGAACCAGGTCAATCGCTTGGTCACGCCGTCAGCCTGACCCAGTCCGAGGCCGCTCGGCAACCCGTCGCCCACGCCGGGCACGTCGCCGCGAAGAACCAAAGAGTCCCGCCACGGCCCGGCCCAACCCCCGAAACACCGCCATGACCCATACGACCGGCGCCACGACCACGCGACGCATGAAACGCGAACTGGTACGCAACTCACCGGCGAGACCTTCAGCCGAGGTCACCGCCTCGTCGACCCGACGCACACCTGTCTCGGCTGCGGCGACCGTTGCACGAGCCTGAGCGACGTCGGCTTCGAGGTCGTCAAGAGTTGCGCGCACGGCCCACGCTGCCCGGACGAGGGCAACGGTGGCAGCGACCATTGCGGCAACAGCCCCAACCGCGGCCACCACCACCAGCACGAGCGCGAGGTCTGCAGCGCTCACGATGGTTCAGCCTCGGGGTTGACGTCACCACGTCGCCGATCCAGTGCCTCTGACGCCGCCGGTTCATCACCGTGCGCACTCGGGTGCCAGTAGCGACGCCCAACGAGGACTTCAGGGAGGTAGTCGGCCGGAACCCACCCGCGCGGGTCGTCGTGTGGGTAGCGGTACCCCGCGCCATGCCCGATCGTTGCCGCGCCCCGGTAGTGGGCGTCACGCAGGTGGGCTGGAACCGCCACGTTGGGATGCTCGCGTACATCGGCTCTCGCGGCGGCGATGGCTGTGGTCACCGAGTTCGATTTTGGGGCGACCGCCAGGGCCACGGTGGCGTGGGCGAGGTGCAGCTGGGCCTCGGGAAGGCCGACGAACTCCACCGCACGGGCGGCAGCGTCGGCGACGAGCAGGGCGGACTGGTCCGCCAATCCGACGTCCTCGCTGGCGGCGATCACGAGACGGCGGGCGATGAACCGTGCGTCCTCGCCAGCCTCGAGCATGCGGGCCAGGTAATGCAGAGCGGCGTCGGGGTCTGAGCCTCGAATGCTCTTGATGAACGCCGAGGTGACGTCGTAGTGCTCATCGGCGCCGTAGCGCAGCGCAGTGGTGCCAAGTGCCGCTTCGACATCGCCGACGGTCACTACCGGCGCCACGGGCGGACCATCTGAGGTGCTGCGGTGGCGGGCCAACGCAATCGAGACCTCAAGACTCGTCAGAGCATGACGTCCGTCGCCCCCTCCCCTACTCACGAGAAGGTCGATCGCATCAGACTCGGCTTCGATCCCCTCAAACGACAGACCGCGCTCGACGAGAGTCCGGATCGCCGAAGGTCCGAGGGGCTCAAGCCGGAACAATGTCGAACGGGAGAGCAGCGGCGCGTTGAGTTCGAAGAACGGATTTTCCGTCGTCGCCCCGATGAGCACGATGAGGCCGCTCTCAACACCGGGCAGGAGTGCGTCCTGTTGGTTCTTTGTGAACCGGTGGACCTCATCGAGGAACAGGATCGTGCCTCGCGACTGCTCGCCGAGGCGGGCACCAGCCCTATCGAGAACGTCCCGGACGTCCCGGACGCTTGCCGAGACCGCTGAGAGTTGCTCGAACACTTTTGACGTGTGTGAGGCAATCAGTTGGGCCAGCGAGGTCTTGCCCGTTCCAGGCGGCCCCCACAGCACCACCGAGGAGAGTTGGTCTGCCTCGATGAGGGACCGAAGGGGTTTACCCGTCCCGAGCAGATGGTCCTGCCCAACGACGTCGTCGAGCCTGAGGGGCCGAAGCCGGGCCGCCAACGGGGCCCGGCCGGCGAGCAACTCGTCCGCTGCGTGACCGAACAGGTCGTTGCTCCCCATGGGGCCAAGGCTAGGCGGGTCGGCACGCTCCCCGAGGCGAACTGCCTGCTCAGTTGGCAGGGGGCAGAAGGCGCAGGCCCAACTCGCCGAGTTGACCCGGGTCGAGGGGTCCGGGTGCTCCGGTAAGGGGGTCGCCACCCGATTGTGTCTTGGGGAAGGCGATGACCTCCCGGATGTTCTCCTCACCTGCCAGCAAGGCCACGAGCCGATCGATGCCGAAGGCGAACCCTGCGTGAGGCGGTGCGCCGAAACGGAAGGCGTCAAGGAGAAAACCGAAGCGGTCCTGGGCCTCGTCGGCGCCAATGCCGAGCAGGGCGAAGATGCGGCGCTGCACCACAGGGTCGTGGATTCGCACACTCCCTGACCCAAGTTCCCAGCCGTTGAGCACCAGGTCGTACGCCTGTGAGCGCACGGAGAGCAGGTCGGCCGACTGGGCGGAGTCCAACAGGTGCAGGTCGTCTGGGTGAGGCATGGTGAAAGGGTGATGGGCCGGGACCGGCGAGCCGTCCTCCCCCAGCGCTTCAAAGAGTGGGAAGTCCACCACCCACAGGAACTGCAGGCCTCCTTCGGTCACTGCGGGGCGACCGAGTTCAAGGCGCAGCAGGCCAAGCACGTGACAGGTCGTGCGCCACTCGTCGGCCACGATCAACAAAAGGTCGCCTGCGGTGGCTCCTGTGGCGGCACGCAGGTCGGCGAGCTCGGTGGCACTGAGGAACTTGGCGACCGGGGAGTTGATCTCGTCCGGCTCGACGCGCATCCACACGAGACCCTTTGCCCCCCACCGCTTCGCACGATCGGTGAGGTCGTCGAGTCGGCTCCGAGTGGTGTCCGCCCCACCGGGGACGCGGATGGCCTTGACCGACGGAGCCCGGAAAGCATTGAACTCGGTTTGGGCGAAGACCCCGGTGACGTCAACGAGTTCCAGTTCGAAGCGCGTGTCAGGTTTGTCACTACCGAATCGGTCCATGGCGTCCCGCCAGGTCATGTGCGCAATGGGGCCAGGCTCCTCGCCGCGCGCTGACGCAACCGCCGCACGAATGGCGACGCCCACCATGTCGAGAATGTCGGACTGGCTGACGAAACTCGCCTCCAGATCGAGTTGGCTGAATTCGAACTGCCGGTCGGCGCGCAGGTCCTCGTCCCGCAAACAGCGGGCCACCTGGTAGTAGCGATCGACCGAGCCGACCATGCACAACTGCTTGAACAACTGCGGACTCTGGGGCAGGGCGTAGAACTCGCCGGGACTGAGTCGGCTTGGCACCACGAAGTCACGCGCACCCTCGGGTGTCGACGCGATCAGCAGCGGAGTTTCGATCTCCACGAAGCCCTGTCGGTCCATTGCCGCACGCAACGCCCCGTTGACCGCTGCCCGCAACCGCAAGTTCCGCTGCATCCGCGAAGCCCTCAGATCCAGGTAGCGGTGCCTCAGACGGACGGTCTCATCCACCTCAACGCGCTCGTCGATCGGGAACGGCACCGGTTCGGAACTCGACAGCACCTCCACCGTGCAGTCACCGACCTCGATCTCTCCCGTAGGAAGATCTTCGTTGAGGGTGCCATCGGGACGCCGTCGAACGGTCCCCGTCACCCGCACGACCCATTCGTTGCGCAGCTCGTGCGCCCCGTCGACGACGCACTGTACGAGGCCGGTGTGATCCCGCAGGTCAATGAAGGCGAGATGCTCGCCGTGCTCGCGGCGTCGGGCGACCCACCCGCAGACCTGCACCTGCCGTCCCTCGTCACCTACTCGCAGGTCCCCGCAGTAGTCCGAGCGCAGGCCGCGAGCACCGGCTGCGGGGTCCCGAGAGGGATCGTCAGAAGAAGGCGTGGTGGGGGTCATTGGATCCTCCGAGGATCTGGGGCGTCGAGAAGTTCTGCGAGCGAGGGGACCAGGTCGTGGCGACCGACCCGTCGCTGCTCACCCTCGGTGCGAAGCGGTCTGACGGTGACCTCTCCCGCCGCCACCTCGTCGGCACCGACGATCACCGCGAACAGGGCACCGCTACGGTCGGCGGCCTTCATCTGCGACTTCATTGACCGACCGTCAAACGCCCGGTCGGCGCGCAGGCCCGCCCGGCGCAACTCGGCGCAAAGGTCACGCGCCGCTGAACCGTCAACGGTGTCCACGATGAACAGGTCGACCGTGTTCTGCGGTGCGGCGAACACCCCTTCGGCATCACAGGCGAGCAGGACCCGCTCGATTCCGGTGCCGAAACCCACCGCCGGGGTTGGCGGCCCGCCGAGAGCCTCGACGAGACCGTCGAACCGGCCGCCGCCACCAATGGTGTCCTGAGCCGCGTCCAGGGCAGGACACCGAAACTCGAAGAGGGTGTGCGTGTAGTAGTCGAGACCCCGTACGAGGCGGTGGTCAACGCTGAAGGTCACATCCGCTGCGATGAGCCCCTGCTTCACCCGCTCGAAGTGCGCCAACGCCTCGTCGTCAAGGGCCTCGATGATGGTGGGGGCATCGGCGACGACGGCTTGAGTGGCGGGTCGCTTCGAGTCGAGCACCCTCAACGGGTGCCGGCCAACCTTGTCGCGGTCGGCAGGGTCCAGCGCTTCAATGCGATCCGTGAGCCACGCCGACAACGTGGCTGCGTAGGCGACGCGTTGATGTGGAGTTCCCAGCGTGTTGACGACAAGGTTCACGCTGCGCAGACCGATGGACCGATAGAAGTCGGCGAGGAGCACCATGACCTCCACGTCGAGGTCAGGGTCAGCCGAGCCGATGGCCTCGACCCCCAGCTGGTGATGCTGGCGGTAGCGGCCGCTCTGGGGTTTCTCGTAGCGGAAGACCGGCGTGGCGTACCAGACCTTCCACGGGGTTGTTGGCCGATGCTCGACGTAGGCCCGCACCACCGAGGCAGTCCCCTCGGGCCGGAGGGCGAGATGTCGATCACCGCGGTCGCGGAACTCATACATCTCCTTGGTGACCACATCGGTGCCCTCCCCCATCCGGGCGAACACTCCAACATCTTCAAACATGGGGCTCTGACACAACCCGTAGCCAGCGGATCCTACGATCGAGGCAAACGTGGCCACGAGCGACTCCCAGCGAGCCGAGTGTGGCGGAAGGACGTCGTGCACCCCCACAGGGGCCTGGTACGGACCGGTGTGCACGTCGTCAGCCACGAACCGACTCTAGTGAGCAGGCGACGAGGCAACGGAACTCATTGCCGGCCTTCACGTCGGCGAGTCGCAGTGGACCCAGACGACGACCCGCAGCTCGGGCCGGTGCCCGCGACGCCCGACGCAGCGCCGGCGCGGCGTCACGCGCGCGGCATCACCCTGTATGCGTCATAGATGGAGTCGATCTGGCGAATGGACCGCAGGAGCCACTCGAGATGCGCGGGGTCGCCCAGTTCGAAGTCGAACTGCATGGTCGAGATCCGGTCGGACCCGGTGACTGTCGTGCACGAGATGATGTTCACGTGGGCGTCGGCGAGGGCTGCGCTCACGTCCCGGAGCAGGCGCGACCGATCGAGTGCCTTCACCTCCACTGAGGCGACGAACGTCCCCGCCGGGGCTTCGTCCCAGTCCACCTCAATGACTCTCTCGGCTTGGCTCGACGCAAGCGACACACCGTTCGCACAGTCCGAGCGGTGGACCGACACCCCCCGACCGCGAGTCACGAAGCCCATGATTGGATCGCCGGGCACCGGTGTACAGCACCGCGACAGACGAACCATGACGTCGTCAAGGCCCTCCACATGGACCCCCGAAGTTCCCCGGGTATCAAGGGATCGCCGCAGAGGTGTGGCCTGGCGAACGGTGAGGGGCAGGCGGTCCTGCGTCTCGGGGTCTCCGTGGTGGAGGTGGCGACGAACGCGCTCGGCCACGGCCGCCGCTGAGACGTGGTTGTGGCCGATGGCTGCGTGGAGGGCGTCGAGGTCGGCGTAGTTCATGGCCGAGGCCACCGTGTCGAGCACGCCCGACTGGCGGATCTTCTGCACTGGGAGGCCGTCACGTCGCAGTGCCCTGATCAACTCGTCCGCACCGGTCTCGCGGGCGTCCTCACGTTGCTCGCGCAGGTACCACTGCTTGATCTTCGCCGCCGCCCGGTTCGTCGCCACGAATCGCAACCAGTCCCGTGACGGTCCGGCGCCCTCCACCTTGGAGGTGAAGATCTCAACGGTGTCACCACTCGCCAACACTGCGTCAAGGGGAAGGAGTCGTCCGTTGACCTTGGCACCAATGCACGCGTCACCCACCTCGGTGTGGATGGCGTAGGCGAAATCCACCGGGGTCGATCCCACTGGAAGGGTGACGACCCTGCCCTTGGGGGTGAACACGAAGACCTCGTCTTGTTCAAGGTCGACCTTGAGCATCGACATGAACTCCGATGGATCGGCGGTTTCGCGCTGCCAGTCGATGATGTGGTTGAGCCAGGCCAGATCGCCCGACGACTTGTGGTTGTCCTTGTAGTTCCAGTGCGACGCCACGCCGTATTCGGCGAGCATGTGCATCTGGCGGGTGCGGATCTGCACCTCGAGTGGCTTGCCCTGAGGTCCGACCACGGTGGTGTGCAGGGACTGGTACAGGTTGAACTTCGGCATGGCGATGTAGTCCTTGAACCGGCCCTGCACCGGTTTCCATGTGGCATGGATGGACCCGAGCGCTGCGTAGCAGTCCTTGACGCTGTCGACCACGACCCGAATACCCACGAGGTCGAAGATCTCGTTGAACTCCTTGCCCTTCACCACCATCTTTTCGTAGATGCTCCACAGGTGTTTGGGGCGTCCCTGAACCTCCCCGTCAATCCCGAGGTCGCCGAGGTGGGCCTGCACCTCGGCGAGGACCTGGGTGAGATAGAGGTCGCGCTCGGGGCTGCGGGTGGCCACCATGTGGTCGATCTCGGCGTAGCGCTTGGGGTGGAGTGCGGCGAACGCCAGGTCCTCGAGTTGCTGACGCACCTCCTGCATACCGAGCCGGTGTGCGAGCGGGGCGTAGACGTCGAGCGTCTCCTGCGCCGACCGTTCCTGTTTCCACGCCGGCATGCCGGCAACCGTCCGCATGTTGTGCAGACGATCAGCGAGCTTGATGATCAGGACCCGAAGGTCCTTCGCCATGGCGACCAGCATCTTGCGCACCGTTGCCGCCTGCTGGGCTTCCTTCGAGTCGAACTTGACCCGGTCCAGTTTCGTCACGCCGTCGACGATGGCAGCGACGTCCTCACCGAACTCGGCCTCAAGACGCTCAAGAGAGAGTCCGGTGTCCTCAACGGCGTCGTGAAGCAGGGCGGCGGCGATCGTCACATCGTCAAGGCCGAGGGAGGCCACGATGCTTGCGACGGCGACTGGGTGCAGCACGTAGGGTTCGCCCGAGTGGCGCCGCTGCCCATCGTGGGCGGCCGCTGCGGTGTCGTACGCCCGCTGGATGAGTGAGGTCGACGCCTTGGGGTGCCGCTGGCGGAAGGCGGCCAGAAGGGGTGCGATCTCCTCAGCGTCGGTAACGGTGTGTCGCCTCCAGGGGAGGACCCGGTTGACGGTCGCCACAGGTCAGACGCCCCGACCCGTGTGATCCACGCCAGGGAGAACCTGGCCGGATTCGACGCGAAGCACGGAGAGGACCGGGACATCACCGAGACGCTCCCGTCCGGCGTCGGCGGCCACCTCCGCCACGCAGGCGTAGCCCGCCACCTCTCCCCCGCATCGACGCACCATTCGCACCACCGCCTCGGCAGTGGCACCCGTCCCGAGCACGTCGTCGACGATCAGCACAGAGGACCCAGGGTGCAGTGGGGCTCTCTGCATCTCGAGCAGCTCCGTGCCGTACTCGAGGATGCACTCGGCAGATTCGACCTCGGCGGGGAGTCGGCCCGCACGCCGCACGGGGAGAAAGCCAGCGTCGAGGCGCAAGGCCACCGGGGCAGCCACGGCGAACCCCCGCGCCTCGATCCCCGCCACATGGGTGACTGGACCGCCGCCGGCGTCGACGATCCCGTGGGCGAAATGATCAGCTATCGCCGTCACCACCTGACGCAAGCCCCCGGCGTCGGCAAGGAGTGGGGTGACGTCGTGGAACGTGACCCCTGCACGCGGCCAGTCGTCGAACACCCTCACCAAACTCGCCAACCCATCGGATCGTGCGGCCATCCCCCAAGGCTACCGGGATGCGCCCACCGATCCCCGGCGAAGCGGCGTGAACCAGATCAGGAGCGACGGGTCTTGCCGGGGCGCTTGCGAGGACGGGGTGGGATGACCCCCTCGGGGACGCGGGCCGAGCCCGCAGTGCCAAGGGTGCCGCCCGTCGCAACTCCGGTTCCCTCGCCGCCTGGTGACGGTGAACCGGCCGCGCCGCCAGCCGCGAGACGTTCCTTCAGCTGCTTGTAGCGAGGCTCACGCTCCTTGAGGAGCACCACCGCATACGACGCCACCATGATCGACGAGTAGGTCCCGACGACAAGCCCGACGGCGAGTGGGAGGGCGAACTGGTTCAGCGTCGTCGCGCCGAGCACGTAGCCCCCGATCACGATGAGCGAAATCACGGGCAACAGCGACGTGATCGAGGTGTTGAGGGAGCGGAGGAGCACCGTGTTCATCGACCGGGCCACCACGTCGCCGTAGGTCAATCGGTTGGTGACGCCTGCCAGCGGTTCGTTCTGCTTGACCTTGTCGTAGATCACCACCGTGTCATAGATCGAATACCCCAACACCATGAGGAACGCCACGATCGTTCCCGGGCTCACCTCAAACTGGAACAGCGCGTAGACCCCAACGGTGATCACGATGTCGTGCACGGTGGCGATGATGGCGCCGAGGGCCATACGGAACTCAAGGCGCAAGGTGATGTAGGCGAGGATCGCCAACAAGAAGAGCACCAGTGCTCGAAGCGCCTGGCCGGTCACGTCGGAACCCCACGATGCGCTGACCGCGGTGACACTCACCTCTTGGGCCTGCGCGCCCTCGAGATTGGCGACCACCGACCGCACGGCGTCTTCAGCGCCGGGGTCTTCCGACGAGACCTGGACCCGGAGCACCTCGTTGCCCTCGGTGTCAGTCACGATCTGGACCCGGGCTGCGCCGAGGCCCACGCCCTCGAGTGCCGAACGCGCCTGTTCGACGCTGACCCCGCTCACCGGCGCCTGCACCGACACCCCACCGGTGAACTCAACCCCGAGGTTGAGTCCACGGGTTGAGAGCGCCACGACGCTGACGACCACGAGGAGAACGCTGAGGACGGCACCCCGTTTCCACCAGCGGTTGAAGTCGATGTTGTTCTGGCCCCGGACGAGCCGAACGAATGCGGTCATCAGGCCTCGCTCCCCTCATCCGTTCGTGTCGAGGCCCCTCGGGCCGCGGTCGGTGCCGGTTCCCCGTCACCCTCGTCTCCGGCGGCGTCCAACCCACCACCAGTGCCCGGGGCGTCATCACCACCGCCACGGCGCACCCGCGACGATCTACGTGCCGGGCCGGTCAAGCCGAACCATCCGGGATGCCGCTCACACAGCCCCGATCGCAGCAGCAGTGAGGCCGAGGGGCGCATGAAGATCCAGCATGCGAGCAGGTCGAGCAACGTGGCCAGACCCAGGTAGAAGGCAAAGCCGCGCACCGGACCGATGGCGAGGACGTAGAGCAGTACCGCAGCGATCAGCGATGCGAAGTCAGCCTTGACGATGGTGGTCCACGAGGAACGGAAGGCCCGGTCCGCTGCGGATCGAACGGACCGTCCGTTGCGGATGTCCTCCTTCACGGTCTCGAAGTAGACGACATTGGAGTCCACCGACAGACCGAACGACACGATGATGCCGGTCACCCCCGCCAAGGTCAGGGCAAGGCCCTGACTCGTCCCGAGCCACGCAATGATTACCCACAGCAACGCCAACTCGATCCCGAGCTTGATGATGGCGGTGATGCCCAGCAGTCGGTAGAAGGCGAACATGTAGAGCGCCACCAGACCAAGACCGATGCCACCAGCGATCAAACCGGCACGGAGCGCGTCACGGCCCAGGGTGGCCGACACTTCCTGCACGGACTGGATCTCAAGCTTGACCGGCAGGGCGCCATAGCGCAGCACCGTTGCGAGATCCTTGGATGACTGCTCGTCGAACCCACCCGAGATCACAATCTGGTCCCGTGAGAAGGAAGCCGCCTGCACGCCCAACGCCGAGATGACTTCAGCATCGAGGGTGATGGCGAACAGGCCGGTGGGGCACGTGGCGTTCTTGGCGAAACAGGCACCGGCCGTCTGGTTGAAGGCGTCGATGCCCTCAGGTCCGGACTTGAACACCGGGCGCACCACCCACTGCCCGCGATCGTCGAGCGATGCCGACGCACTCTCGAGGCCGGCACCCGTCAGCGATGCCGGGCCAAGGCGGTAGCGGGCAACCTCGAACCGCTTGCCGTCCACCGTCTGGTACTGCGCCTCGACCACCACCTGGTCGAGTCCGGTATCGCCTGTGAGTTCCGGTAGACCCCCAGAAGCGTCTCCCAGCGGCGCATCGGGGCCACCAACCGTGCCGAGGTCCACGACCGACGTCGGAGTCTGGTCGGTCAGAGGATCCTGGGTACCGGCGGCCAATTCACCCTCTGGGGCACCCGACCACAACGGAAAAGAACCCTCGACGCTGGTGTCCGTCGACGGTGGCACAGAGGTGTCCGCGCCCGGGGCCACCGTCGAGTCGGTGGGCTGGCCCTCAGGTGACACCTCAGCCTCGGGGGTCAACTCGGGGAGCACCGGGTTTCCATCTGCGTCAACTTCGAACCCGGTCTGGTACTCCTGAAGTACCGGGCGGAACGTCAGTTCACCCGTCTGGCCGACGAGCTCGATGGCCTGCTGGGGATCCTCGACGCCGGGAATCTCGACGGAGATGTTCTGACCTTGTCTCGTGATTTCGGGCTCGGCCACACCGATGGCATCGACGCGGCTGCGGATGATGGTTACGGCATCCTCGAGTTGCTCGTCGGTCGCCTCCCCTGACGGCGTGAGGATGACGGCCACCCCGCCCTGGAGGTCAAGGCCGAGGAACGGCTTGTTGCCGGCCCAGAAGCTCCATCCCAAAAGTCCCAGCGTGAACAGCACCACCACGCAGAGTTCGACGAGGCGGGATCGCCGCTTGCTCACAGCATCACCCGGTCGGTGCAGCGGACGCCGCAAACGGCGATCGGACCGATGGGACTGGTGGTCAGCGAGGTTCGTGCCACGGTGACGAGGGTGCCTCCAGTGAGCCGGATGGGAACCCGGTGACCTTAGCCCACACCCCGGGGGGTCCCGGTGGCGGGCCCACCCTGCTCACGGCCAGACGTCGACCACCCGGCGGTAGGCCGACTGGAAGGTCCCGGCGAGGATCGCCTCCCGCAACCCGCGCACCAGACCCAGCAGCCAGTGAAGATTGTGGAGGGTCACCAAGCGGGCGACGGTGGGCTCACCGACGAGGAGAAGGTGGCGAAGGTAGCCGCGTGAGTAGCGACCACACACCTCGCAGGTGCACTCGGCGTCGAGCGGTTCGTCGCTTTCGACCCACATGCGGTTACGCAGATTCACCCGACCGGCGCTGGTGAGGACCGTGCCGTGCCGGCCCAGACGCGTCGGAAGAACGCAGTCGAACATGTCGACGCCGAGGGCCACCGCCTCAATGATGCTGCGGGGGTCACCGACCCCCATGAGGTATCGGGGCTGATCGGCGGGCAACATGTCGAGTGCTGCTGCCAACGCCGGGAGCATCGCCTCACGTGGCTCTCCGACGCTCAGTCCGCCAATGGCGTAGCCGTCGAACCCGATCTCGACAGTCCGCGACGCGCTGACCCGACGAAGGTCCGGGTCGACACCGCCCTGGGCGATGCCGAACAGCGCCTGCTGGTTGCCGCCGTCGCGCAGACGGCGGTGAGCACTGGCGGCCCGTGCAGCCCACGCTGCGGTGCGGTCCACCGCCAACCCGACGACCGATGGTGGCGAAGGCAACGGTGGGCAGACATCGAGAACCATCTGTATGTCGGCGCCGAGAAGGGCCTGTGTGGCGACGGCGTCCTCGGGCGTGAAATTGATGAGATCGCCGTCGTACGTGGACCGGAACGCCACGCCGTCGTCGGTCACCTTGGGAGCGAGAGAGAACACCTGATAGCCGCCGGAGTCGGTCAGGGTCAGTGGGCCCGACGATCCCAGACCCATGAACGAGGCGACACCGCCGAACCGTGCCACCACATCTGCCCCGGGCCGAAGCATGAGGTGGTACGTGTTGGCCAACAGCACCTCCGCTCCGAGACGCTCGAGGTCAACCGAGTCGATGGCGCGCACCGTGGCCCGGGTCCCCACCGGCATGAAGCACGGCGTCGTGAACGAACCTCTGGGCAGGGTCACCCCGGTGGCGCGCGCCGACCCGTCGAGCGCCTCGATGCGCTGGTGCACGACCGAACCTGCGGTCACGAGGCGGCCTCCGGAGCGGCACGCTCGACGAGCATTGCGTCGCCGAACGACAAGAACCGGTATTGCGACTCCAGCGCCGTGGCGTACACGTCCCGCCAACGCGGACCCATGAACGCCTCGAGCAGCACGAGCAGGGTTGACCGAGGCTGGTGGAAGTTCGTGAAGAGCCGATCCACGACTGCGAAGGGGTAGCCGGGGGTGATGAACAGCGACGTGTCGCCTCGCTGTTGCCCGGTTGTCGCCCAGGATTCGAGCGACCGGACGACAGTCGTTCCAATCGCCACCACCGCGCCGCCTCGTTCCCGGGTCGACTCGATTGCCTCGACCGTCTCGTCGGGCACCCGGTATCGCTCGGCGTGCATGACGTGTTCCTCGACGTTGGTGGTCGTCACCGGCGTGAAGGTTCCCGGACCGATGTCGAGTTCAACGACGGCCCGGTTCACCCCGCCGGCTGCGAGCCGTGCCAGCACCTCCTCGGTCAGGTGCAGTCCGGCCGTTGGTGCGGCGACCGACGAGGGGGCATCGGCGAAAACCGTCTGGTACCGGTCGGTGTCACTGCTCTCTGCGGCCGTGATGTAGGGCGGAAGGGGGACCTCCCCGACAGCCCCCAGCATGTCCCACGGGTCAGCCGACCCATGCAGGTGGACGAGTCGAAGACCTCCATCGACGACCTCGCCAACCTCGACGACAAAATCATGGGCGACCGATGTCGGTTCAATCGCTGCCTGGGGAACAAGTCGAACCCCGGGGGGAAGCCGACGCGACGGGCGAACAAGCGCCTGCCAGTCCCGACTGTGCACGTCGGGGCGACCCTCATTGTCGTGCAGTGGGGCCACGAGGAGAACCTCGGCGCTGCCACCGGTGGGTTTGCGCAAGCGCAGCCGGGCAGGAATAACCCGAGTGGTGTTCACGACGATCAGATCGCCTGGAGAGAGCAGCTCGGGCAGATCAGCGACAACGCGATGCGTGACGTCGCCGTTGATGTCGACGACAAGGAGTTGGGCGGCGTCGCGTGTTGGGGCAGGACGCTGGGCGATGGCGTGGGTCGGCAGGTGGTAGTCGAACGAGGAGGTCAGCACCACCCCGCAGGCTACGTGCCGGCTATCCCCCACCGCGACGCCGAGGTCCGGCAGGCTTGGGGCGTGGACACAGTGGGCCGCCAAGAGACTGCGTCGGCGTCAGGCCAGGCACCCGGGGACACGCTGGCGGACACGTCGAGGCTCGGGCGTGCATCCAAGGAGGTGGACGGTTCACCACTGTGCGGCGCGTGGCTGCTTGACCCCGAGGGGTTCCACCTCGAGTTCACCTCGCTGTGGGAAGCGCTCGGCCAGCCTGACCGTCGCCTCGGGGCGCAGCTCGGTCTCGACGAGGACCGCGTGGACCCGGGGGTCTATCGGGCCAGAACCGGCGACACCCTCGCCCTTCGGATGCGGGCCGCCGAAACGTGGGCGTCAACCGATCCGGCGGTGGTGGCCCACGTATCGCGCCTCGCAATCACCACACCTGACGACTGGGCGGTCGGCTTTGAGGAAACCCACCTCGGGCACTGGTTCCGTCTCATTCTCGCTGCCCACCTCCGCCCACTCACCCCCGCCCCGGACGTGGCGCTCTTGCGCGACGGGTTGCTGCACCTCGGGTGGTCGAGCGTCGGGGTGCGCAGGGTTCTGTGGGGACGCGAATTGGGTGACCTCGCGCTCCAGATCGCACCGGACACCTACGGCGAAGCGGTGGCACTCTCGCTCGGTCATGGGCACAAGGGCTGGCTCGACCATGACGATGTCGTCGAGGCTCGCCAGCGCCTTGAGACCACCGACCGTGGGCTTTTTCGGGGACACCCCGACTTGGTGCCGGCCTGTGAGCACCTATGGGAACTGCTCGGGGCGGCGGCGAACCCCGGCAACCTGCTGGTCCTCGCTTCGGGTCACTGATCCCGGACCCTCCAACTAGGGTTGGGCCGTCCCGCTATGGAGACCAGCGCCTTGACCCCGTGCCCGGAGGAGTAGCCCATGTCCGAGTCCAGCACCGCAACCCACGACGACCTCCGTGACGAACTCCGGAGCTGGTTGGAGGAGAACTGGGACCCGGACCTGACGGTCGGCGACTGGTGGGAACGGCTGGGTCTCGCCGGCTGGGTTGCCCCGGCGTGGCCGTCGGCGTGGTTCGGTCGGGACCTTTCAACCGCAGAGGCCAACGTGGTGTCATCCACCATTGCGGAGTTCGGCGCCCTCGGTGCCCCCGGCGGGCTCGGATTGCTTCTGGCCGGACCGACGATCGTTACCCATGGCACGGACGACCAAAAGCGGCGATACCTGCGAGACATCGTCACAGGCCAGCGCGCGTGGTGCCAGCTGTTCAGTGAACCGAATGCCGGTTCGGACCTCGCCGGGCTTCAGACCCGAGCGCTGCTCGATGGCGACGAGTGGATCGTGAGCGGCCAGAAGGTGTGGACATCAGGTGGGCAGGCAGCGGATCTCGGCATGCTGATTGCTCGCACCAACCCCGACGCCCCGAAACACCAGGGCATCTCCTACTTCGCCCTTGACATGCACCAGGACGGCATCGACGTTCGTCCGCTGCGAGAGATCACCGGACGGGCACTGTTCAACGAGGTGTTCCTCACGGACGCCCGGACCCACGATGACACCGTTATCGGCGGGTTGAACAACGGTTGGGCGGTGGCCAACACCACGCTGACGTTCGAACGTGCCGGGCTCGGCGCCGGTGGCGGTTCGTCTGCGGCCTCCGCTGCCATACCCGGCCAGGTCGCCGGACAGCTCCCCATGCGCGCCGGCGACTTCGTTCCTGCTTCCGGCGGGCGACGCCGCGGAGGTGGCGGTGGTGGCGGGATGTTCGGGTCGGCCGAGCGCATGCTCGTCGGGCTGGCGCGTGACAACGGCGCCATTGATGACCCCACCGTCCGCCAGGACCTTGCGCGACTTCACACGCTCAACGAGATCGCCCGCTTCTCGAACCTACGGATGAAGGCTGCCAAGGCTGCGGGCAAGAGTCCCGGCCCTATTGCCAACACCGCCAAGTTGTCCATGAGCCGAATCGTCCGGCTCACCCGTGACGTCGGGCTGCGCATCCTTGGCGGTTACGGCACCCTCCACGCCTACGAGGGCGACCAGCGCAAGTCCCTCGACGCTGCGGTGGGCCGACCTCTCGACGCCATGGTGACCGAGATGTCGCTGTTCTCGCCGGCGCCGTCGATCTACGGCGGAACTGACGAGATCCAAAAGAACATCATTGGTGAGCGCGTCCTGGGCCTACCCAAGGAACCGAACCAGGATCGGACCACACCGTTCAAGGAACTCCTCAAGAACTAGCCAGTGCCGCCGACCACTGGAGGCTGACATGCTCGAACGACTCGGCCGCGGGGCCGCCAGACACCACTGGGCGGTACTCGTTGCGTGGCTGGTCATCGCTATCGGCATCGCCACGTTGTCAGGGGTGCAAAAAGGCACCGCCGTCGACACGTTCGCCATCCCGGGCACCGGGTCTCAGGAGGCTCTCGACCTGCTCCAACGCGAGTTCCCTGCGGCGGCGGCAGCGTCGGCAACCGTCGTGTTCTACAGCACCACCGGAGAGAACCTGACCGGCGGCGCCGCCGCGCAGGCCATCGGTACCGCGGTGGCCGACATGGCCAAGATCCCCGGCGTGGCGAGCGCCGCCAACCCACTGACGGGCCCACCGCCTGGCGTGCCAGCGGGGTTCCTCCCCGCCACCGTCTCCTCCAACGGATCGATCGCCTACACCACGGTGCAGTTCACCGAGGAAGTCACCTCGGTACCTCCGGATTCGTTCGCCCGTTTGCAGCAAGCCACTGCGCCGGTCTCAGCCGCCGGTGTAGACGTTGCCTTTGGCGGGCCCGTCATCGACGCTCAGGACACCCAGGCCATCGATGGCGGATTATCTGAATATGCGGACGAAATCGGCCTCGGGCTCGCCGTCGTCATCCTCATGGTCGCACTCGGATCCGTCGTGTCCATGATCGTCCCCATTGCGTCGGCGCTCGTCGGGGTTTTCGTCAGCGGAGCCCTGCTCACCGTTGCCACGTACCACTTCACCATCGGCACCGCCGTCAGCGCCCTTGGTGTCATGATCGGCCTCGGCGTCGGAATCGACTACGCGCTCTTCATCGTCACCCGCCACCGTCAGGAACTTCCCGGTGGTGGCGGGCCGGTGGCGGCCGCAGGCGTCGCAACGGCTCGGGCCGGATCAGCGGTCCTGTTCGCCGGGATCTCGGTGTGCCTGGCGCTGGCCGGCCTCACCCTCGTGGGCATCCCCTACGTCGCCACCATGGGACTCGCTGCAGCCATGTTCGTCGTCGTGGCGATGGCGTGCGCAATCACCCTCATCCCCGCACTTCTCGGCCTTCTCGGGAACCGCATCAACGGTCTGCGCATCCACCGTCGAGATGAATCGGATCCATCTCGGTCATGGTCGGCGCGCTGGGCGCGGCTCGTGTGCCGACGACCGGTGCCGTTCGTCATCGGAGGCCTGGCGGTCCTGGTGTTGCTCAGTGTGCCGTTGCTTCGTATGGAGTGGGGATTCCCGTCGGACGCCGACGATCCGCCCTCACAGACCCAGCGGCAGGCCTACGACCAGATGTCCAGTGGTTTCGGGCCCGGGGTCAACGGGCCGCTGCTCGTCGTTGCCGAACTCCCGACCCCCACCCAGCAGAACGCCCCGGGGGAAGTCCAGGCACTTGGGGACCTCGTCGCCAAGCTCCGCACCACCCCGGGAGTGAGCGGGGCATACGGGCCGATACCCAACTCGGACGGCACGGCGGCGATCATCACGGTGTATCCCACGTCGGGCCCTTCCGACGAAGCGACGTCGGCGCTGGTGACCACCCTGCGCTCAACCACCATTCCCCAGGCGCTCTCCGGCACCTCGGTGGACCCCGCCTCGGTCTATGTCGGGGGCTACACGGCGGAACTGATCGACCTTACCGACCTCATTCAACAGCGGCTCCCGTGGTTCATCGGCGCCGTCGTGCTCGCTGCCTTCGTGCTGCTGATGATCGTGTTCCGGTCGCTGCTCGTCCCCCTGAAGGCGGCGGTGTGCAACCTGTTGTCCATCGGGGCGGCGTACGGCGTCCTCGTCGCCGTCTTCCAATGGGGATGGCTCAAGGATCTCGTGGCGCTTGACCAGACGGTTCCGGTGGCTCCATTCATCCCCGTGTTGATGTTCGCCATCCTGTTCGGCCTGTCAATGGATTACGAGGTGTTCCTCCTCAGCCGGATCCGCGAGGAATGGCTTGCCACCCGGGACGCCACCCGCTCGGTCGTGGAGGGCGTCGCCCACACGGCGCGGGTCATCACCGCCGCCGCGCTCATCATGATCTCCGTATTCCTGGCGTTCGTGACCAACCCGAGCCCCATCATCAAGATGCTCGGGTTCGGCATGGCCGTCGCCGTGTTTGTGGACGCCACCATTGTGCGCATGCTGGTGGTGCCCTCGGCGATGCGGCTCTTCGGCTCCGCCGGGTGGTGGCTTCCGAGCTGGCTGGACCGAATCCTTCCCCACCTCAGCATCGACGGGCCGAGCCCCTCAGCCGCCCAGAACGCACCCGTTATGGCGTCCGTCGGGCCGGAGCACCCCGACCACCAGTGACTCTGTGGTCGTGGGCGCTTTCGGTCGCCGCACTCGTGCTCGCAGCTGCTGGTGTCCTCAAGGTGGTCGAGCCCGCAGCGTCCCGACCCATGATGGAGGCCTTCGAGCTTCCATCGAGCCCGGTGGCGATGCGCTGTTGGGGCGCTATCGAGTTGGCGATCAGCGTGGCGGTTCTCGCCGGCGGCCCGTGGTTGGCCACCGCAGCGCTCGGTTGCAGTTATGCCGTGTTCACGCTGATGGTGACGCTCCTGCGGCGGCGCAGCCCCACGACGAGTTGTGGCTGCATCGGCCGCTGGTCCGCTCCGCCAACACGCCGGCACATCCTGATCAACGCCGCCGGTGCGCTCGTTTGCGCAGCGGCACTCGTGACCCGCAGCAGCGCTGTCCCCCCCACCGGCCAACTCGGCGGCACGGTCACCTACTGGGTGATGGCCGTGGCGGCAGCCGCAGCGATACTCGTGGCGCTCTCGGGGACAACCGTCCGCAGACGTTGACGGTGCCGGGCTGACCGGAACTCAGATCAGAGCAACTCACCGCGTCGGACGATGACCGAGTCGATGATTCCGTAGTCCTTGGCCTGCTCGGCCGTGAACCAGCGGTCACGTTCGGAGTCGGTCTCGACCTGCTCAACGGACTGACCGGTATGGAAGGCAATGCGCTCGGCCATCAACTTCTTGATGTACTTCATCTGCTCGGCCTGGATGGCAATGTCGGCCGCCTGGCCCTGGATGCCGCCGAGGGGCTGATGCATCATGATTCGGGCGTGGGGCAGGGCGTAACGCTTGCCCTGGGCGCCGGCGCACAAAAGGAATTGCCCCATTGAGGCTCCCAGCCCCATGCAGATGGTGCCGACGTCAGGCTTGACGAACTGCATGGTGTCGTAGATCGCCATGCCGGCGGTCACCGACCCGCCAGGTGAGTTGATGTACAACCAGATGTCCCGGTCGGGGTCCTGGCCCTCGAGGTAGAGCATCTGGGCGATGATTGCGTTGGCGCTGTCATCGCTCACCTCGCTCCCCAGCATGACGATCCGCTCCTTGAGCAGCATGCGCAGCATCTCCACACCTGGGTCCCCGCCGGGGCCTTGGGCAATGAAGTCAGGCATCTGTGGAACGCTCGTCATGGTCGACCTCCGTTGGTCATCTCGGCCCGCCGTATTGATAGCGACACCGCAGGCTACAGCGCTTCGCCGTGCCACCCACACCATCGGACGGGGTAGGTTGGTCCGACTGCGGGCGTGGCGAAACTGGCAGACGCGCCAGGTTTAGGTCCTGGTGTCCGAAAGGACGTGTGGGTTCAAGTCCCTCCGCCCGCACCCCTCAAACCGGTCGCTGTCGCACCGTGCCATTCATCCGGTGAGAACCACGACGACGATCGCCATTCCGTTCACGACCATGTGGGCCACGATTGACGCAGCGATGCGTCCGTTGGACCAGACTCGCAACAGGGCGAACACGACGCCGTAGAGCGCTGTGACCGCTCCGACGAAGGCCCACGAGACCAGATCAGCCTGGACGTGGAACGCCCCGAACAGCAGTGAGGAAAAGGCGATGCCCACGGCGGTACCCCACCGCTTTCGGGCAGCACCGAGAACGAGTCCCCGAAAGAAGATCTCCTCGGCGATCGGGGTTCCCACGGCGATGACGACGAACAGCACCACAATCGTGACGAGGCTCTGGGACTCGCCGCTGATGATGTCGGTGTTGGTCGGGGCGTCACCGCCGAACACGGCGCTATAGGCCACAGCGAGACTGGCCGACACCACGAGAGCAAGCACACCACCAGCAACGCCGAGCAGCAGGTCCGTCCACCGCATGGCGAGACCGAAGTCCGCTGACATGCGACCCGTCCCCTTGCGGCGGCTCACCCACCAGGGCCACCCGATCAGCACCGCCCAGCTGAGGGGGGCGGAGACCAACAACAACAACAGGTTGGAGGGATCGCCGGCCGAGTCGTCGACCGCAAGTTCACCCCCCACGGCGACGATGAAGGCCACCAAACCTGCGCCGAAGAAGAGCTGCACGGCGAAGAACAGGCCGATGCCGACCGCCACATCGCCGAGGCCCCACCGCACCGGGCGGGCGTGCGCCTCCCCGGGGGGCGGCGGCGGAGGTGGGGACGGGGGTAGCACCGGAGGCGGAAGGGTCCCACGAGCGTCCGACCATGGTGGGGGGCCTTGGGGGAAGGTGTCCACAGCGCCGACCCTAGCGGTGGAGGCTGGGTCGGCGACGCGCAGGCGCCGACCCGTCGTCGTGCAAAGCCGCCGGTATGCCTCTACTCGAGGCGGAGAGCCACCTCGTTGGCGAGCAGACGGCCCGCAACGGTCAGAACGAAGCGGTCGCCGACACGCTCCACGAGACCGTCAATTTCCCCAGTGGACGCCGCCCGTTCGAGAGCATCCACCGGCACACCGGCACTGGTCCGCACAGCGAGCTGCAGCGCCTCGATCCGGCGCTGTTCGTCGTCGAGACGCTCGTCGCCCGCCTCCGGGGGCCGTCCCGACTCCACCGCATCCATGTATCGCTCGGGTGTCCTGAGGTTCCACCAACGCCGTCCGGCGTGGTGCGAATGAGCGCTGCACCCTGCGCCGAAGTAGTCCCCCTGGACCCAGTACAGCTGATTGTGTCGACACTGGTGACCCTCCCGGGACCAGTTGGAGATCTCGTACCACGGCATCGCGGCACTGGTGAGAATCTCCTCGGAAACGAGGTACTTTGCCGCCTGGTCGTCGTCGTCTGGGTGCCGGACCGGGTCGGCGGCCAGAGCGGTACCGGGTTCAACGGTGAGTGCGTAGGCCGAGACGTGGTCGGGGTTGAGGCCCACCACTTCGGTGAGCGTGCGGGTCCACTGCTCGACGGTCTCGCCCGCAGCGCCGTAGATCACGTCGAGGTTGATACTTGAGATCCCGACGTTGCGGGCTGCGTCCACCGCCGTGGCCACCAGGTTCGGGTCGTGTCGCCGCCCAAGGGCGTCGAGCACGGGCTGGACCATTGACTGCACCCCGAACGAGATCCGATTCACTCCGCCGTCTCGGTAGGTGGTGAAAAGTTCCTCACTGGCGTCCTCGGGGTTCACCTCGACGGTGACCTCGGCGTCGTCTGCCAGGGTGATTGTCCGGATGACTTCAACGAGTGCGTCTGCGTCAACCAGCGACGGCGTGCCACCGCCAACGAACACTGACGTCGCCGGCACCGGTTGAGCTGCGGCAACACCAGCCACCTCGCGCTGCAGCGCGCGCATGTAACGCCCCATCAGTTCCCCGCGGTCGTCCCAGGCGGCAAAGGCGCAGTAGTCACACCGATGACGGCAGAACGGCACGTGGAGGTAAACGCCGAAGGGTGATGGCGAGGATCTCGTCGTTCCGGAGGCGTTGGCCGCGGCGATGGGTGCAGTGGAGGTCACGGGCCGGTCAGTAGCCCCCGCTCGGCGAGATGGTCCCAGATTCGATCCTCACGGACACCGAAGATCCCTGCGAGAACTCGTTGGTCATCGTGGCGGATCGACATCACCCGGCCATTGAAGTCCTGGCGGCTCAATTGCACCAACCCGAGTTGTCGCCGCAACAGATCGCCTTCGGGTCCTCCGAGCCGAGCCACCTTCGTGAGGTCCAGACGCATGGTGGGCCGCCCCTCCGGTGTTGCGGGTTGAGTGTCGCCGGCACCCGGCAGAAGTTGGTCCAGTGGCACGCTGTACTGGTCGGCGAGCCGCATCAGTCGTGTCACCGCGATGGTGCGTTCCCCCCGTTCGTAGGCCCCGAGTACCGACGCCTTGAATTCCTCGCCGGACCGGGATTCAACTGCGGTGAGTGAGTAGCCCTTCTGCTGGCGAATCTGCCGCAGGCGGCGGCCGAGCAGTCGGGCGTAGGCGTCGGTGACGCCCGAGACACGCTCGCTCGCCCTGTCCTCGCCATGGTCGGGCACCGCTGTATCGCTGTTGATGTCCATCTGCTCATCCCCCCGCACCCATTTCCACAATGGGGCTCCCCACGGATACGAACGATGCCGCCCCCACTGCCTCGATGCGTCGAGGCCAGCGACGACACCCAATGATCCCAACGGACACAGCACTGCGTGACCGTTGGTGGCGGTGAGTGTAGGAGCAGGTTGCCCCAAGCGCTTTGGAAATGACTCTGCGTGGCAGGGATCAGGGTGTCGGTCCCCAACCGTCACGGGCAGCACATAAGGAAACCCCGACGGCGATCGCAGCGGTCTCGACCCGCAACACACCGGCGCCAAGGCCAAAGCGGACGGCGCTGAGCGACAACTCCTCGGGGCTCCAACCGCCTTCGGGTCCGACCGCCACCGTGGTGGAGGCCGATGAAGAGAGCCGCTCCCCTCCCGGCTCCGCGATCCCCACGGTGCGTCCCGCCGCACGCTCCGCCACAACGAACTGTTGCAGCGTCGGCGTGCCCACAATCTCGGGCAGCACCAGGCGGCGGCTCTGCATGGCCGATTCCCGAACCACACGGCGCATCCGGGCCAACTTCGCCTCGGTGTCAGAATCGCTCCAGCGCACCACCGACCTCTCGGCACGGATCATCACGATCCGATCAACACCAAGTTCCGTGAGCTTTTGCACCACGAGATCGCTACGCACCGACTTGGCCAGTGCGACCCCCACCGTCACCAACGGAGAGCGGCGCGCCTCACGGTTGGTGGGACCAAGGTCACCAGGCACTTCGTCGAGGGTGCCCGTCCGCCACCCGCCCGCCCCGTCACAGAGCGTGACGGGGGTGTGTTGGTCGTGTCGCAACACCCTCCGGAGATGGTGGAGGTCGCCGGAATCAATCGCAGGATGATCAAGGTCCTCGACGAACACAAGTGGTCGGGACCGAATGCCGGGATCGAGATGGGCGGGCTCGGCTCCGGCGGTCATCGCAGGGCTGAGCGCAGGCGTGACAACAGCCCGGCTCGGGGAGGATCCACCGGTTCACCGCGCATCGCCGCCAGATCTCGCAGGAGAACCTCCTCGTCCTCGGTGAGGCTGGTGGGTATCTCCACCACCACCTCCACCACGAGGTCTCCCCGTCCTCGGCCGTCGACGTAGGGAACCCCCTTGCGACGCAGAACGGTTCGATGACCCGATGGGGTGCCAGGCTCGACCCGGACCTCCTCGGTGCCGTCGAGAGTCTCCATCTCCAGGGTGACCCCAAGGGTTGCCTGGGCGACCGACACCGGGAGCTCACAAAACAGGTCGTAACCGGACCGGGCGAACACGTCATGTGCTGCGACGGCGACGTGCACGTAAAGGTCGCCGGCGCTCCCACCCCGTGGACCCACCGCTCCGCGACCAGGCAGCCTCAACGTCTGGCCGTCATCGATGCCGCCGGGAATGTCAACGGTGTACGAACGGTCAACCACCGTCCGCCCGTCACCCCGACACGTCCCGCACGGCTGTTCGATGACCTGCCCCGTCCCGCCGCAGCGACCGCACGCCCCTGCGGTGACCATCTGGCCCAGCATCGACTGGCGCACCCGACGAACCTGGCCCGTACCGCCGCACTCCCCACAGTCGACCGACGAGGTACCCGCTGCGGCGCCACTGCCACCGCAGTCCTCACACGACGCAGCGGTCCGAACCGTGACCGCCGCTTGGGTTCCAAAGACGGCGTCCTCAAACGAGACGCGCACAGTCGCCTCGAGATCGGCGCCTCGGGGTGGTCCACTCGGTCCTGCGGGCCCACCGAAGCCCTGGCCGAAGAACATGGAAAAGACGTCGCCGAGTCCACCGTCGAAGGGGTTCGCCCCTCCCCCGGGCCCGTCATCGCCGAAACGGTCGTAGCGCTGTCGGCGCACCGGGTCCGACAACACTTCATAGGCGAGGGCCAATTCCTTGAACCGGGCTTCCGCTGTCGGATCGTCTGGGTTGGCGTCGGGGTGGAGTTGTCGGGCGCGACTCCGATAGGCGCGTTTGAGTTCCTCAGCCGTCGCCTGACGGGACACGCCCAGCACCGAGTAATGGTCCTGACCAGACATCCGTTCCCTATCCCGTTGTCAGCGTCTCGCCAAGACGGCGACTCACCACCGCCACCGTAGCGATGGCCTGGGGGTAGTTCATCCGGGTCGGACCGAGAACACCAATCGTTCCCGCAGGCTCGCCGTTGACGAGGTACGGGGAAACCACCACTGAGCAATCAGCGAGGGGCTCGATGCCCGTCTCGGTGCCGATGGCCACGCTCAGGCCGCGGTCGAGCACGTCACGCAGGAGCGTGACAACCACGAACTGCTGCTCGAGGACCCGAAGTACCTCACTGACCTGGGTTACGGCGTCAAAGGCCGAGGCGACCCTCGATGCCCCACCAACGAACACCTCACCCGAGGAGGTCTCACCCGCCACCGTGCGCAATGCACCGAGGGCCGCACGAGCCAACGCTCCCCCCGCAATGTCACCGGCGGCGGCGACATCGTCGGTGGCGACCTCGGCGTAGGTGCGACCCATGAGCGCGCTGATCACGAGCGCCGTTGCATCGGAAACCTCAACGTCCCCCAGGTCATGATCAACCTCGACGGTGACCTTGTCGACGACTCCGTTGGACAGCACGGTGACCAAAAGCGCCACGCGGGGAGCAAGTCCGACGAGTTGGACGCTGCGCACGGTGGCAGCCTCAGGCGGTGGGGCGGTGACAACCGCCGCGTAGTGGGTCAGGTCAGCGAGCAGACGCGAGGTGTCCGCCAGCATCTGCTCGAGTTCCCCGTGGGCCTGAGTGAAAAAGGTCCGGATCTGCTGGGCGTCAGGGTTGGCGAGGCGGGCCGGTGTGGGCACGTGGTCGACGAAGTAGCGGTAGCCCTTCTCGGTCGGAATCCTTCCCGCCGAGGTGTGGGGCTGCACGAGGTACCCGTCAGCTTCAAGCACCGCCATGTCGTTACGCACCGTGGCTGACGACACCGACACTCCCGGGTCCGCAGCGACGTGACCCGAACCCACGGGCTGAGCCGTTCGGATGTACTCCTCGACCACCGCGCGGAGGATGTTGGCTTTTCGTTCATCCAGCATGGGAATCGCCTGCGGGTGAGTGGACTGGGCAGAACCCAATCCTACCGGAGGTGTGTCGCAGCAACCGACCCGACGTTCGAGCGATGACGGGGCCTACTCGCTCAGTCGCAACGCCGAGACGAACGCCTCTTGGGGGACCTCGACTCTGCCGATGTTCTTCATCCGCTTCTTGCCTTCCTTCTGGCGTTCGAGCAGTTTGCGCTTCCGGGTGATATCGCCGCCGTAGCACTTGGCCAACACGTCCTTGCGCTTGGCCTTCACCGTCTCGCGGGCGATGATGCGCCCACCAATCGCCGCCTGGATCGGCACGTCGTACATCTGCCGGGGGATCAGTTCACGGAGCTTCTCGGTCATGCGCCGCCCGTAGTCGTAGGCCTTCTCACGGTGGACCACGGTGCTGAAGGCATCGACCTGGACGGCGTTGAGCAACACATCGACTTTCACAAGGTCCGCAGGGGCATACCCAGCCGGTTCGTAGTCGAGGCTGGCGTAACCCTGGCTCCGACTCTTGAGTTGGTCGAAGAAGTCGGTGACCACCTCGGCGAGCGGGAGCCGGTAGACCAGTTCGAGCCGTTCAGGCGAGAGGTACTCCATGCGGTCGAGTTCACCCCGTCGTGACTGGCACAGCTCCATGATGGTGCCGGTGTAGGACGACGGGGTGAGGATGGTGGCTTTGAGGTAGGGCTCCTCCAAGTGGTCGATCTCGGCGGCCGAAGGGAGATCCGATGGGTTGTCAACCACCAGTTCGGCCCCCGCGGTGGTGGTCACCCGATACTCAACGGACGGGGCGGTGGCGATGAGACTCAGGTTGAACTCGCGCTCGAGCCGTTCGCGAACGATCTCCATGTGCAAAAGGCCAAGGAATCCGCATCGGAAACCGAAACCGAGAGCGCCAGAGGTCTCGGGATCGAAGGTGAACGACGAGTCGTTGAGGCGAAGCTTCTCAAGCGACTCCCGCAACAGCGGATACTCGTCACCGTCGATGGGGTAGATGCCGCAGAACACCATGGGCTTGGGTTCCCGGTACCCCGATAGCGGCTCGCCCCGGCGACGGTGCTCGGTCACGGTCTCACCAGCGCGGGCCTCACCAACATCCTTGATGCCGGCGATGAGGTAACCCACCTCGCCCGGACCCAGCGTTCCCACAGGGGTCATGTTCGGGGTGCGCACTCCGACCTCGTCGGCCTCGTGTGCGACACCGGCCTGCGCGAACCACAGCCGGGATCCCGTGCTGAGTTCGCCGTTGACGACACGCACCGACGAGACCACACCCCGGTACTGATCGAAGTGCGAGTCAAAGATCAACGCCTGCAAGGGGGCGGTGCCGTCACCAACGGGGCCGGGGATCCGCGCCACGATGGCGTCAAGGAGCTCGGGCACCCCCTCCCCGGTCTTGGCACTGATTCGCAACACCTCACCGGCGGGGATGCCGAGCACCTGCTCGATCTCAGCGGCGCACCGTTCCGGCTCGGCGGCGGGGAGATCGATCTTGTTCATGACCGCCACGATCTCGAGGTTGTTCTCAAGCGCCAGATAACAGTTGGCCAACGTCTGGGCTTCGATGCCCTGAGCGGCGTCCACAAGCAACACCGCCCCCTCACATGCTGCAAGTGACCGCGACACCTCGTAACCAAAGTCGACGTGACCGGGAGTGTCGATCAGGTTGAGGACGGTCCCCTGCCAGTCGAGTCGGACACTCTGCAACTTGATGGTGATGCCGCGTTCACGTTCAAGGTCCATCGAGTCGAGGTACTGGGCCCTCATCTCCCGGGCCGACACGGCACCGCACAACTCGAGCATCCGGTCAGCAAGGGTGCTCTTGCCATGATCGATATGAGCGATGATGCACAGGTTGCGCAGATGATCGATTGGGGTCACGTGAACTCGGCCGGATCGGAAGGGTGGCTGGCTGTGAGCGTAGCGGCAGCCGACCGACCCCTCGCAGGCAATGAGGTGCGCCACCTGTCGATGTCCCGGGTCGCTCCGGGAAATGGTGTCGAGGGTGGCGGGTGGGTACACTCTGACATCCCGACGGCCGACGAGGCCGCTGATCGCATGCCAGCACGAGGAACGACATGGCCAACATCAAGAGCCAGATGAAGCGGAACCGCCAGAACGAGCGGCGGCGCCTGCGCAACAAGGCTGTGCGCTCGGAGCTCCACACCCGCACCAAGAGTGCCGAAGCGGCGGCCGCCAGCGGCGCCGAGGATGCCGAGGAGCGTCTCCGCGCCGCGCTGAAGCGCATCGACAAGGCTGCGACCAAGGGTGTCATCCACAAGAACCAGGCGGCTCGGCGCAAGTCCCGCCTCACCCGGCGCATCGCCGCAGACGGCGAATCCTGATCCACTGACCACCGGGGGTCATCACCGCCCGGTTCTGCGTCCCTCGTTCCTGCGTGTCGGCCCGCTTCGCGTCGTCCCCGAGCGGCTCGCCATACGGGCGACCAGCACCTCGACGACGAGTTCCGACCCGAGCTGGCTGCGTCGCACATCGAGGTCTGCCTGAGCCACCAGCGTGGCGAGGTCCGCAACCCGTTCGGACCCGAGACGCCTCGCCTGGACCAACGCCTTCGTCGCCACGAATGGCGACCCTCCGAGGAGCCGTGCAGCATCGTCACGGCCGGTGACCGCCGCTCCATCGAGTGCGACAAGGTTGCCGACATAGGAGGTAAGGGTGGCAAGCACCGCAAGGGGATGCCGTCCGCCACCGACGAGCATGCGTTGCAACGCGGTGAGGGCGCCGTCGACATCGCCTTCGCTGATGGCGTCGGTGAGTGTCCACGGGGTGACGTCGCCGGTCACCCCGAGGAACGGCTCGAGGTCCTCGAGACGGACCACGTCGCCGACGCCGAAACTGCCTCGCAGGTTGGTGAGCGTGGCAACGAGCACGTCCGGCTGGTCCCCGACGTGGTCCACGAGCCGCGCCACCGCTGCGGAATCGAGCCGGAACGACTCCGCTGAGAGCTGAGCGGTGACCCATTCGGCTGTCTTCTTGCCTCGTGAGGTATCGACGATGACGCCTTTGCACTCGCCCACCGCCGCCAGTAGCGACTTGGGCGGTGGGCCTTTTCGTACCCCCGAGCCCGCAGCGACATCCCACACGACGACCAGCACCGTGGTTTCCAGAGGGTTCCCCAGGTACTCAACAAGGGGGGCGACGAGATCCTTTGTCGTGAGCGAACCGAGGTGTCGGGCCACGACGACCCGTCGCGGGGTGAGGAATGCCGGTGTCTGCGCCGCAGCCACGACGTGCTCGACGGTGATTTGTGTAGAGGCGTCGGCGTCGAGGCCGGTACCGAGGGTCAACTCCTCAAGACAGGAATCACGGTCCGCCTCTCCGACGAGGTGGCGGTCAATGAGCACCACGGTGTCGCGGATCACGCTCTCGTCGTCACCGGTGACGAGCACCACTGGGGCCCGGTCGATTCCCTTTGGCATCTTCACCGGTGGGCCTCCACCGTCTCGAGGACCCCAATGACCCGTCGCGTCGATCGCGGTCGCCGGGTGCGCACGACCCGCGCGCCTCGCAGGTGTGCGGCAGCAGCGGCGCCGATCACCTCGGGCGTCGCCTCGCCGCGATCCACCGTGGTGACTGCCACAGCCAACGACCCCGACTCGAGGGTCTCCCCGACCACCATGGGGCCTCCGAGCGTCGCCACGTCGAAGGCGAGCCGATCATGGTTCACACCGAGCCGTTCGGCCTGGCGTACCCGACTGGTCAGCATCGGGAGCCCGTCCGGCGCTCCGAGAACGACCGTGATCCGCTCATTGGCGCATCGATGCAGGACTTCGTCGTCGTCCACCCCCCCACCTGAGACCATGCACACCCCGGCGTCAAGTGCGGTGTGGGCGTCCCGGGCCGTCGCCACACGAGCTGCCACCGGCTGATGGCCGGCGGCTGCGACCACGGCCGCGCAGTACTGCGCCCAGCGTTCAACGTCAGGGTCCATCACCGTGTCGAGCTCGATGACGTCGGCACCGTGACCGAACACCGAGACGGCCGAGCCCACACTCGGACGTGGCGAACCACCCAGGCGGCCAGCGGTGGGAACGGCGCCGATGATGACGACTCGTCGGGTCAGGTCGTGGCGCTGGCTGCCGGTGACGAGATGCATCGGCTTCGACGCTACACGCAGCGTTCCCGTCAGCTTCTACAGGACCAGCACCTCCCCCGAGTCTGATGTGCCGCGGATGCGAACGACAAGGACGCCACCCTCAACCACGAGGTGCGCCGTCTGGTCACCGAGCGCCATCGACACGTTCCGTTCGACCACCATCGTTCGGGGCCCCGAACCCTCTGCGGTCGGGGCGAGGGTCTGACAGGGAGGACGGGATCCGCACACCGACTCAGCAACCCCAAAGGCCGTCTGGGAACCTGTGCGAACCACCACCGCATCGATGTAGCGGAGTTCAAGTTGGCGGAGACGATCGGCGACGACACCAGCCTGGACCCGTCCGTCCACAACGAGGAGAGCCCGTCCCCCACCGGCCACGAGCACCGCACCGGACCCAACGTCGTGCACCCCTGGCGCGATCGGGAGGCTGGCCGTCACACCCCACAGGAGCGAACACCCCAGGGCAGCGACACCGACACCGACGACCACCCGGCGCCGCCACCGCCAGCCAAGGACCACGACGAGCACAGCAAGCCCGCACGCCGTCGCTTCTCGGGCGTCAATGCCACTGAGCGGCGCTGCAGCCCCCCATCGGGCCACCACCACCACCCAGCCCGCCATCAGCTGCATCGGGAGGGAGGCGGCGAACCCGAATGCAGGCACCAGACCTCCAGGGGTTCCGGCCACGAGGGTCCAGCCCATGAGGGGCCCGATGATGGGCGCCACGAGCAGGTTGGTGGCAAGCCCGATCGCCGGCATAGAACCAAAGGCCCACACGAGGAGGGGCGCAACGGCGAGCTGGGCAGCGAGCGTCACCGCGACGGCCTCCCGCACCGGTCGGGGCCCGGGGATGGCCGTCGCGATCCGTCGGGCGAACAGCGCGATTCCTGCGGTGGCCAGGACGGACAACTGGAACCCGAGGGCGTCCACGATCAACGGGTCGACGATGACCAAACCGGTCACCGCCAGCGCAAGCGCTCCGAGGCCCTTCACCGGACGGGCGAACGCTCCCGAGGCGACGACGATGAGGCCCATCGCACCCGCCCGCAGCACTGATGGTTCGCCCCGTGTGAGCACAACAAATCCGCCGAGCACCGCCACCCCGCCAGCAAGCCCCCACCACCTCGGCAGGCGTCCAAGGAGCGGTGAGACCATCGCCATCAGCAGCACGACGTGCTGGCCCGAGGCCGCCGTGAGGTGGCTGAGTCCCGCTGCGCGCAGGTCACCGGCCAGTTCCTGGGTGATCGCTCCGCGGTCGCCGAGCGCGACGCCGAGCACCACCGAGGCGTTGTCACTCGGGAGATGGCTCGTCACCCGCTGCACGGCACGATGCACCCCGTTGGCGAGTGCCCCCGGTCCGCTGGCGGCGGCGGGCGCCGCCACCTCGGTGAGTGAAATCCGACCCACGACATGTCGTGAGCGACGCCACAGATCGTCACTCGCCGTCGGCCGCACCGAACCTTCCACCCGCACCGACTCCCCAGCGCGGAGTCGGACCAGCTCCCCGGCGGCTCCACCTGCTGCCGTGGCGTCGTAGAGGCGTGTGCCGTGTCGCACCTCGACGCTCACTAGGCGACCGACCGTCCGAGGGTCGGTCGTGAGCGTCACCCGACCCGACACGGCGGTGGGGACGGGCTCATTGAGCGCCGACGAGGCTGCCGCCCCATGCCACCCCGCCAGCCCGAACGCCGTGGCCACCCCGAGTGCCACCGCCCAGTTGGGGCTCAGCCGCCCCACGGTCCAGACCGCCACCAACATGACCGCCATCGACGCAACAACTGCGAGCGGAGGAGCCCAGCGCACGACCGCGCCAGCCCATGCGGCCCCAGCGACGAGGCCCAGCCGCAGCGTCACGGCGTGACGAGGTCTCGAAGGCCTTCAAGCTTCGCCTCACCGATGCCTCGAACCTCAAGGAGTTCCTCGACGCTGCTGAACGGACCGTTGGCCTCCCGATGGGCGATGATTGCTGAGGCGGTGGAGGGTCCAATGCCGGGAAGCGCGTCAAGCGCCGCCTCGTCCGCCTGGCTTAACGACACCACCCCGGCCTGCGCCGAGCCCGCAGCACCGACCGCTGAGGTCGCCGCCGCCCCGCGCAGGGGAACAACGACCTGTCCACCGTCATTGAGAGGGGCGGCGAGGTTGACGCGATCGAGGTCTGCGTCGGGAAGTGCCCCTCCGGCAGCGGACACCGCATCGGCGATCCGGGCGGAGGGCCCAAGGGTGTAGACCCCCGGCGAGACCACCGCGCCTCCGACGTGTACCACGAGTTCAACACCCCGGCCCGAATCGGTGTCGGCGCCAGGAGGGTCAGACCCCCCGGCACCAGGCAATGATGCCTCGGGTTCGACAAAAGCCAACGCTGGGTCGTCGGGCGGACCGCCCCCTCGCAGCAACCCGAACACGACGAGTCCGACCACGAGGAGTCCCACGGCGACGCCCGCCAGCACCCCCCGAGGACCGATCAGGGCGGCGGCACCATGGTTGCGCGAACCGGCACCCGACCGTCGGCCATGCCGTGGCACCGACCCTTGTGACGATCCACCGAACAGGTCCATGTCCACTCCCCACCAACCCGTCGCAGGCGAGCTGCACCAAGAGGGGGACGACCGGGGGAGGCGCACCGAAACCTAGAGCCGAATCGTCCTCCTCCGCGCTGCGTTGCGCAGCGGGTGGGTGGACGCCACCCAACGTGGGGGACGCTTCGATCAGTAGAGGCGTGTGGTGAGGCGCCGACGCCACTCAGCACTGCGAGGGTCATCTGGGCCGATCACCTCGAGCAGATCGAGAAACTCGGTCCTCGCCGCCGTGTCGTCCTTGACCACCTCGAGCAACTCCCCAAGACGGGAAACGATGGCGTCATCGCCGTCAGGCAGCCCGCCCGCCCGTGCAAGCCGGGCACGGGCGGCCACCTGCCGGGTCGCTGCGGTCACCGGCACACGCTCGAGCAGTCCGAGTGCCTCGTCGAAAGACCCGCCATCGGCGAGCAGTGTGGCGAGGGCCACCACGACAGCCTCGTCACCCGGGACGATCTCGAGAGCACGTCGGAGGGACTCCTCATCACCACTTGCGAGCAGCGAATCCACTTCTTGTTGCTCGGGAGATGGGGCGAGGGAGTCAACGAACTCTCGCACCTCTCGCTCACCGCGGGCGCCAATGAAGCCGTTGACGACCTTGCGGTCCACCACGGCGTACACCGCAGGAATACTCTGCACCGAGAACGCCGCTGCGGTCTGGGGATTGGCATCGGTATCAACCTTGACCAGCACGACCCGACCCTCGCTCTCACCGATCACCTTTTCGAGAATCGGTCCGAGGGTCCGACAGGGGCCACACCACGTGGCCCAGAGGTCGACGACCACCGGGGTCACAGCAGACCGGTCCAGGACCTCTGCTTCAAATGTTGCATCCGTGACGTCAATAACCATGGGACAACGATACGGCGCCGACGTGGCGCCCACTGACCGGCCAGCCGGTAGCGTGTCTGCGTGCCATCGAGCAACGACCTTCCCGCAGAAGCAGGCACTGCGCCCGCCGGAATCAATGCAGCGCAGGTCACCACCTGGCTTGCCGATCGTGTCCCCACTCTGGCGCCGCCTCTGCGGTTCGAGTTGATCACCGGCGGCCACTCGAATCTGACGTACTGCGTGACCGACACCAGCGGCCAACGCTGGGTGCTCCGCAGGCCACCACTTGGGCAGGTCCTCGCCACCGCCCACGACATGGGCCGTGAACATCGCATCATTTCCGCTCTCGCCCCAACCGACGTGCCGGTCGCTCCGGTCGTGGGCCTGTGCAGCGACGACGCAGTGAACGGTGCACCGTTCTACGTCATGGACTTCGTCGACGGCGTCATTATCCGTGACTCCTCCGACGCCGACCTGTTCACCCCGGCCCAGCGTTCCCGCGCCGGTGAATCCCTCATCGAGGTGCTCGCTCGCATCCACGCCGTCGATCCGACCACGGTTGGCCTCGGTGACCTCGCCCGACACGACGGCTACATCGAACGTCAGCTGAAGCGCTGGCACCGGCAATTCGAGGCGTCGCGCACCCGTGACCTGCCGATCATGGAAGAGGTGCACGCCCAACTTTGCGACCTCGTCCCGGTCCAAGGCCCCGCCGCCATCGTGCACGGCGATTACCGGCTCGACAACTGCATGCTGGGCGACAGCGGGGAGGTGGTGGCGGTTCTCGACTGGGAACTGTGCACGCTCGGCGACCCACTCGCCGACCTCGGCCTGCTCCTGGTCTACTGGACCGACCCCGGCGAGCCGGGAGCGCTCTCGGTGACCCCCGCTTCCGGAGCGGCCGGATTCCCCACCAAAGCCGAACTGCTTTCCCGCTACACGGAACTGACCGGCCGGGACACCTCCGCAATCGACTTCTACGTGGCGTTCGGGTACTGGAAGTTGGCGTGCATCCTCGAAGGGGTGTTCAGCCGCTACTCCGGCGGGGCAATGGGCGACCGCAACAGCCAGGAGTTCTCGGGGTTTGGTGACACGGTGCAGCTCCTCGCCGAGGCGGCCCAAGCGGCCGCAGCGAGGGTGTGAGCATCGTGCACGAACTCGTGTCCTCCCCGGAACTGACCGACCCCGTATTGATCGTCGGCCTCGAGGGCTGGATCGACGCCGGGCACGCCGCAGCGGCGACCATGAAACACCTCATGTCCGACGGCGAACTCGTCACGGTGGCGACCTTTGACACCGACGCCCTGCTCGACCACCGGGCTCGACGACCGGTGATGCACCTCGAGGACGGCCGAATCGTCGGTTTGAGCTGGCCGCACATCGAGTTGAGGGCCGGCACCGACCGCAACGGGCGAGACGTCCTGTTCCTCACTGGCGTCGAGCCAGATCACCAGTGGCGGGCATTCGCCCACACGGTGGTGGACCTCGCCCACGACTTCGACGTGAGTCTCGTGGTTGACCTGGGCGCCTACCCCGCTCCGGTGGCCCACACCCGGCCCGTCAAGGTGGTGTCCACCGCAACGACGGCCGAGCTCGCCGAGAGGGTTGGTTACCTTCCCGGGCGCGTCGACGTCCCCGCCGGGGTGGGAGCGGCCATCGAGCGGCGGTGCGCCGAGGTCGGGCTACCCGCCGTGGGCCTGTGGGCCCAGGTTCCCCACTACGCAGCAGCCATCCCCTCCCCTGCGGCCACACTGGCCCACATCGGCATGCTCGATCGCGTGGCAGGTCTTGAGTTCACCACGGGCGACCTCGCCCGCGACGCTGCGGCCACCATCGAGCACATCAACGCCCTCGTTTCTGGCAACCCCGAGCATGAGGCAATGGTGACCGAACTCGAACGTCGCAGCGAGATGGCCGACGACCCGAGCCTGCTGCTCGCCGGTGACGAGCTCGTGGCAGAGGTCGAGGAGTTCCTGCGCGAAGAAGGCGAGTGACCTAGCCTCGGCCGAGCGGCCGTCGGACCCAGGTGCCTGAGCCGCATCGGTAGCTGATCGGGGACGGACCACAGGGGGCGTGATCATGCGAGTCGACCGGGGAATTGGTGGAGATCTGACCACCGTTGGGCGGGAGGCGGCACAGGCCGAACAGGACGGTTTCGACGGCCTCGTCACGGCCGAGACCTCCCATGACCCCTTCTTCCCCCTCCTGTTGGCGGCGGAACACACCCAACGGGTCGAACTGTGCACGGGTATCGCTGTGGCGTTCGCCCGCAACCCGTTCGTGACCGCCCAAATCGGGTGGGACCTTCAGGCCTTCTCCGGCGGCCGGTTCCTGCTGGGCCTCGGCAGTCAGGTGCGTGCCCACATCACCCGCCGCTTCTCGATGCCATGGGACGCACCGGCGGCACGGATGCGAGAGTTCATCCTCGCCATGCGCGCCATCTGGGCGTCATTTGAAGGAACGGCCAAGCTCGACTTCCGGGGCGACTTCTACCAGCACACCCTCATCACACCGTTCTTCAATCCCGGACCCAACCCCCACGGCGTGCCCAAGGTCTTTCTCGCCGCGGTCGGTGAACGCATGACCGAGGTCGTCGGCGAGGTGTGTGACGGCATGCTCGTGCACGGGTTCACCACCGAGTCCTACCTGCGCGAGATCACCATCCCAGCGATTGAACGGGGTGCGGCAGCCGGAGGTCGGGAGCGGAGTGCCATCGAACTGTCGCTTCCGGCGTTCGTCGTCACCGGTCCTGACGAGGCGACCATGGCCGCCAATGCCGCCGGCGTCCGCAGCCAGATCGCCTTCTACGGGTCCACACCCAACTATCGCGGGGTGCTCGAGCACCACGGATGGGGCGATCTCCAGCCTGAGTTGAACGCGCTGTCCAAGGAAGGAAAGTGGGTGGAGATGGGCAACCTCATCGACGACGACATGCTCCACACGTTTGCCGTCGTGGCCGAGCCCACCGAGGTCGCCGCCGGCATCCTCGGACGATTCGGCGACGTGGTCCAGCGCGTGTCGTTCTACGCCCCGTATGCGACCCCTGCGGGCTTCTGGGCGCCCATCGTGGCTGAACTGCAGGAGGGGTGATGGACAACCGGTCTGAGAGCGAGGAGATCACGGAACGCGACCCGCTCACCGGTAGAGCAACGGGGGGGCGCATCGGTGGCCTCGAGTGGAGACTGTCCCCGGAGGGCGCCATCAGCCATCCGGACGGGACTGCGTACACCTCCGACGAACTGCGCGAGCTTGGCAACGGCGTCGACTGGATCGGTGATCGCAGCGCCGGGGACGTTGATCCGGCCGAGATCGACCTTGGTCAGGGTGTGACCTGGCTCCACCCGGAGCGTGAGCAACTCCTTGAACGTCTTCGCCACGACCTCCCCGTGTCCCCGCAGCGCGGCATTCCTTTCCTGGCGGGCACCAGCGACTGGGACTGGTGGGCGGTGACGCGCCATGCCGATGTCATGGAGGTCAGTCGACACCCCGAGTTGTTCGCCTCGGGTCGCGGCGGCACGAACATCGGCGACATCCCCGACGAGATCGCCGAGTTCCTCGGATCGATCATCAACATGGACGCTCCGCGACACACCAAAATCCGACGTCTCATTTCCACCGGCTTCACCCCGAAACAGGTCTCGAGCCTGGAGGAGGCCGTTGCCCGGCGAGCACGGACGATTGTCGACGCCATTGCCGAGCAGGGAACCTGTGACGTGGTGCGCGACATCGCTGCCCCCCTGCCCCTGCAGGTGATCTGCGACATGATGGGCATCCCGGCCGAGGACGAGCAGCGGATGTTCGAGCTGTCCAACGTCATCCTGGGGTTTGGCGACCCGGAGTATGTGACCACGGTCGGGGACCTCGTGAGTTCGGGGATGGAGCTCTTCCAGTACGGGTTGGGTCTCGCCGAACAGCGGCTACGCGAACCACGCGACGACATCGCCACGGCGCTGGTGCATGCCGAAGTCGATGGGGAACGACTCACCGCCGCCGAACTCGGATCGTTCTTCGTGCTGCTCGTCGTGGCTGGCAACGAAACGACCCGCACCGCAATCAGTCACGGGATTCTCGCCCTCAGTCAGCACCCCGAGGAACGGGCGAAATGGCTCGCCGACCCCGTTGGTGTGGGCCCCACAGCGGTTGAGGAGATCGTGCGTTGGGCGAGCCCGGTCATCCACTTCCGCCGTACCGCCACGGCCGACACCGAACTCGGCGATCAACGCATCGCCGAAGGTGACCGGGTCGTCATGTTGTACCTGTCAGCGAACCGTGACGGCACCGTGTTCAGCGAACCTGACCGGTTCAATGTCACGCGGTCCGCCAACGACCACGTGGCGTTCGGGGCCGGAGGACCGCATTTCTGCCTCGGTGCGAATCTCGCCCGACGGGAAATTCGGGTGATGTTCGACGAGTTGCTCACCCGCCTGCCCGACCTCACGGTCACTGGGGAGCCGGATCGCCTGCGGTCGGCGTTCATTAACGGCATCAAGCGGATGCCAGCTGCGTTCACACCGACGCGATAGTCCCCTCAGCTCCCGCAACGTGCGGGGTACTCGGGGTAACGCTCGCTTGCGGGTGGTTCCTCGTAGAGGGTGACGGCACCGTCTGGTTCGAACGCTCGCTCGGCACCCTCGGGCCACTCGCCGGACAGGTACCGCTTTCCACCGTCGACGTAGGCGTACATGCCTGAGCCCACCCGCCCGTTCTCATCGGGTCCGGTGGCCTCGGCGTCCCAGAACACCATGGTGACGTCGTCAATGCCCTGGTAGTCGGCCTGAGGCCAACGACCCTTTGCCGGGGTCCCCCACGACAACGAGGGGTTGGTGATTCCCCGCGGCGTGGGGTTGGCGTTGAACAGGGCTTGGCGGAAGTTCTCCGGCGTCAGGTTGGGTCCGACACCCTGAAGTGCCGAGAAGAACACGGCCGGATTGGGGTAGATCAGCTCGATGGTGTCCGACGCCGGTGGATTCTCACAGTTGTACCAACGGAACAGGCGACGTCCGTTGGACATCTGCGGGTCGCTTCGGGCCACGAGCGTCGAGAGACCGAACGCGTGACGCCATTGCTGTTGGTCGTAGGTGCGGGCGAACACGGTGGTGTCGGCCAGTGGTGATCCGGCAACCAGCCACTCGGGGAAGTAGCCCTGATCGGTTGCGACACGAGTGAACGTGGCAGGGCTGAGCGGGTCCCCGACGAGCATCACGGTCGTCACCCCGGCGTCCTTGAGCCTGGCAATGACCCCGGGTGCCTCTGCGGAGACGTCAAGTGGGTTGCGGTAGGTGGCGGTCACCGCCAAAGTCCCACCTGCCTCCTCGATCCCTGTCTTCAACTGTTCGGCGCTCGCTGCGGCGGACGGGCCGTTGTCGAGGTACACGAGACCAAACGTCCGATCCTCCGATGCCAGCGCCGGGTCACCAGCGTGACGGGCGGGGCGGCCGACGAGTTGCTTGTCGATGAATTCGACGAGGTGACTGCGGAACTGCCACGAGGACATGGTGATCCCCAACAGGTAGGGGTCACGGTCCTCGAAGTACTCGGGGCCGCTCCCTCCCCCACCGAACGACAGAATCCCGCGGGCGGCAAGTTCGTCGTTGAACGCGGTGGTGATCGCCGGGCCACCCCAGACCGCGAACGGCTTGATGTCCTCGGCGATCTCCGCTGCGGCAGCGCGGGCGGCCACCTCGTCGATAGCGGTACCGGAGGCTTCGTAGATCACCAACTCAACCGTGCGGCCGTAGGTCTCGTAGTACTCGTTGAAGAAGGGAACGAGCTGCTGGTAGGTGGCGGAGACCTCGTCAGGGGTGTCGTCGGTGACCGCCCCGGAGATGGCGTCGAGGATGGCGTCCTCATCGGGTGCCTGGTAGAGCACGACCTTGATGGAATCGCCGGTGACGCCCTGCCATGTGCTGCCGCCGTTGTCTCCGTTGAACGGCGCGTAGCACTCGGGTGCGAAATAGGTGGGCACAGCGGCCGCCCCGCGCCCGGTGTCGCACGTCTCAGGCCAGTCGACTTCGATGCCGAGCTGCTCGGCGACCCGGAACGGAAGGACCCCAACGGGAAGGGTCACCTGACCACCCCATTCGGTCTGGAACGTGTAGCCCCCCTCTGCACTTCCACCAGCGGTGTCGCCAGGACCGTCCGCAGCGGGGCCGCTGGTCACCGCAGCCACCACGGCGACCACGGCGACGACCGCCACGACCGCCAGCAACGGGACGTACCGGCGCAGCGCTGCACCCTTCGTTGGCTGTTGCATGATTCCCCCGTTCAGTCCCAGCCTGACGCACCACTTCGAGCAATCACCCCGGCGGTCGTCCCAAGGTAGGAGGCGACCACCTCGGGGTGGTGTAGCACGAAATCAACCTCGCCGTGGGCGATCAGTCGACCCCGGTCGAGAGCCACCAGACGGTCGGCCACGCTCGAAAGCAGCGCCATGTCATGCTCGATAACGAGCACTGCAGCACCAAGCTCGGTTGCCACTCGGGTGATCACCGGCCCGAGCGCCTCGGACTCCCTTTGCGCGATACCGCTCGACGGTTCGTCGAAGAGCACCACCGACGGACGGTGCGCCACGATGCAGGCAAGATCCACGATGCGGCGCGACCCGGTTGACAGTTCACTCACGTACTTGGATCGAAACGCATCGAGGCCCAACATCGAAATGAGCTCCTCGGCCCGCAAGGCCACCTCCTGCTCGGAGTCGTAGACGGCGGGCATTTGCAGCGCCGCCAGCAGGGGATCACGAACCGGCGTCCAGCGGTCCATGGCGACCTTGATGGCGTCCTCGACAATGAGGTTCGGGAACAACCGCGCGTCCTGAAAGGACCGGCCAAGCCCAAGGGTTGCCCGCGCTTCAGGCGTCAGCCCGCTCACGTCGCGTCCCCCGAGCTCGATCCGTCCCCCGTCGAGCGGCAGGTATCCGCAGATCAGGTCGAACAAGGTGGTCTTCCCGGCACCATTGGGGCCGATGATGCCAAGCACCTCCCCGGGGCGCGCGCTGATGGAGACGTCGTCAACGGCACGGATCCCACCGAATCGGACGCTGACACCACGAACCACGATGGCCGGCTCGTCGCCGTCCCCGGATCGACCGGCGTCCGTGGCGGCACGGGTCGTCACTTCGGTCGCCGGTGCCGGGTCCGAGGACGCCGGCCCCGCCGCTGCCAACGCCATGCCCGACGCCGCTCCCTCCAAGAACACCGACCGCAGCACATCGGGACGTTCTAGGAGCTCGGCGGTCGGTCCGTGGAAACGGATCTGACCCTTTTCCATGAAGTACGCCTCATCGGCGAGGGCCAGCGCAACATTCACCGACTGCTCCACCACCACCACCGTTGCACCGCCGTCGCGCAACTCCCGCACCATGGGAAGCAGCTGCTCCACGACGATCGGTGCAAGTCCCAACGACAGCTCATCGATGAGGACGAGTTGGGGGCCCTGGACCAACGCCATGCCCAACGCCAGCATCTGCTGCTGCCCACCGGACAGATCGGCCGCCGGTTCATCGATCCGACGGGCAAGCACCGGGAAGCGGCCAAGCACGTCAGTGATCCGTTGGTCGACTTCAGGTGCCCGACGGCGATTCATCCAGCCCGCCATCCGGAGGTTCTCTCCAACCGACAACGTCGGGAACACCCCGTGACCGCCGGGCACCTGCACCACTCCACGCTGGGCGATCTCCTCAGGCGGTGCGTGGGTCACATCACGACCATCGATGATGACCGCTCCGCGGTCGGCCTCAACCACCCCGCTGATGGCCTTGAGCAGGGTCGACTTGCCGGCGCCGTTCGTGCCGAGCAGGGCGACGATGCGGCCCTCGTCGACCTCGAGGTTCACCCCGAAGAGGACTTGTACGTCACCGTAGGCAACCTCGAGATCGCGGACCAGCAGTCGCTTGACACTCCCCTGCCGGCGTTGAGCCGCAACCTCTGAGAGCGCCGCCGAGGTCGTCCACACGTTGGCGATGTCCCGCTTGATGAACACACCTGCCGAGGCGATGGCGAGGCCACCGATGAGGAACATGGGCACCATCGCCAGCATGCCCACCCGCAGTCCCCATGCTTGGCCGATGGCGCCGATCACCGGAATCAGCGCCAGACCGGGAAGGACGAACACTGAGCCCATGGAGAACCCCATGGCCCGCGCCCGGGCCGGAATGGCGAGCGACAGGGCGGAGAAGATGCCCGGAACGAGGAAGGCGAGGCACGCCGTGATCACGATGTTGGCGCCGATGGCGACACCCACGTTCGGGGCGAGAGCGAACACGACGGCGCCGATGGTGGTGATGCCGACAACCCAACCGAGGAATCGGAACACCGCTGCGGGGTCTCGGGCGAACATCTTCATGCCGATCCGAGCGCCAAGGACCAACCCGACCAGCTGGAACGGCTCGGTGGCCGAACCGATGAATCCGCGTTGGGCGGCGTCGAGACCGAACACCTGCTCGTAGTAAAACGAGGCGAACAACAAGAACCCTGCCAGCGCCGGGGCAAGGAACGGCAAGGTCCGGTAGATACGTCGGAGGCTGTCGATCTTCCAGCACATCCGCCACGCCTCGGCGAACGACGGTGGTTCCTCCTCCGTGGCGATGGCCTCCTCCGAAGCCCCCATTGCCCGACGCTCACGTGCGCCACGAACCGGGTCACGCAGCCTGAGTCCGGCGAGCACAACGACAATGGTGGGGACAGCAAAGATGATGAATGGCGCCCGCCACCCGAGCCATGTCGCCAACAGCCCCGCAGCAAGCGGTCCGACGAACTGACCGACCGAATTCGCAGCCCGATGGATGGAGTAGATCCTCGGCCTGACGTCCATGTCGTACCAGTCGGCCAACAGCGAGTTGTGGGTCGGATCGATGACGGCCTTGCCGATCTGGGCGCCGGCCAACATGATGCCGAGCATCCAGGCCGTGCCGGCGAAGCCGATCCCCACGGAGAAGATGGCGAGCACGGTCCCACCGAGAAGGGCGAGACCCACCCGATTCCCCCGGTCGGCGAGCGTGGCGATGGGAATCGTGAGACCGAGGGCGGCGGCGTAGGCGACGAAGGTGACCAGGGTGATTCCCTCGAGGCCGATGCCGAAATCCGCTGCGATGTCAGGAGCGAGGACCCCGAACGCCGACCGACTCAGTTCGTCCACGGCGTTGAGGCCGAACAGGATGACCAGGGCGTACAGCGGGCCGTCACCGGTGAGCCCCCGGGCCCACGTCACCGGGTGGCGCAGCGCACCCAGCCGGCCGGGGCCAACCCGCGTCGGGGTTGTCGTTCCTGTCACGACGACCCCCCATTGAGCGACGGCACGTCGAGCGGACCGTCACCGGCGTCGGGCGGCGCCGGTGCAACGCCGGTTCCTCCAAGCTCCGACGGGGACCCCGGCACGGCAACGTCACCGCCGGTATCGGCAAGCAACGATGCGGAGACGATGCCCGAACGACGGGCCACCGACCTCAGCCACAGGTCTCTCCATCGAAACACCAGACCACCGAGGCCGCCGGGAAGCACCAACAGAACGACGAGGACACCGGCACCGGTGACCAGCAACTGCAGCTCGGTGGGCAGGAACCAACCGCCACCCTGGAGGAACACGGCTCCAAGTACGGCTCCCACGAGGGAACCAAGGCCACCGACCACCGCTGCGGTGAAGACCAGCAGGTTCTGTTCCGGCGCGACGAGTTGTGCGGAAAACACCTGTTGGTGGTGTACCAGGGTGGCGCCCGCCATGGCGGCGATGAAGCCGCTCAGTGCGAACGCCGTCAACTTGGCACGGGTGACACTGATGCCGAATGCCTGCGCGTTACGTTCGTTGTCGCGGACCGCAATGAGCACCCGACCCGTTCGTGACCGCCGGATGCCCGTCACGAGGAACGCCGCCGCAGCGAAGACGCCGAGACAGAGGTAGTACAGCGCGGTCGGTGATTCCAGCGAGAGCCGACCGAACAGGGGCGGTCGCTCGATGCGCCCCTGAGGGATCCATCCGAAATACTGCGGGTTGACGAGCCACCCGGAAACGGCCATGGCAAACGCCAGGGTCACCACCCCGAGGTACAGGCCCCGCAAGCGCAGCGCCGGCAACCCCACGACGAGCGCCACCACCGCACCGACGACGCCGGCGAGGAGGATGGCGAGGAGCAGGTCCGCACCCCACGAACCTGTGACGAACGCCCCGACCGCACCACCGATCCCGACGAATCCGATCTGCCCGAGGGACACCTGACCGGCCCAGCCGGTGAGAACCACCACCGACACCGCAACCGTGGCGTAGACAATGACCGCCGAGGCCTTCAGGGAGTCAGAGGTCCCGAGCACCAGCGGCAGCCCGACCACCACCACCCCCGCAACGAGTGCCACCACGACCCGCACCAGCCGGACCTCGAGCACCCCGCGCAGCTCCGCAGGCACACCACGCACCTCTCGTGAGCCCTGCCAGGCAGTGGCCTCCTCTCCTTCGGCCCGACTGCGCCCCACCCGCCGTATGAGCAGACCGGCGAGGATGACGACGCCGAGAAGCGGGGCGACGAGCACCCCACGACGGGCATCGAGGGTGAAAAGGCCCAGATCGACCGTGTCGTTCCAGAGAATCCCCTGTTCAAGAACGCCAAGGGCAACAGCGGACACCGCCACCGACGGCAGGTCAGTCAGCCTCCCGAGCGTGAGGGCGGCGAAGGCGAGGAGCAGGACGTTGAGGCTGAACGCCGAACCGATGGGGAGACCGACAACACCGGCACGCAGAAACAAGCCGGCAAAGGACAACACCGCGGCAACAACCCACACGTAGGTCGTCAGGCGACGCACCGGCACACCGAGCATGGCGGCGCGCTCCGGGCGTTCCGACGAGGCGCGGATCGCCATACCCAGCGAGGTCCGCCTCAGCAGGTACGCCACACCGGCAAGGAGCGCCGGAGCAACGACCCACGCCAGAATGTGATCGGATCGGAACACCAAGGGATCAAGGGTGAACTCGACTCGCCAAGGAAACGAGAGTCGTTCGGCGGTCGCCACCACATCATCGGTCTCGCGGCCAGTCAGGTCCGCCAGCCAACCCGGCAGGAGGGCAGTCACCACCACGAGCACCTGGGCCAACCCGATGGTGGCAACAGTCAGGATGAGACGCGGCGAGCGTATGAACCGGCGGATGACAGCGAGCTCCACGACCGCACCGAGCACGACGGCGGCGACGAGCCCGACCACGAGACCGAGTAGCCACGTCCAGGCGAACGTCTGCACGAGGATCAGCGACAAGGTGGCCGGAGCCATTCCCAGATCCCCTTGGGCGAAGTTCAGGATCTTGTTCGACCGGTACACCAGGGCCATCCCGATTGCCACCAGTGCCCCCAGCAGACCGACGGTGATGCCCTGCACCCAGATACCCAGCGGCATCGGAAACAGCACCAGTTGAACGGCGACGATGACCGCAGCCGGCCCGGCAAGACTGCGCAGACGCGCCGTCAGACCCGACCACGGTCTGGCCTGTTCCTCGTCTCGCACCGCGGTGCGCTCGGTCACCGTCATGGTCCCCCCGACCACGGCACGACCGGAGGTCGTGCCGCCTCTCAAACCTTAGTGATCTAGCCCCAGACCCGCAGGGGAAGCCACTGGCTCACTCAGGAGCGAGAACTGGAAGGGACTCGTCGAGGTAGCGCTCCCGACACAGGCTGCGCTGCAACTTGCCCGAGGACGTCTTCGGCAGGGTCCCCGCCGGCACGAGCACCACGTCGCCAGGTGGAAGGCCCGACACGGCGCGGGCTGCCTCACGGATGTTGCGGATGAGCGCATCGGTGGCGTCACCCTTGACCTCGGCGACGACGATCATGGCCTCATGCCCACGTTTGCCGTCCACCCCGAACGCAATCACGTTGCCGGGACGCACTCCATCGACCTTGGCCACTGAACGTTCGACATCCTCAGGGAAGATGTTGCGTCCCCCGACGATGATGACGTCCTTGATGCGGCCGCACAGCACCAGTTCACCGTCGAGCATGTACGCAAGGTCGCCGGTTCGCAGCCACCCGTCACGGAACATCTGCTCGGTGGCGTCAGGGTTGCGGTAGTAGCCCGACGTCACCGAGGTTCCCCTGAATTCGAGCTCGCCCACCTGACGTTCGTCGCGAGGTTCAGCCGTTGCCGGATCCACAATGCGGATCTCAAGGCCGGGGATTGGGCTCCCCAACACGACGAACTCGCGGGCACCTTCGCTACCAACCTCGACGGCCTGCGCAAAGCGGTCCACCTCGATTGACTGCAGGTCAACGCAATCGGTGCGCAACCCCCGACCGACCGGCGGGAAGGTGCCGGCGATGGCCAACTCGGCCATTCCGAAGGCGGGGAAGACCGACCCCGGCGACATCCCGTGACGTTCACCGGCCTCGAGCAGGGTTCGAACACTCAGCGGGTCAACGGGTTCCGCCCCGTTGAGGGCGATTCGCAACGGACTGAGGTCAAGGACCTCGTTGGCTCGGCGGAGACTGCGGGCAACCAGAGCCCAGGCGAAGTTCGGACCTGCGGTGACGGTGCCGCGGTAGTCGTGCATCCATTGCATCCAACGTGACGGGCGGGCGGTGAAGTCCTGCGGGGCCCCAAGGACGAGACGAGCGCCGGTCAACATGGGGATCAGCAGCAGACCCACGAGTCCCATGTCGTGATAGAGGGGCAGCCACGACACGAACACGTCGTTGTCAAGGTCAAGGTTCCCGACCGATATGGCGCCGTCGAGATTGGCGAGGATGACGCGATGGGGCAACATCACGCCCTTGGGTTCGCTTGTCGAGCCCGAGGTGAACTGAATGATGGCGAGATCGTCTGGCCCCACGGCGGGAACGACCCACTCCGATGCTCGCCCGGATGCCTCCACCATGAGATCGTCGAGGTTCACCCGGTCGGGATCGCCGGGCTGATCGACCACGAACTCGGCGAGTTGTGGGTCAACGACGAGCAGACACGCATCGGCCTTGGCCACTCGGGTCCGGGTCTGATCCACGAACTCCTCGATGGAGGCGAGACGCATCGGCAGCGGCAGGCACACCATGGTGGCGCCCGCCAGCCAGATGCCCTGCATGGTGGTGACGAGTTCCCGGGTCGTCGGCCCCAACAGGGCCACATGGTCCCCGATCCCGATGCCCCGGGACTGCAGCGCCGCAGCAATACCTCTGGCATTTTCGTGAAGTTCCGCCCACGGGAGTGTGGTGTGTTCGTCACCGCTGACGAAGGTGACCTCCCCACCCACCGTGGCTGCCTCGACAAATCGTGCGCTCAAGGTATCCATTGACGATCAGACCTTCCGGATCACTAGATGGTTACCCGCGGTGCCAGGCACCGGGTTTGGGCGGGGACGCCGACAGGAGTCGATACGAACGGTCACAGGACGACATTGACCAGTCGGGGCGGGCGGCACACCACGCTGCGGGGTTCGCGACCGTCAGCGGCAGCCATGACTTTCGGGGAGGAAAGGGCGAGTACACGAGCCTCATCCTCACCAATACCGGCACTCACCTCGATGCGGTCACGCACCTTGCCGTTGACCTGCACGACCATGGTGACGGTCTCGACGGCGAGTTTGGAGGGGTCAGGTGTCGGCCACTGTTCCTCGTGGATATGACCTCCCCGACGCTGCTCCCACAGCTCCGCCGTGAGGTGAGGGGCCATTGGTGCAAGCAGCAGAAGCAGGGTGTCGACACCGAAGTCGATCGTCTCCCGACGTGGCGGCGACGCGGCCTGCACATAGCGGTACAGCTCGTTGGTCATCTCCATGCAGGCGGCGACTGCCGTGTTGTAGGACCAGCGTTCGTAGTCGTCACTGACCCTCGCGATCAGTCGGTGCACCGAACGTTCGATCTGGTCATCATCGGCACTCGGGTCTCGTTGGACCGACTCGGGACCGACTCGGCCCGTGGCGAGACGCCACAACCTCTGCAGGAAACGGGAACAGCCATCGAGTCCCACACCCTCCCAGTCCACATCGTCCTGGGGCGGGCCGACGAAGAGGTGAGCGAGTCGAAGTGCATCGGCACCATCGGTGTCGAGAATCTCCTCCGGGGCGACGAGATTGCCCTTGGACTTGGACATCTTGTCCCCCCCGAGCCGGATCATGCCCTGGGTGAACAGCTTCATGAAGGGCTCTCGCATGGTGGCCGGGAGCACGCCACTGTCTGCAAGTGCCTTGGTGAAGAATCGGGCATACATGAGGTGGAGGATGGCGTGCTCGACTCCACCGATGTACTGGTCAACCGGCATCCAACCCTCAACGGCTGACGATGAGAACGGTGCGCTGTCGGCCCACGGATCGCAGAACCTGAGGAAGTACCACGACGAGTCCACGAACGTATCCATGGTGTCGGTCTCCCGTCGGGCGGGACCGCCACATGTCGGACACGTCGTGTGCAGGAAACCGTCGTGGGACTGCAGGGGCGACTGGCCGGTGGGGAGAAATTCGACGTCGTCGGGGGCGAGCACCGGCAACTGATCATCAGGAACCGGCACGATGCCGCATTGCTCGCAATACACCACCGGGATCGGGCATCCCCAGAAGCGTTGCCGGCTCACAAGCCAGTCGCGCAGGCGGAAGTTGACCTGACGAGAACCGAGACCCTCGTGCTCCAGCCAGGTGATGGCCGCAGCGATGGCCTCAGCCTTGTCCATTCCATCGAGAAAGCCGCTGTTGATGTGCGGACCGTCGCCGGTGAAAGCCTCCCCGTCCCACCCCGCAGGGGGTTGGACCGTGCGGCGGTGGCCCAGACCGTGCGCTTGAGCAAAATCCCAGTCACGCTGGTCCTCGCTCGGCACCGCCATGACCGCCCCCGTGCCGTACCCCATAAGTACGTAATCGGCGAGATACAGGGGCACGGAATCGCCAGTGAACGGGTTCCGCACCCAAGAACCGCTGAAAACCCCACGCTTGTCGAGGGACCCCTCTGAGGACATGCGGTCAACGTCGGTCGTGGCCCGTGCCACGGCCACGAATGCCTCGACCTCTTCGCGTCGCTCGGCGGGGACAACCTCGTCCACCAGTGGGTGCTCTGGGGCCATCACGGCATAGGTCATGCCGAACGCCGTATCCGGTCGGGTGGTGAAGACCTCGACCACCGCGCCGCTGTGGTGCGGCTCGCCGTCTTCATCCACCACGGCCATACCGAAGGCCGCACCCTCGGAACGCCCGATCCAGTTCCGCTGCATCACCTTGACGCGCTCGGGCCACTCAACGTCGTCGAGACCGTCGAGAAGCTCCTGGGCGTAATCGGTGATGCGCAGGAACCACTGCTCAAGATCACGCTTTTCGACCAGTGCTCCCGAACGCTCGGCCGTGCCATCGGGGAGGACCTGCTCGTTGGCGAGCACCGTCTGGTCCACCGGGTCCCAGTTCACGGGGGCCTTCGCCCGGTACGCGAGCCCCGCCTCAAGGAATCGGAGGAAGATCCACTGCGTCCAGCGGATGTAGGCAGGGTCGTGGCTACGAACCTCACGACGCCAGTCGTATACCGCGCCGATGCGCTCAATGGAGCTGCGCAACTCGACGATGCGCTCGTCGGTGAACGACCTCGGGTGCACGCCGGTCCGGATCGCGGCGTTCTCCGCAGGTAGGCCGAAACTGTCAAACCCCATCGGGGACAGCACTGCGTTGCCCAGCATCGTTCGGTGGCGAACGATCAGATCGCCAAACGTGTAGTTCCGAACGTGGCCCATGTGGGCCCGCCCTGAGGGGTACGGGTACATGCAGAGCACGTAGACGTGGGGGCGCGGGTCGTCGTTGTCGACGTCGTACGAGCGATGGTCACGCCAGTACGCCTGCCATTTCGCTTCGACGGCGCACGGGTCATACAGCTCGGACACGCCGTTCATCGTAGTGACCGCCCACCATCACCCCCGACCTCCTCGACTCCACGGCAACCGATCGCAGCGCTCCACCGTCGGCTTGGGTGCCCCGGAGGGAACTGCTAGATTGAGCGATTCGTTGGGGCTATAGCTCAGTTGGTAGAGCGCTTCCATGGCATGGAAGAGGTCAGGAGTTCGATTCTCCTTAGCTCCACTCACCCTTCTCAATCCGCTGTGCCCGGCGCCAGCGATTCGCCGCAGATCGTGCCTGAGTTCTGCGACTTAAGTGTCGTGGAACCTGTGTGCTCACCGACGATCGAAGCGGATGAACTCCTGCTAGTCGGTGGCCGTGCACGCCGAGTCCATTGCCTGGCGGGCTGGACCGAACTCCGTGAGGTCCCTGCTCAATGCAGTCCTCCGCAAGGAATCGGAGGCCTCGACGATCGCCGGGTCACGACTCAGTTGACCGAGACCCCACACGGCCTCAATCTGGGTAAGCATCTGCTCCTCACCTGCGCCGTCGCCGTTGGAGGAGGACTGATACTCGCGGAATGCGGCGCAGGCGGGATCCAGATCGGCCACCGGGTTGCTCACTCCCTCGCTCGCTCGGAGACCAACGACGAGCATTCCTGCGACTACGAGGACCAATGCAATCAAGCACATGGCAATGAGCGGTGCGTTGCCGCCCGGCCGCCTCACTCCAGCTGCGAGATGCTCCTTCGACATACGCCGTCATCATACGAGGACCATCGAGTTATCTGGCGACGCAGGTCGGTCTCCCTGCATGCATGCCGAACGCAGCCATCGGGTGCCGGTGCGGAACGGTCACGACAAACAACACCGGATGCTGGGGCCCCGACTCACAGAGGCTGCTGCATTCGCTGCGGGCAGTCGACACGATCCGCCGGTCAGGTGCCGGCGACGGCGAGCGTGCGATGACCCCACAGCACACCACCACGGAAACCGTCCCCATCGCATGCCGAGATGTTGCGCACCCATGAGACGAGACGACCCTGGCTGGGACGCCAGCAGCGTGCGGCAGTGCCCGCTGGGCTAGTCGCGCGAACTATCGAGGGCGTCGGGCAGGTCATTCCAACGCAGGCTCGGCGCATCGGCCCAGAGTCGCTCAAGGCTGTAGAAGTCCCGGGAGTCCTGTTGGAAGACGTGGACGAGAAGGTCGCCGTAGTTCATGAGTACCCACTCGAGACTGTCGGCGCCCTCGATTGAGATTGGCTTGGCGCCAGCCGCCTCGTCGATGGCCTGTTCAACCGCCGAGGTGATGGCGCGCACCTGACGGTCGCTCGCCGCCGAGCAGATGACGAAGAAGGACCCCACGGTGGACACGGCGGCCACACTGAGCACCACGACATCGGTGGCGTTCTTCGCAGCAGCCGCCTCAGCGGCGGCGCACACCTCGTCGGGAAGGTCGTGACGATCCATCACGACCCACCGATCAGCGGCACGGCGTCGGAACCGAGCACCACCGTGACGTCCACAGCCGAGGCTTGCTCTGAACTCGTCACGATCTCACCAACACCGAGCGCGTCCCGCAACTCCTCAGCCTCGGCGAGGTTGCCGTCGGCAGCGACGATGAACTGGGTGACGCTGTAACTGAAGGTCGTGGCATTACCGAGCGTGGCGACCTCGGCGCCGGCAGAGACAAACACCGGGACGGCACCGAGGCCGTTGGCGAGCCTTCCCGTGCCGTCGAGGATGCGTATGCGCACCCGACTCTCCGGTGAGGCGCCGACCGGAAACGGAACGATACGGGCCACGAGTTCGGCCACCGCCTCTGGCTCAGGCAGCAGCCCGTCGGAGGTCGTCCGGACCGGAAGCGTCGCAAACTCGACCTCAACGGCGGCAAGAGAACGAACGAATCTCCCAAGACCCGTATCTGACTCACCGGGGACCACCGCAGGGTCAGCCAGGTTGCGGCCGACCGATGCGAGCCACGCCGCCCAGAACTGCTGTTGACGGATCATCCGGTTGAGGTCGCTCTCACTGCGCGAGCGGGCGTCGAGGTAGTCGGCCACCTCGGAGGCGCCAAGGGTGATCGTCCCGGCGGCGTAGGTGGTCCCACTGGCACCGGTGATTGCGTCGGGGTTCTCGATCTCGAGGGGGGCGACCGGGCCGACGAGAGCCTGCCACTGGTCGGCGGCAATATGCCGGGACTCCCCCACGCCAACATTGAGCAGGTCGCTGACGGCCTCACGGACGGCATCGAGCCCGCCGGACTCCCATTGGTCGGCCAAGGTGTCGTCGGCTGAATCGCTTTGCCCGTCAGCGCCGACGAGCGTCTCAGGAGAAACCACGATCACTCCGCCGGTACTCGAGCCGGCCAGGCTCGCCAGCAACGCGGCACCAAGTTGACCCTGCTCGGTTGTTACGGCCACGACCAGCACCGGGGTGGGCTCCACGATGGCTTCATATCCAGGTTCGGCGGGGTCATCGACCGTTCGAACCAAATTCCCTTCGGTGTTCGACAGGATTGCCGCCGTACCCCACCGGACGCTCACCACGGCGAGGATGAGCACGCCCACGAGCGCCACCGGGAACCAGACCCGCCAGGGGTCACGGGCCGAGGGCCGACGAGGTGCAGCGACGGTCGAACGCATCTCGTCGGTCACGGGCACTCCGGATCACGATAGAGGCCGTGCATCTCGATGTACTCAAGGACCGCCGCCGGCACCATCCCGTCGACTCGACGGCCCACGGCCAAGCGGGAGCGGATATCGGCACTTGACACGTCCATTCGGGGCATGGCGACCTCAACGACAGTGGT
>CAMAQM010000007.1 GCA_945860545.1 Bifidobacterium breve | reverse complement strand
TTCCACCACACGATTCGGGTCCGGTTCGCCGAGACAGACGCCATGGGTGTCGTCCACCACGCCAACTACCCGCTATATCTCGAGGAGACCCGGGTGGCGTGGATGCGGCACCTCGGACACAGCTACGCCGAGGGCCGGGACGACGGAGTGGATCTCGCCGTCATCGAATTGTTCGTCCAGTACCGCAAACCCCTCCGGTTCGACGAACTCGTCGACGTGCACCTCATGGCGGCCAAACAAACCCGTATGACCTTCCAGGTGGGATACCTGCTGAGTGTCGACGACGAACCGAGGGCGACGGCGGTGACCGTGCACACCTGCGTCGACTCGACCGGGCGGCCCGTGCGACCGCCCGAGTGGGTGCGCACCTTCGCCGCTGACGCCACGGCGTGACCGTTCAGGTCGTGGCTGCGATCGCCTCACCGCACAGCGCCACGAACTCGGCCCGTTCCGCTTCACTCAACACGGAGAGCACGCGGGCCATGGCGACGTCGGTGGCCGCCTCCGCCTGATCCCACGCCGACTGGTGCACGCTGGCGTCACCCGGTTCGGGCCAACCGAACAGGGCCGCCATAAACGGGGTCCGCACGGCCAGGGCGTCCTCGGGGGCGAGACCCGAGGCGAGCACGGCACAGCCGTGCAACCCGCCCCGCAACTCACGCAGCACGTTCATGCGGTGCAATGCCAGTGCCGGGGCGTCATCGGGTTCGGGCAACGCCCGCCACGCAGCGAACAACGGTGCGCCAGCGGGGGACGCCGCCGCCGAGACCTTGCCCGCCAGCTCGGCGAGACGACCGACGTCGAGGTCGCCAGCGAGGTGCTGGCGCGCCCACCGATGTGAGCACGCCGCGAACGCTTCGGCGGCTTCGATGCGACCCATGGCGCCCGCCGACTGCGACCACCCGTCTGCGACGTTGTCGGGGTGGAAGAACACGAACGCCGCCGTGACCACCTCGGCCGACACGTCACCGAGGGCGCCGCCACGGCCACCAACGTAGAACGACATTCCCGGGAACCCGAGTTCAGCACCGGTGGCGTACGTGGCGGGATCCAACATGAAGTGACTGGGCACACCACCAATGGCGGCAGCGGATGCACTGGCTGCGAGTTCAGGGGTCATGCCGTGACGCTACTGCGGCCCGGTTCCCCACGCCGGTGGTCAGCCGCTCAACCAGACAGCAGGGTGGCCAACCCCCACACCGCAGCCACGGTGCCGACGGCGATCATCAGCACGCTTCGAGACAGCGGTGGCCGTTCGAGATCACCGGACTCGTGTCGGGCCGGAGGCCGAATCATGGCCATGAGCGTGCCGAGCGCCAACGCCGCACCGATGGCCAGCGCCAGCCATGCCAACAGGTCGTCACCGAGGAACGTCTCGACCTCGGTGCTCTGGGCGAACACACGATGCACACCGAACATGTCCGGACCCTACCGTGGCCGAGGTCGAAGCCGTGCGCCCGACCGGTCGCTGTGGAACAGTGACACCATGGCTTTCCACCATCTGGCCCTCGCCACCCGGGACCTTGGCGCCACCCACCGGTTCTACACCGAGACCATGGGATTCACGCTCGTCAAAACCGAAGTCACCCCCACCGGGAACGAGGGCGGCTGGGCCCGACACGTGTTCTACGACACGGGCGGTGACGGCCTCATGGCGTTCTGGGAACTCAACGACGAACGCCTCCCGGCGTTCGACCCGGCCATCTCCACAGGTATTGGTCTACCGGCGTGGGTCAACCACGTCGCCTTCCACGCCACCGTCGACACCCTCGCCGACCACCGGGACCGCTGGCTGGCCAACGGCGTCGACGTCGTCGAGGTCGACCACGGGTTCTGCATATCGCTCTACGCCACCGACCCCAACGGCATCCTCGTGGAATGGTGCGCAGACACCCGCCAACTCGACGACGACGACCGACGCGAAGCCGAGGCGCTGCTGGCCGACCCGACACCCCCGTTGAGTCCCGAGCCGCCCATCACCATCCACGTGGCGGCCGACTACGTCGCAGCGACGTCCTAGGCGAGTCGCCCCGAGGCCCGCGCCGCGTCGACGGCAGCGTCGAGTTGGGCGGCGACGATGTCCAAACCGGCGTCCCAAAACGACGGATCCTCAAGGTCGCAATCCACGATGCGCCCAAGCGACACCGGGTCCATCGATCCGCCGGCGGCGAGCAACGCCAGGTAGTCCTCCACGAACGAAGGACCGCGCTCGGCGTAACGGGCGTAGACCGACAACGCCAACAGCTGCCCGTAGGCGTAGGCATAGACGTACCCGGGACTCCCGATGAAATGGGGGATGTAACTCCACCAGGATCGATAGCCCTCAGTGATCTCCACCGAATCCCCGAACATCTCCGACTGTGCGGCAACCCACAGGTCACCGAACCGCTCCACGGACAGTTCGCCCTCGGCCCGGCGATGCGTGTGCACGGCGTCCTCGAAACGGTTCATGGCCACCTGACGGAACACGGTTGCGATGGAGTCCTCCAACGACGACGCCAAAAGCGCCAGCCGGTCGGCAGGGTCGTCGAGGGAGGCGAGGAGCGCGTTGGTGGTGACGGTCTCACCGAACACCGAGGCCGTCTCGGCCAGCGTCAGTGGCGTCGTCTGGTGGAACACCCCTTGTGGGCGCGCCAACAGGGCGTGCAGACCGTGTCCGAGTTCGTGGGCCAGGGTGGCGACGTCACGGGTGCGGCCCGTCCAGTTCAACAACACATACGGGTGGTGTGACGGCACGGTGTAGGCGCAGAAGGCGCCCGGACGCTTCCCGGGCCGAACGGGAGCGTCGATCCACCGCTCGTCAAAGAACCGTTGGGCGGCGTCGGCGAGTACCGGTGAGAACGACCGGTAGGCGTCGAGAACCACCTCGCGTGCCTCGGACCAACCGATCTGGGTTTCGGTCGTCGCCAACGACGCCATCCGGTCGTAGTCGGCGAGACGGTCGACGCCGAGCAGGTCCGCCTTGAGCCGGTACCACTTGCGAGGCAGGTCGTAACGGGCGGTGACCGCCTCCACGAGTGCCGCCACCGACGAATCGGACGCCTCGTTGGCGAGGTTCCGGGCTGACAACCAGTTGGGGTAGGACCGCAACCGGTCATCCACCGACTTGTCGAGCAACAGGGTGTTGAACACGTACGCCCGGGTCCGCAGACCCGGCGTCAACCCGTCGGTCACCGCCGCCGCAGCGGCGCGGCGCACGTCCCGGTCGGGGTGGGCGAGCAGGGCCAAACCTTGTTCAAGACCGGCGACGACCCGCTCGCCACCGTCACCGAGACCCGCCGCCGCGGCAACGTCCGCCGGAAGGGACACCTCGATGGACGAGGTGAGTTCGTCGAACAGGCGCACCCACGCCGACCCTCCCGACACCTGCTTCTCGGCCAGCAACTGTTCCTCGGGTTCGCTCAACAGGTGCGAGCGATAACGACGGAGGTTGGCGAGATGGTGAGCGCAAAACGCCAACCGATCGTCGGCGAGCAGCGTGGCGACCTGCTCGTCGGGTAACGCCGACCACTCGAGTTCGAGAAACACGGTGCGGGTGGCGAGCTGGGCGGCGCGCTCGGACACCCGGGCCATGAGCGCCCCCGCTTCGGGGTCGAGGGTGTCGACCGCCAGTCGCAACCCGACGTACGAACCCACCCGTCCAAGCGTGTCCTCAAGATCGGCGAGCTGACCCATGAGTTGTTCGAGGCCGCCGGCGTCCACCCCGGCGAGGCGTCCTCGCCACTGTTCGAGGCCAGCCACCTGCGCATCGGCCCGATCCAACAGTGCGTCGACCGTGTCAGCGCCGAGCAGCGTGTCAATGTCCCACGCCACCCCCAAAGCAGCGAGGTCGTCGTCAGGGGTGGGCGGACTCAGATCCGTCGTGGTCATGACCCCCAGCGTAGGGAATCCGCAACACGTTCACGACGGCGCCCACCAGCACCCCGAGGCCGAGCAGGTACAACCACAACAACGCCACCAACACCCCGCCGAGACCGAACAGGATGACGTTGCCGGCCTGCACGCCGAGGTAGATCCGGAACCCGGCGGTGAACACCGCAGCAAGGCCCACCGCCACGGCGGCACCAACCACGTGGTGGCGCCACCCCAACGCCGAATCCGACGCCACCGTGAACACCACGGTGATCCAGGCCACCGCTACCAGCGCCCACGCCACGACCGCCCACACGCCGGCCACGAACGCCGGCGCAAGGGCGAACACCACGAGAACGGCGGTCACCACCACCACCGACCCCAACGCCACACCCAACCCCCACAACCGCCGGTTCACCCACGACCGCTGACGTCCCGAGCCGTTGATGACATCCAACGCTCCAACCAGTGACGCCGCTGCACGCGACGCGGCCCACAACGTGACGACCAACGCCACGCTGAACAAGCCCGGCCGGGGCTCGTCGAACAAGCTGGTAACAGAACGCGCCAACCCGTCCGGTCCGCCCGGGGACGTGCCGTCGACGACCTCGACGAGTTGCTGCTCGACGCGTTGGGAGACGTCCTCGCCGAACGCCGAACCGACCAGACCGACCAGCGACGTGAGGACCAGCAGCGCCGGCACCACGCTCAGCACCGCCCAGAACGCAACCTCGGCGGCGAGGCCGCTCACCCGGTCGGCGACGAGTTTGCGGCGCGCCCCCTGGAGAAATTCCACGTCCGGAACCTAACCGGCGCCGCCAACGGCGTCCGTCGTCAGCGATGGGTCGTGCCATGATCGGGGCGTGCAGCCAGCGAACCGCACCGAACTTGATGATGCCGTGGGGCTCGTGCGCGCCGCCGGCGAACTCACGCTGCGGTGGTTCCGCTCACCTGAACTCGTCGTTGACGAGAAACGGGACGGGACACCGGTGACCGTCGCCGACCGGGAGGCGGAAACCTTCCTGCGCGAACGCATCGCCCAGCGCTGGCCGGGGGACGCCATCGTGGGCGAGGAACACCCAGACCGTGCCGGCACGACCGGCCGGACCTGGATCATCGACCCGATCGACGGCACGAAGGCGTTCACCGCCGGGGTTCCGCTCTACACGAACCTGCTGGCCCTCCACGACGAGCACGGCGGAGTGATCGGGATCGTGAACGTGCCGGCGCTGGGCATCACGGTGTGGGCCGGTCGGGGACTCGGGTGTTTTGAGAACGGTCTGCCCGCCCGGGTCAGTGACCGAACAGACCTGCGGGGATCCGTCGTGTCCTCCAGTGGGTTCGAACACTGGTCGGTGGACCAGATCGCTGCGGTGAAGGCCGCCGGGGCGCACCTGCGAACGTGGGGGGACGGCTACGGCTTCGTGCTCGTGGCCACCGGTCGCATCGAAGCCATGGTGGACCCGCAGCTTGCGGTGTGGGACATGGCCCCGATGCCAGTGATCCTCAGCGAGGCCGGCGGCCGTTTCAGCGATCTCGATGGCGTCACCCGCATCGACGGGACCGGCGGGGTCGCCACCAACGGCGCCGTCCACGACGATCTGCTCACACTGCTCCGCTGAACGCAGTGGTCAGTGGGCGTGGCCGTGGTGAGGGTCGTCAACCACAACCGTGTGATCAGTACCGACCACGAGCAGGCGGCCGGCGTAGGCACGCCGCAGCACGTCAGGGACGAGAACCTCGTCGGGTGGGCCGGACACCACGGTGCCCTCTGAGAGCAACAGGACGTGGTCGGCGGCGGCCGCCTCGTTGAGGTCGTGGGTGGTCATCACCACGGCCACACCACGCGCCGCCTCCTCGGCCACGACGTTGAGAATCCGTTGGCGGGACACCATGTCAAGGCCCGTCACCGGTTCGTCGAGCAACAGCAGGTCCGCCTGTTGGGCGAGACCCTGGGCGACGAACACCCGTTGGCGTTGCCCGCCGGACAACTCGTCGAGTTGCCGGTTGGCGAGATCCGCCACCTCCATGCGTTCCATGGCCGCCGTCACCGCCACACGGTTCTCCCGACGATCACGCCGACGGGGCAGGGCGAACATGCCCCGATGGGCGTAGCGACCCATGGCGACCGCCTCCTGCACCGTCAAGGGAAGGTGCTCGGCTACCTCGGTCGTCTGGAGCACCAACGCCACCTGGTCCCGACGGGACCCGGGGGTGGCGCCAAGGACCTCGACCACAGGTTGGGTGTCACCAGCGGACTCGGCGGTGACGGGGTCGAGCAGACCGGCGAGGAGATACAACAGCGTGGACTTGCCCGAGCCGTTGGGACCGATGACTGCCGTGACGGCGCCGGCGGGTACGGTGAAGGTCGCCCCGTCGAGCACGGGTCGCGGCCCCCGTCGAACCGCTGCGTCCCGCACGACTGCCGCCGATGTCATCGGCCCAGTGTGGCCCACCTGGGGCGGATGACAAAACATGGACGACCAGCTCGAAGCCCTCTCGACACCGGCGCGACGCCCACACCGGCGCAGACACGCCAGACGAGCCGCCACCTTGGTCGTGCTCGCCTTCGCCCTGATCACCCTTGTTCCCGCCCCACACGCAGGCGCCCACGCCGCCTTCGTGTCGTCCACCCCCGCTGACGGTGAACGTCTCGAAACGTCCCCGGCGGATGTCACGTTCGCATTCAACGAGGAGGTCACCGTCGGCCTCGGTGGCATCACGGTGCTCAACAGCAACGGGGACCGGGTCGACGAGGGGGTCACCACCCGACCGGCGCCCAACCAGGTGCGCGTCAATCTGCGACCCGACCTCCCTGACGGCACGTACCTCGCCGGCTACCGGGTCGTGTCGGCCGACGGTCACATCGTCACCGGTGCCACCGTGTTCGCCGTCGGTGAGCAGGCCGACCGGGCTGCAGTGGAGGGCCTTGAGGCGGACCGCAACCCGGTGACCGCCGTGGTCGGCGTGGTGTCGGGCGTCCTGCTCTACACCGGTGTGCTCACCGCTCTCGGTCTCGCCCTGTTCATCCTGTTCGTTGCCGGACGCAACCTCGACGTTCGCCGGCACGTCACCATCGCCCGCGCCGCGGTGATCATCGGGGCCATCGGAGCGTTCGGGCACGTGGCCACCCGGGCAGGCGAGGGCACCGGAGGAAGTCCGGCCACGGTGTTCGAGTCCGGAGTGCTCGGCGAGGTCCTCCGGCAGGCCAACACGGGTTGGTGGCTGGCCGGTGTCCTCGTCGGCCTCGCCATCACCTACGTCAGTGTCGGACTCCGCCCCGGACCCGTCCGCCAGGCGCTGGTGGTCTACGGGACCCTGGTGACCGCCGGATCGTTCGCCCTGACGGGTCACACGGCGTCGAGCGAGCCGATGCTGGTGTTCGGCCTCGCCGACGTGGTGCACCTGTTGGTCGGCGCCGTGTGGCTCGGTGGTCTTGTCGGCACCGCGCTGGTGCTGGGCCCACCGGCCCACTCCGACGCGACCACCCCGGGCTCGCCCGCACAGGCGGGTGTCGAGGTCGTGACCCGGTTCTCAACCGTCGCTGCGGTCTCGGTGGCGTTGCTGTGGGTGACCGGTGTGATTCAGGCCTGGTGGACGGTCGGGGAGTTCTCCGCCCTGTTCGACTCCGACTACGGGCGCATTCTCGTGGCGAAACTCGTGGTGGTCGTCGCCACCCTCGTCATCGCCGGCTGGAACCGACGCAAACTCGTCCCCCGACTTGGTGGCGACGAGACCGACGACACCGTGACGAAACTCCGCAAGACCGTCCGGGTCGAGGTGATCCTGCTCGTGGCGGCGATCCTGATCACCTCGGTACTCGTCGAAACCGCGCCTCCCAGCAACGCCGCAGCCGGGCCGCAACCGTTCAACCAGACCGTGCCGGTCACCGACGGGGTCGATGTCAACCTGTACGTGACCCCGGGTGCTCCGGGCCTCAACGAGGTACATGTCCTCTACATTGACGACGCCGGGCTGCTCACCGACCGGGTCGAGTCCGTCACCGTCGAAATGACCCTCGACGCGGCAGGTATCGGTCCGATCATCATCGGTGGCGCCGCCATCGGACCCGGTCACTACCTCTTGCGCACCGAAAATCTCGCCGTGGCCGGACTGTGGCGGATCGAGGTCGTGAGCCGCATCGGCACCTTCGAGCAACGCCGAACCACGTTCAACGTCCCGATCAACAACTGAGGTGACCATGAGTACCGACCTTGACCAGGCATCACCGAACGCCCAGCGTGCCTGCACCACGGCATGGATGGGCGTGACCGCGATGGTCATCGCCCTCATCGTGACCTCGATCATGACGGTGAGCGCCGGGGCGCAACTCCCCTCGACGTCCCCCGGCGCCGACGGTGACACCACCGGCGCCCGCGCCGGGGGAACTGCCGGTCTGATCGTGCTCGGCGTCGTGTTCGTGGTGGTCGTCGGCGGAGTGATCGTCCTCTACCTCCGTCACCGATCGAACAAACCGTGACCGCCAACGCAGACACCGCTGGTGCACTGATGGACGCGTCGTCGCGCATCGCCACCCTCGTCCCCCGCCACGCCGACCTGCCCGTCCCTACCTGTCCGGGGTGGACGGTGGAACGTCTCGCCATCCACGTGGGCCGCATCCACCGGTGGGTGGCGGTGGCGCTCGACACTCCCGACGATCGACCCGTTCCCGCCGTTGCCCGACCGGCGGCGGGGACGGACGTCGCCGCGTGGCTCATCGACGGGGCGAACCACCTCCTCGAGGCGTTTGCGCGGGTCGGACCGAACGGAGCGGTCCGCGCCCCGGGATGGGCGCAACCCGCCTCGTGGTGGCAACGACGGACGACACACGAGACGGTGCTGCACGCCTGGGACGCTGCGGCGGCGACCGGCACCGCACCGCCGATCCCCCGTTGGTTGGCCACCGACGCCATCGACGAGACCCTCACCGTGTTCGCCGCCCAACGCCTCGACCTCGAACGGTTCGGCCCGGCGGCCACCATCCACCTGCACTGCACCGACACGCCCAGCGACGCGACACCGGGAACGGCGGACGCCGGGGAATGGCTGATCCACATCGGCCCCGACGGCACCGTCACCGAACGCATTCACGCCAAAGGCGACGTTGCGGCGCGAGCCAGCGCGTCAGATCTGCTGTTGTGGGCGTGGGGTCGAGTCGGCACCGACCGGCTCGAGACCTTCGGTGACACCACGGTGCTCGACCGCTACCAGGCGGCCGCCCGCTACTAGCCGGGACCGACCCCGGAAGGGTCGAACACGGCGCATCGCACCCCACGACGCGCCAGATCGGTGAGCACCGCAAGCGGGTCGAGGAGTTCGGCCAACCCGCCGGCGCCGCTGCGGCGTGACTCCCCCGAAGCCAACGCCAAGGCACTCACCGCAGCGACAGCTCCTGCGGCCACTGCGGGCCGATCCATGGCGCCCATCACCACCGTGGCTGACGAACCACCGACGACGCCGCGCACCTCCACCCGGATCGCTCCCGGTGCGCCGTCTTCGGGGGGCCGGTGCAACCCCGGCAGTCGCGCCGTGACGAGTTGGGACCGACGGGCCGCCACCCGGGTCGTGACCCGACGAACTCCGCTGAAGGCCGGCACCAACAGGCGGGCGTCGGGCATCTCGGCCCGGTAGCAGTCGCTGGCACCAATGGGATCGGGGAACCACACCAGTTCGCGACCCGACCCACCCGGTCGTCGCACCCATTGCCCGTCGCGCCAGTCGAGCGCATGGGCGCCGAGGGCGGCGAGCAGATGACGTGCACACGCTGGGCCGCCTGCCCCACTTCGCGCCACATGGATCTCCTCGACCTGATCGAGACGTGACGCGGCGTGGACCGCCAGGACATCGGACAGACCGGGGGCGAACCCAGCGCCGACGGCCAACCCGACACCGTTGGATCGGGCCACGGGATCAAGGGCGAGCAACTCGTCGACCTCGCCGAGGTCATCAGTGGTGGAAACAACGGGGATCCCGGCCGCGACCCAGGCGGCGGCCTGGGAGGCGTGGGTGCCAACCGGGCCGGCCAGAACGACGACGTCGGCGTCCACGAGGTCGGTCGGGTCGGCGCCGTCGCTGCGAACCTGGGGGGCCATGGATTCGACCACGGCGGCGACCCGGGCGACCTCAGGGTCGCGCACCACGACATCGACCACCGTCGGCGAGGAGGCCAGTTGGCGGGCGACTCGTGCGCCGGTGGCGCCAACACCCACCACCACCGCCCGTATCGACGACGACGATCCCACTCAGGTCATCTCCGGGCCCGAGAGTTCCCGCCAGCCACCACCCGAAACCGGTGGCGTTCCGGGGTTGCGCAGCCGGAGCACACCAGCGACAAGACCGGCAACACCGAGCGCAACCAGCGCACCGCGGAGCAATCTCAACACGAGGCCTCCCGATCGAAACCCGTACCAGTCGGTGCGGGCGGCATTGTGGGGCTAGCTGGAATCGAACCAGCGACCTCACCCTTATCAGGGGTGCGCTCTAACCGACTGAGCTATAGCCCCGACCGAGTCGTAAACGCTACCCGTTGGTGGTCGGCCGAGCCACTTCAGATGGGGCCGGTCGGGGTGGCGGCGGGTTGATCTGCCCAGATTCGGGGGCCAGTCGCGGTCCGCGACGCGACGCAACAGGGGTTCCCGACACGCGGACACCACCGGTCAGATCACACACGGCGTTGAACAGCATCGCTCCCAGCGTGCTCAACACGGTGGCCACGGCGACCACAACGAGGCCACCGAGTACGACGGCCACCAGGAGGGCCACCCCGTTGAATGAGGCCGAAGACTGACCGGTGGCCTGCGCCCAGAACGACTCGGCGTTGGAGATGAGGCCGGTGGCCTGCCCGACCTGCCACAACACCAGTCCGGCGATGACGACCACGACCCACAAACACGCCCACAACAGGGCAGCAACACGGGCGACGGACCGAGGTGACACCCAGCCCAAGGTCCACTGGGTCGTCTCCGCTCGGGCAGAAGACCTGGCGTTGGAGGTTGCCACGGCTGCCAGTGTAGGTGGGGAGGTCACCGTGAACGGTCCGCGACGGCTGTGGCCTCGGCCCGACCCACCCTGACGGTTACCTGTGCCCGACCGTCGACCACCGCCAAGGCAACGATCTCAGCACCGTTACGGCGGGCCGATTCGCTGGCTTGGGCCGGACCCTGAACCGCCAGTGCCAAGGCGGCCGCATCGGCGGCTGATCGGGCCAAGGCCCGCTCGGTCGCGACCCCACCGGCCTGGACCACCAGCGCCGAGACGACCACGGTGGCCGCCACGACAGCGACCACGACGAAGCCTCCCTGACCAAGGTCAGGTGACCCCCGCCGTGAACGGGGTGACCCCCGCACGATCCCGCTCAGTCGTCGCTAGCGAGCACAGGAGCCACCGCAGCGACCGACTGGCCCTCGGTGAGGTTCATCACCCGCACACCGGTCGCGTCGCGACCCTGTGAGGAGATCTCCCGTGCCTGGGTTCGAATGACCACCCCTCCGGTGGCGATGACGAGTATCTCGTCCTCAAGGCCGACCATGAACGCCGCCACCACGTGACCCTTGCGGGCCGTGATCTTGATGCCTCGCACACCCTGACCGCCGCGCCCCTGGGGGTTGAACTTGTCGAGCTGGGTGCGCTTGCCGTACCCGGCGTCGGTGACGACCAGGATGGCGGAGTCATCACGTCCGACGTCACACGACACGACACGATCGCCCTCACGCAACTTCATGCCACGCACACCCGCCGCGTTGCGTCCCATGGAACGCACGTCGTCGCCGCTGAACCGGATGGCCATGCCGTTGTGGGACACCATGAAGATGTGATCCCCGTCGTTGACCGGGATCACCCTGACCAGTTCGTCCCCCTGACGAAGGTTGACGGCGATGATGCCGGCCCGCAACGAGGAGTCATATTCACGGAACTTGGTCTTTTTGACCTGACCGTTCGCCGTTGCGAAGAACAGGTACTGATTGGTCTCGTAGTCCCGGGTGTCAATGATCGACTGGATCTTCTCCCCGGGCTGCAACGGCAACAGGTTCACGATGGCGGTGCCTCGCGCCGTGCGTTCCTTCATCGGGATCTCGTGCGCCTTGAGCCGGTAGACGCGTCCGCGGCTGGAGAAGAACAACAGGTAGGCGTGTGCCGTCGTGTGGACGATGTGCGTGACGTAATCCTCGTCGCGCAGTTTCGCTCCAGCCACACCTCGACCACCCCGGCCCTGGGCACGGAATGCGTCCGCCGACACCGTCTTGACGTATCCCTTGGCCGACATGGTGACGACCAGATCCTCGTCGTCGATGAGGTCCTCAAGATCCAGGTCCCCCACCTCGAAACCGATCTCGGTGCGGCGCGGGTTGGCGAACTCCTCACGAACCTCGGCCAGCTCGGTGGAGATCACCGCCCGGAGTCGGCTCTCGTCGGCGAGGATTGCTTCCAGTTCAGCAATCGTGGCCTGCAGTTCGGCGAGTTCCTCCTCCAGTTGGCTGCGCCCCAGACGGGTGAGGCTCTTGAGGGCCATGTCGAGGATGTACTGGGCCTGCACCTCACTGAACGAGAACGGTTCGGCCATGAGTGCCTCACGGGCCGACGCCGTGTCATCGGACGCTCGGATGGTGGCGATGATCTCGTCGATGAGGTCGAGGGCTCGAATGAGACCCTCGACAATGTGGGCGCGGGCCCGGCTCTTTTCGAGCCGGAACTCCGAGCGGCGGCGAATCACCTCGGCCTGGTGGGTGGTGTAGGCGACGAGCGCACCACGCAGGTCGAGCAGACGAGGAACGCCGTCGACGAGCGCCACGCAGTTCACCGCGAAGTTGGTCTGCAGCGGTGTGCGCTTGTAGAGGTTGTTGAGCACGACGAGCGCTGGAGCGTCACGCTTGAGCTTGACCACGAGTCGCGTCTTTCCCTTGGCTGACTCGTCGCGGAGGTCGGCGATGCCGTCGAGTTCCTTGTTTTCGACAAGGTCTCGGATCTTGGTGAGCACGGCGTTGGGGCTGACCTGGTAGGGCAACTCGGTGATGACAATGTGGTCCGAACGCGGCCCTTCAACGATCTCGGCCCGGCCTCGCATCCGGATCGACCCCTTGCCTGTCCGGTAGGCGTCAAGAATCCCTTGGCGACCCATGATCTGCGCGCCTGTCGGGAAGTCCGGACCCTTGACGAACGCCATGAGGTCGTCGTTGGTGGCGTCCGGGTTGTCCAACAGGTGGCGAACGGCGTCGATGACCTCACCCATGTTGTGTGGCGGGATGTTCGTCGCCATGCCGACGGCGATGCCCTGACTTCCATTCACCAACAAGTTCGGGAACCTGGCCGGCAACACCTCAGGTTCGGTGTCCTGACCGTCGTAGTTCCGGGTGAAGTTGACGGTGTCCTCGTTGATGCCGTCGAGCATCCGCATGGCGACAGGCGCCAAACGGCACTCCGTGTACCGGGCTGCCGCCGGCGGCTCGTCAAGTGAGCCGAAGTTGCCCTTCGGCTGCACGAGCGGGTGTCGCAGCGAGAAGCTCTGACCAAGTCGGACCAGGGCGTCGTAAATCGCAGAGTCACCATGAGGGTGGTACTTGCCCATGACGTCTCCGACGACGCGGGCGCACTTCACCGTCGGACGGTCGGGGCGGGCCCCACTTGAGTACATGCCCCAGAGGATTCGCCGGTGGACTGGCTTGAGTCCGTCACGAGCGTCGGGCAAGGCGCGCGACGTGATGACCGACATGGCGTAGTCGAGGAACGACCGTTCCATCTCGACCTGGATCTCGATGGGCTCAATGGCGAGGCGCTCAGTGTCCCCGTCATCGGTGGCTGCAGTCGACGCTGCGGTTTCTTCAGTTGGATCGTCGCTCATTGGGTGTCCCGTCAGGTCCGTGTCGTCGCTCAGATGTCCAGGAAACGGACATCGCGGGCATTGGTCTGGATGAAGTGCTTGCGAGCCTCGACGTTCTCACCCATCAGGGTGGAGAAGACCTCGTCGGCGATCGCCGCCTGCTCGGTGGTGACCCGCAGGAGCGTGCGTCGGTCAGCGTCCATGGTGGTCTCGCCAAGTTCCTCCCAGTCCATCTCCCCGAGACCCTTCAGGCGCTGGAACTCGCGCTTGTGGTCAGGGTGCTCCTCAAGGAACGTGGCCAGGGCGCTGTCGTCCTTGAGATACACCTTCTCCTTGCCGACCACCGTTGAGTACAGCGGTGGCTGGGCGATGTAGACCCGTTCGGCGTCAACGAGATCCCGCATCTGACGGAAGAAGAAGGTCAGGAGGAGGATGCGGATGTGGGACCCGTCCACGTCGGCGTCACACATGATGATGACCTTGTGATAGCGGGCTTTCTCGCCGTCGAACTCTGCCCCGACACCAGCACCGATGGCAGTGATCAGGGTCTGGATCTCGGTGTTCTTGAGCATCTGGTCGATGCGGGCTTTCTCGACGTTGAGGATCTTCCCGCGGATGGGAAGGATGGCCTGGGTGCGCGGGTCACGGGCCTGAATGGCTGAACCACCAGCAGAGTCACCCTCGACGATGAACAGTTCGCTCTCAGCAGGATCCGAGGACTGACAGTCCTTGAGTTTGTCCGGCATGCCGGCGCCTTCAAGCGCCGACTTTCGCCGGGTCGCCTCTCTGGCTTTGCGGGCAGCCATCCGCGCCCGTGATGCCTGCACCGCCTTGGCGACAACCTTGCGGGCCTCGGTGGGGTGCTCTTCGAACCATTCCGCCAACTTCTCGTTGGTCGCCTTCTCAGCAAGTGATCGCATCGAGACGTTGCCCAATTTGCCCTTGGTCTGCCCCTCGAATTGCGGGTCACGGAGTCGGCCGCTGATCACGCAGGTCAGACCCTCGCGGATGTCGTCACCGGTGAGGTTCTCGTCGTTGTCCTTGATCAACTTGCCAGCCCGGGCGTACCGGTTCACGACGTTGGTGAGAGCCTTCTTGAAACCCTCGACGTGCATGCCGCCTTCAATGGTGTTGATGCCATTGGCAAACGAGTGGATGCCGTCGGCGTTGTAGCCCGTGTTCCACTGAAGGGCGACCTCGATCTCCTGTTCCTCGTCGGACTGCTCAAAGTGGATGACCTGACGGAACAGTGCCTCACGACTGGCGTTGAGGTGTTTGACGAAATCGATGATGCCCCCGGCGTAACGGAACACCACGGGGGTCTGGTCGTGACCGGGACGCTGGTCACGGAACTCGATCTCGAGTCCCTTGTTGAGAAAGGCCATCATCTGGAAGCGCTCGACCAGCGTCTGGGCCCGGAACTCGGTGACCTCGAAAATGGTCGGGTCCGGCCAGAACCGGATCGTGGTTCCGGTTCGCCCTCGGGGGGCCTTCCCGGAGACCTTGAGCTTCTGGTCGAGCTTTCCGCCGTTCTTGAAAGACAAGCTGTGGCGCTCACCCTCGCGATCCACGTCGCACTCCATGCGGACCGAAACAGCATTCACCACTGACACGCCCACACCATGGAGGCCACCGGAAACCTTGTACCCGTCACCCCCGAACTTGCCGCCCGTGTTGAGTTGGCTCAGTACCGCCTGTACGGCGGGCATGCCCTTGAGCTTGGGGTCGGTCATCGGATCGACGGGGATACCTCGGCCGTCGTCACAGACTTCACAGCCCCCGTCAGGGAGCAACGTGACCACGATCTTCGAGCAGTGGCCTGCCATGGCCTCGTCCACGGCATTGTCGACGACCTCGTAGACCAGGTGGTGAAGGCCACCAATGCCCGTCGATCCGATGTACATGCCCGGTCGCTTGCGCACATGCTCGAGGCCCTCGAGGGCGGTGATGGAGCTTGCGTCGTAAGTGGACTCGGTGGTTGATGCCACGTCGCGTTGCCTCAAATCGTATGGGGGTGAAAGGGTCCGGGACTTCAAAGAGACGAACCCGGAGAGCCGTGCTTGACCGAACGTTGGGCCGAAACACAACAACGAAATTCTACCAGCCAGAAGTGACGAAGAGGCTGACCTACACCCTTCGTGGCAGGGGGGTCACGGGGCGGGCTGAGAGGGAATCAGTGCCCCTCAGGGGCGCTGTGAGCCGGCGTCGACGCGGACTTCGACCTCGGTGACCACTCCCGGGCCCAGACCGGCGTCAAGACGCTCCAGGAGTTCGGATGCCATCCACCGGACCTGCGCGGCCCAGCCCGGCTCATTGACCGACAGCAACAGGGTCGTGCCACGCAACCGGACCGGTCGGACATGGGCCGCCATGCGGTCCCCCACGATTTCGGTCCACTCCTCAAAAAGCGTGCCCAGCGTGGTCGGTGCGGGTGCATCAAGGGATCGCAGCACCCGGGTCAGGCCTGCACCGAGGTCGACGGGATCCTGGCCTGATCCCGGAAGCGGTTCCCATGGCACGTCTCCATTGTGCCAGTAGGTGTTCAAACCGCAAAGAGTTCACCATTGACGACCCGGAGGGTCTGGTCCGGGGTGACACCGGAGGGCAACGCCCCAGCGGTCGTCAGCAGGGTTTGGCCTGGCGGCAGCGACGCAACGAGGGCATCCGAGCGCTGGGGGTCCAACTCGGAGAACACGTCGTCGAGAAGGAGCACCGGACTGCTTCCCGTGACCGTTGAAACCAGATCGTGTGCCGCCAGTCGCAAGGCGAGGGCGAGCGATCGCTGTTCGCCCTGGGAGGCATGGGTGCGGGCGGGCAACCCCGCCACCGTGAACCACACGTCATCTCGATGAGGGCCCATCGTGGTGACCTGGCGGCGAAGATCTTCAACCCGGACACGAGCCAGTGCCTCGGCCAGACCCTCCACCAGCCAGGTTGGCTCGTAGATGACCCCGATCTGCACCGGCTTTCCCGCGACGGACGCATAGGCCGAATTGAGGAGGGGCGCGAGTTGGTCGACGAGGCCCACCCGTTCGGTTGCGATGGTGTCCCCCAGTTGGGCAAGTTGGGTGTCCCACACATCGAGGGTGGTCTCAATCTCGGTCGTCAGGCGACCACGCGCCTGGCGGAGCAAGGTGTTTCGCTGTCGGAGAACGCGCTCAAGGTCGCTCAACGACTGGTGCATTGATGGGTTGAGTGCAACGAGTGTGTCGTCGAGGTAGGTGCGACGGATCCCCGGACCGGCCTTGACCAACTCGAGGTCATCAGGTGCGAACACGCTTACCCGGAGGAACCCGAGAAGGTCCCTCGTTCGCTGGAGGCGTTGCCGGTTCACCTGGACGCGGTTCCGACCGTTCGACGAGATCTCCGCCTCGATCAACAACGTCCGGTGGTCGCGTTCGCCCTCGGCGCGAACTATCGAAGCGGTCGCGCCCTGTCGCACCAGAGCCTCGGTGGGAACACCCCGAAAAGACCGCAGTGTCGCGAGGTAGCTCACCGCCTCAAGCAGACTGGACTTACCCTGACCGTTGTCTCCGACGATCGCCGTGAGGTCGTCGGCCAGTGTGAGTTCCGCCTCCTGGTAGCAACGGAAATCCTGCAACCAGATGTGCTGTAGGTGCACCTTTAGGGGAACCGCACCGGCATGAGGACGTAGCGGTAATCGGGGCTTTCCGACGACACGAGCAGCGCAGGCTTGAGGTTGTCCACGGTTTCGATGGTGATTTCCTCGCCGCCAGCAGCTTCGGCTCCGTCGATAAGGAACTGCGGGTTGAAGGCCACCGCCAGTTCCGTGCCCTCGTACTTGGCGTCGAGCTGCTCGAAGCCTGCGCCGTAGTCCTGGGTCGTCACCGACAACTCGAGTCCGTCAGCCTTCATCACGAGCCGGATCGGAGTCGCGCTGTCACGCACGACGGACTTCACTCGCTTGACCGCCTCGACGAATGGTCCTCGCTCGACGGTCAGCTTGTTGGGGTGATCCTTGGGGATGAGCGTGCGGTAGTTGGGGAACTGGCCCTCGATGCGTCGCGTCATGATCCGGGCCTCACCCAGTTCGAAGGTCAGATCGCGCTCACCAATCCGCAGACGCAACTCGTCTTCGTCGTTGATGAGTTGGACCAGGTTGCGAAGCGCTTCCGCCGGAACCAACACCGACTGCGAGTCGTCGAGGATTACGACCCCGGGCAGGTCGCGCACCGCAAGCCGGTACGAGTCCGTCGCGACCAGCCGCAATCCTTCGCCCTCGGTCTCCATCTGCACACCGCCGAGAATCGGGCGGTCCTGGTCCCGACTGGCTGCAGAGACGACCTGTCGTGCCGCCGCGGCGAAGGCCTGGGCGTCGACGGCGACGGAGGAACCTGAGGGTTCTGGAAGGTTCGGGAACTCGGTGGCAGCGATGGTTCGCACCGAGAATGCCGACCGCCCAGCTGTCACCGATGCCTCGTCATCGTCGACGGAGAACATCACCGCGCCTGGGTCAAGTGATCGCACGATGTCGGTGATGAGTTTGGCGTTCGCCACCGTGACACCCTCACGTTCGGTGTCAACGGGGATCGCCACACTGATCGTGAGATCGAGGTCACTGCCTGTAACACGGAGCTTCCCGCCGTGGAGGTCCAACAAGAGTCCGCTCAGTACTGGCAAGGACGGACGGTTGTTGACGCCACGACTGGCGCTCGTCAGTGCTTCCGCTAGGACGTCACGTTCGCATCGGAACTTCACCGCGCGCTCACTTTCTCCTCAGGTTGGATTGAAGAGTAGTAGGGGTAATAAGAGCTGTGGATTGTGGATGACCAGGTGTTGGTGCAGGTCAGGCCACGAATTGTTGTCCCATCGTTATCCACCGTCATCCACATCATGTCGGACCGCCGGGGGTCACGCGGTGGACGACCGCCTGGTTATCAACCGCGGAACGCCCGTGGTCCCCATGATCGCGGGTGGGTTCTCCACAGGCGGTGATCACTGATCGTTCCGAATCATCCGGGTCAATTCCGTGACCTGGTCAAACACCTGACGGCGTTCCTTCATCAACGCCTCGATCTTGTCGACTGCGTGGATGACCGTGGTGTGATCCCGACCACCGAACTCGCGGGCGATGGCTGGGTAGCTGAGTTCGGTCAGTTGTCGGAACACGTACATCGAGGTCTGCCGTGCGGTCACCAACGGACGGCGACGGCTCTTGCCGCGGATCTCCTCAACGGGAAACCCGAAGAGTTCAGATGTGGCGTTGAGAATCACTTCAGGAGTGATGGGCCGGGGACCACGTTCGAAGATGACGTCGTCAAGCACCCGACCGGCAAGTTCCACAGTGAGTGGTTCATTGGTGAGGCTCGCGTAGGCGGTCACCCGGATGAGGGCACCCTCGAGTTCGCGGATGTTGTTGGTGATGTTCGTGGCGATGAAGTCGAGAACCTCATCGGGAGGTGCGACAGATTGCCGTTCGCTCTCGGATTTCTTCCGGAGAATCGCGAGGCGGGTCTCTACGTCAGGCGGGTTGATTTCCGTGGTCAGTCCCCACTTGAACCGGCTTCGCAGGCGGTCATCGAGGGTGGAGAGGGCATCGGGCGGCCTGTCCGAGGAGAGAACGATCTGTTTGTTGGCCTGATGGAGGTGGTTGAACGTGTGGAAGAACTCCTCCTGGAGGCCCTCCTTGCCCTCGATGAACTGGATGTCGTCGAGGAGAAGTACGTCAACGTCGCGGTAGCGGCTCTTGAAGTTCGTCCAATCGCCAGTTCGGATGGTCTCCACGTACTCGTTCAGGAACGACTCAGTGGTCACGTAGCGGGCGACGAACGAGCGGTAGTGCTCGCGCACGTAGTGGGCAATGGCCTGGAGCAGGTGGGTCTTGCCGAGACCGGCCTCGCCGTAGATGAAGAGTGGGTTGTAGGAACGGGCCGGCGTTTCAGCAACAGCCAGAGCCGCAGCGTGGGCGAAACGGTTTGAGGTCCCGGTGACGAAATCATCGAAGGTGTAGCGGGGGTTGATGTCGGTCCCGGGCTCCTTCGCCCCAAGGGAGGTTTCCCCTCGACCCGACGGCGAGGTGGTAACCCGGGTCGCACCATCACCGGAGCCCGGTGACGGCGGTGAGGTGTCGTCACGAGGATCGCGGTCAGTTTCATCGGCCAGGGTGTCGGTGCCCGGTTCCGCTCGAGCCTGCACCTCGATGACCACGTCAATGTCGTCCACACCGGCGTCGGCGAGCGCCTGGATCAACAGGTCGCGGTACCGGCTGTCGATCCGGTCGCGGAACACCGCGCTCGGCACCGCAATGACGAATCGACTGTCCGTCAGTTCAATCGGGACCACAGCATTGAATGAGGTCAACCACACCGGGTCGGTGACCCGGTCCCTCAACGTTTCGGTGCATGCTTTCCACAGGAGTTCCGCCTCTTCCACCTGCAGCAACGCCTTCCCGCCCGGGGAGGGTCCACAGAACCCTCCACAACTGTGGATAACCGTCAGGCCTGTGACAGCGTGCTGTGGCACGCCCGGACTGGCGGAGCCGGCTCAAGACGTGTCGGTTGCGAACGACCCTGGTGGGTCCGGTGCACCAACGGTTGGTTCTGGGCCGGGTGGCGGACCGTAGCACCGGCTCGCGACTTATGCACAGGGACGTCTCAACGGGTGACGGTGACGCCGCGGATCGACCGGATCCGGCGGTCAGGTTGCCGTGACGGACGGTCAACATCTAGCGTGAGTCGGTTCGCGGGCGCCTCTGCGATCGGAGCTTGGCTCCCGTCGGAGAGGCCTCGTCTGGCGCCAGATTCCTGCTGGCTGGCGGCCGAAGGATTCAGCAGCGTGCTCGCACACTGCACGAGGAGGCAATTCGTGAAGAGGACCTACCAACCGAACACCCGCCGCCGGGCCCGTCGTCACGGGTTCCGTCACCGCATGTCGACCAAGGCCGGCCGCCGCATTCTCCGTGCCCGGCGCCAGCGCGGCCGTGCCCAACTATCGGCCTGATCTGGCACATCCGCGATCGGGCGACGTTCGCCGCCTTGGCTCGACGTGGTCGCCGCGCCTCCTCTGGGCCGCTCACGCTCGTGTACCTGGCTGAAAACGTTGAAAACAAAGGGATATCGGGCTTTGATCAGCCGGCAGAACCACCTCGAGTGGCCTTTGCTATCCCGCGGGCGGTGGGGCCAGCCGTCATGCGCAATCGGGTCCGCCGCCGCCTACGAGCCCTACTCGGGGACCGGGTCGCCAACGGCAGCCTGGCGTCTGGCGCCTGGCTCGTCGTGGCCCGTCCGCCAGCTGGCGAGTGGTCAGCGATGCAACTCGGCGAGGCCCTTGACGGGGCGCTCGGAGTGCTTGGCGCTCAAGGGGCGACCCATGCCTGAAGGACCAACTCCCGCCGCCGACGTGCGCCCGCTCGAGATGACCGGACAACCACCGATGTCACTTGGGGCCCGGGCGGTTCATCGGATGGTGAAGCTGTACCAGGCGCTGTTCGCCGGCCGGCCGTCCCCGTGTCGGTACGTTCCGACGTGCTCGAGTTACGCCCTCGACGCCCTTGAACAGCGCGGTTTCTTCCGTGGGTCGTGGTTGGCGATCCGCAGAATCGGTCGGTGTCATCCATGGGGAGGGTCCGGCTGGGACCCGGTTCCCCCTAGAGCCGGTGTCGCAACCCACGACGGTGAGGACTGCCACCACCACAGCCCGGGAGGGAAGCACTGATGCAGTGGCTATTTGACGCCATGGCCGCCCTGATGGCCTTTTTCTACTCGGTGATCCCGAACTATGGGATCAGCATTGTCTTGTTGACCCTCGTCGTCATGGTCATCGTCACTCCGTTGACCCTCAAGGGCACCCGGTCGATGATGATGATGCAGCAACTGCAACCCGAGATCCGCAAGATTCAGGCGCAGTACAAGGACGACCGCCAGAAACTCAACGAGGAGTTGATGGCGGTTTACCGGGAGAACCAGATCAACCCCGTCGGTGGTTGTCTTCCCTTGTTGGTGCAGGCGCCGGTCTTCATCGTGTTGTACACCGTCCTGCGGGGCCTGACCCGTCGGATCAGCGAAGTCGGCTACTTCCCGGGTTGGGTGTCAGGCGGATTCGACACGGGCTCCCCCTCCAAACCCCCCGAATGGCTTCGGAACTTCGACCCGGCGTACCTGAGTCCCGACACGGACATGTACCGATCGTTGTCCCAGACCAACGAGATGCGGGCTTTTGGTATCGACCTCGCCGCTTCCCCGCAGAAGGTCCTTGGCGAGTCGGTGGTGGCGTTCATTCCCTACGCCCTGCTCATCCTCGTCGTCGCCGTGACCGGGTTCGTGCAGCAGCGTCAGATCCAGGGCCGGGTCCCCAAGGGGCAGGTCAACAGTCAGCAGCAGATGATCATGAAGATCCTCCCGATCATGTTGCCGATCTTCAGCTTCACGCTCCCTGGCGGTCTCATCATCTACTTCGCGGTGTCGAACATGTATCGGGTGGGCCAGCAGTGGTTCATCACGAGGAAGATCTACGGCATCCAGCGCGGCGAGGACATCGACACCAAGCGGGCCAGGGAATCCGGTGGGAAGGCGGCAGCTGTGCTGACCACCGCAGAGGAAACCACTGAGAGTGCCGCGAGTGACGGTGGGAAGCAGAAAAGCCGCAATCGCGGCCGGTCACCCAAGGGTGACAAGGAAACAAATGGTTCAACAGGTGCTGAAGGCGCAGGTGGTCGACCACCCAAGGCCCGGACCGGTGGACCCTCGAGGACGTCAGGGGGCACCAAGCCCTCTGGGAAGAAAGCCTCAGGGAACAAGGCTCGGCGACCATCTCGAGGGGCACCGCCCGCCCCGTCCGTTCAGCCTCGTGGGCGCAAGAAGAAGAGGTCATGACGCGTGGAATGGGTTGAAACAACCGGTCGTACGGTCGAAGAAGCCAAAGAGCGTGCCCTTGATGAACTCGGTGTCGATGATCAGGACGCCGAGTTCGAGGTCGTCGAGGAACCCAAGGCCGGCCTGTTCGGCATGGTCCGACGGGAGGCCCGTGTTCGTGCCCGCGTTCGTCCCACCCAACCCCGCGCCAAGGTCGAGCGGCGCCGGACCCGACGTGGAGATGGCGGCGGGCGTGGACAACGCAGCCGATCTGGGGCAGGCTCCGGGGCAACCAGCGAATCTGGCGTGGAGGCCACCCCAGAGGCAAATGGTGACGTCGGTGGCTCAGATGTAACAAAGGGCGACGCTTCGCCCCCCAGTCGTGGCCGGGGGGCACGGGGCGGATCGTCACGGCGTCGGAATGGATCGGTTGACGAGCGACCGGCAGTGGACAAGGACGGTGAGAAAGTGGAAGAAGTCACACTTGAGCAGCAGGTAGAGGTCATGGAGGAGTTCCTCGACGGCCTCGTTGAGGCCTTCGGGCTCAGTGGTGAGGTCTCCAGCGAGAAAGTCGACGACGAGATCGTCGAGATCCGCATCGAGGGTGAGGATCTGGGGCTGCTGATCGGTCCGAAGGGCCAGACGTTGGCGGCGGTGCAGGAGCTCGCCAGGACCGTTGCCCAGCGCCAGTTGGCTGGTCCGCACCAGGGTCGGGTCCGGCTCGATGTCTCGGGATATCGCAAGCGTCGGGCCGAGGCACTGACCCGGTTCGCCCTTCAGGTCGCCGAGGACGTCAAGAGCACGGGGACACCCAAGATGCTCGAGCCGATGTCCCCGCCCGACCGCAAGGTCGTGCACGACGCCCTCACTGACGTGGAAGGTGTTCGCACGGCTTCCGAAGGCGAGGATCGCCGGCGTCGCGTCGTGGTTCTTCCCGACTGAGACGTTCCCTGAACCCACCCTGCTCAACCCCGGGTTGGTGTGGCGAGGGTTGTGCGGGTCCGTGACGTCGCCCCTGCTGGTACTTTCCCGCCCATGAAGATGGTGGACCGGGAGGTCGTCGAGTCCGATCCGGGCCTCAACGAGGTCCTGGGTCGCGCCCGGAAACTGGGTTTTACCGGTCCTGGGGACGTGGCCGACCACATCCGTCACGCCTTGCGCTTCGTTGACCCGGTGTCGGAGGCGTTCATCGCCACCGGCCTCACTATCGGGGTCGATCTCGGTTCGGGCGCCGGACTGCCGGGCCTGGTGCTGGCGGTGGTCCTCCCCGACTCGGAGTGGATTCTTGTCGACGCCATGGAACGGCGGACGGTGGTCCTCGCCGAGGCCGTTGGAGTACTGGGCCTTGCGGATCGGGTTGAGGTCCGTACCGTTCGGGCGGAAGCGCTGGGCAGAGACCTGTCGCTGAGGAATGCCTGTGCGGTCGTCACGGCTCGCAGTTTCGGTCAGCCAGCCGTCGTTGCCGAGTGCGGCGCGCCACTACTGGTCGAGGAGGGCCTGTTGGTGGTCAGTGAACCCCCGGGAAGCGAGGGCGAGCGTTGGCCGGCTGTCGCACTCTCCGGGCTGGGCGTTGAACCACTCGGCGTCCAGGATGGCGTCATGGTGTGTCGCAGCCGCCAGTCGACGCCAGAGGAGTTCCCTCGCCGGATCGGCCTTCCCGCCAAACGACCGCTGTTCTGAGCTCCAGGACCCCTGAGGTTCCGGGTCGAGATCCGCCATCAACAACTGTTTCACGTGAAACAGTCACCGCCGACCGTGTATCCCCTCGCCGCACTGGATCGCTCCGCGCTAGTCTGCGCCGCCGGCCATGACGAGGCTCTCTCAGGGCCTGGTCCGGCGGTCGTCGTGTTTCACGTGAAACACGAGGGCTGGGTTCTGAGCAAGGGAGATGACGGGTGGATTCGCAAGGTGTGGGGGACGAGGACCGGCCAGTAGAGGCCGATTCCGGAGTCGGTGAGGGAGTTGAGGGCGGGCCGGATGTGGCCTCGGGGGCCGATTCTGCTGAGTCGTCCCCCCCGGAATCCGGGCTGGACGGTCCGCAAAGCCCCTCCTATCAGGTGGGCGCCGGACGGACCCTTCCCCGAATCATTGCCATCGCCAACCAAAAGGGCGGTGTGGGCAAGACCACCACGGCGGTGAACGTGGCTGCCAGCCTCGCCGAGCAAGGTTTTCGCACACTCGTGGTGGACCTCGACCCTCAGGGCAACGCCGGAACTGGCCTGGGGGTCGACATCCGGCAGTTGTCGGCCACGGTCTACGACGTCTTGTTGCACGACGTTCCGCTGGCCGAGTGCATCCAGCCAACCTCGGTCGAGGGACTGTTCGTGGCCCCGTCGAATCTCGACCTTGCGGGTGCCGAGATCGAGTTGGTGCCGGCATTCAGCCGGGAACACCGGCTGCGCACCGCTCTGGCGGCGGTCCGGGATGACTACGACTTCGTGATCATCGACTGCCCGCCCTCTCTGGGCCTCCTGACGATTAACGCCTTTGCTGCGGCATCGGAGGTGCTCGTGCCCCTGCAGTGCGAGTACTACGCCCTTGAGGGCCTGGGGCAACTGCTGGGCAACGTGGATCTGGTGAAGCGGAACCTGAATCCGACCCTGGAGATCAGTGCGGTGGTTCTCGTCATGTTTGATGGGCGCACGAGGCTCGCAAGCCAGGTCGTTGAGGAGGTTCGGAACCATTTCGGGGAGAAGGTGTGCCAGACCGTGATCCCCCGAACGGTGCGTCTCTCCGAGGCGCCGTCCTACGGCCAGCCCATCACCACGTTTGACCCCACAGCCCGGGGGGCCGTCGCCTACCGGGAACTCGCCAAGGAGGTGAGCAATGGTACGCCGGAGCGGATTGGGTAAGGGTTTGAGCGCTCTGTTGCCGGATGCACCCGTCACGGCGCCTGAAGGCACGGAACTCAGGGAGCTTCCCGTGGCCCAGATCACGGCGAATCCCTACCAGCCACGGGTCGAATTCGACGACGAAGCCCTCGCGTCACTTGCGGCCTCAGTGGGGGAAATTGGCGTTCTCCAACCCATTTTGGTACGTCAGGTGGGGCCGGAATCCTTCGAATTGATCGCTGGGGAGCGCCGGTGGAGGGCCTCACAGATCGCTGGCCTGGAGGTCATCCCGGCGCTGGTGCGGACGGTGGACGATCACCGATCGCTACAAGAAGCGCTGGTCGAGAACCTGCTTCGAGAGGACCTGAACCCTCTTGAGGAGGGAGCGGGATACCGCCAGCTGATGGAGGAGTTCTCGCTGACCCAGGAGGACGTCTCCGTCGCCGTTGGTCGCAGCCGGTCAACGGTCGCCAACACCCTCCGACTTCTGGCGCTGCCGCCATCGGTGCAGCAACTGCTCACCGAACGCCGTCTCACCGCCGGTCACGCCCGGGCCATCCTGGCGCTCGAGAGCGTTGAGGAACAGGAGATGCTTGCGACCCGGGTGGTCGATGAGGGCCTCACCGTTCGTGAGACCGAGGACGCCGTTCGACGCCTCGTGGCGGCCCGCTATGCCGGTGACCCCGACAGTCCCGCAGGGGACCCCGCCCCGGGGAACCGGCCGGCGGCCCTGCTCGAACTCGAGCACCTGCTGTCGGAGTACCTCGACACGCGCGTGAGGGTTGGACTCACCGGCAAGGGTGGAAAGGTCACGGTCCAGTTCGCCAACCTTGACGACCTCGAACGCATCTACCGGGTCATGGTGTCCGGGAGAGAGACGGAATCCCCTGAAATTTAGGTGTTTGTGGCACGCCGGGTCCCTTGTGGCGAACTCGTCAACCCACAACGACGGGTTTCTCCACAGCTTGTGGAAGAACCTGTGGTCAACCTCAACTTCACGTCTCTCCCGGTAACCCTCGACCTCAGGTGCGGACGTGGTCGACCTGCATCGTCGGATGCGATCGAGACGAACCCGTCATGGATCCGATCCCGACGGCGACCCCGAGGGGCGGGGAAACCCAGTCGGCCGATACAACGTCGCCGTCGTCGGACCAGAACCGGGTTCGCGCTCAGTGTTCGGGTGCGAGCGGCTCCCTGGCCCAGTCGGCAACCGCCCGGGTGCAGGCCTCGGTGATTGACGTCGGGTCGGTGACGACCCGATCAACCGGGCCGAGGTGGACGACGACGGCGGGCATGCGCGTCTCGCGCAACAACGTGAGGCGCAGACCTCGGCTCGGACCGGGGTTCAGGCCGATGTCGGCAAGGGCGCTCGTCAACAGCTCGGCGAGACGCCGGCCGCCAGAGGATTCGAAGTCACCTGACTGGTAGAACGCGCACCAACACGGTGGGTCGCCCACCTCGAGGTCAACGAGCAGGTCGCAGCGGAGGGTGTTGGCCTGATCGGCGAGTGCCGAGGGGTCGTGGTGCTGGAGGACCACCGTCTCAGCACCGGTGTCCGACAGCGCCCGGGCGGCGGCGTGGGCAATGGCGTCGAGGCCTCCGGCGTGGGCAATGACGACCGTGCGCTGATCGAGACCCCGCGGGCCGGAGCGGAGTTTCTCGCGTTCGCGCACACCGGCCACGGCGGCAGGTTCGCTGATCCGGTTGGCGAACCTCTCGAGGTCCATCAATGTCGTAGGACCGCACACGCCGTCCACGCTGAGGCCGGCGTTGCGCTGAAATTCCCGTAATGCAGCGTCGGTGTCGGGCCCGAAAATGCCGTCAACCCGGCCGGCGTCGAACCCCAGACCGCCGAGGCGACGCTGCAGGGCGGTCACATCCTCGCCCCGGAGCATTGGCCGCGACAGGTACAGGAGCCGGTCCCCGAGGCGGTGACCGGCCTCAATCACGGCATTCCAGGTGGCCTGATCGCAGATTCCACTGTCCAACAAACCGCGTGACGCCTGAAACGCCGCCACTGCGGTCACGGTGTGCTCACAGAACGTGCCGTCGAGCCCGGGGGTCAGGCCGAGGCTGACCAGACGACGCTGGAGGTCCCGCACCGCCTCACCGTGATCTCCGTCTCGGAGGGGGAGGTCCTGGGACGCCCACAGTCGATCGTCAGGGGATGGCGAACTCACGGCAACCGAGACTAGGCGTGTTGGCGAGGGCCCGGTATCGGGCCGAGCCTGCCGGTCGACTCAGAGGAACTCGTCGAGATCCTGGAGCATCTGACCCTTGCCCTTGGCGCCGACGAGCCGCTTCACTTCCTGGCCGTCGCGGAACACGATCATCGTCGGGATGCTCATGACCGAGAACTCACGGGCGATGTCGGGGTGGTCGTCGACGTTCAGTTTGGCGATATGGATGGCGTCGGGATGTTCGGCGGCGATCTCCTCGAGCACCGGGGCGATCATCTTGCACGGCCCACACCACTCGGCCCAGAAGTCCACGAGCATGGGCACGGTCGACGACGCAACGGTCTCGGTGAAGGTTGCGGTGGTCAGGGTGGTCAGGTTTTCAGCCATCGTCTGGTCCTCGGGTCGTGGATGGTCGAACGCACGGGGGACAACCCGCCGTTCCGATTGGGGGCGTCGCCCCGGCGACCGACCGGTTCGGTCGCCACCGTCACGCTACCCCGACGATGGGCGCTTCCGACGGAGCGATCCCATGGTGTTGGTCAGTGCTGGCCCTCGAGCCACCGTTCGGCGTCGATGGCGGCCATGCATCCCGAACCGGCCGCGGTGATGGCCTGACGGTAGGTGTGGTCCTGCACGTCGCCGCAGGCGAACACGCCCTCGACCGAGGTGTGGCTGCCGGGGCCGGTGATGAGGTACCCGTTGTCCTCGAGGGCGAGTTGGCCGTCGAACAGGGAGGTGTTGGGCTGGTGCCCGATCGCCACGAACAGACCGGTGACGGGGAGCTCGGTGGTCTCACCGGACTCGAGGTTGCGCAACCGGACACCGGTGAGTTGTTGGTCGCCCATGATTTCCTCGACCGTGCTGTTCCAGGCGAAACGGATCTTTTCGTTGGCGAACAGGCGGTCCTGCATGATCCGTGACGCACGCAATTCGCTGCGTCGGTGAACGAGGGTGACCGTGTCGGCGAACTTGGTGAGGAACAGCGCTTCCTCGGCGGCTGAGTCACCGCCACCCACCACGGCGATGTGCTGACCGCGGAAGAAGAAGCCGTCACAGGTGGCACACGTCGAGACGCCATGGCCGATGAGCCGGTTCTCGTTCTCGAGGCCCAACATGAGCGATCGCGCCCCGGTGGCGATGATGATCGATTCGGCGGTGTAGGTCGGCTCGGTGGCTGCGGGGTCGCCCACCCAGACCTTGAACGGTCGGCTCGACAGGTCGATCCGACTGGCCTTCTCGGTGATGATCTCGGTACCGAACCGGACCGCCTGGGCCCGCATCCGCTCCATGAGTTCGGGGCCCATGATGCCGTCGGGGAACCCCGGGAAGTTCTCGACCTCGGTGGTGAGCATCAACTGCCCCCCGGGCTGGTCACTGGTGGACGACGGTTCGCCCTCGAGCATCAGTGGGGCGAGGCTGGCCCGAGCGGTGTACACCGCGGCGGTCAGCCCGGCCGGACCGGAGCCGACGATGAGGACCTTGCGTGGTTCGTTGGGTGACGTGGACATGGATCGCCTCAGGTTCGGGGTTGGGGGACTGCGGGGGTGCGCTCAGTCGGGGACGGTGGCCCGGCGTGACCAGCACACGAGACCGCCAACGAACAGCAGCACGGACAATACGAGGTAGGCCAGCCACACCTTGCGCCACAACAGCAACTCAAGACCACGAATGGTCGCTGCGGTGAGGACGATGGTCAGCACAGTCAGCGCGGTGAGGGCGACGATGCCGTAGACCATGGCGGCCACCGCCGTGATCGCCGGGCCCGACGTCTTGTCCCGCACGGTGTCGACCGCCTTGACGATCGAACGGGTGGCTTCAACTGGCCAGTCCGGTCCGTCGGACCCCGACGCGGGTGGTGGTCCGTCGGTGGTGCCGGGCAGGGCACGGGCGTGTGGGTCCCCCGGCGCAGTCATGGGGTCATGCTAACGCTGGGAGCGGGACCTAGCCGCCGGTGAGCGACTGCCACATCGCGGTGTTGGCCACCAGTACGACCGCCACAGCGACCGCCACCACGATCAGCGCGCCGATCAGCAACGGTCCGGCGCACGATCGGCGCGCCCACTCGGGCTGAGGGTCGAACCCGGGGTCGTCGTTCCACTCGTCGAACTCTCCTGGTCCCGGTGTCGGCCACGGCCCCCCGGCGGCCACCGTGGCGTCGGTGGCGCCCGGCGGTGGTGGTGTCGCGTCGACGGCCACGGTGAGGTCGGAGTCCGGTTCGGGGGTGAGCGGAACTACACCGCTGGCGACGGCGTCGAAGGCCACCACCAGGTCCCCGGCGGTGGCGAAGCGGTCCTCGGGGCGGCGGGCGAGACACCTGGTGATGAGCGCGTCGAGCGCCGGCGAGATCGACGGGTTCAGCGCTCTTGGCGGCACGAGCGGTTGATCGAGGCGGGCCAGTGCGGTCGCCGCTGCGGTGTCGCCCACCCACGGCGTCGAACCCGTCGCACATTCGTAGAGGACGACGCCGAGTGAGTACACGTCGCTGCGACCGTCGGGGGGTGTGCCCTCAACCTGTTCGGGGCTGAGGTAGCGGACACTGCCGAGCACGGTTCCCGTCGTCGTGTGGTCGGCCTCGTCGAGGGCTTTGGCCACACCGAAGTCGGTGAGCATGGCCCGGTCCGGTCCGAACAGGATGTTCGCCGGTTTGATGTCTCGATGCACCAACCCGGCACGGTGGGCGACCTCGAGGGCTTCGGTGACCGACCGGCCGATGGTGATGACCGCCTCGTCAGGGAGCCGACCGGACCGGTCGAGGTACGTCCGTAACGTGGGGCCGTCGATCAACTGCAGCACGATGGCTTCACGCCCGTCACTCGAACAGGTGTCGTGCACCGTGACGATGCCGGGGTGTTGGACACGGGCCGCAGCTCGGGCCTCGCGGCGGAAACGGGCGACCAACTCGGGGTTTCCGGCGAGGTGGTCGTGGAGAAGTTTCACGGCGACGTTCCGACCGAGTTCCTCGTCGGTGGCCGCCCACACCTCGCCCATACCCCCACTGGCGAGGTGGCGGACCAACCGGTAGCGGCCGCACAACAGCGTGCCGACCATGCCGCGGGGGTCGGACGGCTCGATGCCGCTCACCGGTCCACCGGTTCGGACACGGAGCCGGGGTTGCCCCGGTCGATGAGTTGTCTGCTGCGGCGAGCTGAACGCAGGTGCCTGGCCCACCAACCCAAAAGGAACACACCGGCCACGATGGACAAGATGAGGCCGATACCCGACACCGCCCCGCTGCGCACGGTGAATCGACCCTGGGCGAGTTGGCGGGTGTCGTCCCCGGTGCGCAGCGTGACCTCGACGGGGAACGCGCCCGAGGCGCGGGCCTCAACGGCGACCTCGTGGCGGGTGGAACCGGGCTCGAGTCGCAACTCGACGGTGGACCCGTCGGGGAATTCGAGTTTGTCGGACTGCAGTGTGACCCGGACCGCAACGGGTTCGGGCCGGCCGTTTTCCAACGTGATGGGGACCACCCCCGTCGACGCGGTCAGCGTGACCGTGCCCTGTGTGGGTATGCCGATCGGTGCGAGGGCGTCGTTGATGACCGTGTTCGCCCCCTCCAGCAGTGCCTGACGTTCGTCGTCGTCGAGCGCGGTGGCACCCGAGGCCAACACGAGCCGTTCGGCCGACAGGACGGTGGCGTTCGCCACCGGAGCGTCAGGTCCGGGGAGCACGGTGACCGCCAGCGACCGTTCGTCGGTCTCGGTGGCGAGTGCGGCGGTGGGCCACGATCCGAGTGAGGTCGGTCCGAGGTGTGACCAGTCCCGGTCGAGGGTGGGTTGACCCTGGATCGCTCCGACGGGTTCGCTGGCGGCGAACAAGGTCCCGAGGGAACGTGTGGCGAGGAGCGGTTCACTCCCGGGAGGCGCTGTGGCGGCGGTGTTCAGCCCGGTGAGCAGGGCGCCAAGCGCCCGCGCTGCGTCGGGGTCGTCGCCGGTGTCAACCACCGCCACCCGTCGGACGTCGGGGTAGTCAAAGGCGAGCACCGACAGGTCGGCGAGGACCCGGTTGGCGGCGAGCGCCGGTTGGCTCGTCGACCCGAGGAGGGCGGTGAGGGCGGTGTCGGTCTGCAGGGCCGGCAGTGATCCACCGGCGGCGTCGGTCACGGTGAACGACTGGGTGAGGGTGGTGGGGAATTGTTGGGCGTTGAGTGGTTCGGTGAGGTCCTCGGGCACGATCACCTGCTGCACCCCTCGTTCGGCGAGCAGCGCCAGGGCGGCGGGGTCCACGGTCTCGTCGAGTACCCACGTGGACGGGTCGCCGGGTCCGAGCAGCCACCGTTCGGCGGCGGCGTTGCCGGCGAGGAGTTGCCGGTCGACGAACCGTCCAAGGTCGTCGGCGGTGAGACTGGCGAGGTCCACCGGAACCCACGTGGGCCGCAACAGGTTGCGACCCACGTTGCGGTCAAGGGGGGATCGGGCCGACAGCGCATCGATCACGGCGCCGGTGGTGTGCACCGTGGCGGGGACCTCCGGGTTGGCGGCGACTGCGGTCGCCGCCGCCCGCAATCGTTGCTCGTCGCGCTCGTCGAGCACGGGGGATCCGTCCGCGTCGACCGGAGTGGGGGCGTTGAGGCGGACGAGCACCCCGACGGTGAACGTCGGTCGGGCGGGACGTGACTCGTTGGCGGTGGGCGACGGGGAGTTCTCGAGACGGGTGACGTGGGTGATGAGCCGTTCGTCGCCCGAGGGGCCCGACACCGTGACCGACAACGGGTAGACCCCGGGTTCGTCGGTTCGGAGAGTGAACGGTGTGGGCGGCTCGTCACCGGAGGTGACGAGTTGGATGCGGGTCACCCCGTTGGCGTCGGGTGCCAGCGTGTCGAGCGGGATGGAGTCGAAACGCTGGATGGGGTTGCCGAGCTGTTCACCGGCGAGGGTGGCGCCGAACTGGGTGCGGCTGGTCACGGCGGGGTGCAGGGCAATGCTCAGCGTGCCCTCGGTGGTTCCCAGCCGCAGGTCCATGGTGAAGGGGCTGGCGGCGCCGACGAACGTCGTTTGGGCCTCGAGCACGATCCCCTCGGCGTTGATCGGTCGGGGAAGCGGCACCGATCCGCTGCCGGCACCGCGCAGACCCGACGCTGCGCCACCGACGACCATTGCGCCGAGCACGACCGCCATGAGCAACACCACCGCCGCCGACCGGCGGGTGCGCGACGTCACGCCGGCCACCGCAACACGTCGAGTCCGACCGGTTCCTGGGTGAATCCCAGGCGCAGGTACAGCGCCAGTGCGTCCGCATTGCGTTCCTGGGTGTTCACGAGCATCCGACGTGCGCGACGCGCCCGTGCCCACGCCAGCGCGTCACACACCAGCGCCGACCCGGTGCCGCGTCGCTGGTGGTCGGGGTCGACGGCGAGCCGTTGGAGGTAGCAGGTGGTGCGTGACCGCCCGGTCACGGCGTACCCGGTCACGCGGCGCCCACCGTCATCGGTGTCGACGGCCACGCGGAACCGGTTGGTGGGGGTGGCCCGGCGTGCCTCGGTGAGGGCGTTGGCGTCGAAGTGCCAGAAGGCGTCGAACGCTCTTCCGTCCACGTTGAGCACGGCTCCGTAGTCCCGCCACCGGCCGCGACGCAGGCGTCGGGTGCCAGCCGGACCGGGGACGTTGGGGACGGCGTCGAGGTGGTGGGTGAGCAGGTGCAGGTGTTCATGGTGGGTGAACCCAACGGTGAGGAACGCATCCTGTTCGGTGGGGCCGAGAGCGGGGGTGAACACCTGGCGGATGCCGGCGTCGCGCAGACCCTCGACGGCGGTGTGTAGCTGACGGGGGGACGGGGCCGTGCCCGGTGTGGGTCCCAACAGCACCACGTCGTCGCGTCCCCTCCACGCGATGACCCGAAGGTTCGCCGTGGTGCTTGTTCGCCATGGGCGGGGATGGGGTCGGGTCATGGGTGCGATCGTTCGTGCCGGGTCACGCGAGGTCGGCGAAGGTGCGGGTGATGGTCCGAAGGATACGACGACAGCACACCACTAGCCTGAAGCGGTGCGCCTGTTGGTGGCCAGCGACCCGCGTTTCGCCCGGCACGAGACCGGTCCCGGCCATCCTGAGCGACCGGCGCGCATCGGCGCGGTGCTCGGCGGCATCGCCGCTTCGGGCGTCGGCGAGGCCGTCATCGAGGTGGAGCCCTCGCCGGCCGATCCCTCCTTGGTGTCCGTCGTCCATCCGGGCCGGTACCTCGCCGACCTTGAGGCGGCGTGTGCGACGGGGGGTCACCTCGATGCTGACACCGTTGTGTCGCCCGGCTCGTTCGAGGCGGCTCTGTATGCCGCCGGGGCGGGTCTCGAACTCGTTGAGCGGTTGACCGGCGGTGAGGGGGACGCCGGGTTGTGTGTGGTCCGCCCGCCAGGGCATCACGCCACCCCGCGTCGACCCATGGGTTTTTGTCTGCTGAACAACGTGGCGGTGGCGGCGCGTCTGCTCGCCGACCGTGGTGAACGGGTGCTGATCGTGGACTACGACGCCCACCACGGCAACGGCACCCAGGACGTCTTTTGGTCCGATCCGCGGGTGGTGTACGTCTCCACGCACCAGTACCCCCTGTATCCGGGGACGGGTGCCGCCGATGAGATCGGTGGGTCGGGGGCGGAGGGCACGACGATCAACGTGCCGTTGCCGGCGGGGGCCACCGGTGACGTGGTGGTGGCCGCACTCGAGGATCTGGTGGTGCCGGTGGTGGACCGGTTCGCCCCGACGTGGCTGTTGGTGTCTGCCGGCTTCGATGGTCACCGACTCGACCCGCTCACCGGTCTCGGTTTGTCTTCGGGGGATTTCGGTGAGTTCACCCGCCGCATGTTGCGATGGGTTCCGACGGGTCGAACCCTGGTGTTCCTCGAAGGCGGCTACGACCTCGACGTGTTGCGCCACGCCACTGCGGCGACGGTGTCGGCGTTGGCGGGCACGGTGCCGTCCGTTGTCGGCAACCCGGACCTCGCCGCCGACCTGCGGGTCAGTTCGGGTGGGCCGGGTGGTGAGGTCGTGGTCGACGTTGGCCAACGTCTCGCCGCGTTGGGGCACCGTTGACGCCCCGTTGACGGCGCGAACCCGGTCCTGACCACATCACCACCTCCGGTAGCCTCCGCCTCGTGGTTCCCGAACGTCTCCAACCGGTGCTCGACGCCGCCCGACCTCTCGCCGACCGGTTCGTCGAGGCCGGGCACCGCCTGTACCTCGTCGGGGGCATCGTGCGCGACCTGTTGTTGGACCGGCCCTTGGGCGACGGCGACATCGATCTCACCACCGACGCCCATCCGGGTCAGATCCGTGAGTTGCTCTCCCCCATCGCCGAGGCGATGTGGACCCAGGGGGAGCGGTTCGGCACCATTGGGGTGCGGGTCGACGGGCGTGACTTCGAGGTGACGACCCACCGGGCTGAGGCGTACCACCCCGACTCCCGCAAACCCGAGGTGCGCTTCGCCGAGGCGGTGGAGGCCGACTTGTCCCGCCGGGATTTCACGGTCAACGCCATGGCCATCGAACTGCCTGAACCGCGCCTGGTCGACCCGTTCGACGGTGCGGCGGATCTGGCGGCGTCGACGTTGCGCACCCCGTTGTCGGCCACCGAGAGTTTCAGTGACGATCCGCTGCGGATGTTGCGCGCCGCCCGGTTCATTGCCGGGTACGGGTTGATCCCCACCGACGATCTCGTGGTGGCGGTGCGGGCGTTGCGGGACCGGTTGTCGATCGTGTCGGCTGAACGGATCCGTGACGAGTTCGACAAGCTCATGGTGGTTGACGACCCCACTGCGGGTCTGTGGTTCCTCGTTGACACCGGCCTCATCGACGAGTTCTTCCCCGAGGTCCCCGCCTTGCGGGTCGAACAGGACCCCATTCACCGGCACAAGGACGTGCTGACCCACACGTTTGCCGTCGTGGCCGGGGTGAAGCCCCGCAAGGCGGACGGGTCGTCGAACCGCGTCACGAGGCTGGCGGCGCTCTACCACGACCTGGGCAAGCCCCAGACCCGCAGCATCGGACCCAAAGGGGTGTCGTTCCACCACCATGAGGTGGTGGGCGCCCGGATGACCCGGGAACGGATGCGGGCGTTGCGGTACTCCAAGGCTGATGTCGAGGCCGTCAGCCAACTCGTCTACCTGCACCTGCGCTTCCACACCTACGGCATGGGTTGGACCGACGCCGCGGTTCGGCGGTTCGTGCGGGACGCCGGACCACTTACCGACGAGCTCATTGAGCTGACGCGTTGTGACTGCACCACCCGCAACAAACGCAAGGCTGATGAGTTGGCCCGGCGCATGGACGAACTTGAGGAACGGATCGCCGAGCTCAACGAACGTGAGGCCCTCGCCTCGGTTCGTCCCGACCTCGACGGCACCCGGGTCATGGAGATTCTGGGACTTCCGCCGGGTCCTGGGGTGGGGCGGGCCATGGCGTACCTCACCGAGTTACGTCTCGACGAGGGTCCACTTGGTGCCGACGAGGCCGAGCAGCGCCTGCGTGCGTGGTGGGCGGATCAGTCGCAGGGTTGAGGGTTTCGGGGCGAGGCCCCGGTGCTCACAGACCGAGTTTGCGGGCCCGCACGACGAGGGTGGCGGGAAGCATGCGCATGGCTTCGTTCCACCACGGGCTGCGGGGCCCGGAGGTGACCGGTTCGGGTTCGAGAACCACCTCCATGCGGAACCCGGCCCGGTAGAGGCCCCCGAAGAGGTCACTGAAGGTCACCGGGTGGACCGATGGTTGCCAGCTCCCGCCGTCGCGGGGGGTGGTGTCAAACCACGAGTGGGTGATCCGCAAGGAGTCAGCGGACCGGGCGTCAATGAGGTTCCACGCCGGGTGGGGGATGCTGAGCACGAACGGTGCTTCGGTCCGCAACACGCGGTGTGCCTGACGGAACAGCCGGTCGGTGTCGGGGACGTTGGCCGAGGAGTGGACGCTGAGGACCAGATCGACCGTGTCGGCCCGGATGAAGGCCAGTTCAGCGGGGTCGGTGTGGTGGAACTCGACTTTGACGTCGTGGCGGTCGGCGAGGGCGCGGGCCCGGTCAATGCGGGCGGCGTCGGTGTCCACGGCGATGACCTTGGCCCCCTGTCGGGCGAGTGCCACGGCGTTGCGGCCGGTGCCGACCCCAAGTTCGAGGATGCGTCGACCCTCCACGCCGCCGAGCAGGCGCAGGGCACCCTCGTCGGCAATGTCGGGCCCGTACACGACGGTGTCCCCGTCGGGGATGCCGTCGGGAAACACCGGAACGGGTCGCTGATCCATGTCCGGACGTTACTCCCCGTCGTTGGCGAAGACTTCGACCATCTCGTGTGCTTCGGCGTCGCGGTACTGCACCGGGGGGCTCTTCATGAAGTACGCCGACGGTCCGAGCAGCGGCCCGCCGATTCCGCGGTCCATGGCCACCCGGGCGCACCGAACGGCGTCGATGATCACACCGGCGGAGTTGGGGGAGTCCCACACCTCGAGCTTGAGTTCGATGTTGAGGGGCACGTCACCGAAGTTGCGGCCCTCGACGCGGATGTACGCCCACTTGCGGTCGTCGAGCCACGGAACGTGGTCGCTGGGTCCGATGTGGACCGACTCGGCCTCGATGGGGTGGTCGAGCTGGCTGGTCACCGACTGGGTCTTGGAGACCTTCTTGGAGGCGAGGCGTGAACGCTCAAGCATGTTCTTGAAGTCCATGTTGCCGCCGAAGTTCAGCTGGTAGGTGCGGTCGACGGTCACGCCGCGATCTTCGAACAGGCGGGTCAGCATCCGGTGGGTGATGGTGGCGCCGACCTGGCTCTTGATGTCGTCGCCGATGATGGGGATGCCTGCCGCCTCAAAGCGCGCCGCCCATTCGGGGTCCGAGGCGATGAACACCGGAATGGCGTTCACGAACGCCACGCCCGCCTCGAGACAGGCTTCGGCGTAGTACCGCTGAGCCTCTTCCGACCCGACCGGGAGGTAGGACACCAGCACATCAGCACCGCTGGCCCGCAGGACCTCGGCGACGTCGACGGCGGGTTCGGGGGACTCCTCACAGGTTGCGGTGTAGAACTCGCCGAACCCGTCGAGGGTGGGCGCCCGGTGCACGACGACGCCGAGATGACCGACCTCGGCGAACTTGATGGTGTTGTTCTGTGATGCCCAGATGGCCTTTGACACGTCGACCCCGACCTTGGCGGCGTCCACGTCGAAGGCGGCGACGACCTCAATGTCGTGGATGTGGTAGCCGCCGAGCACGACGTGCATGAGGCCGGGGACCTCGTCGTCGGGGTCGGCGTCGGCGTAGTAGGTGAGACCTTGCACGAGGGAGTTGGCGCAGTTGCCCACCCCGGCGATCGCCAGTCGTACCTTGCGCGTCTCGGTCATGTCGTTCCTCCGGTGGTGTCCCCGGCCGTGGCGGGGGTGGTGTGGTCGGTTGGTGATGTGGTCGGGGACGTCCCCTCGAGCCGTTCGGCGGCGAGAAGTTCGTCCACCCAGGCGATCTCGCCGGTGAGTGTGGCAATGGCGTGGGTTCGCAGCGATGCCCGCCAGCGGTCGAGCGCCGGCGCAGCGGTGCGGGACTGGTCGAGGCGGGCCGCCAGCTCGGCGCGGCGCCGGGCCAGCACGGCGATGCGCTGGTCGCCCGAGAGGTTCCCGCTGAAGGCCACCATGAGTGAGAAGGCCCGGTCGTCACTGGGGTCGAGTGACGTCAGCAGGTCCACCAGTCGGGTTCGTCCGCTCGGGGTGATGCCGTAGACCTTGCGCCCCCGCCGGGAGCGTGCCGGGAGGGAGCTGCGTTCGCGACGTCGTGCCCGGAACGCAGCGATCTCGCCGCTGAGCGCCCCGGTCATGGGCGCCACCGGGGTCGGTTCGCCCTCGACGGCGACGACGTCGCCGGCCCGTTCGAGGCGGCCGAGTGTTGGGTAGAGAGAACCGAACGAGACGGCCGACCAACTGGGGAGTACCCCGTCGAGGCGCTTTTTCAGTTCGTAGCCGTGCAGTTCGCCGTCGGCGAGGACCCCGAGGAGGGCGAACTCGAGCAGTGATCCGCCGCGGCCCACCCGGTTGGGACGTCGCCGTTCGGCGCCATCAACCGGTCCACTGCCGCCAGTTTCAGCGTTGTTCGTGGTTGCCGCGTCACTCACAACATCATGTTATATCGATTCGATATATCTTGCGCACATCCTCGAGCCGTCGGGGCCGGGCGTCGTCGGCGGCCGGTCGCTACCCTGTCGGCGTGGGATCAGGCTTTGGTGCACCACCCCGCCCAGCGGGCTCCCGGCCCGGCGAGGTCGACTTTCGCCTTGCCCGAGCGTCCAAGCTGGCCTCGTTCCGGACCGGCCGGGCCAGCCGCGCCGAGGTCTGTGACGCCCAACCGGAATTGCTCCGCAACGCCCGTGCCTGCAGCCGACGCACCCGACGGACCTGTCCGATCTGCGACCACCGTCACCTCGTCGAGGTCACCTACGTGTTTGGCCCCCGCCTCCCCCGGTCGGGCCGGTGCATCACCTCACCGGGGGAGTTGACCACCCTCGCCGCCCGTGCGGGCCGCCACGAGGCCTGGGAGGTCGAGGTCTGTACCGAGTGCGGCTGGAACCACGTGATCCGCACCTACCCCCTCACCGCCGCCAGTTGACCCTTCGGCCCGGGTCGTTATTCGCCGGGTCGCGTGGGAACCCGACGCATCGGGGTCTAGCGTGAATGAGGGTTCCCACCCGCCAATCCCATGAGCAACCCCCGCCCTCCCTCCGCTCCACGTCGCAACGCAGCGGCCGCCAGTGACCCACGCACGTCGCGGCGCGTCTGGCGACGGTCCGGGGTGTGGTTGCGCAGGCTCGTGTTCAGCGTGCTGCTCATCGGCATTGCCGCCGGCTCGGGACTCATCTACGTCGTGTGGCAGATCCCGCTTCCCTCGGGCGAACCACCGTTGCAACAGACCACCTACATGTGTGCCTCCGACGTCGATGCCGACTGCAGCTTCGAGAACTCGATGGCGCAGCTCAGCGGCGGAGTCGACCGGGTCAGCGTGGCATACGAACAGGTCCCCGCCGTGTTCGTCCTGGCGCTGTTGGCCACCGAGGATCGGCAGTTCTTCGAACACGCTGGCGTCGACCCGTTCGCCGTCGCACGAGCGCTGGTGTCCGACCTGCGTGACGACGACCTGCGCCAGGGCGGGTCGACAATCACCCAGCAGTACGTCAAGAACGCCTACCTCACCGCCGAGCGCACCTGGGAACGCAAGATCCGCGAGGCGGTGCTCGCCATCAAGCTGGAACGCGAACTGCCAAAACAGGAAATCCTCGAGCGGTACCTCAACACCATTTACTGGGGGCGTGGGGCATACGGCATCCAGGCTGCCGCCCGCACCTACTTCGGGGTCAACGTCGAGGATCTGAACCTCGCCCAGTCCGCCTATCTCGCCGGCATCATCCGCTCCCCCGAGTCCGCCGACGCCAACCGTCAGCCTGACGATCCGCTGTTCGCCGATCAGCGTCAGGCCGCCACGGTGCGTCGCTCTGCGGTGCTCGCCGCCATGGTGTCGCTGGGGTGGATCACTCCCGAACAGCGCGACGAGGTGGAGGAAGGCGGGTGGGACTACGTCTCGCCCCGCGAGACACAGACCAACTACGGGAAGGTGGTCGGTGCCGACATCGGCACCGAATACTTCGTGGACTACACCCGGCGGTGGCTGGTCGAGCGCGGCATCTTCACCGACGACCAGATCTACGGCGGCGGTCTGCGGATCTACACGACCATTGACCTCGGCGACCAGGAGGCGGCGGCCAACGCCGTCCGGTCGACCCTCGACCGCCCTGACGACCCGCAGGCCTCACTGGTGTCGCTCGATGACGCCGGTGGAATCACCGCCATGATCGGCGGGTTCGATTTCGCAGGTGACCAGGTGAACCTCGCCACCGGAACGTTCGGCGGCGGCAGTGGTCGCCAGCCCGGCTCGTCGTTCAAGGCGCTGACGCTGGCCACCGCACTGCAGGAGGGCGTGCCCCTGTCGCGGACCTACGACTCACCGGGTCGCATGAAGATCGACCTCGGGGGTGGTGGCGAATGGGACGTCGGGAACTACGCCGACAGCGGCATGGGGCAACTGAACCTTGTTGACGCCACCCGGAACTCTTCCAACACGGCGTACGCCCAGTTGATCATGGACGTCGGAGCCGGCGACGTCGCCGCCATGGCCACCCGCATGGGTGTCACCGCCGACATTCCCGAGGTGCCAGCCATCACGCTCGGAGCAGCGGACGTGTCCGTGCTCGACATGACCACGGCGTTCTCGGTGTTCGCCCAGCGGGGCGAAAAGGTGGGGCCGTGGCCGGTGCGCAAGGTCACCGACGCCAACGGCACGGTGCTGTGGGAGGCACCGTTCAACCGGGAGCGCGTGCTCGATCCCGAGGTGGCCGACACCATGAACTGGGTGTTGCGTCAGGTGGTGGAGAACGGCACCGGCACCTCGGCGCGCATCGATCAGGTCGCCGCCGGCAAGACGGGCACGGCGGAGAACTTCCGCGACGCCTGGTTCATTGGGTACACGTGTCGCCTGACCGCAGGCGTATGGGTTGGCTACGCCGGTACCGAGACCCGCTACATGAACTCGGTGCACGGGATTGAAGTGGTGGGTGGTTCCTTCCCCGCCCAGATCTGGCGCAAGTTCATGCTTGAAGCCACCGACGGTCTCGAATCCTGCGATTTCGAGCGTCCGGGAAGTTCGAACAACACCGAGGACCCCTTCGCCCCGAGTACCACGTCGACGGTCCCGCCCTCGTCGACCACCACTCCTGCGCGCCCGACGACGACGGTGCCCCGACCCACCACCACGGTGCCTCGTCCAACGACCACCGTGGCGCCGCCCCCGCCGCCAAGTTCCACGACAACGACCGCATCCACCGTCCCGCCAAGGCCAGCCAACCCCTAGACCCCGGCGTCAGGCGGTGCGGTGGGGGTAGTGGATGCGGCACACCTCGCACCACCACTCAAGGTCACCCTCGGTCATCTCCGGTGTGACCCCCTCGACTCCGCCGTCGAGTTCGTGGCGTGGCGTGGTGAGGATGTACAACCGGCGCACGTGAACGAGGTCCTCGGTCTCGTCGCCACAGCTGCCGCAGCACTGCGGCGGGTCGTCAGCCATGGCCTGACGCTATCCCGGTCACCAGTCACAGGTCTTTACCGGCGGTTCGCTGACGTGGCGTACGAAACCGACCGGCGGATAGGGTAGGGACGTTCCGCCGGTAGCCATCAGGGCACTGGACGGCTAGGAGGTTCCCATGGGCAAGGTGACCGTGCCCTCTGTGCGTGCCCGCAAGGTCCGCGCCGGGGCTGAACCCATCGTCATGGTGACGGCATATGACGCGCCCGGTGCCCGCATTGCCGAGGAGGCCGGGGTCGACGTCATCCTCGTTGGTGACTCGGTGGCCATGGTGGTGCTCGGCCACGACAGCACCCTTGAGGTCAGCGTGGACGAGATGGTGCACCACACCGCAGCGGTCGCCCGGGCGGGAACCCGTTGTCTCGTCGTCGCCGACATGCCGTGGCTCAGCTATCACCTCTCAGTCGAGGACACCGTGCGGAACGCTGCGGCGTTGATCCGTGCCGGTGCCGGTGCGGTGAAGCTCGAGGGTGGGGCCAAACGGGTCCCCATGGTGAGCGCCATCGTCGACGCCGAAATCCCGGTCATGGGTCACCTTGGACTCACCCCGCAGTCAGTCCACGCCATGGGTGGCTTCAAGGTGCAGGGCCGTGAGCAGGGTGCCGCCGAGGTGCTCGTCGAGCACGCCCTCGCCCTGCAGGATGCGGGGTGTTTCTCACTGGTGCTCGAGGGCATCCCGAGCGAGGTTGGCCGGGTCGTGACCGCTGCGGTGGACATCCCGACCATCGGGATCGGTGCCGGGCCGGTGTGCGACGGCCAGGTGTTGGTGTTCCATGACGTGCTCGGGATCGAAGACCGCATCACCCCCCGGTTCGTGCGGCGTTACGCCAACCTCAAGGCCGACGCGGTTGCCGCGATGGCGGCGTGGGCCGATGACGTCCGCACCGGGGGGTTCCCCGCAGAGCGTGAGTCGTATCACCTGCCGGCCGGCGTTGACGCCGACCACTACCCCGAGGATCCAGGCGCAACCATCGGTCTGTACGGTGCCGCCGGGGACAGCCGCACGGCTTGATCACCCCGGTGTGATCCGCACGCGATAGGTCACCGGCCACAACTTGCCGGTGATGAGGAATTCGTCGGTTGTTCCGGGAATGCGGGCGACGCCGTTGAGCACGGCCGCTGACGAGGTGCGGTTGGCGTCGACGAGGCCTCCGGCGTTGAGCACCGCCACCACCCGGCCGTCGGTGGGGTTGATGACGACGATCTCGTCGGTCTGCCAGACGTTGGCCCACACCTGCCCGTCGACGCATTCGAGTTCGTTCAGTCGGGGCACCGGTCTCCCCTGACGGGTGACCTCCACGGTGCGGATCGGGGCGAAGGTCGCGACGTCGCGCATCGTCAACGTTGAAGTGCCGTCGCTCATGGCCATCGTGCCCGCATCGAGTTGGCACAGGCCCCAGCCTTCCCCCGGGTAGGTGGTCCGCCGGCGCTCGCTGAGATCGTCCGGGTCGAGGGTGACCGTGACCCCTTCCCGATAGGTGATCAACTGCAATACCTCGCCATCGGTTGTCTCGACGACGGCGAGACCCTCGGCGAACCATGAGGGGTCGAGCGCCCTGGACCGGAGGACCTTCCCCGTCGCGGGGTCCACCTCGCGCACCGACGACGTCCCGTAGCCTCCGGAACTCTCAAAAAGCCGGCCGTCGGCGGAGAAGGTGAGTCCCTGGGTGAACGAATCGTCGTCGTGAGCGATCTCGTCGAGGATCTCGTAGCGGAGTGTGACCGGGGTTGTCTCCGAGCCGGAAATAGCCGAGCCGGAAACAGGAGTCTCGGTGCCACTTGAGCCGCAGGCGGCCAGCAGGGCGAGGGTGGCGGTCGCCACCACGGCTCGGGCGGTGTGACGGCGAATGGACGGTTTGCGGCGTGAATGGGTCGTGACGGCGTTGCGGCGGTTCACCCCGCAAGTATGACCACCCTCGGCGGCTGACACCTGTCGCCGGGTGGCGAATGGGCGCGGCGGGGGTCTGCTCCGCTAAGGTCTCGTTTCGCCCATATCCCGGGATGCGTCAGCACCCCGGTTTCCTGCCCCGCAAGTCGCGGGGCCCCGGCACCGCCGGGTCCGAAGGAGGTGGATGCTCGCCATGCGAGCCTACGAACTCATGGTCATCATCGACGGCGACGCTGAGGAAGGCGTTGCTGAGTCGTTCCGGGACAAGATCACCGAGGCAGTTGCTGCCGCTGGCGGTGAGGTGAAGTCGACCGATATGTGGGGTCGCCGCCGTTTCGCCTACGAGATCAACCACAAGTGGGAAGGGACCTACTTCGTGATGGAACTCCTCGGCCCGGGTGGCAACGCCCTCGACGAGATGGAACGCTCCCTTCGGCTTGCTGACGACGTCGTGCGTCACAAGCTTCTCCGACTCCCCGACAACGAAGCTGCACGTCGCGGCCTGTTGGGCGCCTCGGCCTGACGGCCCGCAACTCCGAGATCCAGGAGGAATTCATCGTGGCCAATGACAACGCAGTGACCATCATCGGCAACTGCACCCGTGACCCCGAGCTCCGCTACACCAATGGCGGGATGCAGGTGGCCGGGTTCGGTGTCGCCATCAACCAGCGCCGGCGCAACAACGACACCGGCCAGTGGGAGGACGGCGAGACCTCCTACTTCGACGTGACCTGTTTCCGGGAACTGGCGGAAAACGTGGCCGAGTCGATCAGCAAGGGCACCCGCGTCATCGTGTCGGGCACGCTGCGTCAGCGGTCGTGGGAGACCCCCGATGGTGACAAGCGCTCCAAGGTCGAGATCATCGCCGACGAGGTCGGCCCGTCGCTTCGGTGGGCCACCGCCTCCATTGAACGTGCCGGTCGTTCCGACGGCGGTGGCGCCCCTCGTGGCGGCACCCCCTCGAGCCCCCCAACCGCCTATGACAACGAAGAGGAGCCGTTCTGATGGCCCGTCCAGCCCCCCGTGGCAAGAACCGGGACAACGCCCGGCGCGCCAAGAAGAAGGTCAGCGTCCTGCGCAGCGAAGGTGTGCAGTACGTCGACTACAAGGACGTCAACCTGCTGCGTCGGTTCATGTCCGACCGGGCCAAGATCCGTGCCCGTCGGGTCACCGGTAACGACACCCAGCAGCAGTCCGACATCGCCATGGCCATCAAGAACGCCCGTGAGATGGCGCTGCTGCCTTACGCCAGTCGTGTCACCCAGCAGCGTGGCGGCAAGCGCGGTGACCGAGGTGACCGAGGTGACCGAGGCGAGCGGGGCGACCGCCCGGAACGTGACAGCGGACGTGATGATGCCGCCGTGGCGACCACCGACGCCGTGTTCGCCGACGAGGCCATGGCCGAGGCAGCTGCGATCGTCGAGGACGTCGTCGTTGAGGTTGAGGTGGACGAGATCGTGGAAGCCGCGGAGGAATCGTGATGAAGCTCTTGCTGCGTTCAGACGTCTCGGGTCTTGGCAACAAGGGTGACATCGTTGATGTCGCTGACGGCTACGCCCGCAACTTCCTCGTTCCCCGTGGTCTGGCCATCGCGGCCACCGCTGGTGTCGAACGTCAGGCTGAGGCGATGCGTCGCTCGCGCCAGGTGCGCGACACGGCCGATCGCGCCGCGGCTGAGGACGTGGCCCGGGTGCTCGTTCCTGCGGTGGTCACGATCGTCGAGCGTGCCGGTGCCGAGGGCAAGTTGTTCGGTTCGGTGACGACCACCGAGGTGGTCGAGGCCGTGCGCGACCAGTTCGGCATCGAGCTCGATCGCAAGGCACTCCACATTGACGAGCCGATTCGTGAGGTCGGGACCCACGGGGTTCAGGCCCGCCTGCACGCTGACGTGCAGTTCCAGATCACCGTCGAGGTGTCAGCCGCCGGTTGATGCCCGCTCGGGCGTCGTCGTCGATGTCGCAGCGCGGTTGGAGACTGAGGTGTACTGCCGGTGTGTTCGGCGCGTCCCGAGGGTTTTCGGGCCGGGTCGTCCCACAGCGGTGAGGCGAGCGGACAATCCACATCGACCGGCAGTTGTCCACAGTTCATCCACAGGGTGATCCACCCTGATTTCGGGGTTTTCCCCCTGTCGGCCCACAGCCATTGTGCGGCAGAGTGGAGGCATCATGAGCACGTCAGACGACCGGCCGTCCCAGACCCCACCCGTCCGCGTCCCGCCGCACGACCTCCAGGCAGAGGAATCCGTGCTCGGCGCCATGCTGCTGTCCCGTGACGCCATCTCGGTGGCGTCGGAGATGCTCTCCCCCGACGACTTCTACAAACCTGCCCACGCCCACATCTTCGACGCCGTCTGCTCACTGACCGCGGCGGGCGAACCTGCCGACCCGGTGACCGTCGCCGACGAGTTGCGCCGTGCCGGCGTGCTCGACGCCATCGGGGGTGTCGCCACCCTCGTGGCGTTGCAGACCAACACCCCTGCGACCTCCAACGCCCAGCACTACGCCCGCATCGTCGAGGAGCACTCCTTGTTGCGCCGACTCATCGGCGTGTCCGGCGAGATTGCCGAGGCGGCGTACGAGCTGCCCGACGACGTGGTCAAGACCGTCGACTGGGCCGAGTCGCGCGTCTTTGAGGTTGCCCAACGACGAGTGGTGGACACGATGGCGTCCATCGACGATCTTCTCAGTGAGAACCTCGACCACCTCGAACACCTCTACACCCGCGGCGACGCCATCACCGGCACACCGACCGGCTTTGCCGATCTCGACGAACTGACGTCGGGCCTTCAGCCCAACGCCCTCGTCGTGCTCGGTGCCCGGCCGTCGGCGGGCAAGACCGCACTGGCACTCTCCATTGCCTCCAACGCGGCACTCGAGTCTGGTCGCCCGGTGCTGATCTTCTCGTTGGAGATGGGCCACCTCGAGTTGACCCAGCGTCTGTTGTGCGCCGAGGCCCGGGTGGACTCCAAACGGGTTCGCAACGGTGGACTCACCACCACCGACTGGGAGCGCATCGCCCACGCCACCGGCCGTCTGGCCGACGCCAAGCTCTGGATCGACGACAACCCCAACCTCACGATCATGGAGATCCGGTCCAAGGCCCGCCGACTTCGCAGCCGCGTCGGCGACCTCGGCCTCATCGTCGTGGACTACCTCCAGCTCATGAGCGGGCGTTCCCGGGCGGAGAACCGTCAGGTGGAGGTGTCAGAGATCAGTCGTGGTCTCAAGATTCTCGCCCGCGAGCTGGAATGCCCGGTGCTGGCGCTTTCCCAGTTGTCCCGAAACCTTGAACTCCGGGCGGACAAGCGACCGATCCTCGCCGACCTTCGCGAGTCGGGGTGTCTCACCGGCGACACGCTCATCACCCGGGCGGACACCGGAGAACAGGTCACCATGGCGTCGCTCGCCTCCTCGGGCGAGACGGACATCCCCATCTGGACCCTTGATCGCAGCTTCAGGATGCGCCGGTCCACGATGTCGCGGGTGTTCCCGACGGGGACCAAGACCGTGTACGAACTCACGCTGGCCTCGGGGCGCACGGTGAAGGCCTCGGCCAACCACCCCTTCTTCGCCCTTGAGGGATGGTTCGCGCTTGAGGACCTCGACGTGGGCGACCAGGTGGCGGTTCCGGTCGGTGGCGTGTGGCCCGGATCGGTCGGCACCGACGGTGACGCGGCCGGTGACGCCGTCGTTCCGCGCGAGGTGTGGCCGTACCTGCGTCGGGTACTCAGCGCCCAGGGACGAACCGTTGCGGATCTCGCCGACCGGGTGCCGGTCACCGACTTCGTCGGGGACCTCTACGCCGATGCGCTCGACCGAAAGCAACTGCAGATGGTCGCCGAGGCGGTCGGGGACCGCCGCCTCACCGATCTCGCCGCAGGCGACATCCGGTTCGAGACGATCGTGGCGGTGACCGAGTTGGGCGACGAGCCGGTCTACGACGCCACGGTGCCCGGCACCCACAACTTCGTCGCCAACGGCATCGTCGTGCACAACTCCATCGAGCAGGACGCTGACATCGTGATGTTCATCTACCGCGATGAGGTCTACAACCCCGATTCACCTGACCGGGGTATGGCCGAGATCATCGTGGCCAAGCAGCGCAACGGGCCGACCGGTGTCGTCCGACTGGCGTTCCTTGAGCACTACACCAAGTTCGTCAACATGGCCCGGGACATCTGACAGACCGGTCCCGGCCGAGCCGTTTGCTCAGGTCAGGGCGATCGCTGCGCGCCAGACCGGGTGGCGAAAGAACGAAAGCGGTGTCAGGGCAGGAAGTTGTAGGGGTTCTGCGCTGCACCGCCGACGCGGGTCTCAAAGTGCAGGTGTGGCCCGGTGCTGTCACCGGTGCTGCCTACGTAACCAATGAGCGACCCCCGGCCCACACTTTGGCCGACGCCGACGGCGAAGCCCGACAGGTGGGCGTAGGCGGTGACGAACCCGCCACCGTGATCGACGAGGATCAGGTTGCCGTAGCCGCCCTGGCCGCCAGCGAGGATGACGGTGCCGCTATTGGCGGCGTAGACGCCAGTTCCGTAGGGCGGCGCAATGTCGAGACCGGCGTGCATTGCACCCCACCGCATCCCGTACCCGGAGGTGACGGGGCCTGAGGTGGGCCAGATCAGCCCTGCCGCCGAAGCAGGGCGCTCGACGTTGGCTGCGGCGTTCCCGCCCCCGCTCGACTGGGCAGCCGCGGCCGCGGTCGCCGCCGCGATGATGGCGGTGAGGTTCTGCTCCTCAGCGGCGAGGGCCGCCACCTCGGACTGGACCTTGCTGATCCGGGCGTCGAGTGCGTCCTTGAGCCGCTGCTGTTCCGCCCTGGCGGCGTCGAGTTCGTTGAGTCGGGCTTGGGTCTCTGCTTCAAGCCGTTCAGCTTCGGCGATGGCGACCGCCACCTCTTCACGTTGGCGGTCGAGTTGCTGGCGGGCCAGCGACAGCTGGTCGATGGCGTCGCGATCGGATCCCTGCACCGTCTCGATGAGGACCTTGCGGAGCTCGAGGTCGGTTGGGTTGCTGGCGTCAAGAAGCGCCTCACCGGCCGTTCCTTGCCCGAGCCCTTGGCTGATGTAGGACTCCACCGCCCGATCCCGCAGCAGTTCTTCGAGTGCGTCGACCCGACGCTCGGTGGCCTCGACCTCGGCAGCGAGCCGGTCTGCTGAGGCCTGCGCGTCGGCGGTGGCCCGGCGTGCGTCGGCAACCCGCGCCTCTTGAGCGGCGACGTTGGCATTGAGCTCGGCGACAGCCGCCTCGAGCACGGCGTCCTCGGCCTCGAGGGTGTTGAGTTCCGCGGCGGTGCTCGTCTTTTGCTGGCGGACCGCCTCGCGCTGTGCCCGGGCGTTGCCGGACTGGGCGTCGACGGCGCCGCCGGGGATCGTTGCCACGATCACGGCGAAGGCTGCGGTGGCGAGTGCCACCCGCCGGGCGATCACCGCCGTGGCGGATGCCCGGCGGTTCGTCCGTACCTCAGCGTCGTGGTTGTAACGAGAGCGCAACATAGGTAACGGCTTTGAAATCTAGTCGTGATGACCGCCCGTGTCCCCCCTCAGCGGGAATTTCCTTGTGGTGGGTGGCCTTGTCCCCTGCCGTTTGGCGTGATTCGGTCCCTGCGGGTGACGGGAATCACGCCGCGGGGACAGCGCCCGATGACGACCCCATGAGGACCCGCAGTGCGAGCAGGGCGATGATGTACAGCGCGAGGGCGGCAAGCATCACGACCCCGAACCCGAAGATCATGGCGAGCACGGTGGTCAGTACCGCGCCGGTGATGGAGGCGAACCCGTTGATGGCCCAACCCCACGCCACGTACTCCCGGTGGAGGGTGGTCATGCCGGCGAGAGCGCCAAGTCCGAGCGGCATGAACATCCCGAGCGTGATCCCGAGCGGGGCGAGGACCACGAACGCCACCGCCACCCTCGCTGCGAGAGGAAGTCCCAAAAGGGCGTCGGTGATGGGGCTGAGCGCCAGCATGTAGAACGCGGTGAGCGCCACGATGACGGCCGCCAACGGGGCCAGCAGTCGTTGACCACGATGGGCGATGCGCCCACTGAGGAGAGCCCCGACGCCGGTGAAGATGAGAATCGAGGCCAGCGTCACGGTGAGTGAGTAGGTGGGGAAGCCCAGGAAGAGCACGAGTCGCTGAATCAGACTGATCTCAAAGAACATGAACCCGAGGCCGAGGCAGGCGAAGTAGATGAGCGACGTTCCCTTGCGTGGGAGCTGGCGCCACTCGTCGCGAATGATGATGAACGGCAAGAGGAGGAAGACTGCGCCGAGGACGATCGCCAGACCCAACAACAAGATGAGTACCCGCTCACCAAGGGAGTCCTCAAGGTCGGCGGATATCGGGGTGGCGTAGTTGGCGAGGACGTCGCCGAACGGGGCGAAGTGCCAAAAGAACGGCCCGTTGTCGGTGATGGCGTCAACCTCATAGGGGAGCGACGCCAGGTAGGCCGCCAGTTCGGCCTGTGGCACTGACGCGATCTGTGCGGGGGCATCGGCGGTGATGACGGGCACCGAACCGGGGGCGTAACGCACCTCCGACCCGGTCACCACACCCACCGCCGAGGCGAGATCGGCGATCTCGCCGTCGGTGAACGGTGTGGGCTTGACCAGCACCGTGGAGTATGACGCCACCTCGGCGGCGGGGCTCTTGAGAACGACGATGTGCGCTCCGGGATCCTCAACGCCGAGATCGGTGAGGGCTTTGCGTGCCGTTGCCACGTAGCGGCTCGTCCGGTTCGGCTTGCCGTCGTAGTCCAGTTCGCCGAACTGGGCCACCAGTACGCCGGTGTCCCGAAGGTGTTCGAGCGACTCGGTCACGGTCTCTGCGGTGTAGAGGTAACTCTCCGACAGCACGAACGCCCCCGAGGCTGCAGCGTTGGTGGCCGAGTAACTGTCGGGCGCCGGATACCAGATGAGGTCGTACTCGTCGTCGGATCGACTGAGGAAGGTCCGGCCGTCACCTTGGAGGTAGTTGACGCGGGGGTCCTCGGCGATCCGTCCGGCGTAGTCGGCGAACCGGTCGGTGACCAGTGAGTGGGTGATCGGGTTCAGCTCGATGGCGTCAATGGAGTCTGCGCCGAAGTGGAGCGAGGCCAGGATTTCGTTGCCTCCGGCGGCGCCGATGATCAACACGTCGTCGCGGGGTGCGCCGTCGCCGGTGAAGGCGAAGAGACGGGGGTCGGTGTCAAAGCGGGTGAGGCTGGCGGGGTCACCGTCGTAGCGGTGGATGGCCGAGCCGAGCATGCCGTCGTGGAAGAGGAAGTACGCGTCACCAATGTCGTAGGCGTCCACCCGGAACAGCGCCCCCCAGCCCGTGTAGTCCGCCTCGACGCCTTCGCTCCCGGCGATGTTCTTGGTGGAGTCCGGACGCACCGTTGGCACGAGGGCGGGAACGACGAGCAGCACGATGAGGATGGCGCCAACCACACCTGACGCCAGGAGTCCCTTGCGGTCGGTGCGGCCGGAGCCCCCTTTCGGGTTCGGGGCGGTGAGCGACATGCGCAACGCCCCGGCGGCCATGAGAAGTCCTGCGACGAGAATGGTGACGGCAGGTCCCACCCAGTAGAGGGCGAATACGACGACGGCGCAGGCGAGGCCGGCACCGAGAAGGTCGGCGAAATAGAGGCGACCGATCTGGGCGGTGCGGCGACCGAACAGGGTGGCCAGCATGATGCCGATGCTGATGAACGAGGCGAACAACGCAAGGCAGATCACGACCAGCAGCGCCAGGTTCCGCAGCGACGCCCCGCTGCCGTACCGCCAGATCGCCAGGGTGTCGACCGGGGTGAGTGCCACCACCACGAACCCGACGAGCACGCTTGCCGCCGCCGCCACCAGGCCCCACTTGATGATGGCTTCAGTCGACGCCCGCCGGAGTCGCTTGGACACTGCCATCGCCACACCACCGCAACCAATGCCCAACAGCGCCAGGCCGATCACGAGGAACGTGTAGTAGTAGTACAGCTTGAACGAGATGATCCGGGTGTACGCCACTTCCAACAGCAGGGAGGCGAACGCCATGAGGAAGATCTCAAGATGGAACGTCCGTCCCGAACGGCCCTCGTCCGTCTCCTCGGGGCTTTCGTAGTCATCCATGGTCGTGGTGTCGGTCGTCACTGCTCGCTCCGGTGTTGAGTGCGTGGTCGCCTATGGCGGCGGGGCAGGGTGGCCGTCAGGAACGCTGACGGACTGCGGTACTCAGGTCATCTGACGTGTACGGCCCCAGTGCCGTCCCGTCGGTCGTCCAACGGTAGAGCGCCACACCGAACACGGCGCGGCAGGTGGCGCCGAGCACGCCACCGGTGCCGATCAGGGCCAATCCCACAAGGACCAGAACCACGCCGAGCACGACGGCCGGGCCGCCGGCGATGAGCGCAATGGCGACGCCGGCGGCGAGGGCCAAAACTCCCGGCAGGACGTAGAGCAGGCCGAAACGCGCACCGATGCGCACGGACCCGCCGATCGCCTCCCCCCAGGTGTGGCGCACAATGCCCGAGGATCGTTTGACGGCGGCAACGGCACCCAACTCCTCAAGGACGATCACCGGGAGAACGAAGAACGTGACCACGCTCCACGCTGCGGCGACCAGCCCGGCGAGAAGTCCCCGCAGCAAACTGGCCACGACGCCGCCGCCACCGTCACCCCTGATGACGGACACGAGGGCACCCACCGCCGCCGAGATGGCGCCCCAGCCGATCAGCGCGCCGAGCCGCTGGCGGGCCCTCGCCCGGCACGCAGCGGTATCGACGGGGCGGTCGTGGAGCAGGTCATCGGTGGCGGCGACCAACCCGGCCATCTGGAGGCTTGCTGCGGTGGCGCCGGCAATCCATCCGAGCACGATCAGCACGGCGCCGACGACCATGAGGGCCACAGCACCTGACTCAGGGGTTTGCGCTGCGGCGCTCGGGCCAGTCTCGTCACCCATGGCTGCACCGATGGCGAGGATCACGGCTCCAGGGACAACGCCGAGCGCTCCGAAGCCCACGCCGAACACCAGCGCCTTGATCGACCAGGTCTTCAGGTCGCGTTCGGCTTGCACGAGGCCGTACGTCGCCGCCGTCAGTTCCCGACTTCGCTGCCAACCACTCATCTCAACTCCCGTCGTCAGTTCCACCAATAGTGGCCGATGTGGACATCCGATGGCGCGGACGCCCCCGGGGACCTAGGCTTGGAAACAGTCGCGGGTCCACCAGTGTCCGCATCGAAGAGATAGAGAGTGCAGTGCCGACAGGAACAGTGAAGTTTTTCAATGCGGAAAAGGGCTACGGATTCATCTCCCGTGAGGGCGGCGAGGACGTGTTTGTCCACTACTCAAACATCCAGGGCAGCGGCTACCGCTCCCTCGAGGAAGGTCAGACCGTCGAGTTCGACGTTGGTCCTGGCCGCAAGGGTGACGAGGCCCAGAACGTTCGGGCCATCTGAATTCCTGCCATCAGTGTGGGGACCGCCTTTGGTCTCCAGTGTGACGAACCGCCGGCTTTGTCCGGCGGTTCGTGCGTTGTGGAGGTAAGCCGCGGTCGGGACCACCGCCGGCGGATTCGGGGACTACGTTTCACGCCATGCCCTCGGCGTTGATCCCATCCGTCATCCGGTTGGTGGCACTCGTTGTCGTGGCCGGTCTCGGCTTCTCGGCCTGCGGGGGCGGCGGTGCGCCGTCCACGGCGCCGGATGTCAGCGCCACCCAGCGGCCACCATCCCAAGGCCCCGTGGGTGGGCCGGGCACGGTCGAGAAGTTGAATGCCATCAGCGGCCTTCTCGACGGCGAACCGATCCTAGATGCCGACTTCGCCGACCCGTTCATCTTGGACCTCGGTGACGTCGCCTACGGCTACGCCTCCAACACCACCTCTGCCAATGTCCCTGTCACCCGCTTCGAGGGGTATCGGGAGGCGACGTACCTCGGTGATGCCATGCCGAACATTCCGTCGTGGACTTCCAAGGACTTCATCTGGGCTCCTGCCGTGCTGGCCCGATCCGACGGTCAGTACGTCATGTACTACGCCGCCCTGTACAACCCATCGGGTCGGCAGTGCGTGTCGCGGGCGGTCTCGTCGTCACCAGCAGGGCCGTTCGTGGACGACTCGTCGCAGCCATTTGTCTGCCCGCTGGATCTCGGCGGGGCCATCGACCCGTCGGTGGTGGTGGACAGCGGTACGACGTACCTGCTGTACAAGAACGACGGGAACTGTTGTGGCATCACCACGTCGGTGTGGTCGGTGCCCCTGTCGTCGGACGGACTGTCCCTCGCCGGTCAGCCCACCAAACTGATCAGTGACGATCAGTCGTGGGAGGGTGGGAACACCGAGGCGCCCTCGATGGTGGCCGTCGGCGACAAGTACCTGCTCTTCTACTCGGCCAACAACTGGGCGTCGTCGGACTACGCCATTGGGTACGCCGTGTGTGACTCGGTGACGGGCCCGTGCACCAAGCCTGAGACCTCTGCGTGGATGACGTCGACGTCGGATGCTCAAGGCCCTGGCGGACAGGAGTTCTTCTCCGCCGACGGTCAGGTGTGGATGGTGTATCACGGCTGGTTGCCCGGTCAGGTCAACACACCGGGCGGTGAGCGTCGTCTCTACCTCGACGACATCACCGTCACCAACGACGTGCCGGAACGCATCGGTGCGCAACGCACATGGGCGCAACTGTTCTGGTTGGCGGTGGGGTTCATCGTGGTCGTCGGTGCGGCCGTGACCGTCGTGGTCATCGTGCGGCGCCGTCGTGCCCTCCGCCGGGCCGACGTGACGGCGTCGGAAGCAGACTGAGCGCAACGCTCCGTCCGGACCTCCCGGTAGGTTTGACGCATGGACGCCGCCGCCTGGAACGATCGTTACGCCGCGGCCAAGTTCGTGTGGTCGACCGAACCCAACCAGTTCCTTGCCGCCGAGGTCGCCGACCTTCCGCCGGGCAGAGCGCTCGATCTGGCCTGTGGCGAGGGTCGCAACGCCGTGTGGCTGGCAACGCTCGGTTGGGACGCCACCGGTGTCGACTTCTCAGACGCCGGTCTGGGCAAAGCCGCCAAACTGGCCGAAGCCAACGAGGTGACCGCCAAGACCAGGTGGGTGTGCGCCGATGCGACGAGTTGGGTGCCCGACGAGCAGTTCGACCTAGTTGCCGTCGCGTACCTTCACCTTCCCGAGCCGCTGCGTCGGGCAGCGATGTCGGTGGCGGTGGCGGCGCTGGCACCGGGCGGGACGCTCGTCGTGATCGGACACGACGCAACCAACATCACCGAAGGGGTCGGAGGTCCCCCCGATCCTGCCGTGCTCTACGGACCCGACGACATCGTTGGTGACCTCCACAGTGCTGATCCGGCACTTGTTGTGGAGCGTGCCGAACGGGTCCTGCGTGCGGTGCGGGTGGAAACCGATGGCGGCGCCGAGGAGCGTCACGCCATCGACTGCCTCGTGCGGGTCCGTCGACCCTGAATTCAGTCGGCTGCGTTCCCGCGGTCGGCGGGGATTGCGTAGGTGACGCTGGCGTCGGCGACGAGCCGGTCCTCGGTGCCGCCGAACACCCGCACATGGGTCACCGCCAGACGTCGACCCAACTTGAGGAGTTCGGCGGTGGCCCGCAGTCGCTCCGGTTCGGGTTTGCGAAGGAAGTTGATCGACAGGTTCGAGGTGACCGCTAGGGGCACCCAGCCGATGTGGGCCAGAACCACCACCCACGCCGCGGCGTCGGCGAGCGCCATGACCGTGGGACCTGACACGGTCCCCCCGGGGCGGATCACGACGCTCGACGCCGGCACCTCGAGCGTGGCGTGGTTCTCCCACACCTCGGTCACGGCGTAGGGGCGAACCTCTTCGAACACCGAGGCGAGTCGTTCATTGAGCTCGTCAACACCCATCACCGGTTCCACGTCGTCACCTTGCCCCGTTCACTGCCCGGTGGGGACAGGGTTGAAGTTCGACCACGCCACCAGTTGCCACCCCGAAGGACCGCGTTGGAACACCCCGAGCCGGTCGGCGCTGGTGACCCGCTGTTCACGGCCGTCGATCGTCTCTTGGATCTCGACGGAGAAGCGCACCACGAGCACCCGGCCGTCCTGGGTGACGCGCACCGAGTCCTCGGCGATGGTGAAGCGAGCCACGGTGGCGGGGGCGTCGAGATACTCGTCCTTGTTGGCGAACGTGCCGTTGGAGCGTTGCAGTTGGAACGCCGGGGACAGGAACGCCTCGAGCCGGGGACGCGGGTCGGGGGAACTGAGGATGTCGAGGAACCGTTGTGCGAGTTCCCGCCCGGTGCCGACCGGATCCTCAAGTGGCGCGCCGAACTGGTCGGAGCCCGGGGTCAGCACAGGGACCACGCTGGTGGTCGGGTCGACTCCTGCGGTCGTATCCGTCGACGGTGCAGCCCCCTCAACGGTGGTGTCGCTGGCGGCGATCGTCGACGAGGTGGTCGATGCAGCGTCGGGTTCCTCGGCGGCGTCTCCGCTGCCCGCACACCGCGACAGTGCGAGCACCGTCACCAGAATCAGGCTGGCGCCGATCAGCCATCGCGCCACGTTGCGGTCAAGGCCCATGGTCGGCCGTGGCCCGGTCACCGTTGTTCGTTCCCGTTCACGGCGGGGATCCTACGACGGCCCGCACCGCGGGGTGTCAGACGAGCGGTGCGCCGTTGAGGAGGTCGTCGGCCACCTGGCGTGCCGTGTGGGCAAGATCGGGGGGGAGTTCGTCCACCCGGTCGAGTTCGTCGGCGAAACGCACCCTCGGCAACGCCGTCGACGGCACAGCACGAGGCATCCACGCCGAGTGCAGCATGAACGGCGCGGTCATTGACCCCGCCGCCAGGGTCGCCACCGGTCCACGACCCACCTCCGCGGCGTCGAACACCTCGATGCGGAACCGGTTGTCGTTACACACCGGCACCACCACCCAGCCGTCGTGGCCGCCCGGGTTTTCGCCGCTGTCGCCGTATCCGGCGAGGCCCGCAGACGGGTTGCGTGGCACGAAGATCGGCGACGACGGAAAGTCGTCGACCCCGAGTTCCCAGTAGGAGGCGAGTTCCATGTCGGGTACCGACGTTGACGCCACGACCGGTGCCGTCTCTGCGTTGGGCAGGATGGTCCGGTCCACGCGGTCGCCGTACAGCGCCAACATTTTTTGGGTGATGCCTTCGGGCCGGTACCCCTGGTGGACGCTGTGGTGCAGGGTGGGTCGGTCGCGGCCTTCGAGGCTCCAGTCCATGGCGTTGAGTTGTCGGGACCACAACAGTTCCGGTTCGCGCTGTTCAGCGCGGTGCAACACGGCGCCGGTCTCGGGGTTCACCACCACCATCGACGTCCGGTCCGGTGCCATGGGGAACCCGTACAGTCCGGCCAGAGCCGGATCGCAGGGTCGTCCGAGGGCATCGGTGTCGTGGGGGGACTGCACCATGGCGATGTCGGCCGCTTCGGTGTGTTCGAACAGCACGGCGACCCCGTCGCTGTCGTCCCAACGGGCGTAGTAGTGGTTGATCTCGGGACCGATGGTGAACCGTCGGGCGGTGACGGGTTGCCCCGCCGGCGTTGATTCGATGTCGGCCTTGCGGATGAGGAACACCGGGCCGTTGGCGTTCGCCGGTTCGGTCCGGTCTCCACCGTCGAGCACCTGGGCCTCGAACTTGTAGGCGCAGTCACCCACCACCAGCCAGTCCCGGGTCTGGGTGATGGTGTGGACCGACTGGGGGATCGCCGCGCCGTCCACCGGCCACATCTCGATGTCTCCGGTTCCGTCCCATCGCACGATGTGGAGCTGTCCCCACACGGTGTTCACCGTCCACAGCACGTTGCGTTCCGGGTCGATGACGGGGTGGGCCGTTGACATGATCATCGGCAGCACCGGCTGGGGCCCGAGTGCTTCGAACGACTTCCACTGGTTGCGGTGCCCGACCTCGCCGAGGAATTCGAGGGTGACGGGGTCCACCTCGACGGGTCGACCCACGTCCCAGGTGGTGAACAGGCGGTCCCCCCACACGAGCGGCGCCGTGTTGGCGGCGTTGCTGTGCCCGAACGGCGAACTCACCCCGATCATGGTGGGGGTGAACACGTCGGGTCGGCGAGCCCTCAGGCGTGCTGACGGCGAATCGATGCGCCGGGCCCGCCAGGCGAACCGGTCCGTCGGCGCGCCGTGGGTGCCGGGTTGAAGGGACAGCCGGTACATGACACCGTCCCCGAAGAACGGGTGCGGACCGCCGAACGTGTCGGGGTGGGGTGCGCTGAGCACCAGTTCACCGCTGAGGCCTTCAGGCCACGCACCGCCGACCACAGCGAAGTCGTGGTCCACCGGATCGTCACGGTTGAACAACGAACGTGGGATGGGCATGTCGGTTCCCCCCGGCGACGTGCTCGTGTTGGCCGGGCGTTCCCATCGCCCGCCGTGGCGGCACCCTACCAACGCGTGGCGTCGGGGTGCCGGGGAAGGTTGCCGTCGACGGGGTGGCTCAGCCTGCGGTGTAAGCGTGAGGTGGCCGGGGTGGGAGTCGTCGCAGCGTTCGCGTCGAGAACTGTCGGTGCCAACGACCCAGGATCATGAGGGCCCACAGCACCCGGCTGTGATCGGCGGTCCCCGCCCGGTGATCGTCGACGAGGCGCACCACCGCTGCGGGGTCCACCACCCCTCCGAAGTCTTCACCGGCGAGTTCGTCACGCAACGCCATTCCCCACGAACCGCTTATCCACGTCCGTACCGGAACCGGGAAGCCGAGTTTGGGCAGGGCGCACACGTCGGGGGGAAGCACGTCGGCCGCCGCGGCGCGCAGCACGCGCTTGGTGGTGTGGGCGTCGAGGGACATGTCGACGGGGATGCGGGACGCGGCGTCCCACACGACCCGGTCGAGGAACGGCACGCGCAACTCGAGTGAGTGCGCCATCGACAGCCGGTCGGCCTTGGTGAGGATGTCGCCGGGTAGCCACAGGTGCAGGTCCAGGTACTGCATGCGGCGGACGTCGTCCATGCCGTCGAGTCCGTCGGCCTGGGCGTAGATGCGGTCGGAGGCGGCGTAGGGCTCGGCGAGGGCTTCGGCGGTGGCCCACGCCGGGTTCAGCACCGACGCCCGGGTGTCGGCGCTGCCGACCCGGCCGTTGCCGATGTAGCGCCGCTCGAGTGGTGTGCCGGCCCGCACCACCCAGTTGCGGCCCCGCATCGCCGGGGCGCGTCGCGCCAGTGCTGACGCAGCGGATTGCATCACCTTGGGTAGCCGGGTGAACGGGGTGAGCGAGCGGGGTTCGTCGTAGAGGCGGTACCCGAGGAAAAGTTCGTCTGCCCCTTCGCCCGACAGCACGGTGGTGACCTTGGTGGCGGCGAGTTCGGACACGTAGAACAACCCGAGCGCGGCGGGGTCGGCGAGGGGTTCACCGAGGTGGGCGATCATCGGGTCGATGCCGTCGAACGCCATCTGGTCGGTGATGCGCAACTCGTGGTGTTGCGTGCCGAGCGCCTCGGCGGCGCGGCGGGCGTTGGTCAGTTCGTCGATGCCGTGGGCGAACCCGACGGAGAACGTCGGGGTGGGGCTGGTGCGGTTGGCCAGCGCCGAGGTGAGGCTCGAATCGATGCCGCCGGACAGGAACGCGCCTTGTTCCACCTCCGTCGAGCGGTGGATGTGCACCGAGTCGGCAATGGCGGCACGGACCTCTTCGACATAGTCGTCGAACGACCGTGTCGTCGGGGTGAACGTCGGTGTCCACCATCGGGTGAGGGTCAGGTCGCCGTCGGCGGTGACGCGCACGTAGTGACCGGCAGGCAGTTTCGACACCCCTTCGACGGCGGTGTCGGGTTCGGGCACGTACTGGAACGTGAGGAACCGCAGCACCGCTTCGGGTCGCATGGCGGGGAGGTGATCCATCGCCTCGGCGAGGGCGGGGAGTTCGGAGGCGAACCGGAATGCGCCGGCGTCGTGTTGGTAGTAGAGCGGTTTGATCCCGAACGGGTCCCGGCAGCACACCAGGTCCCCGGTGTGGGTGTCCCAGATGGCCACGGCGTACATGCCCCGCAACCGGGCGAAGGCGTCGGGGCCTTCCTCGGCGTAGAGGTGCAGCACCACTTCGAGGTCGCTGTGGGTGCGCAGACGCCGGCCGCGCGCTTCGAGGCCGGCCCGCAGCTCGAGGTGGTTGTAGATCTCGCCGTTGCCGACGAGGACGTAGCGCCCGTCGTGGTCGCTGAGGGGTTGGCGGCCGTCGCTGAGCCCCACGATGGCGAGGCGGCGGAAGGCGAGGGCGAGCCGTTCGTCGTGCCACACCTGGTCGTCGTCAGGGCCGCGGTGACCCATGACGGCACCGGCGGCGGCGGCCTGGGCGGAGTGGTCAACGCCTCGTTCGAACCGTCGCACCCCAGCAATGCCGCACATTGACGTGGAGCATAGTTGCGCGCCCCGTAGGGCAGACTCGGGGCATGGCCGCAGTCGCCGTCACCGCCGGGCATCTCGTGGTGACCCCGACGCCGACCGAACGGTTCTTCGGCTTCCTCGGGGTGTTGTCCGTTCCCGTCGGATCGGTGGCTTCCGTGGCGGTCGAGCGCGACCTCATCGCTGCGGTGTCCGGTGTTCGTCTGGTCGGCGCCCATTGGCCGGGGCGGTGCAAACTGGGTCGCTGGCGGCATCGGGGTGAGCGTTGGTACGTGGTCGCACCGCGCCGCGGACCCGGTGTGGTGGTGACGTTGACCGGTTCGCGTTGGGCGAGGGTGTGCGTGTCCACCCCTGACGGCGAGACCCTCGCCCATCAACTCGACGCCGGGTGACGCGGGGAACAATTCGGTGTCGGGAGCGGTTGTGGTGCGCGTGACCGCAAAACGTTCCACACCAATCGATTTCTTCTTCGACCCCGTCTGTCCGTTCGCCTGGGTGACGTCGCGCTGGGTGGTGCAGGTGGCCGGACTGCGGGACGTCGACGTCACCTGGCGGTTCATTGCCTTGCGGATCGTCAACGCCGACAAGGACTACGGCTCGGACTTTCCCGACGGGTACGAGACGTTGCACACCGCTGGTCTGCGCCTGCTCCGTGTGGCCGCAGCGGTGCGGGCCGACCACGGCAACGGCTCGGTCGGGGAGTTCTACCGGGTTGTCGGGGAGTCGTTGTGGGATCGCGAACCGGATCCGGGTGGCTTGTTGCGTCGTGACGCCGCGACACCACCCCACCTCGTCGAGGTGCTCGAAGCGGCCGGGTTGGATCCGGCGCTGGCGGCGGCCGCCGATGACGAGAGCCATGACGAGATCATTTCGGCGGAGACGGAACTGGCACTGAGCCGCGCCGGACGGGATGTGGGCACACCGATCATCACGTTCTCCCCACCGGATGGTTCGTCCTTTTTCGGCCCGGTGATCAGTCGGCTCCCCGGTGACGACGAGGCGGTGGCGTTGTGGGAGGCGGTGGAGACCCTGGCGGGGTTCGCCCCGTTCGCCGAGCTGAAACGTTCGCTGCGCTCCATGCCGGACCTCCCGGCGTTGCGAGGGTTCGGAACCTGAGCTGAATGGGGTGCCGTCAGGCCCGGCGGTATGGTCGGGTATGGCCGCTGACCACCCCGGGGGGTACGACCCCGCCGCCCTCGAGCGGCTGGTGTGTTTCGAGGACTTCCACCAGGCCGCCCGTGAGGTGTTGACGGAGTCGGCGTACGACTACTACCGCTCCGGTGCGTTGCGGGAATGGACGTTGGCGGAGAACGAACGGGCGTGGCAACGGTGGTGTTTCGTCCGTCGCTCACTGGTGGACGTGTCGGCCATCGACACTTCCACCACCGTGGTGGGCCAACCCGTGGACTTCCCGGTGCTGATTGCCCCCACCGCGTTCCACCGGCTCGCCACCCCCGACGGCGAGGTGGCGACGGCGAGAGCGGCAGCGTCCCTCGGCACCGTCATGGTGAACTCGACCCTGTCCACCGTGGCACTCGAAGAGGTTGCCGCCACCGGGGCCCCGCGGTGGTTCCAGTTGTACGTGTTCACCGACCGGGGTCTGACCCGGGAACTCGTTGAACGGGCGGTGGCCGCCGGGTTCACGGCGCTCGTGCCCACCGTTGACGCCCCCACCATCGGGATTCGTTACGCCGACCAGCGCAACCGGTTCGTGCTCCCCGACGGGATGGAACTCGCCAACGTCGCCGAGTCGCTCGGCGCCTCCGGCGGCAGCGGATCGGGGTTGCGGGCGTTCAGCGCCCAGTTCGACCAGACGTTGACCTGGAAGGACCTCGAGTGGTTGTCGGGGTTGACGTCGTTGCCCCTGATACCCAAAGGGGTCATCACCGCCGCTGACGCCCGACGGGCCGTTGATGCCGGTGCCCGGGGGGTCGTGGTGTCGAACCACGGTGGCCGCCAACTCGACGGCGACCCGGCGACCGCCGATGCACTCGGTGCGGTGGTCGACGCCGTCGGTGGCGACATCGACGTGCTCGTCGACGGCGGGATCCGCAGCGGCACCGACGTTGTCAAGGCGGTGGCGATGGGGGCGACAGCGGTCCTCGTCGGCCGGGCGGTGCTGTGGGCGCTCGCTGCAGGCGGTCAGGCCGGTGTGGAACGCATGTTGGGTCTGTTGCGGGACGAGGTGGCCGACACGCTCCGCCAGCTCGGGGTGCCCAGGGTCGGGGACCTCACGCCCGACGTGGTGCGTCCGGTCGGTCACTGACCTCATGACCCAGACGTCCGCCCCGGCCGGGCCGTGGGCCACCGACCGGGGGCCACGGCTCGGTTACCTCCCCGGCATCGACGGGTTGCGCGCCCTCGCCGTGTTGGCGGTGCTCGCCTACCACGGCGGTGTCGTGGCGCTCCCCGGCGGGTTCCTCGGGGTGGAGGTGTTCCTCGTCATCAGCGGGTACCTCATCACCGCCCTGTTGTTGGCCGAACGGTCCGCAACCGGGAAGGTGAGTCTCCGCGACTTCTGGGTGCGTCGGGCACGGCGGCTGCTTCCGGCTGTCGGGGTCCTGTTGGTCGTCGTGTCGCTCGTGTCGGTCGTGGCGTTGCCCGACACGCTCGCCGCGTTGCGTGGCGACGTCGTCTCGTCGCTGTTGTACGTGCAGAACTGGCACCAGATCTTCGCCGAACAGTCGTACTTCGAAGCAGCGGGCCGACCGCCGTTGCTTCGTCACCTGTGGTCGTTGGCCGTCGAGGAGCAGTTCTACCTGGTGTGGCCGATCCTGTTCGCGGCGGGCATCTCGTATCTCGGTCGTCGTCGACTGGTGATCGGCGTCGTTGCCGGAGCGTTGGGTTCTGCGCTGCTCATGGCGTTGTTGTACCGGGTCGAGTTGGATCCGAGTCGCGTCTACTACGGCACCGACACCCGGGCGTCGGGATTGCTGTTGGGGGTTGCCGCTGCGCTGGTGCTGCCCCCGTGGCGCCTGCGTCGTGACGTGCCGGCGGCCGGCCGGGCCACGCTCGACCTCGTCGGGGTGGTGGCGCTCGTCGGTCTCGGGCTCGTCATGGCGAACCTCGGGGAGCTCGACCCGGCGCTGTACCGGGGCGGGTTCCTTGCGACCGGGGTGCTCTCGGCGCTGGTGGTGGTGGTGCTCGCTCATCCCGCCGCCCGTTTGGGCACGGCGTTGGGCATCGCCCCATTGCGCTGGGTGGGTCTGCGGTCCTATGGCATCTACCTGTGGCACTGGCCGGTGTTCGTGCTCACCCGACCCGAGGTGGATGTGAGCTGGCCGGGGTGGTTGGTGGTGGCGGTCCGGGTCGGCGCAACGTTCGGTCTCGCCGAGTTGTCGTACCGCTACGTCGAGATGCCGGTGCGTACCGGTGCGCTCGGCCGGCTGCGCACACGTCTGGCGGCGGCCGCGTCGCCGTCGGACATTTCGCTGCGGAACCGGGTGCTGGTGGGCTCCACCCTGGCGTTGGTTGTGGTGGCGGCCGCCGGGGTGGTCATCGTGCGCGCCGAACCGCCCGGCCCGCCCCCGTGGTACGTCGCCGACGCCGTGGCGTCGGGCCCCGAGCTGGAGGTACGCGGCGCACTGTCGTTGCTGCCGCCCCCGCTGGTGGCTGCGGTGCTCGCCCGCCAGGCCGCCGACGCCGCTGCGTCGGCCCCGCCACCGACTGCTCCGGTGGTGCCGCTGGTTGCCGGTCGGGTGTCGATGGTGGGCGACTCGGTGATGCTCGGGGCCGTCGACGACCTCGGTGCGGGTCTCACCGGTGAGGTGGTGGCCGACGCCGCCGTGAGCCGTCAGGTCGATGTCGGTCTCGACCTGCTGCGGTACTGGCGTGACACCGGGTACCTCGGTGACACGGTGGTGGTCCACCTCGGCAACAACGGCGTGTTCACCGACCAGCAGTTCGACGAACTCGCCGACATCCTCAACGGTGTCCCCACTGCCGTGGTGGTCACCACCCGGAACCAGTACACGTGGCAGGACGAGGTCAACGACGTGATCCGTCGGGGTGCCGAACGCCACCCGGGCGTTCGGTTGCTTGACTGGCATGCCGCCACCGCCCCCCACGCCGACTGGTTGTGGGACGACGGCATGCACCTGCGCCCTGAGGGTGCCGCTGCGTACGCCGCACTGGTGGCGGAGTCCCTTCGCTGAGCGCGCCCCGTTCCCCTCTCGTACGCTTCGACCATGATCCGACCAGTCACGCTCACCGTCCTGTGGGAATCCGACGTCAACGACGAGACCGGCGGCCACTGGTCCGACGCAGGTGCGCCACTCGTGCCCGCAGCAGCGTTCACGGCGCTGACGGGGTGGGACCTGCGTCCCGAAGGGTTGTGCAGCGGCGAGGCGTGCGTCCCTGTCCGTGATCGCCAGCGACTCGAACCCCTCGACGGGGTGATTGACCTTGCTGAGGCGGCCGGGCTGCTCGACCGCCCGGTGGTCGTCGACGCCGCCGGCGGTGTGGTGGCTGTTGGTGCGTCGCGCGGCGAGCGCCGTCGTGCCCTCGTCGACCGGGAAGCCCCCGGGTTCACCCTCCCTGACCTTGACGGCACGCCGCGCACCCTCACCGAGTTGCAGGGTCGCACCACGGTGCTGGTGGCTTTCTCGTCGTGGTGTGGGTGTCGTTATGACCTGCCCGGCTGGCAGGCCCTCGCCGATGAACTCGCCGACGACGGTCTGTCGGTGGTGGCCGTGGCGTTCGACCAGGACCCCAACGACGTCCGGCCGTTCACCGAGGGCGTGTCGTTGCCGGTGCTCGTGGATTCAGCCCACCTGTTGAGTGAGTTGTACGCCATCTCCAACGTGCCGACGGTGGTGTGGATCGACGCCGACGGCAAGGTGGCGCGGCCCAACACCCCGGCGTTCGGTTCGGACACCTTCGTTGATTTTCACGGGGTGCCCGCCGGGCCGCATCTCGACAACATCCGCCGGTGGGTCCGCACCGGTGAGGTGGCCGAGGTGTCCGAACCGCAGCTCGACGACATTGACCTGTCCGACGACGAGGTCACCGCCCGCCTGCTGTTTCGGATCGGCGCCCATCTGGTGCGGTCGGGTCGCAACGAGGAGGGCGCGGCGCGTCTGTGGGAGGCGACCGAGTTGGCCCCACTCGATTTCACGGTGGCGCGGGCGGCCATGCCGCTCACCGGCCGGGACCCGTTCGGGGAAGAGTTCCTGGCGCTCTACGACGACTGGATCGCAGCGGGCAGCCCGTATCACGGGCTCAATCCTGACGCCGGTCGTTACCGGGCCGGGTAACGCCCCAGCGACCTCAGCGGACGCGCGGTGGGCGGGGGATGATGAGCGAGACTTCGGCGGCGTAGGTGGCGTAGGCCTCCCGGTTGGCGAGGCTCCGCTTTTCCATCATGGGGATCGATGCCGCCATGAACATGACGGTGATCGCCACCGGGCCGATGACCGTCCACCACCACGCCGCATCCGCTGCGAGGGCGAACAGCCACAACCCCCACCAAAACCCCATCTCACCGAGGTAGTTGGGGTGTCGGCTCCATGACCACAGACCGCGGCGACACACCTCCCCGGGGGCTTTGGTGCGGGCGAAGGCGCGCATCTGTTCGTCGGACACCCACTCGATGATCACCGATCCCCCCGCCACGACGAGAGCCACCACGTCGAGCACGCCGATGCCCGACGTGCCGGTGGTGAGTGCCGGGTAGAGGGGCAGCATGGCGAGGTACACGACGATGGTGGGGAACAGGTGGAACCCGGCGAACGACGACACCCAGTACCCGGGTCGGTTCCGTGCCTCGACGTACCGCCAGTCCTCGTGGTGCAGCCCCGGCCACCCTCGTGCCCAGTTGGCGGTCAGCCGGATGGCCCAGAACCACACGACGGCGAGTACCAGCCATTGGCGGAGTTCGGGCACGCCGTCGTTGGCCACCGCCACGAAGAACACCGCTGCGGCGGGCGGCACAACCGACCAGTAGGCGTCGTACATCGACGAGTTGTTGACCGCCCGGCTCCAGATGAAGATCACGACGGTGCCGACGAGGTCGGCGACCGCCAGGGTCACCAATGGTCGTTGCGTGCCGACGATCGCTCCTGCCACCACGGCGGCTGCAAGGGCGCTGAGGTAGGCGGCGGTGACGATGGCGAACCCTGCGGCCCTGCCGCGTTGCACGCCCGGACCGATGTGCACGCCGGCGGCGGAGTGTTGCTCGTCCATGACTGACCCCCTTGGGTGCCCGCCCCCCTGGTCGGCCACCGGTTCCGTTCTAGCCGAGGTGGTGTGGTCCAGCCGGGTTCAACGGCGACGGTGCAGATCGGCGAGTGCGGCCCGGGCGGCGAGATGGCCGCACATGCCGTGGACGCCCGCTCCGGGTGGGGTAGCTGCCGAACACAGGTACAGCCCGTCATCGCTGAGCCGGTAGGGGTGGGTTGTGAGGCGCGGGCGGGCGAGTAGCTGGCCCAACGAGTTGGCGCCCGTTGCGATGTCCCCACCGACGTAGTTCGGGTTGTAGGCCTCGAGTGCGGCGGGCCCGGTGACGTGGGTGGCCACGATACGGTCCCGGAAACCGGGAGCGAACCGTTCGATCTGGTTCAGCAGGGCTTCGGTGGCGTCCCCCCCGTAGCCGTGGGGCACGTGGGCGTAGGCCCACACGGGGTGCAGATTCCCTCGGGACCGCGACGGGTCGGCGAGATACTGCTGTGCGACGAGCACGAACGGCCGGTCGGTGGCCCGGCCACCGGAAACCTCCGTTTCGGCGTGGACGATCTCGGCGGCGGTGCCGCCAACGTGCACCGTTCCGGCGTGTCGGCACGCCTCGGCGGTCCATGGGATGCCGCCCTCAACAGCCAGATCCACTTTCCACGCCGCCGGGCCGTAGCGCCACCGGCCGAGGGAACGACGCACGCCCGGACCCAACCGGTCCCCGGCGATCCGCACTGCGGCCTGCGGTGAGGTGTCGAACACCACGACGTCGCATTCGGGCAGGTCGGCCATCGACCGCACCTCGAAACCGGTGGTCACCTGCCCCCCCAGCGACACCAGCAGTGAGGTGAGGGCGTTGGTGATGCTGGCCGAACCCCCGATTGCGACCGGCCAGCCGGCGGCGTGTCCGGCGGCGGTGAGAAGGATGCCCACCGCCGCCGACCCCAGTTTGTCGAGCGGGCCGGTGAGATGGGCGGCGGAACCGGTGAAGAGCGCCCGGGCCGGCTCAGCGCCGAACCCCTCGGTGAGGCGGGTGGCGGGTTGGACGGCCCGCACGCCGAACCGGCCGAGGGCGACGGGGTGGTGAGGGACGCGTGCGATTGGCCCCAAAAGGTCGACCATCAGTTCGTCGAACCTTGTGGCGAACGGCCCAAAGAGGCGTTGCCACCGGTCGGCGTCGGGGCCGAGGCTCGCCGCGGTCATCCCCATGTCCCGCGACAGCACTCCGGCAGTTCCGTCGTCGAGCGGGTGGGCGAGGTCGATTTCCGGCCAGGACCACGTCAGGCCGTGCTCGTCGAGGGGCAACGACCTCAGGAACGGTGACGCCACCCCGAGGGGGTGAACAGCTGAACACACGTCATGACGCACACCCTCAACGGTGAGTTCTGCCGTTCGGGTACCGCCCCCGACGGTTCCGGCGGCTTCGAACACGTGCACCTCGAGGCCTTTGAGGGCCAGGGTGACCGCCGCGGCGAGCCCATTTGGCCCGGATCCGACCACGACGGCGTCAACTCGGTCGGTCACGCAGACCCTCCCGGCCTGGCGGCCTCCTCGGTCCCGACCCGGCCGTCAGTCGGCGGGGTCGGCAACTCGAAAATATTGCGGTTCAGAGACAATGGACGAACCTGCGGTCGGGAATCTAGTGTGTTCATGCGGAATACCCGGGGAATTCGTCGGGTTGAGGGCGAAATTTTCCCGGGGGCGATCCCAACGCCGGGAAAACCTGCGTTAGGGTCCTCGTTTCACAGGTTATAGAGCGTGTGTTTTCAGTAGAGAACAGGCCTCTGGCCGCCCGGGGGGGCGTCCCGGAAACGGGACGATTCTCCCTGGTTTGACCAGTAAGCCGGTTCCGATCAGGGGGGAATCCAATGGCTGCAATCAAGTCGGTCACCAAACCGGTCGCCGTCCTTGTCTCGGTCATGATGTTGGCGAGTCTCATGGCCCTCGGGCCGGGGGCGGTAGCGAGTCCGGTCGCGGCCAATCCCGTGCCCGACGAGCTCGGTCGCGCCGACCGCCCCGTGGCCACGGCGTTCCGTTGCCTCGGCGATGGCGGCAGTTTCGGTCCGCTCGACATCCCCTTTGACGTGCCGGTCGTCGTGAACTCCCCCACGTCCGTGCAGCCCGGCAAGACGTTCCTCACCGACGTCAAAGCCGATCCGGTTGACGTGCCCGCCACCTTCGACGGCCTTCCGGTCACCATCAACAACTTCACCGGTTTGCAGTTGCGTGCCTACGTCGCACCAGGTGTCGAGGTGGTGTCGGTGTCGTCGCCGTTGAACTCCGGCTACTACCAGCCGGGTGGGAACACGAACCCCAACGCTCCCAAGACGTTCCTCAACCCCGGAACCAACGGCATCACGTTGACCTGGAACGAGGCAGCCCGCGAGGTCCGGATGACCCTGCCGGGCCCCTACAACGGCAACTCACGGGTGCAGCCGCCCACCATCCGGGTCAACGCCCGCGCCACCGGTGATTCGGGCACCCTCGCCTCCTCGCAGTTCGCCGGCAGCGTCCCCACGGCGCTGTCGACTTTCCCGTGGCCCGCCTACTCGTTCACGGTGACCGTGTCGGCGTCGGTGGCCGGTGTGACCACCATCACCGCACCCGCCTACTGCGCCCCGAACTACGGCCGCGGTTCGAACATCCCCGGCAACGACAAACTGCCTATCCCGTACCTGCAGTCCACCTGGATTGACGGTGACGGCCCGCAACTCAACGTTCGCAAGCCCCGTAACGGGTTCACCTACGACGTCTACGACCCCGAGAAGAACCCCGATTCGACCCAGCTCATCGCTGATTTCGACTGCTCCGACGTCTCAGGGGTCGTCAGTTGCGAAATGGTCGACGCCAACGACAACGTGATTCGTGACGGGGATCGACTGCCCGACACGTCGAACAACACCGGTCGCTTGACGCTGAGAGCCACCGACAACTTCGGGTTCGTGTCCGAACAGGTCATCGACTACGAGGTGTCGAGCAACTCGGCGCCACAGGTCGACGCCGGTGCGGACCAGAACCAAGCGACGTTCAAGCGGGTCGTGCTCAGTGGTGGTGCCAGCGACGTCGACTTCGGTCAGTTGCTGTCGTACCGCTGGATCCAGGTCAGCGGTCCCCCGGTGCAGATCGAGGATGCCGACGACCCGTTCGAGACTGACACGGCGTTCATCACGCCCCCGGGCCCGGCCACGCTCGTGTTCAAGTTGCGTGTCGATGACGGCCAGACCTACGGCGAGGACACGGTCACCGTCAACGTTGACCCCAACATCGCGCCCCAGATCCGCAACGGACAATTCCAGCGGCTCGGTTACGAGGACAACGGCACACCGCCCATTCCGACGCGCAGCACCGTGACCATGGATGTCACCGCCGACGACCCCGACGGCCAGCCCGTCACCTACAACTGGCGTCAGGTGGACGAGTTCGGCGCGACCCTGCCCGCCGATCACCCCGATCGGGTGCAGTTGTCGAGTTCCACCGCTCCGGTGGTGACCTTCACCGCGCCGAACCAGTCGCGTGAGTTCCGTCTGTACTTCAGGTCGGCTGTCAGCGACGGCGACCCGGTAGGCGGCACCGTCGACGCCGAGGTGTCCGTCAAGATTCGCCGCAACCTCGAGCCGGTGTTCGGCGGCGGGAACGAGCAGTTGATCACCGACGTGTCCAACGGTGCGCCGGTGCGGATCATTGCGTCTGCGCTCGACCCCGAAGGCCGGACCGTGTCCTACGCCTGGCGTCAGGTGGACGAGAACGGTTTCACCATTCCCGAGGGCGACCCTCGCCGGGTTCTTCCCGACAGCTACCTCGCCGGGAACAACTCGCCCATCTTGGACTTCACGACGAGCCGGACGGCTGACGCCAGCACGCTGTACTTCCGGGTGGTGGCCAGTGACGGTCTCGACCTCGGTGACACCGAAGCGGCCATCGAGGTGCGGGTGCTCGGCAACCAGCCCCCCGGTATCACCAACGGTCCCGAGCAGGAACTCAACGCTCTGAACCGGTCGCAGGTCACCCTGGACGGTTCGGCAACCGACCCCGAGGGATTCGGCCTGAGTTACGTCTGGACCCAGGTGAACGCCAACGGCGACGAGCTCGCTGTCGACGATGCGGCGCGCGTGACCCTGTCGGCCACCGATCAGGCGGTCGTGACCTTCAACTCGCCGGACACCTCCGACTCGACGACCCTCTACTTCAAGGTGTCGGTCTCCGATGGGGTGTCCAACGGGGTGACCGTCGGCGAGGTCGAGGTCAACATCGGCCCCAACCTGCCCCCCACGCTCCCAGGGGGTCTCATCCAGACCCTCGCCGAGGTCCAGAACCGCGGTTCGGCGTCGATTGATGGCACCGCCAGCGATCCCGAGGGTCGCCCCGTCACCTACGCATGGCGTCAGGTTGACGCCCAGGGTGCCGACATTGATGTCAACGACCCTCTGCGGGTGTCGCTGTCGTCGACCACGACCCCGACGGTGAACTTCACCGGCCCGAACGTGTCGCAGGCCGCCACGCTGTACTTCCGGGCCGTGGTCAGCGATGGTCTCGCCGGCGGCAGCGCCGAGGCGGCGTTCACCATCACGTTCCGTGGCAACAACCCACCCGTGATCAGCGCCCCGGCCCAGCAGAACGGTGTGTCGGGGCTTTCCCTGACCCTCGATGGATCGGCCAGCGACCTCGACATCATCAATGGTGACAACCAGACCCTGAGCTGGGCGTGGGTGCAGGTTGACGCCAACGGTGACCCGCTCGGCGTCAACGACCCGTCACGGGTGACGTTGTCCAACGCCAACATCGCCAACCCGTCGTTCACCCCTCCGATCGCGAATGCGGCCTACAGCCTGTACTTCCGGTTGACCGTGACCGACGGGAACGACCCCGTCACGTTGCTGGTGACCTCCACGTTCACGGCCAACACGCCGCCGGTGGCCAACGCCGGACCGGACCAGACCAAGCGCCGCGGCGTGTCGACAACGCTGGCGGGTTCAGGCACCGACCCCGATGGACACTCGATCGGCGCCTACAGCTGGCAGCAGGTGGATCAGAACGGCAACGCCCTGGCGTCGTCGGATCCGTACTTCGTGACGCTGTCGAACGCGACGGTCACCAACCCGACCTTCACCACCCCGAACGTGAGCGCAGTTGCGGCCACGCTGTACTTCGCGCTCGTCGTCAGCGACCAGTACGGCCAGGCCAGCACCCCCGACGTCGTGGAGATCTCCGTCACCAACGGGGCGCCCACGGCGAATGCCGGCGTCGACCAGACGGGTCGCGCCGCCAACTCCTCGGTCTCCATCAGCGGTTCGGCAACTGATCCCGACGTTCCGCTCGCCGTCACGTACCTCTGGGAGCAGGTTGACGTCAACGGTGACCTCGTTGCGAACCCGGGCACCAACGACCTGACCGACACCTACCTTGAGATCGCGTCGCCGACGTCGGCTGCCACCACGTTCGTGGCGCCGCAGACCAGCAGCTCGCGCACGTACTACCTGCGTCTGACCGTCACCGATGACGGTGGGCTCACGGCGTCGGACGTGATGGCGGTCCAGGTCAACCCGGTGGCCCTCGCCACCCCGTCGGCAAGTCCCGGCACCACCGCCGTCGCGGGCACGTACATCCAGTTCGACCTCGCCCGTCCCGGTTCGCCCAGCAACCCGTCGGACAACTTCTCCTACAACTGGTTCCAGACGAACACGGGCTCGACCACGACGGCCTGTGCACCGTCGTGCACCGGCGGCAACGCCGTCATCCACACGTCGGGTACCTACGGTTCGTTCACTGCCACCCCACGTCAGCCGGTCATCGAGATGCCCGGCCGTACCGACCGTAACCCGGCGAACTCTTTCTACAAGGTGCAGGTGGCCGACACCTTCGGTGGCAGCAACCTGTTGAGCGCCACGGTCACGCTGACCACCACCAACTCCGCACCGACGGTGCAGTGGTCGATCCGTGGTTACGGCTCGACGGCCACCGCCCAGCCCTGGACGTCGAGCACCCCGAACAACCCGGTGTGGTCGGCGGCCGCCGCAGCGAGCGACAACAACGGCACGATTCTCCTCGACGCCACGAAGAACCCCGCCGTCACGGCGCTGACCACCGACGTCGACAGCGACACGTTGACCTACTCGTGGACCCAGTGGAACAACGACGCCACGGTGACCACCAACTACCAGACGAAGACGAACGCTCGCGTGGTTGTCACCAGCAACTACTCAATCCCCGGCGGCCGTCGCAACTGTTCGAACATCGACCTCGGTGGGGTGAGCAACCTCGCCAACGGTGATCGGGTGCTGCTCGTCGGTCAGAGCAACGCAGCAGAGAACGGTCTGTGGGTCGTGCCGAACCGTTCGGGCACCGGCTTTTTCGGGGCGTGCTCGAACAACGGTGGGACCTGGGCGCGGGCAACCGACGCCGACGCAGCAGGTGAGATCGCCTTCATGCGGGTGCCGATCACGGCGGGTACCGGTGCGGGCAAGGTGTACGTCAACCGTCAGGTGGCGTCGTCAATCACCGTGGGTACCACGGCGATGACCTTCATCGATCTCATTCCTTCGAGCCAACTCAGCTTCTCCGAGGGCACGCCGATCTACACCGTGCTCGCCGGAACGGGTGGCACGACCGACGCCCAGGGCCTGCGGTCCACCACGGCGGGATCGAACACGAACACCGTCACGAACTCGACAGGTCTGGCATACCTCAACGTGCCGGCCAATACCCAGGTGCCGTTGCAGTTGACGGTGACCGACGGTCTGGCGACCCTCCAGACGTTCCGCATGGTGGTTCGCACCTCCCAGACGGCCAACACCGCACCTGCTGCGGTGCGCACCAGTGCCGCTACGCAGACCATTCGCGGTGGGGTGAGCAGCTCGCTCTCCCCCGTCACCTTGGGTGCGACGCTCGATGACGCTGAGGCCCGCACCGGCACCGTCTGGCCGGTGAACGGCAGTTCGGCGAACGAGAACCTCGGTCCGCAGAGTTTGTCGTACAAGTGGATTCAGACCAACAGTTCGGGTACCGAACTGGCGGTCAACGACCCGAGTCGGGTCGTCATCGCCAACGCCGCCGACACCGTGCTCGGCACGGTCTCGGGCGCCACCGCCGTCAACACCACGTTCACCCCGCCGTCGGAGACGCGGACGGTGTACTTCCGACTGCGCGCCACCGACGGGATCAAGACCAGCCTGTCGGACATCCAGACCGTGGTGTTCGAAATCAACCGGCTCGTTCCAGCCGCCAACGCTGGTGCGGATCAGGACAACGTGCGTGCCGGTCAGGGTGTGACCCTCGACGGCAGTGGTTCAACCGATAGCGACGGGTCCATCGCCAGCTACCTCTGGGAGCAGGTTGACTCGAACGGGACGCTCGTCACGAGCGGCCCGACCAAGGTCACCCTGTCCAACGCCGCTGCTGTCGCTCCGACATTCACGGCACCGTCACTGGTGGGCAACACCGACCTGTTCTTCCGCCTCACCACCACCGACGACTTCGGTGACACCGGTACCGACACGGTCCGCATCGGTGTGCTCGACGACGGTTCACCCACCGCTATCGGCAGCTTCTCGCCTGACCCGGTGGCACTGGGTCAGACCCTCACCCTCAGCGGTCAGGGCTCGAGCGACCCCGAGGGGCAGAACCTTGCGTACTCGTGGGTCCAGGAGGACGCCAACGGCAACGCACTCGCATCGTCGAACGTCGACTACCAGACGCTGACCGGCGCGAACACGCAGAGCGCCACGTTCACGGTGCCGGCCCGTCCGTTCGCCACGACGCTGTACTTCCGACTCACCGTCTCCGACACCGCCGCCACCCCGCAGACCGGCTCGTCGCTGGTCACCGTTGCGGTGCCGGCCAACCTGGCTCCCACCGCCGTTGCCGCTTCGGTGCCGGCATCGCCGGTGGCCGGCGAGACGGTGACGTTGTCGTCGCAGGGCACCTCTGACCCCGAAGGCAACTCGCTGACGTACAGCTGGGTGCAGGTTGACGAGAACGGCAACGCAGTGACCAGTGGTCCCACGTTCGTCACGCTGTCCAGCGCGACCGCAGCGTCACCCACGTTCCGGGCCCCCGGCCTCGCCAATGCGGCCACCCTCCGGTTCGTGCTCACCGTGACCGACACCTACGGGGCCAACGACGTAGCGGACACTGTGGTGATCGCACTCCCGGCCAACGGGCGGCCGACGGTGGCGCCGACGGTTTCGCCGAATCCGGCCAATCCGGGTGACACGATCACGTTGTCGGCCAACGCCGTCGACCCTGAAGGCGTGTCCCCGATGACCTACCGGTGGGTCCAAGTCGATCTCGCAAACGGTTCGGTCCCCATGGACCCAAGCAACGCTGACTACATCTGGCTGACGAACGCCACGAGCTCCCAGCCGTCCTTCGTCGCTCCCGTCAGGCTCACCTCGTCGACGTTGATGTGGGACGTCTACGCAACTGACGAGTTTGGGAGTGAGTCCACTCTCGCCGTCGTCGTGGTCGTCAACGCCAATCGGGCACCCACCGCCGAAGCCACGGCGACGCCCAACCCGGCCCCGCCTGGGGCGCTCGTCACCCTCTCGAGTGGTGGGGTGGATCTTGACGGTGACACCGTCACCAACGCCTGGGTGCAGGTTGACGCCAACGGGAACCCGCTGGCCGGCAACGACCCCGACATCGTAGCGCTGTCGTCCACCACCGACGCTTCCCCGACGTTCACCGCCCCCGACCGCCTCGTGGCGTCAACGTTGTACTTCCGGGTGACTGTGGCCGACCGCTTCGGCGTGACCGGCACCTCCACGGTGACGGTGTCGATCGTGCCCAACGCCCGACCGCTCGTCGCCGCAGCCGCGCTGCCCCCGTCGGTCAAGGCAGGCGGCACCATCAGCCTGATCTCGGCGGCCACCGACCCTGAGGGTCGACCCATGACCTTCCAGTGGATGCAATCTGACCTTGGCGGGAACCCCGTGACGGGCGGGCCGGTCATTACCGACGCTACGTCGGCGAACGCGTCGGTGGAGGCGCCCGGCACCGACCAGTCCCAGGTGTTGCTGTTCAAGTTCTCCGCCACCGATGACACCGGCGTGCCGTCCTCGACCATCGTGTCGGTGCTGGTGCTCCCCAACGAGGCACCGGTGGCTTCACCGACCGCCTCGGTGCTGACCGCCCCGCCAGGTGGGACGGTGACGCTCAGTGGGGAGGGTTCCACCGATCCCGAGGGCGACCCGATCGCCACCTACGCCTGGACCCAAACGTCTGGCCCGGCAGTCACCCTCAGTGACGCCGCCGCTGCGTCCCCGACCTTCGTTGCTCCGGCGACGAACGGCGCCACGGTGCAGTTCAGCCTCGTGGTCACCGACCGTTGGGGCAAGCCCAGCGCCCCGGCCACGTTGTCGGTGGTGTTGCAAGCCAACAACACTCCGGTGGCCAACGCCGGGACCGACCAGTCGAACATCCCGCCGGCCAAGACGGTCACCCTCGATGGCTCGGCGACCGACGCTGACGGTCACTCGATGACCTACGCCTGGACCCAGCAGTCCGGCCCGTCGGTGACCCTGTCCGACGCCACGATCCTCAACCCGACGTTCGTGCCCACCGTTGCTGGGACGTACCTGTTCCAGCTGGTCGCCACCGACCAGTTCGGCTTTGCGTCGAGCCCGAAGCTTATGAGCGTGGTCGTGAACCCGAACCGCAACCCGGTGCCCAACGCCGGTGCAGATCAGAGTGACGTGGTCGTCAACACCACGGCGACGCTGAACGGTTCGGCGACGGATCCCGACATCACCGACGGTGCCGCCCAGACGCTCACCTACCTGTGGGAGCAGACCGGTGGTGCTGCGGTCACCTTGTCGAGCACGACCGATCTCAGCCCCACCTTCAGCGTGCCGGTGTCGGCGTCAGCCCAGACCCTCACGTTCCGCCTGACCGCCACCGACAACTTCGGGGGTACGGCGAGCGACACGGTGGTGGTGAACGTTCTCGCCAACCGTGCACCCGTGGTCAACGCCGGTGACGACCAGTCGAACGTCGGCGTGGCCAAGCCGGTGACCCTCACGGGCTCCGCCACGGACGCCGACATCACCGCCGGGGCCAACCAGTCGCTCACCTACTCGTGGACCCAGGTGTCGGGCGAGCCCGTGGTGCTTTCGGGTGACACGACGACCACGGCGACGTTCGAGTCCCCGTCGACGATCTCCGGAACGACGCTCGTCTTCCGCCTCACGACCGACGACGGTCAGCCGGGTGGTATCGGCACCGATGAGGTGTCCATCGTCGTCAACCCGAACGTCACCCCGGTGGCAACCGCCGGCAACGACCAGGCAGATGTCGTCGCCTCAACCACGGTGACCCTGAGCGGGTCGGCGACCGATGGCGACATCGAAGCCGGCGCCAACCAGTCGCTCACCTACTCGTGGACCCAGACCTCTGGTGACCCGGTGACCCTCAACGGCGCCTCGTCCACCACCAAGACGTTCGAGGCGCCCGCCACCGCCAACGACCAGACGCTGACCTTCGTCCTGTCCGCCAACGACGGAACGAACACCGGTACCGACGAGGTGTCCATCTTCGTCAAGGCCAACCGGGTGCCGGTGGTCAACGCCGGAAGCGATCAGCTGGACGTCGCCGCCGCCACCACGGTGCGTCTCAGCGCCACGGCGAGTGACGCCGACATCGACGCCGGCGGGAACCAGACGCTCACCACCGGCTGGATCCAGTTGGACCCCGCCACGAACTTCACGACGGCCATCAACCCGAACGACGCCCTCGTGCCGCTGTTCACGGTGTCCCGTGACGTGGAATTCGTCGCACCGTCCACCGCCTCCGCCCAGGAACTCCGATTCGCCTACTTCGCCGATGACGCAATCGGTGATGAGCAGAGCGATGTGGTGAGCGTGTTCGTCGCCGCCAACCGGGTGCCGGTGGTTAATGCCGGCAATGACCAGAACCCCGTGGCGGCCAGCCAGGTCGTGACGCTGTCCGGTTCGGCCACCGACCCCGACATCGAAGCCGGGGCCGCGCAGACCATCAGCGGGTACACTTGGACCCAGGTTTCTGGTGACACGGTGAACCTCATCGGTGCCGAGGCCACGACCAAGACCTTCCAGGCGCCCTCGACGGCCAGCGACCAGACGCTGGTGTTCCGACTGTCGGCCACCGACGGAACCGGTGTCGGCTCCGACGACGTGTCCGTCTTCGTCAAGGCCAACGTGGCCCCCACCGTCAACGCTGGGTCTGATCAGGCCCACGAGGCCAACACCACCGTCACGCTGACCGGCACCAAGTCCGACCCGGATCCGCAGACACTCACGGTTACGTGGAGCCAGATCAGTGGTGAGACGGTGAGTGGTCTCACGGCCACCAACCAGGATGCGATCAGCTTCATCACGCCGATCAACAACACCCCCCAGACCCTTGTGTTCCGCTACTCGGTGACCGACGGGACCACCACCTCGACCGATGAGGTCTCGGTGTTCCTCAACGCCAACCGGGCCCCGGTGGCCAACGCCGGATCGAACCGCACCGGCGTGTCGTCGGGTTCGCTGGTGACACTTGACGGCACCGGCTCGACCGACCCTGAAGGCCTTGCGCTGACCTACTCGTGGTCACAGGTTGCCGGAACGTCGGTGACGTTGACTGGGGCGACCACTGCCACGCCGAGCTTCACCACTCCGCTGACGGCGGTCGGACTCAGCCTTGGGTTCCGTCTCACGGTCACCGACCCGCAGGGCAAGACGGCCACCTCGAACGTCTCGGTGGTGGTGCTCGCCAACCGTCCGCCGGCGGCCAACGCTGGTGCCGACCAGATCGTGCCTCGCCAGCGGCTCGTGACCCTTGACGGCACCGGCTCGAGTGACCCTGACGGTCAGGTCCTGACCTACAACTGGGTCCAGGTGACCGGTATCGGTTCGATGGACGTGGTGCCCAGCACCGACCCGTTCTTCGCCGTGCTGTCCAGTGTGGCCGTCGCCCAGCCGACGTTCACCTCTCCGCTGCCGCAGAACGATGGTGACGCCATCTACTTCATGCTGGTGGTGCTCGACCCGACCGGTCTTGCCAGCCCGGCGTCGTGGACCAAGGTGACCCTCGGCCGCAACAAGCCGCCAGTGGCTGACGCCGGTCAAGCCCAGACGGGCATCGCCCACAACGCCACGGTGACCCTCAACGGTTCGGCCACCGATCCCGACGCCGACGAGACGTTCACCTACCAGTGGACCCAGGTTGACACCAACAACAACCCGGTCACCCCGACCCCGGGCAACCGTGACCTTGGCGTGGTACTGAGCGACCCGACGTCGGCGACCCCGACGTTCACCGCTCCGTACCTCGACGTCACCACCACGTTGCGGTTCCGTCTCGTCGTGACCGACACCGAGGGCGCCACCGACGACGCCACCACGACCGTCGAGGTGCTCGCCAACCGGGCGCCGGTGGTGAACCCGGGTGCTGATCAGACCAACAAGGCGGCCAACTCGGCGGTCACCCTGACGGGCTCGGCGACCGACCCTGACCTTGACGAGGTGACCTACGAGTGGACCCAGGTCGACGGCAACGGGACGCCCGTGGTGCCGACGACATCGATCACCGACGAGGCCGTCGAGCTGTCGGTGACGACTGGTACGACCACGACGTTCACCACGCCGATCATCAACGCCTCGACCACGCTGCGGTTCCGCCTCCGGGTCACCGACTCGGAAGGGGCTGTGACCGACGCGGTGACGACGGTGCAGGTGAACGCCAACCGGGCCCCCACCGCCACCTACTCGCCCTCGTTCCAGACCAAGACGAACGTGGTGGTGGTCTCCACCGACAACGTCAGCCTGTCCAACCGGGCCTGTAGCGACGTGAACATCGGTGGGGTCAACAACCTCGCCAACGGTTCACGGGTGCTGCTCACCGCCCAGGCCAACCCGGCCCAGAACGGCATCTGGGTGGTTCCGAACCGTCCCGGTACGGGCCTGTTCGGTGGCTGCAACGGCTCCAACGCCTGGAACCGTGCCACCGACGCCGATACCGCCGGCGAGATCAACTACGCCCGGGTGGTGGTGACGAGCGGTACCGGCGCAGGCAGCACCTGGGTGCTGCCCCAGACCGGAGTCACGTTGAACACGACGGCGCTCGGTTTCGTGCTGTTCACCTCCGGCGAGTTGCCGGTGAACGTCTCGCCGGCTGCGTCGGCTCGGGTCAAGGGCGCTACGGTGACGCTCAGTTACGCCCTGCCGCTCGCCGCCAACGCCGACCCGGACGGTACGTCGGCGGACCTGTTCACCTACGAGATCGCCCGGGTGGCGAACCCCTCGGCGACCACCCCGTGTGGCAACGCCTGTGGCGGTCTTGCTGCCACGGTGACCACCACACCGGCCACCGGCGGTCTGCAGGCCACCTTCGTGGTGCCGGGTGTGACGTCGAACGACCCGATGTACTTCCGGATGTTCATCAACGACGGCTACGGGGCGACGTACGTGTCCCCGGCGGTCACCGTGACCTTCCAGAACACCCAGGCCACGATCGGCACCGCATCGAGGAACCTCATCAAGGTTTACGCCGGTGCGGACGTGCGCATCGACGAGAACGGGGTCATCCAGGGTGGCACGACCGATCCTCGGGCGGTGATGGGCGGACCCGGCCAGTCCCCGGTGACCCCCGGCAACGTCTTCAACGACGGCCGTCCCGGGTCGGCGGGCAACTTCTTCCCGCAGTCGACCTACGTCTACGGCGGTATCCCGGTTCTCCTTGACGCCCGGGACCTCGCCGCTGCGGCCGACCCTGATGGTGGGGCCACGGTGGACTTCGCTGCCGGCCTGCCGCCGGTGGCGACGGGCATCAACCTCTCCGGTGGTCTCAACGTCGTGACCGGCAACCCGAACGGCGTCTGCCAGGCGGGCTTCGTGCTCTCACGGACAACGACGCCGAACGTGTGGGCGTTCACCCCACCGACCGGTGTGAACGAGACCGCCGGCTTCTGCCGCATCCAGTTCAAGGTCAACGACTCCCTTGGTGGTTCCACCACCTGGGGTGTGCCGACTGGCTGTCTCACCAGTGGCACCCAGACCCTCGTGAGCCTCGGCGAGACGCTGGGTCTCATCCCGGCTGGTTCGCTGCCGGCTTGTACCTCGCCCGCCGTCGGGTTCCACGCCGGTGACCGGGGACAAGGTGACTCCCAACGGGTGTCGAACGTGTCGAACAACGTCAACAGTGACTTCTGGCTGCGGATCTGGCAGAACAAGGCCATTCCGCTCGCCGATGTCGAGGAGATCCCAGCCAAGACCTTCTCCTCGACGCCGGGCCAGGCCCCGACCACCGTCACCCTCGACGGCTCGGGCACCATCGATGCTGACGGAAGTGACAACCTCACGCCCCGCCAGCCGCTGCTGTACAACTGGACGGCGCTCGATCCCGAGACGCTGGAGTTGCTGGCGGACGACGCTGACGCCAACCAGCGCATCGCCGATCGCAGCGCCCTCGTCACGCAGTTCAGCCTGCCTGACGGCGGCCCGGTGACCTACCGCTTCCAGCTCGACGTCTACGACGGGCTGACCCGGGACATCATCGAGACCGACCGGATGCGGGTGACGGTGCGTCGCCCGGTGGCCAACGGCACCGCCACGGTCACGGTGGCTCCGGCCGCCCTTGCCAACGGCGCCCCGACGTACCCGACAGCCGTTCCCAACGACGACCTCGGTGAGGTCGCCGATGGCGACTCGGTGACGTTGAGTGCGGCGGGCTCGTCCAGCCCCGACGGCCGGACGCTTAAGTACCTGTGGCGCATCCTTGATGGTGGCGCCGACGCCGAGATCCTCAATGCCCGTAGTGCCAACGCCACGCTCCTCGTCGGGGAGCCCGCTGAGGGCGAGTCGGAGACCCTGGTGGTCGAGCTGGCGGTGCGTGACGGGTTCTCGGCGGCGTACAAGACCTTCACGTTCACGAATGTGGCCGAGGAGGAGCCGCCGCCGCCGCCGGTGTTCTGTCCGGCTCCGGTGGATCCGTACCCGTACTCCGACATCCCGGTGAACAACACCACCGCCCCATACCGCGCAGCGGTGGCGTGTCTTGCCGAGAAGAACATCTTCACGAAGACGGCTCGACCTGCCCCGCCTGGCCCGTTCAACCCGACCGGGTTGTTCCTTCGGTTCCAGGTGCTGCTGACCCTGTTCCGTGACGCCGGCTCCCCGCTGGTGAATCGTCAGGGCCAGCCGTACACGACCGCTTCGGTGACCGACGTGACGTCGAACCCGAACGATCCGAGCCGTGGCGAGGTTCGCAAGGCGGTCAACTGGGCGTACGCCGAAGGTGTGGCCTCCAACAACCGGACCTTCCGTCCGGAGGCGGCCATCACCCGGGCGGAGGTGCTGGCCTTCCTGCAGCGCTACACCGGGTACAAGGTGTACAACGGCGTGAACAACAAGCCGCTGGCGAGCAGCACCTCCTTCGCCCCGACGGACTCCCGCACCCCGCGGGTGGCCGCCTGGCAGCAGGACGTCGTGGCGTGGGCCTACGAGCGTGGCATCGGTGAGGGCAACGCCTTCCGGCCGACGGCCAACATGGTCCGGTCCGACATGGCCCGCCTGCTGTGGCGCTGGGGTCACGTCTACCGCCAGTGGGTGATCGACCCGGCCAACACGCCGCCGGCACAGGTGCCGCCGCCCCCCATCTAGGGCAGCAGACTCGAATCACGGTGAGGCCCCCTTCCTCGGGAGGGGGCCTCACCGCGTCCGGATGCGAACGCTCAGTTGTTCCGTTGGTGGTGGCGGGCCATACGTCCCAACGACCACGAGAACAAGGCGGCACCGATCCGGGCGGCGACAGGGGCGAGGAATCCGGGGAGGTGGGGGACCGTGACATCCTCGCGCCACGTCACCACAGCGCTGTCCGCCGACGGTCCCGGCGCCACGGTGAACTCCGCTTCGCCGACGAGCACCGGACCGAGTTTGGCGACGAGACACCGCCCGGAGGTCCCATCAAATGAGGACTGCGTGGCGCGCATGCGGTCCTCGAGGGCGAGAGCGCCAGGTCCACTGAACGCCACGAACGCTGCGGGGTCATCGGGGTCGAGCTCGACGCGGGTCATGGGGATCCACGCGGCGTGGCCAGCCCAGTCGGTCAGTTCCTCCCAGGCAGATGTGGAACTGATCGGGATGGTGCGATCAAGACTGAAGTGCACCCGGGTGCCGCGGGGGGAAGTCATGATCTGCACAACCGTCCGGGTCCCCCCGGCATTCCCTGGATCGTTGTGGTGTGGGGGGTCGCGACGCGGATGGTGCTTCCGCTGAAGATGGGCGTATGAGCGTGAACCGGGGAGAACGGGTGGCAAAATACCCCCGGGGGTATATGCTTCAGACTACTGTCGGCGGGTGTCGGCGGCGCGTAATCAAGGAGGATTATCGATGTCGGTAGCAGTGCACGCCAACGATCCCCAGGCATTCGCGACTGAGGTTCTCAGCTCGGCAGTCCCCGTCGTCGTCGACTTTTGGGCCGAGTGGTGCGGGCCATGCCGGATGGTGTCGCCCGAGCTCGAGGCACTTGCATCGGAATACGGTTCGGCCGTCAAGGTGGTGAAGGTCGACGTTGATGCCAACCCGGCGGTCGCTGCTCACTACCGGATTCAGGGGATTCCGACGATCGGCCTGTTCGAAGCGGGCGAGATGACCGGTCAGGTGGTCGGGGCCCGGCCAAAGGCCGCCATCGCCACCGAATTGGGTCTTGGACGGTTCGCCCCGGCGTCGAAAGGCGCTTGAGCCATGTGCATGCAGGTCACCTGCCCTGACTGCCAACGTCCGACGTGGGAGGGCTGCGGAGCGCATGTAGAACAAGTGCTCGGACATATCCCACCCGTCGAAAGGTGTCAGTGCCGTGACGGGGCGATGCACGCTGCGCCC
>CAMAQM010000006.1 GCA_945860545.1 Bifidobacterium breve | reverse complement strand
GAGGCGAATGTGTCACCGGCGATGGACGTGGCGGCGGAACCGGTCTGGGTGAGTTGCTCGCGGGCGTCGAGCCACCAGTTGCGGAGTTGTTCGACGACGGGTTCCATCTGCTGTTCGGCGTCGAGCCGACCAAGATGCATCTGGACCTCGAGTTCATCAATGCGGCCCTTCCACTGGTCGAGCTGGGCGTCGGTCAACTGCTGGCGGGTGGCCGCCAACTCCGACTGCAACTCGGTGATCCTGGCCTCGAGCCCGGCGATGCGGTCCTCAGTGATGTCCTCGCCTGCCATGTCCTGCCTCCTCATCGATGCACGTACCCTGGCCAGACGACCCTCGGACCGCTGGCACCTTGACGCTAGCCACACCCATCCCAAACGGGGAGGGCCGAACGACCCTGCGGTGCCAGTGACACCCCCGTGACGGCCAGCGGCCATGCTGGTGGGGTGACTGACACCCGCTCCGGTGAGGTTCCCGACCCGCTGGTGCGGGCCGTGATCCCGCGACCCACCCCCGAGACCGCCTTCTTTTGGGACGGCTGCGCCCGAGGTGAGCTGCTCATGCAGCATTGCGTGCCGTGTGACGCTCCGTGGTTCCCCCCGCAGCGATTCTGTCCCCGGTGTCTCGGTGACGACATCGAGACGCGGGCCATGACCGGCCGGGGACGACTGGCGTCCTACGTGGTGCACCATCGGGACGCCCCCGGGTTCACCGCCCCGTACGTCATCGCCCTCGTCGAACTCGACGAAGGGCCACGACTGCTCACCAACCTCGTCGACTGCGCCGCAGATCCGACGGCACTCCCCGTCGGTCTGCCCGTCACGTTCCGACCCACCCCTGTGGTCAGTAGCGACGGCCGCCACACCGCCACGCTGCCCTTGTTCGCCCCCGCCGACGCAACCCTCGACGCGCCTCCGCCCGGCGTGGGACCGAGCCGGTTCTCCGTCGCCGACACACCCGAACCCGCCGCCGTGCCCAAAGCGGCACGCCAGCGCCGTCAGCACGTGGTGATCGTCGGCGCGGCAGAAACCACCGAGCTCGGCCTGATTCCCGACCTCACCCCCGTCGAACTCCACCTTGACGCCGCCCGCAACGCGCTCGCCGATGCTGGTATCAGCGCCTCCGAGATCGACGGGGTGGCCGCCGCCGGCGTCTCCCCGCTCGAGGTGGCGTTCGGTCTCGGCATCACCCCGGGGTGGGTGGACGCCACCATGGTGGGCGGCTCGTCGTTCATGATCCATGTCCGACACGCCCTCGCCGCCATCGAGGCGGGACTTGCCACCTGTGTGCTGATCACCCACGGCGAGAGTGGTCGCAGCAGGGTCGGCGGCATGCCGATGGGCCGACGAGCACCCCTCATCGAGCAGTTCGAACTCCCCTATGGCGTCATGGGCCCGCCCACGATGTTCACGCTGCCGGTGCTGGCGTGGATGGACCGCTACGGCGTCACTGAACACGACCTGGCGAGTGTGGCCGTCGCCCAGCGTCGCTGGGCTGCGGACAACCCCCGGGCACTCAAACGGGACCCACTGAGCGTGGACGACGTGCTCGACTCGACGATGGTGGCGTGGCCGTTCCGCAAGCTGATGTGCTGTCTGGTCACCGACGGTGGTGGCGCACTCGTGGTCACCACGGCGGAACGGGCCGCCGACATGGCCGGATCGGCGGTGCACGTCCTGGGCACCGGCGAAGCGGCCGAGACACCGATGGTCAGCCAGATGGCGGACCTGAGTGCGTCGCGGGCGTTCCGCATCGCCGGCGGGCGGGCACTCGCCGAAGCCGGCATCGGCATCGGCGACATCGACCACCTCATGGCGTATGACGCCTTCGTCCACACCCCGTGTTATGCCCTCGAAGCCCTCGGGGTGGTCGGACCAGGTGAGGGCGCGGCGTTCGTGGCCGAGGGCAACACCCTGCCGGGGGGCCGACTGCCCATGAACACCAACGGTGGGGGGCTCTCGTACACCCACACCGGCATGTACGGGATGTTCGCCCTGCAGGAAAGTGTCCGTCAGGTGCGCGGCACCGCTCCCGCCCAGGTGCAACCCGCCCACGGCGACGGCGTGCGGATCTCGGTGGCCCACGGCGTGGGCGGCATGTTCGCCGCCAGCGGCACCATCGTGTTGGGTGCGCAGCCCTCGTGACCCGCACCGACCGCAACGACTTCGACACCGTGGCGGTGTGCCCACCGGGCATCGAACCGCTCCTCGACGCCGAACTCGCCGCGCTTGGGGTCCGACGTCGCCGGGTGGTGCGTGGCGGGGTCGAAGCCCCGATGCGTCAACGCCAGCTGTACGCCGCCAACCTGTGGCTGCGCACCGCCACCCGCGTGCTGGTGCGTGTCGACACCTTCGGGGCGGGCACGTTCGACGAGTTGACGCGAAACGCCGCCCTCGTCGACTGGCGGCGCTGGATTCCCGACGGGGCGGGGGTGAACTTCCGGGTCACCTCCCACCGGTCCAAACTGGACCACACCGTGGCCATCGCCGAGCGGCTGGCCACAGCCGCCGGGGCGGAACTGGTGGGTGCTGCGGACCGGCGTGACGACGAGTCGGACGACGACGGTGAGGCCGTGGCGCGTTTCGTGGTCCGTCTCGACCGCAACCAGTGCACGCTCAGCGCCGACTCGTCGGGTGAACCGCTTTACCACCGCGGGTGGCGCCGGGCGGTGGCCAAGGCACCACTGCGCCCCACCCTGGCGGCGTCCATGCTGGCGGCTGCGGGATGGCCCGGACCCCGCTCAGCGTCGGGACGGGTCATGTTCGCCGATCCGTTCTGCGGTTCGGGCACCCTGCCCATCGAAGCCGCACTTGCCGCCACCGGTCGTCCCCCCTCGGTGGGCCGACCGTTCGCGTTCATGGACTGGGACGACTTCGCTGCGGGAACGTGGGCCAGCGTCACCGCCGACCCCGACCCCGACGACCAACCCGCCCCGGTGATCGTCGCCGCCGACCGTGACGCGGGTGCGGTGGCCGCCACCGAGGCCAACGCGGCGCGCGCCGGGGTCGACGACCTCATCGTTGCGACCTGTGCCAGCGTGTCCGCCTTCGCTCCCCCACCCGGGCCTCCTCCGGGGGACGACGACGTGGCGTGGATCGTCACCAACCCCCCGTGGGGCGGACGGCTCGAAGGGGGTGGGGACCTACGTGACCTCTACGCCACGTTCGGTCGGGTCGTGCGGGAACGCTTCACCGGTTGGCGGGTGGCCATGCTCGTCACCGACCGTCACCTCGCCGCCCACACCGGCCTCAGCCTCACCCACGCCCTGCACACCACCGCCGGGGGCATCGGGGTGCAGTTGCTCGTCACCGACCCGATCGGCGCGACGCCAACTGTGCCTCGGCGTCGGCGAGCACCTGACGAGTCAACCCGACGGCGTCGGGGTTCACAGAAACCGACGTGATGCCCATCTCGACGAGCATGGCGGCGAACGCAGGGTTGTTCGACGGCGCCTGACCGCACAGCGACGAGGTGATCCCGGCCCGACGGGCCCCGGCGATGATGCGTCCGATGGCGTCGACCACGGCAGGGTCCGACTCGTCGAACAAGTCGGCGCACGTCGTCGAGTCACGGTCCACGCCGAGGATCAACTGGGTCAGGTCGTTGGTCCCGATCGACACCCCGTCGATGCCGAGCCCGGCGTACTCCTCGACGTAGTGCACGACGCTGGGCACCTCGGCCATCACCCACACCGAGAGGTCCCGTTGACGACCGAGGTCACTGGCACCGATCAGTTCGAGACAGGCCTCGAGCTCCCAGCGGGTCCGCACGAACGGCAGCATCACCACCAGATTCGGCGTCTCGTCTCGCACTCTGGCCAGCACCTCGAGTTCCATGGCGAACACTTCGGGTTCGCGCAGGTACCGGTAGGCGCCGCGAAACCCGATCATGGGGTTGGCCTCCACCGGTTCGAACTGTTCGCCGCCCCGCAACGCCCGGAACTCGTTGGTCCGAAAATCGGTGAACCGGTACACCACCGGCCTCGGAGCGAACGCCGAGGTGATCCGTCCCAGCGCTGTGCCCATGGCCGAGACGAACTCGGTCCGTCGACCCTCGGCGAGCACCTGACGGGGATGCACCCCACCGAGGGCGTCGGCGAGGAGGAACTCGGCGCGCAGCAGACCCACCCCGTCGACGGCCATGGCCGCCACTTCCTCGGCACGGTCGGCGACTGCCAGGTTCACGTAAAGCCGGGTCCCGAGAGGGGTGTCGGGTTCCGGGGACGCACCAGTGGCGGCCGCAGGTGGCCCGACCACTGCTCGCCGAGCCATCTCCTCGGGATGCACGGTGCCACGCGAACCGTCCACGGTGACCCGCGTCCCGGTGGCGAGCCGGCGGGTGGCGTCACCGGCACCCACCACCACCGGGATGCCGAGTTCGCGGCCCACGATGGCGGCGTGACAGGTCACCCCGCCCTCATCGGTGACGAGCGCCGATGCCCGACGCAGCGCCGCCACCCAGTCGGGCGACGTCATCGCCGCCACCAGCACTTCGCCGGTTTCGAGCGCAGCGCCCCCTTCGGCCGAGGTCACGACCCGTACCGGGCCTGACGCCACCCCCGGAGAGGCCCCGAGTCCGTGCACGAGCACGCCGACCTCGTCGGGAACCCCGTCGGTCCCCGTTGGGGGTTGCGGGGCGTCGAGCGTGGTGATGGGTCTGGCCTGCACGAGCCACACACCGTGGGTGTCGATGGCCCACTCGATGTCCTGCGGCGTCCCGTAGTGGCGTTCGACGCCGAGTCCCAACTCGGCGAGGCCCACCACCTCGTCAAAGGAGAGCGTGGGTCGCCCGGCGGCGTCGGGTGGCGTCGGCTCGACCCGATGACCTCCTGCGGAGTCGGGAACCTGACGGAGGGACTTCGACCCGACGCGCAACGACACGAGCCGGGGCGCCCCACCTGAGGCACCAGGTCGCTCAAGCCGGTAGGTGTCGGGCTCCACGGTGCCCGACACCACGGTCTCCCCTTCACCCCACGCCGCCTCCACCACAAGGTGGTTGCGGTCACCTGCGGGGTCCACGCTGAAGAGCACACCAGCGACGATGGGCGCCACCATCTGCTGCACGACCACGGCGATCGCCGGTTCGTCGGTGAGGCCGCGCTCAAGGCGGTAGGCGAGGGCCCGCGGGGTGAACAGCGACGCCCAACAGGCACGCACCGCATCAATCACCGCCTGTTCGTCACCGTCACCGGTGACGGTGACGTCGAGCAGCGACCGGTGCATCCCGGCGAACGAGGTTCCCGAAGCGTCCTCGGCAGTGGCCGACGACCGCACCGCCACCCGCGCCGAGGCGAACCCGGTACACGCCGCCGCCACGGCGGCGCTCACCTCGTCGGGGACCGCCACCGACGCCACCCCGGCGGACAACTCGGCCGCCACCGAGGCGAGACCTACGTGGTCATCGGGGTCGAGTGACCGGAACCGCTCGAGGAGTTCAGCCCGCAGACCACAACGCTCAACGGCGAGCAGATAACCCGCAGCGGTGACCACGAACCCCCCCGGGACGGGGAAACCGGCGTTGATCAACGCGCCGAGGTTGGCGGCCTTGCCCCCCACTGACGCCACGTCGCCGGCACCGACAACCCCGAGTGGGGCCACCAGCACGTCGTCGCTCACCGGGGGGTTCACGTCATCCACTGTGCCCCACCCACGTTCGGAACCGGCAGGGACGAAAGGCCCGAGAACGCCCGGCGGCCGGCACGCTCAGCCAGAGGCTCGTTCGATAGCAGGGTGAGACGGCGACGGGCACCTGAACCGCCCTTACCAGTACTCCGCCATGATCTCCGAAGCCCAACCCGGCTCAGTGATGGCCGAGCGTGGATGGAACCCCGACATGTGCGGTTTGATGTCGAGGACCGGGGTGCCGTCGATGGCGTCGAGACCACGCACCACGATGACGTCGTCGTCAACCGACTCGATCTCGCATGTCGACACACCGATCCGGTTCGGCCTCACCCGTCCCCGTTGGGCGAAGATGCCGACCTCTGGCCAGTCGGCGCGCCCCCGGGGTCGTCGGGCGTCGGTCACCACACTGGCCTCATCGACGAGATGGAACACGAACACCACATCGACGTGCGAGAACTCGTCGAGACCTGCCAGTGACCGCCGGTCGAACGGGGGAACGAGTTCGATTCGGCAGGTCTCCGATCCCCATCCGTCGTCGGTTGGCTCGCGGCGGCCGCCGCGCACGAAGGCAACCGGTCGAAGTGTCACGTCATCCACGACGAACATGTTCCCACGGTCGGGGTGCCAGCGGATCCTGCGATGGATCGCACCTTGCTGGGGAACTCACCCGAAGGTGAGGCGGGTCACCCAGTCGGCCACCAGCGCCGGACGCTCCCCACCCTCAATCTCCACCGTGAAGCGGCGGGTCACCTGGAGGTTGTTGGGGTCTTTGAGCTGCACGTCGATCAACTCGGCGTGGGCCCGGATGCGGCTCCCGACACGCACCGGGCTGACGAAACGAACCTTGTCGAACCCGTAGTTCACCCCCATGAGGATGCCGGCGAAACGGGCCGGGTCCTGGGGGATCGACGCCTGGAGGTGGGTGAGCATCGACAGGGTGAGGAATCCGTGGGCGATGGTGCCACCAAACGGCGTGGCCTTGGCCGCCTCGGGGTCGACGTGGATGAACTGGTGGTCAGAGGTGACGTCAGCGAACTCGTTGACCTGGTCCTGGGTGACCTCGAACCACTCGCCTGCCCCTTCGGACTGGCCCACAGCGGCGCTGTACAGAGCGAATGCGGTTTCGGCGTTGGTCGACATGGTGACTTCCGTTCGATCGGGGCGGGACGGATCAACACCCCAAGATGCTTGTACAAGCGTCCCGCTTCGGGTAAACCTCTAACGCATGAAGAGCGTTGGCATCCTAGTGGTCGCTTTCAACGCCTCAACAACGCTAGTCAACGTCCTTGATCGAATACCCGAGAAGTTCGTTCCGCGCATCAGCCAGATTCTGGTCTCAGACGATGCGAGCAACGACGACACGTTCGACGTGGGCCAGGCTTACGCCGAGCTGAATCCCCTACTTGGCATCACGACGGTGCGGCAGCTCCGAAACCTCGGGTACGGAGGGAATCAGAAGTTCGGGTACCGGTGGGCGATGAACCACGGTCTCGACATCGTTGTGCTGCTCCACGGCGACGGCCAGTACGCGCCAGAGATGCTCCCCGCGATGATTGCGCCGCTCGACGCCGACGAGGCGGACTGCGTCATGGGATCGCGGATGCTGATCCGTGGCGCGGCACGGCGTGGTGGCATGCCGCTGTACAAGTACGTGGGGAACAAGATCCTCACCCGATTCGAGAACACCGTTGTGGGAACAAACCTCAGCGAGTGGCATTCCGGTTATCGCGCCTACCGTGTCGACGCGCTGCGGGACCTTCCCCTCGAGCGGAACTCTGATGGCTTCGATTTTGACACCGAGGTCATCGTTCAGTTGGTTGAGGCCCAGAAGCGGATCACTGAGATTGCAATCCCCACCTACTACGGCGATGAAATCAGTCATGTCAATGGACTCCGGTACGCATGGGACATCAGTCGGCATGTCCTGAGATACCGGATGCACAAGGTCGGGTTCGGCGAGGGTGACCTTGCCTTCAACTCGGACGACTACGGGATCAAGTCCGAGACCGGTTCCTCGCACAGCCAGATCGCCCGGCTGGTCGCCGGCGCTCCGAAGACCATTCTCGATCTCGGGTGCGGCCGCGGCCACTTCGGTGCTCTTCTCGCCGACGCAGGCCATCAGGTCACTGGCATTGACGTGATTGAACCATCGATCGTCTCTGATCGCATTCATCGCTACGTCAAAGCAGATCTGAGCCAGGGCCTCCCTGCCGACCTGGGGACCTTTGACACCATCGTCGCTGCCGATGTGATTGAGCATCTCGCACAACCCGAGCAGTTGCTGAGGCAGCTCCGTGACCACCTGCTGCCAGAGGGTGTGCTCATTGTGAGTGTTCCCAACTTCGCCCACTGGTATCCGCGAGCCAGGGTGGCTACCGGGCGGTTTGGTTACGACCGACGAGGAATCCTCGATGAGACACATCTGCGGTTCTTTACGCGTCGGAGTTTCCAACGACTTGCTCTCAGAGCGGGATGGCACGCCGAAGTCATCGGAACCACCGGGGCTACCACCTCCCTCTTGCGAACTGATCCCAATGAGGCCTCACGCGTAGACAGGAGCGCTCAACACGAGAACAGGAGTCACATTGGCGAACACCGCAAGAGACCGGCGCTCCTCACATACCAATACTTGTTTCAGCTAGTCCCGAATGAGCGACAGGCTCAGACACGTCTCGGCCGGTCGCTCACCCCACCGGCGAATTCCCAGTCATGAATGGACATCACGTTGGCGACGGCACGGCGGGCATTGCGATTCGCGTTGATCGAAGCAGGTGGAATACGAACTCCGACATGCGGGGCCGACGAGCATGAACCCGCCAGTCAATGAAACGAGATCCTGTGACTCGCAGGCCTGCCCACCGCTCACCTAAGACCGCAACAACGGCGCTCGAGACTCACCATCCTCCGCGGAGGCACGCGAACAATGCATCGAAGCTCACTTCTGAAGATGAAAGCGTTCCGCGACAACTATCTCGCCCCCCCTTCTCCATTCCGTGAGGACCCACTCCGGGTACTTGATGTTGGGGCGATGGCCTACGCAGCCCACGACAGTCACAGACCACTCTTCCCACCCCCAGAATTTGAGTACATCGGTTTGGACATATTCCCTGGTCCAAACGTTGACCTCGTCGTTGCTGACCCTCACTGTTGGGAGGAAATTCCAACGGCTTCGATAGACGTGGTCTTATCGGGCCAGATGCTTGAGCATGACCCTCAGTTCTGGATAAGTCTCGCTGAGATCAGCCGGATACTCCGCCCCGGCGGACTGTGCTGCACAATTGCTCCCTCAACTGGTCCTGTCCATCGGTTTCCCGTGGATTGCTGGCGCTTCTACCCCGATTCGGGTCACGCGCTCATGAGTTGGGCTGGACTTGACCTAGTTGAAAGCCATCGAGAGACCAGGAATTACGGCAGAGGCCAAGGAATCGAGTGGCACGACCTGATGGTGATCGGCCGAAAGCCAGTTCGGACTCCATTGGACGAGGAAGCGCACCTCGAACGACTGCGCACAATTGTCTCGACGAGGGTCACCGCTCCACCAACGAATACTCCCGGACCTAACGCCCTGGGACCTGCAGCCACAGCGTTTGAGCTTGAAGCAAAGGCACCACTATTCCGCCGCTACCCATACCCAATCCGTGTGTGGCTTGCGAACCAAAGATGGAGACTGTGGGAACGACTCACCCCAGAGGCACGGCGGCGGGTTGAGATGATCCGAAGAGCGATCGGTTCGTTGAGTAGGTCCTAGAGCCTTCCATCCCACGCAGCACGAATCTCGGCTGCAGGGTCATGCTCAAGACGACTGGTGACGTCGAAGTGGAGCGTAGAGCGCGACGACGTGTCGTACGCAGGCCACGCAGGCAGGCCGGCGTGGTGGGGGTTGCGGGTGTTGGCGAACGCCACCCAGGACTCCGCCATGGCATCGGACAACCCTTGGGGGGCTTCCGGCCCCGTGAACATGCCCACTCCCACAGCGTCGAGACAGTCGAACACGAACGGGATCTCAAGGGCGTGGCACGATCCGAGTCGACCGTCGAACGCCGAGGATGCCCACTCGAAGAGGTACATGAAGGTGGCATCGGGCTGGTGGGCACTCTGCGCTTCGGCCAGGCGGATGGCGGGGATGCGAAACACCCGGTCGGTCATGATGGCGTCCCAGATGGCGTCATGGGAGGCGTCGTCGCGTGACTGGCGGTACACCGACGCCATGGCGTGGGGGTCTTCCACCATGCGCCCCAGACGCCGCAACAGGGTCGACTCGTCCTCGACGCTGCGCAGCATCATGCCGAACAGACGCCACTCGTCTCGAGTGGTGCCGCACATGAGTGCCACGTCCGCCGCCGACCCTTCCCGAATGGCTTCGAGCGGTCGCTGGTTGAGCACGACACCGTCGAGCACCGGCCCGAACGGCAACCCCAACACGTCACCGTGGGGTCGACTGGCGCGCTCGATGGTGAGATCGGCGGCCACCTTGCCTTGCGCCTCGAGCAGCACGGCGGCGTCGACCCGCTGGAGGCCCGCGAGGTCCGACACCCCAATGACCTCCATGAGCCGGGTGGTCACCTCCATCGGCCCTTCGGGTTCCCACACGTTGTGCGCCGCGCCGCTCTGGGCGATGGCTCCGCTGAACAGCCCTGACGCCGCCGGGGTGCCCATCAAGGTGGCGACACTCATCCCACCGGCGCTCTCACCGAAGATGGTCACCTGATCGGGGTCGCCACCGAAGGCGGCGATGTTGTCGCGCACCCATTCGAGGGCCGCCACCTGATCCAACAGACCGGCGTTGCCGCTGCCGGCGAACCCCTCGTCGAGGTGGTCGACGTACAGCCAACCGAACGCCCCGAGCCGGTAGTTGATGGTGACGACGACGACCTCGCCGCGCTGGGCGAGTCGGCTCCCGTCGTACCACGGGATCGACCCTGACCCGCCGGTGAACCCGCCCCCGTGGATCCACACCATCACCGGACGACTCCCGTCGAGCGCTGCGGTGAACACGTTGAGGGTGAGGCAGTCCTCCGACCAGTCGGGTGCAGCGGCTCCGGCCAACGCCTCGATGGTGCCCGCCGTCTGGGGCGCCACCGGGCCGAACGCGGTGGCGTCACGCACCCCGTCCCAGCTCGGGTGGGGTTGGGGGGCCCGGAAGCGCAGGTCGCCGACCGGCGGGGCGGCGAAGGGGATGCCGGCGAAGCGCAGCACCCCGTCGTGCTCGGCTCCGGCGACCTCACCGCAGGTGGTGGTGGCGATGGTGCTCATGGTGGTCCCCCCAGGATGTTCGTGTGACGCCGTCCTCGCGGCGGCAGAGGGGACACCGTACTCCTCGGCGACGGCCCTCGCAGGGGGTGGTGCCCTACCGCAGTTCGGCGGGGTCGTAGACCACCGGCCCGTCGAACGTGCCGAGCAGATTGAGGTTCTCGGCCGTGCGCCGGTACGACTCGGGGACCGTGTCGAGGGTGACGGGGCGGATGATGGTGCCGGGGTAGTGGACCCACGTCGGGGTGTAGGCCACCCGCTCGGTCACGAACGTTCCCGGAGAGGTCTCGGTGATGGTGAGGTACGCGATCATCCCGTCACGTTTGGGTGCCGGGTCGGTCTGGTTCGACAACGAGTTCCCGAGCCCGTAGAGCACCGGTTTGGCGTTGATGGTGTCGATGGGCTGGATGACGTGGACGTGGTCCCCGATGATGGCATCGATGTCGGGCGAGTTCAGCAGGGCGGTGGCCTGCTCGACCTGCACCGGGGTGGGTTCGTGCTGGTACTCGTTGCCCCAGTGCATGCTCACCAGCACCACCTCAGCACCACGGGCACGCACCGCTGCGGCGTCGGCGAGTATGCGATCCACGTCAATGAGATTCGCCATCCACGGTTCGGGCATCGGCATGCCGTTGAGGCCGTAGGTGTACGAAAGGTGCCCGACCTGCACCCCGTTGGCGTCGTAGATGGGTGGGGTCGCCGCTTCCTCGGCGGAGCGGGCCATCCCGCTCTGGCCGAGTCCGGCCCGTTCGAACACCTCCACGGTCTCCGTCACCCCCCTCGCACCCTGGTCGAGCGAGTGGTTCGACGCCGTCGAGCACCCGTCGTACCCGGCGGCTTTGGCGTCCCGGGCGATCTCCCACGGGACACTGAAGATCGGGTAGTCGGCAATGACGCTGTTGTCGATGGACAACGGCGTCTCCGAATGGCAGATGGCGAGATCCGCAGCGCTGATGAGCGGAGCGATCTCGGCCAGCATCGGAGCAAAGTCGTACCCCTGACCGCCGGCGTTGGCCGCAGCGTTGTCCACCACCCGCGAGTGCAACAAGAAGTCCCCGGTGGCGGCCACGACGAACGATCGGGGCACGAAGGTGGTCGTCGTGGTGGTGGGCTCAGCACTGGTTGGTGCGGCGAGACTGCTCAGCGAATCCCGACCGTCGGTGCCGCAGGTGACGGCCACCAGCGACAAGGTGAAGGCAATGGTGAGCGCAACAGCCCGGGTGCCCACGGCACGGCGAGATGACCCGACGTCCATGGACGCGCACCGTAGCGGCTGCCGGCCGCCCGGCGAGCGCGACCGGCCCGGTTCGTGGCGACTCAGCTGGCGGTGACAATCACCGTGACCGACTTGGTGGCCTCGGTGGTGCCCGGTTCGCACGGCGAGATCTCGCTGAACGCCAGGTCGACCTGACCCGCCTCGTTGGCGGTGAACTCGAACACGTCGGTGTCGCTCTCACCGGTGAGGGCGGGGTCGTCGGCAGTGTCGGTGATGGCGGAAGGGCGCGACGTCACGAGACTCACCACCGGGGAGTCCGTGGTGGTGAGGTCCCACGAGAAACAGTTGCCGGCGTCAGCGGGGAAGGTGATCTGGAAGGTCTGTCCGACGGTCACCTCCACCGGCGCGGTGGGGTCGTTGAACCGTTCCACCTCCTGACCGGCGTCCTGGGCGGGTGCCGTCGACGCCGTGGTGGTCGACGTCGAGGAGGTGTCCTCACTCGACGAGCACCCGGCGGCAACACCGCCAACGAGTGCGACGGCCGCCAACACGACGACGGGGAGACGACGGAACCGCTCGGCAGGGGTGAGGAAAGACATGGAGCCAACCTAGCCGCCGGTTCGCGGCCACCCCGGGGTCCCACCCCGCCGGCCCGGGCAGGCCGGCGAGGCGCCTGCTAGGAAATGCCGGCGAGTCCACGCCGTACCTGAGGAGCACCATGTTCACGAGCCAGCTGCCTGACGTCGAGATCCCCGCAACGCCACTCACCCGGTTCATCCTGCGGCACGCCGACGAACTGTCGGCCCAGCCGGCGCTCGTGGACGGGACCTCCGGGTTGACCATCACCTACGGCGAACTGTCCACGATGATCCAAAGCCTCGCCGGCGGACTCGTTGAGGCCGGCATCACCCGGGGCGACGTGGTGGCCATCATGGCCCCCAACATCCCCCACTACGCCGTGGTGTTCCACGGCACGGCGTGGGCCGGCGGCGCAGTGACCACCATCAACCCGACCTACACCGCCGGTGAGGTCCGCCACCAGCTCAACGACTCCGGCGCCCGCATCCTCGTCACCGTCTCGCCACTCGCCGCCCTCGCCCTCGAAGCCGCCGAAGGGACCGGGGTGGAACGGGTCGCGTCCATCGACCCGTGCGACCTCGACGGTGTGGGCAGCCTCAGCGACCTCATGGGTGCCCCACACGTCGAGCACGTGGCGGTGGACCCCGCCGAGGATCTCGTCGCCCTCCCCTATTCGAGCGGGACCACCGGGTTGTCCAAAGGGGTGGAACTCACCCACCGCAACCTGGTGGCCAACCTCGTGCAGGTCGAGGCGGTGCTGCCGTTCACCCGCGGCGAAGCGATGTTGAGCGTGTTGCCGTTCTTCCACATCTACGGCATGCAGGTGCTGATGAACCTGGCGCTGGCCTCCGGCGGCACCGTGGTGACCATGCCCCGCTTCGACCTCGAACAGTTCCTCACACTCTCCCAGCAGCACCGCATCCGCCTCGGTGTGGTCGTCCCACCCATCGTGCTGGCCCTCGCCAAACACCCCCTCGTCGACCAGTACGACCTGTCGTCGGTGGAGCGACTGTTCTCCGGTGCCGCGCCGCTGGGGGCAGACCTCGCCGACGAGGCGGCGGCCCGTCTGGGCTGTGAGGTCGTGCAGGGCTACGGGATGACCGAGTTGAGTCCGGTCACCCACGCCACCCCCGAAGGCCAGGGCCGGGCCGGCACCATCGGCATCCTCGTACCAAACACCGAGTGCCGGGTCGTGAACCCCGACACCGGCGAGGACTGCGAAGTCGGTGAGGACGGTGAACTGTGGGTCCGTGGCCCTCAGGTCATGAAGGGGTACCTCAACAACCCGACCGCCACCGCCGACACCATCGACGCCGACGGTTGGCTCCACACCGGGGACATCGGCCACGCCGATGCCGACGGGCACTTCTCCATCGTCGACCGGCTCAAGGAGCTCATCAAGTACAAGGGCTTCCAGGTCCCTCCCGCCGAACTCGAGGCCCTGCTGCTCACCCACCCGGAGGTGGCTGACGTGGCGGTGGTCGGCATCCCCGACGAGGAGGCCGGCGAACTGCCGAAGGCGTTCGTGGTCCTCAAGCCCGGTGCGGACACCACCGCATCGGACGTGCAGGCCTTCGTCGCAGAGCGCGTGGCGAGCTACAAGCAGATCCGTGAGGTGGCGTTCGTGGACGAGATTCCCAAGTCCGCCTCGGGCAAGATCCTGCGCCGCCTGCTGCGGGACTGACCCGAAGGAAGCCCGACGGCCACGGTGTGGCACGCTTGGGGAACTGAACCACCCGCCGAGCCGGAGGACAACGTGACCGAGAGCGCCACCTTCACCCGCATGGACGAGTCGACCCTCGACGACTGGATGATCATCGGCCGGGAGACCGCCGCCAACCAGTCGAGGGTTCCCGAGAAGATTCTGTCGCTCCTCGGTGACCTCGCCGACATCACCGACGGTTTCGGCACCGACCAGTTGACGCACTGCCTGCAGACCGCAGCGAGGGCCGAAGCGGATGGCGCCGACGACGAGGTCGTGGTCGCAGCCCTCTGCCACGACATCGGCAAGGCCATCAGCGTGCCGAACCACCCCGGGATCGCGGCGGCCATCCTCCAGCCCTACGTCCGCAAGGACGTGTACGAGATGATCCGCGTCCACCAGGACTTCCAGGGTCAGCACTACTACCACCACTTCGGCGGGAACCCCGAGGCCCGCGAAACCCATCGGGACTCGCTCACCCCCGACGAGTTCACCCTCGCCGCCCGCTTCGCCGACGACTGGGACCAGACGAGTTTCGACCCGGACTACCCCACCCCCGGGCTCGACCATTTCGCTGACCGGGTGCGGGCAGTGTTCAGCCAAGCGAAGTTCATGTGAGCCCGCACATCGGGGTCACCATTGGTGGCCGCACCGTTGACGACATCGTCGCCACCACCCGGGCCGCCCACGAGGCCGGGCTGCACTCGGCGTGGTCGTCACAGATCTTCGGCCTTGACGCCCTGACCGCGCTCGCCATTGCCGGCCGGGAAGTTCCCGACATTGCCCTCGGCACCGGGGTGGTGCCCACCTACCCTCGCCATCCCATGATGCTCGCCGCCCAGGCCCGCACCACCCAGCAGGCCAGTGGCGGCCGGCTACACCTCGGCATCGGCCTCAGCCACCAGGTGGTCATCGAGGGGATGTTGGGCATGAGTTTCGACCGGCCGCTGCGACACATGCGCGAGTACCTGTCGATTCTCGTCCCGCTGTGTGACGGGGAGCCCTCGAACTTCGCCGGCGAAACCCTCACCGGGCGGGTCACCCTCGACGTGCCGTGCGATCCGGTGCCGGTGCTCGTCGCCGCCCTCGGGGAGAAGATGCTCCGCCTGGCAGGAGCCACCACGGCGGGCACCATGACCTGGATGACGGGTCGTGCCACCATTGCCGAGCACGTCGCTCCGGTCATCAACGCCGCGGCCGCAGACGCCGGCCGACCCGCACCTCGGGTCGTCGTGTCGCTCCCCGTCGCCGTCACCGACGACACCGCTGGGGCACGGGCCACCGCGGCGGAGTTGTTCGCCATCTACGGCACGCTGCCGTCATACCGGGCCATGCTCGACCGCGAAGGCGCCGAGGGTCCCGGCGACGTGGCGGTGGTGGGTACCGAGGACGAGGTGCGCAGCCAGATCGATGCCCTGTTCGCCGCCGGAGCCACCGAGTTCGTGGCGGCGCCGTTCGCCAACCTCGAGCGAACGACCGCGCTGCTCGCCGACGTGGCGAGGGGCTGAACGTGGAGGACACCGGGAGTGGGCCCGTGGCGCTCGTGTTCGTCGCGGTGGTGCTGTTCATCTTGTTGTGCATGATGGGCATCTGGTGGGTGCAGTCCACCGCTGCGGAGCGGGGACGCCGGGCCAACCCGGACCCCACCGATCGTGTCCAACGTCTCGCCGAACTCGAAGCGAACCGGACCGCAGCCACCAAAGTCGTGCGGGTCATCGCCCCGATCACTGCGGTGGCCTTCGTGGTGGTGGTGATCTTGGCCTTGGTGGCCTGACCACCGAGCCGTCGACACGCTCAGGCGCCGCCCCGCAGAGGTCGACGCCCCACGAGATCGGCCCGGTCGGCGGCGTGACGACCAGCGGAAAAGCCGTCGCCGTTGGTGACCCGGGTCCGCCGGGTGGTGAGCCGAGGGAAGTGCTCACGCAATGTGGCGTCGACCTCGTCACGACGTGACGCCAACACCGGGGTGAGATCGGCGTGCTGTTCAGATTCGATCGTCGCCACCGTCAGCCGGGCCTGTTCGTCAAGCCGCTGGCCGATGCGCTGGGCGAACGAGACCCAAAACGCAGCTCGCCACGACCGGGTACGGGAACGGCCCCGTGGGTCCCGCTGCGGTCCGGCCACCACCATCTCTGCTTCCGCCTGGGACGCCAGCGATGTCCACAACACCTCGACGGCGTCGAGGTCGACCCGGTAGCCGACCACCATGGCGGTGGTGGCGTGGGGGTCCCACACTGCGGTGCACCGGTTGGCGGTGGCGACCGCCCCGAGCAGCATGGCCCGGCCGGTGGCGTAGGTGCCCGGTACCGCCACGGAACGCACCACCGGCCCACCACCCGCACCTGGCGATCGGTCGCCATCGAGCAACGCCCGGTCGAGGGCGTAACGGGCGAGCAGGTCCTGTGCTTTGGCGGTGAGCGCTTCAGCCTCAGCGGGGAACGAGGTCGACTCCGCTTTGCGCAGCAGTGCCCGCACCTTGTCGTACAGGCGCGCCTCGTCGGCGCCGGTGCCGACCTCCACTGGATTGTCACTGTCTCGTGGTGGCGCCACCGAACGCTCCCGTGCTGGTGGGTCTGTGTGGACCCCACTGTGCCAGTCGGAGCCCACCACCCCGGCGCGAACCGACGCAATCCCGCCTACCGTGGCCCTTGACCCACCTGCGGTGACCTTGGTCCCTAGGGGAACACCCCCGGGACCGCCATCGTGGTGGGCGTCGGGGATGGCGCACAGTGGGTGCGTCGTGGGTGACAGGAGGTCAGCACTCGTGAAGGCCCTACAGATCACAGGTTGGAAACAGGCACCCGAACTGCGCGAGGTGGCTGAACCCGAGCCCGGCCCCGGTCAGGTGGTGGTGCGCATCGGTGGTGCGGGGGCGTGCCACTCCGACCTCCACCTGCTCCACGATTTCGACGAGGGGATGATGCCCTTCCCGTTGCCGTTCACCCTTGGTCACGAGAACGCCGGATGGGTCCACGCCGTCGGTGCAGGCGTTGGGGGCCTTGAGGTCGGCACGCCGGTGGCGGTCTACGGCGCGTGGGGATGTGGGATGTGTCGCCGTTGTCGTGCCGGCATGGAGAACTACTGCGAGAACGCCGCCTCCCTCGGAGCCATGGGTGGCGGACTTGGAACCAACGGGGGCATGGCCGAGTACCTGCTCGTCCCCTCCCCCCGTCTGTTGGTCCCACTCGACGGTCTCACCCCGGTCGAAGCCGCCCCACTCACCGATGCCGGCCTGACGCCGTACCACGCCATCGCTCGATCACGACATCTCCTCGTCCCGGGTTCCACCGCCGTCGTCATCGGTGCCGGTGGCGGCCTCGGTCACCTTGCCGTACAGATCCTCGCCGCCACCACCGCAGCCCAGGTGCTCGCCGTGGACACCTCCCACGACGGCCTCGCCCTCGCCGGCCGGGTGGGTGCCAGCCATGGGGTGATCTCGGGCCCTGACGCCGCTGCGGAGGTGAGCGAGTTCACCGGTGGCCGGGGGGCGGAGGTGGTGCTCGACTTCGTCGGGGTGGACGCCACCTTGGCGCTGGCCGCAGCGTCAGCGCAGACCCTCGGTCACGTCACGCTGGTGGGGATCGGTGGGGGGAGCCACAACTTCAACTTCTTCTCCCAGGCCTACGAGGTCTCCTTCGCCACCACGTACTGGGGCAGCATCACCGAACTCATGGAGGTTCTCGCCCTCGCCCGTGACGGCCACATCGGCGCCGAGGTGCAACAGGTCGCCCTCGACGACGCCGCCGACGCCTACGAACGACTGGCGGCCGGACAGATCCATGGCCGGGCGGTGATGGTGCCCTAGTCGGTTCGCCCGCCCGACCCGCACCAGTGCGGGTCCGGCACGTGGATCCAGCCTTCGCGTCGGGCCGCCTCCCAGTCGTCGGTGGGCGGTGGGGTCGTCGCCCCATCGAGCACCGCCCGGGCCACCAACGCGCACACGAAGGCGTCGAGCACGTGGTCGGTGGCCACCATGGCCGTGGCCGCGTCCTGCGCAACGGCCAGCCCGGAGCGCTTCACGAGACCGTCGAGGATCTCGGCGCGCACGAGACGACCCCCGGCACCCTTGTACCCGTTCGACGGCAGATCCCACACGGTGAGCGCTGCGGCGGGATAGGTCTCGGCGACGAGACCCGTCACGCCGGAACGGTCAACGACGTCAGGTTCGCCGGTCACGTCAATCAGCAACGCCTGGAGCCGGGCGCCGCGCATGGCCGCCACCGCGATCCGATCGGCGGACACCGACATGGGGTGCCGACCGGTCTGGGAGGCGACCTCGGTGTCGGTGCGCCGCAGACGCAAGGTGCGGCGATGGTCATCGGGGTTCTGGTCCACTGCGGGCCACATGCGCCCATGGTGGTGGGCGACGATCGCCTCGACGAACGCGTCCGGCCAGCCGAGTGGTGCGTCAATCCCGACGCGACCGACACCGGGTGCAGCCATGAGTTCCACGAGCTCGCCGTCACCACCCGCCGACGTGTTCACCCCAGCGCGTTCAACCACTCCATGGTCCCAGTCGACGACACACACGCCGGTGTTGGACGGCTGGGCGGCGAGATCGATGCCAATGGTGCGCACACCCGAGTTTCCCACGGTGGCGCGTCTCCCGCCGATCCGTGTCGGCTACCGGTGGGGAGCGGCGACACTGGTACGTTGCCGGAACCATGCGCCCCCCACAACGTTCAGATGGCACCCACCATCGGGTGGCGATCATCGGTGCCGGGTTCGGCGGCCTCGGACTCGCCCACCATCTGCGCTCTAAGGGCATCGACGATCTCGTGTTGTTGGAACGGGCGAGCACCGTGGGTGGCACGTGGCGGGACAACACGTATCCCGGCGCCCAGTGCGACGTCCCCGCCCACCTCTACTCGTTCTCCTTCGCCCCCAATCCGGACTGGTCCCGCACCTACGCCGACGGCCACGAAATCCAGGCGTACCTCGAGCGGTGCGCCGACCGGTTCGGCCTGCGACCCCACATCCGGTTCAACACCGCGGTCACCTCGGTGCGTTGGAACGACCCGAAACGACACTGGGACATCACCACCACGAACGGGGACCTCACCGCCACGTCTGTCGTGGTGGCCACCGGGCTGCTGAGCGAGCCCGACATGTCGGCCGTGCGCGGCATCGACACGTTCGGCGGCGAGGTGTTCCACTCGGGTGGGTGGCGCCACGACGTCGAACTCACCGGGCGTCGAGTCGCCGTGGTCGGCACCGGAGCGTCGGCCATCCAGTTCGTGCCTGCCGTCGCCCCGGTCACCGACCACCTCACCGTGTTCCAGCGAACCCCCCCGTGGATCGTGCCGCGCACCAACCCCCCCGTCTCGGCAACCCGGCGGTACTGGTACCGCCGGTTTGGTGTGACGCAACGACTCCAGCGGGCCCGAACGTTTTGGACCCGCGAGGTCCTCGCTGTGGCGATGACGAGACGAACCGACTGGTTGGCGCGAGGCGAACAACTCGCCCGACGGCACCTTGAGGCACAGGTTTCCGACCCGGCACTTCGTCGACGCCTCACCCCCGACTACGCGCTGGGGTGCAAACGGGTCCTGCTTTCTGACGACTGGTACCCGGCGCTGCAACGCGACAACGTCTCGCTCGTTGACCGGTCGGTGGACCACGTGGTCGCCGACGGGGTGGTCGACGCCGCAGGTGAGTTCCACCCCGCCGACGTGCTCATCTTGGGAACCGGCTTCAACGTCACCCACCACCCCATGTTCAGTTCGATCATCGGACGCCACGGAACCTCGCTCGGCACGCAGTGGTCAGCCAACGGCATGGCCGCCCACCTCGGCACCACCGTGGCCGGCTTCCCCAACCTGTTTCTCGTGACCGGGCCGAACACCGGGGTGGGCCACACGTCCATGGTGTTCATGATGGAATCGCAGTACCCGTACATCACCGGCGCGTTACACACCATCGGTGACCGGGGCGCCCTTGCCCTTGAGGTGCGCGACGACGCCCAACGTGGTTCCAACGATGCGCTCGCTGCCCGCATGGAATCCACCGTGTGGACGACCGGCCGGTGCGCCTCGTGGTACCTCGACGACCACGGCCGAAACACGACGCTGTGGCCCGATACGGCGTGGGCGTACCGCAAACGACTGCGACGCTTCGACGTGACCAGCTACGAAATCCGCTGACCACCCCACCAACCACCCCGGTGACGTGGCCACGGTCACATCACGCCGGGTGCGGAAATACCATCCGGACACCGCTGTTGTGCAAGGCTAGGGAGGTCGTGCCCGAGGGCACCACCTCCCTGTCCGGGCGATAGCGTGAGCACCGGACCATCCAGCAAGCGACCCAAGGAAGTCATGCCAACAGCAGGATCTGATGTCATCGTGTTCCAGGGCGTCGTGACCGAGGCCCTGCGGTCGAGCAACTTCAAGGTGACGCTCGACAACGGGCACGAGGTCCTCGCCCACCTCTCCGGCAAGATGCGGCGTGCCCGCATCCGTGTGCTGATCGGTGACCGCGTCCAGGTCGAACTCTCACCGTACGACCTGACCCGCGGCCGTCTCGTCTACCGCTGGAAGTGATCTGAGCTCTCGAGCAGCTGACCTGCTCGACGCCGTGGTGGACGCCACCGGCGGCGAGCACCGGCCGGGACAGGCCGAGATGTGTGACGCCGTGGCCGACGCGCTCGACGGCGGTCACCACCTCGTGGTGGAAGCGCCAACCGGGATCGGCAAGAGTTACGCCGTTGCGGTGGCCGTCGCGTCGTGGCTGGGTGCTGCCCGCCTCGCCCACCTCAACGGCGAACTTCGAACCGGTGTCGACCCCGATGATGATCCCGGGCCTCCACGTGTGGTGGTCGCCACCGCCACCCGGGCCCTCCAGGACCAACTCGTCGACCACGACCTGCCCACCGTGGCCGCCGTGTGCGACGAACATGGTGCGGGGTTCAGCTTCTCGTTGCTCAAAGGTCGCAGCAACTACCTGTGTCTGGCCCGGGCCGCAGAGGCGTCCGGTGCCCTGCTCGACGAGGACCGGCGCACCGCCGCCGAGATGATCGAGGCCGCCACCACGCTCGACGACGGCGAACGCAGTCGCCTCCCCGACACCGACGACCCCACCTGGCGGATGTTGTCGGTCAGTTCCGACGAGTGCCCCGGGGCGAAGTCGTGTTCGGTGGGCGAACGCTGCTGGGCCGAAGTCGCACGTCGGCGGGCCGCCAGCTCTGACGTGGTGGTGGTCAACACGGCCCTGTACGCCGCCAACCTGATGGCGGACGGTGCCGTGGTGCCCGACCATGACGCCGTCATCATCGATGAGGCCCACGCCCTCGCCGACATTGTCATCGACGCCGCCTCGGTGCGGGTCACCGCCGGGAGGCTGCGGGCCATCGAGCGCATGACCCGCGCCTGGGGCGGAGACGGGTCAGGCGACCGCCTCCAGCGCGCCGCCGATGGGCTGCGGGGGGTGCTCGAGGGTGGCGAAGGGGAGACGGACCCCACCGACGGAGATCTCGCCGTGTACCTCGCCGATGCCCGGGCCGCCGCTCGTGACATCGCCCGGGTGGCCACCACCGACGGCAGCGACGAAGCACTCCAAGCCGCCGCCACCGCAGGCAACCTCGCCGACGATCTCGAACTGCTGCTCGAAGGGGATGGCCTCGACCGGGTGGTGTGGATCGACAGCGACGAGGCGTTGCAGTGCGCACCGGTGGAGGCCGACCAGCTCACCCGCCAACTGCTGTGGCCGGCGCGCACCGTGGTGTGCACCTCGGCCACGCTGCGCGGCGCCGACCCGTCGGGTCAGCCCAGCTTCACACCGTTGCTTCGTGCGCTTGGCGCACCATCAACGACCCGGACGCTGAGCGTCGACTCACCATTTGACTACCGCAACCAAGGCATCCTCTACGTCCCCAAGGGCCGAATCCCCTCACCCAAGGAACCGGGCTGGGCCGAGGGGGTGGTTGACGAACTGTGGACACTGGCGTGCGCAGCGGGTGGGAGGACCCTGGCCTTGTTCACGTCGCGCTCCGCCACCGAGTCAGCGACCGCGGCCCTGCGCGCCCGCGTCGACTCGGCCCCCTCGACGAGTGCGGGCGCCAAACTCGAGGTGTTCACCCAGTGGGATGCCTCCCGGCAACGACTCATCGACGCCATGTCGTCCCGGCCGGGGGTGGTGGTGTGCGCCACCCGGTCGTTTTGGACCGGTATCGACATCCCCGGGGATGCCTGTGTGGTCGTGGCCATCGACCGTCTCCCCTTCCCCCGCCCCGACGATCCGCTCATGGCGGCGCGCCGACGCGCCGCGGAATCCCGGGGGGCGAACGCCTTCCTGTCGGTCGACGTTCCCGCCGCCGCCACGCAACTGGCTCAGGGGGTCGGACGTCTGATTCGTTCGACCGACGACCGCGGCGTCGTGGCCATCCTCGACACCCGGCTTGCCACCGCACGCTGGCGCAGCCACCTGCTCGCCGCACTGCCGGACCTGCGACGCAGCGTCGACCCTGACGAGGTGGCGGCCCTGTTGCGCTCGACCTGACCGTCACCGGAGTGTTGCCCACTACCGTCGGGTGGGTGAACGGTGGTGAGCGTCCCCCACACGACCCGTCGGTCGATGGCGCTGCGGACCGGGTGCTGCTGTCGGGCCCCGAAGGTTTCAGCGGTGACCTGAGCCGATCGGTGCGCATCTGGCGGGAGTTCCTGCGGGGATTCTGGCGGCTCCGCAAGGTCGGGTTGTGCGTCACGGTGTTCGGTTCGGCCCGGGTCGACGAACAGCACCGCTGGTACCGCACGGCCCGGGAGGTGGGTCGCCTGCTCGGCAACGAGGGTTTCGCCGTGATGACCGGCGGCGGGCCGGGGGTGATGGAGGCCGCCAACCGTGGAGCGCGCGACGTCGGGGCCTTGTCGGTGGGCTGCACCATCGAGCTCCCGCGCGAACAGCGGCCCAACCCGTACCTCGACCAACAAGTCCACTTTCGCTACTTCTTCGTTCGCAAAGTCATGTTGGTGAAGTACTCCGAGGCGTTCGTGTTCCTCCCCGGTGGGTTCGGCACGCTCGACGAGGTGTTCGAAACGGCCACACTCATCCAGACCGCCACCATCGCCGGGTTTCCCGTCGTCGGGTTGGACCGCGCCTACTGGGAACAGATCGAACGCACGGTGAACGACACCATGGTCGCCGCCGGAACGATCGACCCCATCGACACCCGACTGTTCCACATCACCGACGACCCGAAAGAGGCGGTGGCGTTCCTCACTGACCGGCTCAGCGGACGCTGACCGGCCCGCTGTTAGCGTTGCGTTCCGTGTCCCGACCTGCCGCCAATCCGCTGGCCAACCTGGTGCGCACCGCTGGCGCCGCCAAACATCGACTGGTTCACCGGGTCTCCCCCGCCGGTCGACGAGCGAATCAGCAGACCGCCTTCGAAAACTGGCAGGAGTTCCGTTCGGCCCTGCGACGTACCGACGACGGCGAGACGGTCCTGCGCACCCACGCAGGAGTGCGGATCGCCGTGCGTCACAACCGTTACGACGCCATGATCGTCGGCGAGCAGTTCATCACGTGTGACTACGTGCGTCACTTCACCGCCCCTGAGGGTCGTCGACCCGTCGTGGTCGACATCGGCGGGTACATCGGGGACTTCACGGTGTGGTGCGCGGCGACCCTTGACGCTCAGGTCATCGTGTACGAACCCGCCGCTGAGAACTGGGCGATGCTGACCCGCAACCTCGGGTTGAACCCGGACCTCGCCGAACGGATCACCGCCGTGCAGCGTGGCGTGGCGTCAACGGACGAGGTGCAGGCCAACGTGGTGGTGCACGGCAACGAGGTGCACGTCAGCAGCCAGTGGTACGGCGACGACCCCGCCGCCCACAGGCGAACGTTTCCGTGTGACACCTTGCCCGAGATCGTGGAACGGGCCGGCGGCCACGTGGACCTGCTCAAGGTCGACTGTGAGGGGGCCGAGTACGACATCTTCGACGGTGCCACCCCCGAGGTGTACGCCGCGTGCGACCTCATCGTGTTCGAGCGACACCGGATCCCCGGCTGGAAGGAACGGCTTGAGACCATCGAGTCCGCCATGACCCACGCCGGGCTGCGCATCATCCGCCACGGGGACCTGGTCCACGCCCGACGGGGGTGAACCCCACCGCAGTGGGCCTAGGCGGCGTCGTCGAAGTCGCCGACGGCCCGGCGAAGCGTCCCGATCACGGCCGTGAGGGTGCGGAGGTCGGCGTCGTCGAGATCGGCGAGTCCGTAACGCATCGCATCGAGCGTGTCGGTGGCGCGTTCGGCGAGTCGCCGCCCACGAGCGGTGATGCACGCCAGCGTGGCGCGGCGGTCGGTGGGGTGGGCACGACGCTCCACGAGCCCGTCGGACTCGAGACGATTCACCGAGTTGGTGACGGTGGCGGGCTGCACCATGAGGCGCTCCCCGATCTTGCCCATGGGCAGTTCACCCCGACGGGTGAACGCCAACAACCGGAGCACTTCGAATCGGGCGAACGTGAGTCCGAGCGGACGCAGCTCGGCGTCAACGGCTGCGAGCACGATCTGTTGGGCCCGCATGATCGACGTGGCGGCCGCCATGGCGTCGACCACGTCGCGCCGCACCCAGTTGGCCGACGCCGCAGCGATCGGGTCGGACCCCGACGGCGAGGTCACATCGTCCTCCGGTAGCGGCCACCCACGTCGAAGAGCGCGTCGGTGATCTCCCCGAGGCTGCAGCACCGCACGGCGTCCATGAGCACCTCGAAGGTGTTTCCCCCAGAGGTGGCGACCTCACGGAGCCGGGCCAGCGCCGCAGGCCGCTGGTCGGCGTGGGCCACCTTGAACGCCGCCAGCCGGTCGAGTTGGCTGCGCTTCTCGGCGTCGGTGGACCGGGCCAGCTCGGTCTCGGGCCGCTCCAGCGTCTCGCCGCCGGGGCGCACCATGGTGTTGACCCCGACGATGGGGAGCGTGCCGTCGTGCTTGCGCTGCTCGTACAACATCGACTCGTCTTGGATCCGGCCCCGCTGGTAGCCGAGTTCCATCGCCCCGAGCACCCCGCCACGCTCACTGAGCCGATCGAACTCGGCGAGCACCGCGGCCTCCACGAGGTCGGTCAACTCCGACAGGATGAACGCCCCCTGGTTCGGGTTCTCGTTGCGGGCCAGACCCCACTCCCGGTTGATGATCATCTGGATGGCCAGCGCCCGCCGCACCGAGTCCTCCGTCGGGGTGGTCACGGCCTCGTCGAAGGCGTTGGTGTGCAACGAGTTGCAGTTGTCGTAGATGGCGATGAGTGCCTGCAGGGTGGTTCGGATGTCGTTGAACGCCATCTCCTGGGCGTGCAGCGACCGGCCTGAGGTCTGCACGTGGTACTTGAGCTTCTGGGAGCGCTCATCGGCGCCGTACCGTTCGGCCATCGCCACCGCCCAGATGCGGCGCGCCACCCGGCCGAGCACGGTGTACTCGGGGTCCATGCCGTTGGAAAAGAAGAACGACAGGTTGGGGGCGAAGTCGTCGATGTCCATGCCGCGGGCGAGGTACGCCTCGACGTAGGTGAAGCCGTTGGCGAGCGTGAAGGCCAACTGGGAGATGGGGTTCGCGCCTGCTTCGGCGATGTGATATCCGGAGATGGACACCGAATAGAAGTTGCGGACCTCGTGGGCGACGAACCATTCCTGGACGTCGGCCATCATCCGCAGGGCGAACTCGGTCGACAGGATGCAGGTGTTCTGACCCTGGTCTTCCTTGAGCACGTCGGCCTGCACGGTGCCGCGCACGTTGCGCAACGCCGAAGCGGTGACCCCGGCCGCCTCCTCGGGAGTGGCAGCGCGACCGTGCTCGGCGGCGAACCGGTCCATCTGCTGGTCGATGACCGTGTTGAGGAACATGGCGAGCACGGCGGGGGCCGGTCCGTTGATGGTCATCGACACCGACGTGGATGGGTCACACAGGTTGAACCCGTCGTAGAGGGCTTCCATGTCGTCGAGGGTGCAGATCGACACTCCGGCGTTGCCGACCTTGCCGTAGATGTCGGGCCGCTCCGCCGGATCGAACCCGTACAGCGTCACCGAGTCGAACGCCGTGGACAGTCGGGTGGCGGGCATCTCCGCTGACAGCAGGTGAAACCTCCGGTTCGTGCGGAAGGCGTCTCCCTCACCGGCGAACATGCGCGTCGGGTCCTCACCGGTGCGCTTGAAGGGAAACACCCCGGCGGTGAACGGGAACCGTCCGGGCAGGTTCTCGCTTCGCAGGAACGTGACGAGATCGCCGTCGTCGGCGAACGACGGGACCGCCACCCGCGGGATACGCGTGCCCGACAACGACTCCACCGTCGCGCCGCCGGGGATCTCGTCGTTGCGGTAGGTGGCGGCCACCTCAGGCCACGTGTCGATGAGGCGCTGGACGTCAGCGGGGACGTCTCGTCGGGCGTCGGCCACCACCGCAGGCAGGTCACCCGTCGCAGCGCCGAGTCCGTCGAGATGGGTGAGTGCCGTGTCGAGTCGTTGGGCGGTGCGGGCCAACCCGGCGAGGCGGGCGGTGCGGTCGTGGAAGCCGCGCACGGTGTCGGCCACCTCCGAGAGGTACCGGGCCCGCCCAGGGGGAACGATGTGGGTGGCCCCGGTGGACTCACGACCTGACACCGCCTCGAGTTGGCCCTGTCCGACCCGGAGCCCGCGCCCGGCGAGCACGTCGCGCACATGGCCATACAACGCACTCACCCCGTCGTCGGCAAACCGGGAGGCGATGGTGGCGAACACCGGAAGTGACGCGGGTTCGGCGTCGTAGAGGTCCCGGTTGCGGATGAACTGGCGGCGCACGTCACGCAACGCGTCAGCGCCCCCCCGGCGGTCCGCCTTGTTGATCACCACCACCTCGGCGAGGTCCAACATGTCGATCTTCTCGAGCTGGCTGGCCGCTCCGAACTCGGGGGTCATGACGTACATGGACACGTCGACGTGACCGACAATGCCGGCGTCCCCCTGCCCGATCCCAGGGGTCTCCACGATCACCAGGTCGAACCCTGCCGCTTTGCACACGGCGACCACGTCGTCGAGGTGATCGGGGATCTCACCGGTGGTGGTCCGGGTGGCGAGCGACCTGAAGAACACTGCCGGCTCACCAAGCGCGTTCATGCGGATCCGGTCCCCCAACAGGGCGCCGCCGCTGCGGCGTCGGGTTGGGTCGACGGCGATGATGGCGAGGCGGAGCTTGTCAGCCTGGTCGACACGGAAGCGGCGGACCAGCTCGTCGGTGAGCGACGACTTGCCCGAGCCTCCGGTCCCGGTGATGCCCAACACCGGTACCGCCACAGTGGCGGCACGCTGACGGATCTGGTCGAGGTCAGCGGCCCCGAGCGCGTCGGATTCGATGGCGGTGATGGCCCTGGCCACCGCTGCGGTGTCGCCGGTTGCGATCCCCTCGAGGGACACCGCCGGCCCCACCGACATCGGCGGTGTGTCGCAGTCCCTGATGATGGTGTTGACCATGGCGGCGAGACCCATTGCCGCGCCGTCCTCGGGCGAGAAGATGCGGGTCACCCCGCGGCCGTGCAGCACCTCGATCTCATCGGGGGTGATGACCCCTCCCCCGCCGCCGTAGACACGCACGTGCCCGGCTCCTCGCTCGGCAAGAAGGTCGACGAGGTAGGTGAAGTACTCGACGTGGCCGCCCTGGTAGGAGCTGACCGCCACGGCGTGGACGTCCTCGTGGATGGCGGCCTCGACGATCTCGGCGACCGACCGGTTGTGGCCGAGATGGATGACCTCGGCTCCTTGGGCCTGGAGGATCCTGCGCATGATGTTGATGGCGGCGTCGTGGCCGTCAAACAACGAGGTCGCCGTCACCACCCGGATCGGGTGGACGGGAACATGAAGGTCGTGGTGCACGCCGTGAAGATACTTCGACGTCGAAATATCCTGCAATGCGGCCGAGCCCCGGCCTGAACCGGCCCGGCTAGATGATGGCCTTGTCGTGACCTTCCCAGTAGGGGTCACGCAGCCGGCGCTTGTACAACTTGCCGTTGGGGTCCCGCGGCAACTCCTCGGAGAAGTCGAAAGTGCGGGGAATCTTGAACTTGGCCAGCCGGGTCGAACACCACTCGGCGAGCTCGGCGGCGAACTCGTCGCCCGGTTCCACCCCGTCGACAGGCTGGACCACCGCCTTGACCTCCTCACCCCAGTCAGGGTGTGGGATGCCGAACACGGCGACGTCGGCCACCTTGGGGTGGGCGTGGAGTTCACCCTCGATCTCGGCGGGGTAGATGTTCACCCCACCCGAGATGATCATGTCGGACTTCCGGTCGCACAGGAACAAATACCCGCCCTCGTCGAGGTACCCGATGTCGCCAACGGTGAAGAACCCCTCACGGCGGCTCGCCGCCGTGCTCTCGGCGTTCTTGTGGTACTCGAACGCCGCCGAAGCCAACTTCATGTAGACAGTGCCGGTCTCACCGGTCGGAACGTCGTTGCCGTCGTCATCGAGGATCCGGATCTCCGACGACGGCCAGGCCTTGCCCACCGTGCCCGGTCGCTCGAGCCATTCCTCTGAACTGACAAGCGTGCCACCACCCTCGGTGGCGGCGTAGTACTCGTAGATCACCGGACCCCACCACTCGAGCATCTGCCGCTTGACCTCGACGGGGCACGGGGCCGCAGCGTGGATCATGTTGCGCAGCGACGACACGTCGTAGCGGTCGCGGACCTCGACGGGGAGGGCCAGCAACCGGTTGAACTGGGTGGGCACCATGTGGCTGTGGGTCACGCCGTAACGGTCGATGGACGCCAACATCCCCTCCGGCGTCCACTTGTCCATCAGTACCACCGGGTGGCCCAGATGCACCGACGACGACGCAAAGGCCAACACGGCGGTGTGATACAGCGGCGAACCGCAGATGTGCACGTGGCCGTCACCGGGCTGAATGCCGAACATCTGGAGCAGGAAGGTGAACAGCATGCCGGCGTCGTCGGGTACGAGACCCGACAACTGACGACGCACCCCCTTGGGCCGACCGGTGGTGCCCGACGTGTAGTGCATCGGCTGTCCGGCCGTCCGATGCTCCGGTGCGGTGTCGGGCTGGCCTGCCACAAGATCGTCGAAGGGTCGGAACCCCGGCACGTCCCCAATGGCGAAGCAACGATCGGCCCCCAGGGCGAACTCGCCGGCGGCGTTGGCACACGCCTCGGCGAAGCGCTCATGCCCCACGAACACCTTGGCGTCGCAGTCGTCAACGATGTAGGCGATCTCGGGTCCCACGAGGTGATGGTTGATGGGCGTGAGGTACCAACCCGCCTGCATGGCGGCGAAGTACAACGCCAGCATCTCAATGCTGTTGGGCATCACCACGGCAATGCCGTCACCTTCACCAAGACCCATGTCCCGCAACCCGTGCACCAACCGGTTGCACAGTGACAACAGGTCCCCGGCACTGATCTCGCGTCCGTCGGGGTCGACGACGGCGAGACGGCCGGGGTCTTCGACGGCGTCCTGCCAGAAACCGGGCATCACATACCTCCGGTGGGGTACATCACGGTCTTGTACTCGAGGTAGTGGGCGAGGCCCTCAGGGCCAAGCTCCCGACCCAGACCCGAGTTCTTGAACCCGCCGAAGGGGGCACAGAACTCGATCATGAAACCGTTCACGCTCACCGTGCCGGTCTGCATGCGGTTGGCAATGGCGGTGGCCCGCTCCACATCGGCGGACCACACCGAACCCGACAGCCCGTACTCGGAGTCGTTGGCGATGGCCACGGCGTCGTCGACGTCGTCGTACCCGATCACGGCCAACACCGGGCCGAAGATCTCCTCCTGGGCGATGCGCATGCCGTTGTCGACGTCGGCGAACACTGTCGGTTCGACATACCACCCACGATCGAACCCGGCGGGTCGACCACCGCCGACGGCGACGGTGGCACCCTGGTCCCGGCCCGCAGCGATGTACCCCTCAACCCGTTCACGCTGGCGGGCGCTCGTGAGCGGACCGACCTGGGTGGCCGGGTCGGCGGGATCGCCCACCACGAGGGCCCCGACCGCTGCGGCGATGGCGTCGGTGAACTCGGCCTTGCGGCTGTTGGGCACCAGAAGCCGGGTCTGGGCCACACAGGCCTGACCGTTGTTCATCGTCGACGCCGGCAACAGTCCGGCGATGGTCGTCTCCACGTCGGCGTCGTCACAGATCACCGCCGCCGACTTCCCACCCAACTCGAGCGTGCAGCGGCGCAGCAACCGACCGCACAGCGCGGCGATGGCCCGACCCGCCTCCGTACTCCCGGTGAAGGCGATCTTGTCCACCCCGGGATGGGTGACGAGGTGCTCGCCAACCTCGCGACCCGCGGCGACGATGTTGAGCACCCCCGCAGGTACCCCCGCAGCCTCGGCGGCCTCGGCGAGGAGGTACGCGTCAAGCGGGGTCTCGGGGGCGGGCTTGAGCACCACCGTGCAGCCGGCGGCCATGGCGGGAGCGAGCTTGAGCATGGTGGTGAACAGCGGCACGTTCCACGGGACGATGGCCCCCACCACACCAACCGGTTCGCGCCGGACCGTGACCGGTCCCATGATCCCGGTGCGCTCGTCGGTGAACGCAAACGTCCGAGCGAGCTCGGTGTAGTAGTCGAGCACCATCGTCGAAGCGAAGACCTGACCCATGAGTGAGAACGAGGCCGGCGAGCCGTTCTCCGCCGTGATCAGATCGGCGATCTCCATGCTGCGGGCCTGCAGTTGTGCCGACAGCGCCGCCATGACGTCGGCGCGCTCACCGGGCGACATGGCCGGCCACGGCCCGTCCACCAGCGCTGCGCGAGCCGCCGCCACCGCCCGGTCCACGTCAGCGGTGCCGGCATGGGGGGCACGGCCGATGACCTCTTCGGTCGCCGGCGACACCACCTCGATGACCTCGGTGGATTCGGGGGCAACCCATCCACCACCGATGAACAGGTCGGTTCTCACCATCTCCACGTCTGACACTGCTCTCCCCCTCCGCCGGTCGGCACGACCGGCAACTGTGAACCCCTCGGTGGGCCCATGGGACCCGCCGCCGGCTGACGCTAGGTGCCGCACCTGCCGGTGGCAAGCGATTCTGACGCCGCGTCAGGTGCCGATGGCGTAGTGTTGCACCGCTGCGACCGGACGCTTGACGGACCGTCGCCACAACCGGCAACCGACCACACGAGGGGGACCACCATGCGGGCAGCCGTGCTGCGAAACACCGGGGACGAGACGCTCGACGTCGTAAGCAACGCAGGCGTCGTAGACGTCGAAGCGGGCTTCGTCCGGGTGGCGATCAAGGCCACCGGGGTGTGCCACTCCGACCTGTCGGCCATGAACGGCACCATCCCCCAGCCCGCCCCCGCCGTGCTCGGTCACGAGGGTGCCGGCGAGATCGTCGAGGTCGGCCCGGGCGTGGACAACGTCGCCGTCGGCGACCACGTCATCGTCGTGTGGGTGCCGCCGTGTGGCAAGTGCCGCTACTGCCTCGACGGTCAGGCCAACCTGTGCAGCCAGATCATGATGTCGGCCGGTTTCCTGCCGCGCTTCATCGTTGACGACCAGCCTTGTTTCGGCATGGCCGGAACCGGCACGTTCTGTGAAGAGGTCGTGCTTCCCAAAGAAGCCGTAGTGCGCGTCGACCACGACGTTCCCTGGGAGGTCGCCTCCCTCATCGGCTGTGGGGTCATGACCGGGGTCGGTGCGGCCATCAACGCCGCCAAGGTCAAGCCCGGGTCGTCGGTGGCCGTGTTCGGCTGTGGCGGCGTGGGGGTCAGCATCATCCAGGGAGCGAAGATCGCCGGCGCAGCGGAGATCGTGGCCATCGACCTCGTCGGTGAGCGTCGCGACGACGCACTGCGATTCGGCGCCACCCACGCCGTGTCCCCCGACGACCTTGACGGCGTCAAGGGTGAGATCACCGCAGGCGAAGGGTTCGACTACGCCTTCGAGGCCGTCGGCCACCCCTCCACCATCCGGGGCGCCTACGACGCTGCACGACGCGGCGGCACGGCGTGCATCGTCGGCGTCGGCCGCATGGAACAGATGGTCGAGTTCAGCGCCTTCGAGTTGTTCTACGCCGAGAAGATGCTGATGGGCACGATCTACGGGTCGGCCGACGTGCGCCGCGACTTCGACCGCCTGATCCGCCTGTGGCGGGCCGGTCGCCTCGACCTCGAGGGCATGATCAGCGCACGGCGCGGTCTCGACGAGATCAACCACGCCCTTGACGACATGCGCGCCGGTCGGGTCATCCGGACCGTCGTCGAGATCTGAACCACCACGGACCAGGGGGATCACCATGGGCACACCCGTCATCGTTGAAGCAGCGCGCACCGCGGTCGGCAAGCGCAACGGCACGTTCGCCGATGTGCACGCCGCCCACCTTCTCGGCCACGCCCAGCGCGGGGTGATCGAACGGGCGGGTGTGGACCCGGCCTCGGTGGGTCAGGTGGTCGGCGGGTGTGTGACCCAGGCCGGCGAGCAGTCCTCCAACGTGAGCCGCACCGCTTGGTTGGCCTCTGGCCTCCCCTACGAGGTTGCCGCCACCACCATCGACTGTCAGTGCGGTTCGTCACAACAGGCCAACCACATGGTGGCCAACCTGATCACCGCCGGGGCGATCGATGCCGGCATCGCGTGCGGCGTCGAGCACATGTCCAAGGTCTGGCTGGGGGCCAACGTCCCACGTGTGGGTGAACCCGGTCAGGAGGTGCTGCTCAACGGGAGTTCACGACCCGACCCGTTCGGGTGGGACATGCCCGACCAGTTCGGTGCCGCCGAGCGCATCGCCGAGCGTCGAGGCATCACCCGCGCCGAGGTCGACCACCTGGGCCTGATCAGCCAGCACAAGGCCGCCACCGCCACCGCCGAAGGGCGTTTCGAACGCGAGATCATTCCCGTCGAGGTCACCCTCGCCGACGGCACCACGGTGACCATGGCTCGCGACGAGGGGTTGCGTGAGACCTCGGCGGAGAAGCTCGCCGGGCTCAAGGCGGTCCTGCCCGACGGGATGCACACGGCCGGGAACTCCAGCCAGATCAGCGACGGCGCCGCGGCGGTGCTGTGGATGGACGAGGAGCGGGCCCGGGCTGAGGGCCTGCGGCCACGCGCCCGCCTCGTGGCCCAGTGCCTCGTGGGATCGGAGCCCTTCTACCACCTTGATGGCCCGGTGAACGCCACAGCGAAACTGTTCGCCGACACCGGCATGACGCTCGACGACATCGACATCGTCGAGATCAACGAGGCGTTCGCCTCGGTTGTGTTGTCGTGGGCCAAGGTCAACGGGGTCACCGAGGACGACTTGATGAACAAGGTCAACGTCAACGGTGGGGCGATCGCGCTCGGTCACCCGGTGGGCGCAACCGGCAGCCGGTTGATCACCACCGCGCTCCACGAACTCGAACGGCGCGACGGAGAATTCGCTCTGGTCACCATGTGCTGCGGCGGCGCCATCGCCACCGGGTCGATCATCCAGCGCCTCTGAGCGCCGGAGCGGTTCGACGCGTTCAGCGTCGTCCGCGCGCCAGGCCCAGGCCGGCAGTGGCCACGAGTTCCCGCTGGATCTCGTTCACGCCGCCACCGAACGTGTTGATCTGTGCCGCCCGGGCGGCGCGCTCGACCTCACCGTGGAGCACCGCACCCGGTGAACCGTCACGCAGGTGGGCCGAGGCGCCGAGGACACCTTGGAGGAGGCGGTACACCTCAACGGCGGACTCGGTGCCGAACACCTTCACCCCGGACGCCTCGGCGGGGCCGAGGGTGTTGTCGCTGACGGCCTTGACCAGTTTCCAGGTCATCAGCCGGGTGGCATCGAGCAGGGCCCGGCAGCGGGCGAGGTCAGCTTGGACCCACGGGACGTCAATGACGCATCCCGCACCGTCGCCGGTGGGGGTCACCTTGGCCCAGTCGGTCACATCGTCGAGGAGTCGCTCGGTGAGGCCCGACAGCGCAGCGAGGCCGACCCGTTCGTGGTTCAGCTGCATGGTGATGAGCTTCCACCCGGCGTTGAGTTCACCGACGACGTTCTCCTTGGGGACACGAACGTCGGTGTAATAGGTGGCGGTGGTCATGACGTCACCCACCGTCACGATCGGCGTCCACGAGAAGCCCGGGGTGTCGGTCGGAACGATGATGATGGAGATGCCCTGGTGCTTGGGGGCCTCGACGTCGGTGCGACACGCCAGCCAGACGTAGTCGGCCTGGTTGGCACCCGACGTGTACACCTTGTTGCCGTTGATGACCCACTCGTCACCGTCGAGCACCGCTGAGGTGCGAAGCGAGGCGAGGTCGGTACCGGCTTCGGGTTCGGTGTACCCGATGGCGAAGTTCACCTCACCGTTGAGGATCTTGGGCAGGTAGGTGACCTTCTGCTCCTCGGTGCCGTGGGCCATCAGGGCAGGGCCGACGGTGTTGACGGTCACGAACGGGAACGGTGCGTGCGCCCGCTGCACCTCGTCGAAGAAGATGAACTGGTCGGTGGCGGGACGACCCTGGCCGCCGAACTCGACGGGCCAGCCCAACCCCAGCCAACCGTCGGCACCCATCTGGCGACAGACCTGACGGAACAGGTCACTGCCCTCTCCCCCGGCACCGATCTCGGCGCGCACCTCAGGGGTGAGGAGCGCCGCGAAGTACTCGCGCAGTTCCTTGCGGAGTCCCTGCTGTTCGGGTGTCTCAGCCAGATACATCTCGTCCTCCGTCTCGCCCGCCCCAGCAAAATCCGGGGCCCGGATGCGGGATCTGACGCTGCGTCAGATCTGTCCGGCAGGATAAGCCGCCGGAAGGCCTCATGCTAGGTTCTGACGGCCCATCAGATACGGGTCGGGACGAAATCCGTGCCCGACATGGGCGCATCGACGGGGCGGCAGTCGAGCCGCTGTGACCCACGGGGGACGAGTTGAGCGGATTCCTGCAGGACAAGGTGGTTGCCGTCACCGGAGCAGGCCGGGGTATCGGCCGGGCCGTGGCCCTGGCCTGTGCCGCCGAAGGGGCGCGCGTCGTCGTGGCCGACTTCGGTGTGGCCATGGACGGGGCAGAGCCCTCGAGCGAGGTTGCTGCTGGAGTCGTCGCCGAGATCACCGGCGCAGGCGGCGAAGCCGTCGCGGTGGCCGGTGACGTGTCCACCATGGACGGTGGTGCCGGCGTGGTCACCGCCGCGATGGACACCTGGGGTCGTATCGACGGCGCCGTGTGCGTGGCAGGCATCCTGCGGGAACGGATGCTGTTCAACATGTCCGAAGAAGAGTGGGACGACGTCGTGCGCGTCCACCTCAAGGGGACGTTCACCGTGTACCGGGCGGCTGCGGCCGTGATGCGCAAGCAGGAAGGTGGCGGCGCCCTCGTGGCGTTCACCTCCGGGGTGTGGGCGTTGGGGTCGACCGCCCAGGCCAACTACGCCGCCGCCAAGGGTGGCATCGTGTCGCTGTCGTACTCCGCCGCGGTGGCGCTCGAACGCTACGGCGTACGCGCCAACGTGATCGCCCCGGTGGCACGCACCCGCATGAGCGCCAACGTGCCGTCGTCACTCGCTGAGATCGGCGACGCCGAAGACGTTGCGCCAATGGCGGTGTACCTCGTGTCCGACGCCGCCCGTGAGGTCACCGGTCAGGTGTACACGGTGGTGGGCGACAAGATCGCCGTGTGGAGCCAGCCTCGCGAGGTGCGGGCCATGTGGGCCGGGCACCGCTGGACCCCCGAGGAGATCGCCGAGCGACTCCCCACCCAGGTCGGCACCGAACGCCTCCCCATGCTCGACATGGTGGCCAAGATGCGTGAGGCCGCGGCGTCGGGGGACAAACCCAACGCATGACCACTCCGGCCGGCGCCGACACCAGCCGCGCCCCCGCCGAGCTGGCCACCAACCCCGACGACTTCCGCGCCCAGTGTCAGCAGTGGCTGTCGGCCAACGTCGTCGGCGAGTTCGCCGAACTCGGTGGTCGGGGCGGACCTGCCGACGAAGAGTTCGGCTTTGAGACCCGGGTGGTGTGGGAACAGGTCCTCGGTGCGGCGGGGTGGATCGGTCTGGGCTGGCCGGTCGAGCACGGGGGCCGTGGCGCCAGCATTTCCCAACAGGTGATCTGGGCAGAGGAGTACACCAAAGCCAACGCCCCCGGTCGGGTGAACCACATGGGTGAGCACCTGCTCGGCCCGACCCTCATCGAGTACGGCACCGAGGACCAGCGTCAGCGGTTCCTCCCCGGCATCCTCAACGGCGCCGAACGGTGGTGCCAGGGCTACAGCGAACCCGGAGCGGGCAGCGACCTCGCCGCGGTGGCGACACGGGCCGATCTCGTCGGGGACAGCTGGGTGATCAACGGGCAGAAGGTGTGGACCTCGCTCGCCCACGTCAGCCAGTGGTGTTTCGTGGTGGCCCGAAGCGAGAAAGGGTCCCAGCGCAACCGGGGCCTCAGCTTCTTGTTGGTCCCCATGGATCAACCCGGTGTCGAGGTGCGCGCCATCGAACAGATCACCGGGGGCGGCGAGTTCAACGAGACCTTCTTCACCGACGCCCGCACCGACGCCGACCTCGTCGTTGGCGAACCTGGTGACGGCTGGCGGGTGGCGATGGGCCTGCTCGCACTCGAGCGTGGCGTGTCCACCCTCGCCCAGCAGGTCGGGTTCGCCCGGGAGTACGACTCTGCGCTTCATGCCGCACGCCAGCGCGGCCTGACCTCAGATCCGCTGATGCGTCAGCGTCTCGCAGCGGCCCACACGGGGCTGCAGTTGATGCGATGGAACGCGCTGCGCTCCATGTCGGGCGGGGTGCCCGGACCCGAGGCCAGCATCTCAAAGTTGTTCTGGGGGACCTGGCACCGGGATCTCGGCGAGCTACTGGTGGACATTGAGGGGATGGCGGGCACGGTGGCCGACGGGTTCCCCTACGAACTCACCCACGCCCAACGGCTGTTCCTGTTCACGCGGGCTGACACCATCTACGGCGGTTCCAACGAGATCCAGCGCAACATCCTCGCCGAGCGTGTCCTCGGCCTACCCCGGGAGCCCCGATGACGACGAACCCACCCGACTACGTGTCGGGACACGGCCTGCTCGACGGACTCGGCGTGGTCGTCACCGCCGCAGCGGGATCAGGTATCGGTTCATCCACCGCACGACGCTGCCTCGAAGAGGGTGCCCGGGTGGTGATCTCGGACCGTCACGAACGTCGACTCGCCGAGACCGCCGCCGAGCTCGGCGTGACCGGCATCCCCTGTGACGTCACCGACGATGCCAGTGTGCGGGCACTCATGGACCAAGCCGCCGCCGAGCTCGGAGGCATCGACGTGCTGGTCAACAACGCCGGCCTTGGCGGCACCGCCGAGGTCCACGAGATGACTGACGAACAGTGGAACGCCGTGTTGGGGGTCACCCTCACCGGCACGTTTCAGGCCACCCGCGCCGCACTCGGCCACATGTATGCCCGCGGCAGCGGGGTGATCGTCAACAACGCCTCGGTGCTCGGTTGGCGCGCCCAGCGGGGCCAGGCGCACTACGCGGCGGCCAAGGCCGGGGTGATGGCGCTGACCCGCTGTACCGCGGTGGAAGCAGCGCCCCATGGGGTGCGGGTGAACGCCGTCGCCCCGTCGCTGGCCATGCACGCCAACCTCGCCAAGGTCACCAGCGACGAACTCCTCGACGAGCTCACCTCCCGTGAGGCGTTCGGTCGGGCCGCCGAACCGTGGGAGATCGCCAACATCATCGTGTTCCTCGCTTCGCCGTACAGCTCGTACCTCACCGGTGAGGTCATCAGCGCCAGTTCCCAGCACCCATGACCCCAACGCCCGTGACCCCAACACCCGTGAACCGGCGCTCCCTCACCGCCCGCATCGCCCACTGGCTGTTGGCCCACCCCCGCCCCGGGTTGCGGCTCTTGGGCCAGCGGGAACCGCTGTGGCGCGACGGGCGACGTCTCCACCCGGGTCTGCAGCTGCTGTTGGCCACAGGTGCGCGTCGCGCCGCCACCACGGCGGACACCGACTGGGCCAAGGCACGCAAAGAGATGCGCACCATGGTGCGACTGTCGTCACCGGTACGCGCCGGCGTGTTGGCCACCGACCGTCACCTGCCCGGCGACGACGGTCCGATCCCCGTCCGTGTCTACCGGCCGGCGTCGGCGGTCGGTCCGGTTCCGGCGGTGGTGTACCTCCACGGAGGCGGATTCTGCGTCGGGGACCTCGACACCCACGACCCGAGCTGTCGGGTCCTCGCTGAACGCAGCGGGTGTGTCGTGGTGTCCGTCGACTACCGCCTCGCCCCCGAGCACGTGTTCCCCGCCGCCGTCGACGACTGCGTGGCGGCGTACCGGTGGGTGCTCGACCACCCCGAGGACCTCGGCATCGAACCAGGAGCGGTCGGGGTGATGGGTGACTCGGCGGGGGCGACACTGTCGGCTGTGGTGTGTCTTGAGGCCCGTCGGCTGGGCCTGACCCAGCCGCGCATGCAGTGTCTCGTCTACCCACTCGCCGACGTGGGGATGCGCACCCCGTCCTATGAAATCTTCTCCGAGGGGTTCGGTCTCACCGCCGAAGGGGTCGGCGTGTTCCGCGACACGTACGTCCCCTCCCCAGAATTGTGGGACGACCCTCGGGTCTCCCCCATCTTCGCCGGCGAGTTCGGTGGACTCGCTCCCGCGCTGGTGATCACCGCCGGGTTCGACGTGCTGCGAGACGACGGTCGGGCGTACGCCGACGCACTGGCCGCCGCCGGGGTCCCGACCACCTACCGGTGCTACGACGACATGATCCACGGGTTCCACGCCATGCTCGTCCTCGACGACGCGGCCGCTGCAGCCGACGCCATCGCCACCGAGGTCGGTGCGCTTATGCGCACCCCACCGTCTGCGCCCTGAGGACGCCCGGGTCACCCCGAAGCGGCGTCGAGGAACGGCGGCCGGTCCCCGCCACCGTGTGCGACCACGTTGGCCCCACTGACGTAGGACGACTGTGGTGAGGCCAGCCAGACGCACACGTCGCCGATGTCTTCGGGTGCGGCCAGTCGCCCCATCGGGATGGTGTCCGCCACCCTGGCCAACGCCGCCTCGTCCCCGTAGTGCAAGGCGGCCTGCTCGGTGAGCACCATCCCGCACGTCACCGCGTTGACCCGCACCTTGGGCAGCCACTCCTGCCCGGCGGTGGCGGTGAACGACAACAGGCCGGCCTTGGCCGCACCGTAGGCGGCCACGGTCGGGGCGGGACGCAGACCGGCCACGCTCGCCACGTTCACGATTGCCCCACCGTCGCCAGCCTGCATGTGGTGGTTGGCGCGCTGGGCGCAGTACATCGCCGACAGCAGGTTCAACGCCACGATGCGTTCAGTGAACCTTGGTGAGGCGGACGCGGTGTCCGCCGGGGGTGAACCGCCGGCGTTGTTGACCAGTGCGTCGATACGGCCGTGGGTGGCGACGACCTCGTCCACTGCGGCAGATGCCATGTCACCGTCGCGCAGATCGGCGGTGTGCATCGACCAGCCCTTCGGCAGGTCGTCAACAGCGGTGCGTGCCACGACGGCCACCGTCGCCCCCGCGTCGGCGAACCGCTGAGCGATTCCCCGGCCCACCCCACGGGTCCCTCCCGTGATGAGGACGACCTGGCCGGTGAGATCAATCGTGACTCCCATGGCGGCCACGCTAGTCCCGGGTCTCCTCCCGCTCCCGGGCATCTGACGGAGTGTCAGATCACGGGTAGGCTCCCCGCCTCGTGGGGATCGAAACGCACCAGAACGCACACGGCATCACCGAGGTGGTCATGAACTGCCCGCCGGTGAACGCACTCACCGTTGACGAGTGGTTCGGGTTGGCCGACGCCATCACCGCAGCGGGGGCCAACCCCCAGACCCGGGTCGTCATCCTGCGGGCCGAGGGCAAGGGGTTCAACGCCGGCGTGGACATCAAGGAGATGCAGCACACCGACGGGTTCGACGCCCTGCTCGGCGCCAACCGTGGGTGCGCGGCAGCGTTCACCGCCGTGTACGACTGCCCGGTGCCCGTCATCAGCGCCGTGGCGGGATTCTGCGTCGGTGGCGGCATCGGCCTCGTCGGCAACAGCGACGCCGTGATCGCCTCAGACGACGCCTGGTTCGCCCTCCCCGAGGTTGAACGCGGCGCACTCGGCGCCGCCACCCACCTCGCCCGCCTCGTCCCCCAACACAAGATGCGGGCCATGGTGTACACCGCCACACGCGCCACCGCCGCCGAACTGCACGCCTGGGGCAGCGTGTGGGACGTCGTCCCCCGCGACGAGTTGCGCGACGCAGCGGTGCGACTCGCCGAACAGATCGCCGACAAGTCCCCAACGGTGATCCGCGCCGCCAAGGAATGCCTCAACGGCATCGACCCCTGGGACCCCAAACGCAGTTACCGGTTCGAGCAGGGGTTCACTTTCGAGCTGAACCTGAGCGGGGTCAGCGACGAGCTCCGTGACGAGTTCGCCGGCACCGACAAATCCGCAGGCGGCGCCGAGGGAAGCAACACGTGACCGCCGACAAGCGGATCACCGCCGACGAGGCGGCCGCCACCATCGACTCCGGCATGACGTTGGGAATCGGCGGTTGGGGCAGCCGGCGCAAACCGATGGCGCTGGTTCGGGCCCTGTTGCGCACCGACGTAACCGACCTCACCGTGGTCTCCTACGGAGGGCCTGACGTCGGGCTGTTGTGCGCGGCGGGCAAGGTGAAACGTCTCATCTACGGGTTCGTGTCCCTCGACTCGATCCCTCTCGAACCGCACTTCCGGGCCGCACGCCAAAACGGCACCATCGCCGAACCGGTCGAGTACGACGAGGGCATGCTGCAGTGGGCGCTGTACGCCGGGTCGCTGCGACTGCCGTTCCTGCCGACACGGTCAGGTCTCGCCAGCGGCGTCACCGACGTGAACCCGGGACTGCGCACCGTGCAATCCCCCTACGAGGACGGCGAGGAGTTGCTCGCCGTTCCCGCCATCCGTCTCGACGCCGCCTTCGTCCATCTGAACCGGGCCGACCAGCGCGGCAACGCCCAGTACCTCGGTCCCGACCTGTACTTCGACGACTTGTTCCTGTCGGCGTGCGAACCAGGTCGACGGTTCGTGTCGTGCGAACAGGTGGTGACGACCGCCGAGATGGTGGCCGCAGGGCCCTTCCAGACGTTGCGGATCAACCGGTCCATGGTCGACGGCGTGATCGAAGCGCCCGGAGGCGCCCACTTCACCACCTGCGAACCTGACTACGGGCGCGACGAGAAGTTCCAGAAGGCCTACGTGGAGGCCGCCGCGGACCCAGACACGTGGGCGGCGTTCGCCGAGCGGTTCCTCAGCGGCGACGAAACCGCCTACCAGGCCGCTGTGGCCGCGTGGCGTGAGGAGGTGGCGGCGCCGTGAACGGTGACGACGTGCAACTCGCTGACGTGGTGGCGGTGGCCTGCGCCGAGGCTTTTCGGGGAGACGGCGAGATCTTCGCCTCGGGTATGGGAGTCATGCCGATGCTCGGTGCCCGGCTGGCTCGGGCCACCTTCTCCCCCGACCTGTTGGTCAGCGACGGCGAAGCGTTCTTCGTTGACGGTGACCTGCCCGTCGGGGCATCGGTGGCCACCACCGACGACGCCGGCATTGAGGGCTGGATCCCGTTCCGATCGGTGTTCGACCTGTTGTGGGGTGGCCGACGCCACGTGATGATGGGGGCGTCGCAGATGGACGTCTACGGCAACTCCAACATCGCCAACATCGGCCCGTGGGAACGACCGTCGGCCCAGCTGTTGGGGGTTCGGGGCGGGCCGGGCAACACCATCAACCACGCCACGAGTTTCTTCATCCCCCGCCACAGCACCAGGGTGTTCACCCCCGACGTCGACATGGTGAGCGGCATCGGGTACGACCGGGCGGCCCGACTCCACCCCAACGCCCGTGCCAACCACCGACTGGCCCGGGTGATCACCAACCTCGCCGTGCTCGACTTCGACACCCCCGACCACCGGATGCGTCTCGTGAGCGTGCACCCGGGGGTGAGCGTCGACGAGGTGGTGGCCAACACCGGGTTTGAGTTGGTGGTGGCCGAGGACACCCCGGTGTCCCGTGGCCCCGACGCCGCGGAGGCCGCCGCCATCGAACGTCTCGACCCGCGTGGCCTGCGCCACCGCGAACTGCCGAAAGCGTCGTGATGAGTCCGTCGCGCCACCCCGGGCTGCACCCGAGGTTGCACACCTCGTTGTGTGACCTCGTGGGGGTCGAGGTCCCGGTGGTGCAGACCGGCATGGGCTGGGTGGCCGGTGCCCGACTGGTGTCGGCCACCGCCGAAGCCGGAGCGCTCGGCATTCTGGCGAGTGCCACCATGGACCTCGACGAGTTGACGACGGCGATCGCTGCCGTGAAGTCGCGCACCACCCGGCCTTTCGGGGTGAACCTGCGGGCCGACTCGTCCGACATTGACGCCCGGTTGGACCTCATCATCAACGAAGGCGTCCGGGTGGCGAGTTTCGCCCAGGCTCCCAAACCCCACCTCATCAGCCGACTCAAGGATGCCGGTGTGGTGGTGATCCCGTCGGTTGGGGCGCGACGCCACGCCGAGAAGGTGCTCGACTGGGGTGTCGACGCGGTGCTGGTCCAGGGCGGCGAGGGCGGCGGGCACACCGGCAGCGTGCCGACCACGGTGTTGTTGCCCCAGGTGGTCGACGTGGTGGACGGACGGGTGCCGGTCATCGCCGCCGGCGGCTTCTTCGACGGTCGTGGACTCGTCGCCGCGCTGGCGTGGGGCGCGGATGGCATCGCCATGGGCACCCGTTTCCTGCTCACCTCGGACTCGACGGTGCCCGACACCGTCAAGCAGTTCTACCTGGCCCGGTCCGTCACCGAGACGGTGGTCACCACCCAGGTCGACGGCGTCCCCCACCGGGTGTTGCGCACCGACCTCGTCGACACGCTCGAAAGTGGACGGGGCCGACTCCTGGCGCTGCCCCGGGCGGTGATCAACGCCCTGCGGTTCCGTTCCATGACCGGCCTGTCGCTACGCCAGATGATCCGTGAGGGCCGGGCCATGCGGGCGTCGATGGATCTGACGTGGACCCAGATGCTCATGGCGGCCAACACCCCGATGCTGCTCAAGGCCTCGTTGGTCGATGGCAAGACCGCGTCGGGGGTCATGGCCAGCGGGCAGGTGGTCGGGGTGATCGACGACCTCCCGAGTTGTGGGGAACTCGTCGAACGAATCGTGGACGAGGCGGGCGCCGTGCTCGATGCACTGGGCGCCGTTCGCACGAAGGGAGACGAGTCGTGAGCGCACCGGAACCGGTCGTGATCGACGGACCCGACGCCTTGGTGGCCGCGGTGGGGTCGACTCTGGGAGTCAGCGACTGGCTCGAGGTGGATCAGGCCCGGGTCGACCTGTTCGCCGACGCCACCGGCGACCACCAGTGGATCCACACCGATCCCGACCGGGCCGCCGGCGGCCCCTACGGCGGCACCATCGCCCACGGATATCTCACCTTGTCGCTCACCAACTGGTTCCTGCCACGCGTCGTGGAGGTGCGGGGGTTTTCCGCCGGGGTGAACTACGGCGTGGACCGGGTGCGGTTCCCCGCTGCGGTACCGGTGGGTTCCCGACTGCGAGCCACTGTCGAACTGCTCGCCGCCGACGAGGTGCCCGGAGGGTTGCAGACGACGATGCGCATCACCGTGGAGTGTGACGCCACCGACCGCCCGGTATGCGTGGTCGATGCACTGTCACGGTGGTTGGTCTGAGACACGAGACACCGAGGAGGGTGACATGGGAGTGACCGAACGGTTCCGTCTCGACGGCAAGGTGGCCCTGGTGTCTGGTGGTGGCCGTGGCATCGGTGCGGCGAGCGCGGCGGCCCTCGCTGAGGCCGGGGCGGACGTGGTGGTGTGGTCACGCACCCTCGAACAGGTTGAGGACGTCGCCACGGCGTTACGGTCAATGGGGGTGCGATCCCACGCCGCCGTCGTTGACGCCGGTGACCCCGACGCCGTCGAGGCCGGTGTGGCTGACGCCGTGGGGGTCATGGGTCGTCTCGATGTGGTGGTGAACGTGGTGGGGGGTGCCATGCCCCGTCCGGCGCTCGCCACCAAGGACCGCCACCTCAGCGCCGCGTTCGACCACAACGTGGTGACCGGTCTGCGGCTGGCGCGCGCCGCGGTGCCGCACCTGCTCGCCACCGGTGGCGGGTCCATCGTGATGATCTCGAGCGCCGTGGGACACGTCGTTGGACGCGGGTACCTCGCCTACGGCACCGCCAAGGCCGCCGTCGACCAGTCGGTACGGATGCTGGCCGCCGATCTCAGCCCCCGCATCCGGGTGAACGCTGTGGCCCCCGGGGCGGTGCTGACCGAGGCACTGGCGTTCGTGGCCGAAGACGAGGCGACCCGGTCAGCCATTGAGTCGCGCACCCCGATGCGACGCATCGGTGACCCCGACGACATCGCGGCGGCGGTGCTGTACCTGGCATCGGACGCCTCGTCGTACGTGACCGGACAGATTCTCGCCGTGGACGGCGGCCTCACCGCCCCGAACTTCGATCTGGGTCTGCCTGATCTGTGAACCGTCGGGGACGGTGACTCAGCGGATCACGCCGGCGTCACGCAACGCCACCAGTTCTTCCTCGCCGAGACCGAGTTCGCTTCCGAGCACCTCGTCGGTGTCGGCCCCGAGCGCCGGGGGTGGCGTCTCGGGTGTGCCGTCGGGAACCGACGAGATCTTCACCGGGTTACCCGGCACCACCGCCGGTTCACCGCCGTCGGGTCGTGCCAGTTCCACCAGCATGTTGCGCGTGGCGAGGTGCGGGTCGGCGAGGACCTGCGGCGCGCTGAACACCGGGCCGGCGGCGATGCCCGCCCCGGCGAGGGCGTGGCACGCCTCGACACTGGTCCTGCCCGACGCCCACGCGTTCACCGATGACCGGATGTCGTCGATGTTGGTGCGCCACAACGCCCGGGTGGCGAAACGGGGGTCGTCGACCCAGCCGGGTTCCCCCACCAGTTCAGCGAGCCGGGCGAACTCGTGCTCACGTCCCACCTGGACCACGAACCAGCCGTCGTCGGCGCGGAACCCGTCGAGGATCATGGCGAGCCCCGCCCCCGGGTCGGGGCGCATGCCCATCGACCACCAGTTCACCACCACGTCGGCGAAGGTGACCATGGCGTCGAACATGGCGACGTCGACGTACTGGGCCGCACCGGTCAGGTCACGTTGACGCAGGCCGGCCAGCACCCCGATCACGCCGTACAGGGCGGTGCCGATGTCTCCGAGCGCTCCCACCGGGGACGCCACCGGGGGTTCGTCGGGGTGACGTTTCCAGTCGTAGAGGCCGCTCATGGCCTCGGCCACCGCTGCGTACGCCGGCCACCCGGCATAGGGGGTGTCGGTGGTGTTGCCGAACCCCGAGACCGACAGGTACACGACGCTGGGGTGGACGGCCGTCACGTCGTCGAACCCGAGACCCTTGGCGGCGAGCGATCCCGACTTGAAGTTCTCGCACACCACGTCGAAGTGCGGGGCGAGCTGCAACACGAGATCACGTCCCGCCGGGGTGCCGAAGTCGATGGCGACGCTGCGCTTTCCAAGGTTGTTGCGCACGAACGTCGCCCCCATCGGCGCGCCGTCGGGACCGGGCATGGCCGGTAGTGACCCCCGTCCGAGATCACCGGAGCGGGGGTGTTCGACCTTGACGACCTCGGCACCGAGACGGGCGAGCAGCTGGGTGGCGAAAGGCAACGCCTGCATCTGTTCGAGGGCGAGCACCCGGACGCCACTCAACGGGAGCACGGTGTCGGTCACGGCGCCACCCTACCGGCCCACCGGGATCTGACGGGGCGTCAGAAGCGGGGGACCTCAGGCGGTAGTGTGCCGCCATGCGCGGCATCATCTCCTGGGGAACGTCGATGCCCCACTGGCGCCTCGACCGCAGCACCATCGCCCCGGTGGCCGGTGGGGGCGGTGGACGTGGCACACGGACCGTGGCCTCGTTCGATCAGGACGCCGTCACCCTCGCCACCGAAGCCGCCCGGTCGGCGTTGGCCGGCGGCCTGGTCCCCGACATGCTGTTGTTCGGCACGGTGGCCCCCCCGGTGATGGACCACACCAACGCCTCGGTGGTCCACGCCGCCCTCGGCCTGCCCGCCGGTGTGGCGGCCATGGATCTCGGGGCCAGCGTCCGCTCGGTGGTCGGCGGGTTCCTCATGGCGGCGAGCACCACCGACACGGTGGCGCTGACCGCTGCGGATCTGCGAACCGGCCGGGCCGGGTCCGCCGAGGAGTCCGGCGGTGGTGACGCCGGTGCGTGTGTCGTGATCGGAAGCGACGGCGGGCACGATGTGGTGGTGGCCGAGGTGCTGGCCCACGCCAGCGCCACCGGCGAGGTTCTTGACCGTTGGCGAATCCCCGGGGAGGCGGTGAGCCGCACCTGGGATGAGAAGTTCACCGAGGTTGCCCTGCGACCGTTGGTGGCAGATGCCCTCAACCGGGCGCTCACGACCGCGGGGATCGAGCCGGCGGACGTGGCGGTTGCCGTCGTCGACGCTCCCAGCGCCCGCATCGGCGCAGCGTTGGCCCGGGTGGTTGGCGCGCAACGCACCGCCGATGACCTCTCGGCCACCGTCGGCATCACCGGCGCCGCCCACCCGTTGCTCTGCCTGGTCAACGAACTCGAGCGACTCGCCGCTGCGGGTGACCCGGGCGGCACCGTGGTGGCGCTCGTACACGCCGGCGACGGCGCCGACGTGGTCTTGTTGCGCACCACCGCGGCGCTGGGTCACCACCGGGTGGACGCCACCGTCGCCGACCAGTTGGCCACCGGTGGCGCCGTTGCCTACGGGCGGTACCTGTCGTGGCGCGGCATGCTCGACGTCGAACCCCCGCGGCGCCCCGAACCCCAGCGGGTGTCCGCACCTGCGGCGTGGCGGGCGGCGAACTGGAAGTACGCCTTCAGCGGGTCGCGCGACACGACATCGGGAAGCGTGCACCTGCCGCCGGCCCGGGTGTCCGCCGACGGCACCCGCACCGACGAGATGGAACCGGTGAGCCTGGCGAGCGCCGAGGGGACGGTGGCCACGTTCACCGTGGACCGGGTGGCGTACTCGCCGAGTCCTCCCATCATCTTCGCCGTGGTCGACTTCGACGGTGGTGGTCGCTTCCCCGTCGAGTTGTGTGACCTCGGCCCTGACGAGGTGACCATTGGGTCGCGGGTGGCGTTGACGTTCCGACGGCTGCACGCCGCCGACGGCATCCCCAACTACTTCTGGAAAGCGCGGCTCGTGCGCCAACCGCCCCCCGGCGACGGCAAGGAGGCCTGAGGATGGCGTCACACTCCCTTCGTGACCAGGTGGCGATCGTGGCCATGGGGTGCACACCCTTCGTCGAACATTGGGACAAAGGCCTCGACGATCTCGCCGTGGACGCCGTGGTGGACTGCCTTTCGGGCACCGGACTGACCACCAACGACATTGACGCCTACTGGCTAGGCACCGCCCAGGGCGGCATGAGCGGCATCACGCTCGCCCGGCCCCTGCAGTTGCACAACAAGCCGGTGACCCGCGTGGAGAACTACTGCGCCACCGGGTCAGAAGCGCTTCGTCAGGCGGTGTACGCCGTGGCCGCCGGGGCCTACGACGTCGCCATGGCCGTCGGTGTGGAAAAGGTGAAGGACTCCGGTTACCAGGGCCTCAACGCCGTACCGCCCCCCAACGACGGCACGGCACGCACCCTCACGGCGGCCGCCATGTTCTCCATGGTCGCTCCCGCCTACGCCCGCCGCTACGGCGTCGACCCCACCGAGTTGCGCGCCGCCATGGCCAGGGTGGCGACCAAGAACCACGCCAACGGGGCCCGCAACCCCCGGGCCCAGTTCCGGCGCGAGGTGTCCGCCGAACAGGTGTGCAACGCCCCGGTGGTGGCCGGCGACCTCGGCGTGTTCGACTGCGCCGGGGTGGCCGACGGTGCCGCAGCGGCGATCGTGTGCCGCGCCGAGGACGCCCACCGATTCACCGACAAGCCGCTGTATGTCAAGGCGTTGTCGTTCGTGGCCGGCAACGGTGGCGGACTCGGCGATCCCGACTACGACTACACGACGTTCCCCGAGGTGGCGGCCACCGCCGCCGACGCCTACCGCCAGGCCGGCATCACGAACCCCGGGGCCCAGCTCGCCATGGCCGAGGTGCACGACTGTTTCACCATCACTGAACTCGTGCTCGCCGAGGACCTCGGGTTCAGTGAGCGGGGCACGGCGTGGCGCGACCTGCTCGACGGGCGGTTCGACCGTGACGGTGACCTCCCAATCAACCCCGATGGTGGCCTGAAATCCTTCGGCCACCCGGTGGGTGCGTCAGGTCTGCGCATGTTGTACGAGGCGTGGCTGCAGTTGCGCGGCGAGGCCCCCGCCGAACGAGCGATCAGCACCGTGGGTGCCGGCCGGACGCGGGCGCTCACCCACAACCTCGGTGGCTACCCCGGTGAGATGGTGAGTTTCGTCTCAATCGTCGGTACCGAACTCGACTGACCCGTGCACCCGGCGACGACCGGGTGGCGACAACCCAAGGAGCACCCGTGGCCATCACTGCTGAGGACCGCATCGAAATATCCGACGTCATGTCCCGTTACGCCTGGGCCATGGCCGACAAGGACTGGACGGCGTGGCGGGCGACCCTGACCGCGGACGCCACCGTGGACTACACCACCGCCGGAGGGGTGGCGGGCACAGCCGATGAGGCCATGGCGTGGTTGGAGACGACCATGTCCGGCTTCGACGTCACCGCATCACTGGTGGGTGACATCGTGTTGGAGTCCGACGATGGGGACACCGCCACCTTCCGCTCGCTGTACCGGATGATCATGCGCATCCCCGGGGACACCCCGACCTACCTCGAGGCCAGCGGCTGGTACCGCGACCGGTTCGAACGCACACCGCAAGGTTGGCGAATCGCCGATCGCTACGAGCAGATGCTGTACGTGCGGCCCACCTGAGCGGGCCACCAACCGACGCTGCCCCTCACCACCGCCGCCGACACTCACCGACGCACGTAGCGGCGCCCGACGAACCCACTCGGCCACGACCCGACGCCCTCGAGCGTGAACGCCGAGGCGGTGGTGTTCGCACTGAACAACGGGATGCCCGAACCGAGCAGCACCGGCGCGGTGAGGATCGTCATGTCGTCAATGAGACCGTCGGCGACAAAAGCGCTGATGAGTTGACCGCCGTCGACGTAGACACGTTCCAGTCCCCGCTGACGCCAGGCCTCAAGCGCCTCGCGGGGGGAACACGACCAGGTGCTCACATCGTGGTCGGTGGCGAGTGGGCGGTGGGTGAAGACGTACACGGGGCGATCTCCGAACGGGAGTTCGTCAAGGTGCGCGATGTGGTCCCACGTCCCACGACCCATGGCCAGCGCATCGACCTCGGCGAGGAACGCGTCCCAGCCGTAGTCGTCGTCGGTGCCGGCGGCGTCCTCGAGCCAGTCGAGCCGCCCATCGGGTGTTGCGATGAACCCATCGATGCTCGTGGCGATGAACACGGACAGCTTGGTCACCGGTGCACGCTCACGTGGTGGTGGCGAACTGCTCCACGACCCACTGCAGGTCGTCGAGCGCGGCGAGGACCTCTGGTGCGGCGGCGGACGGCACCCGCACCACCACCTCGTCGCACCCCAGTTCGGCGATCCGTTCGAGCTTCCCGGGGGTGGGGACCACCCCGAAGGGCACAACCCGCGGGGCGCCGGTACGACCGGCTGCCGCCCAGGCCTCGTGCAGCCTCGGCACCGCCTCTGCGAGACCCGACGAGCCGATGGGCATCCACCCGTCAGCCCACGCTGCGACGTGGGACAGCAGTTTGGGTCCGGCCCCTCCACCGATGAGCACCGGCAGAGGGCGCTCCCCGTGGGGTTTGGGCCACGACCACGAAGGGGAGAACTGCACGAACTCGCCGTCGTAGGAGGCTTCCTCCTCGGTCCACAGGCGTCGCATGGCCTCGACGTGTTCAGCCACCTGTTCACGTCGGGTGGCGGCCGCCACCCCGTGATCAGCCATCTCCTCGACGTTCCACCCGAATCCCACCCCGAGCACCGCCCGGCCGCCGCTGAGGCGGTCAAGGGTGGCCCACGCTTTGGCGTAGGCGATCGGGTCGTGTTGGGCGACGAGCGCCACACCGGTGCCCACCAGCAGCCGGTCCGTCACCGTCGCCGCAGCAGACAGGGCGACCATCGGATCAAGGGTGCGGCTGTACTCGTCGGCGAGGACGTCGTCACCCGAGGGAGGCGGCGTGAGGCGACTGGTGGGGATGTGAGTGTGCTCGGGAACGTACAACGACCCGAACCCGCGTTCCTCGGCGGCGACGGCCAACTCGGCGGGGCCGACGGTGCGGTCGGTTGCGAAGATGGTGATGCCGATACGCATGACGTCCCCTACCCCGCCACCAACAGGTCCGGGCGGGACGCCGTGACGAGCCGTCGAATCCCCTCTCGCCACCCGACGCGGGTGTGGAACCCGGTGGCGTGGAGGCGGGACAGGTCGGGAACGATGGCGGCGATGGTGGCCTCGGTGGGTGCAAACGTGGGGGTCAAACCGGTGAGGGCACCCATCTCGGTGCACCAGTCCTCAATGGACACCACCTCGTCCCCACCCCAGTTGACGGTGGTCGCCGGCGTCGAGGCCAGCGTCAGCAGGTACGGGATGGACGCCGCGATGTCGTCGGCGTGGATGGGGGTGTAACTGGTGGGGGCGTTCACGTGCACCGGCACCGGTGAGCCCTGTTCCATGAGCAACAGGTGGAACAACGGCCACCCCCAGGTGTCGCCGTAGGGGACGTTGAGTCGTGCCACCACCGTCGGCACCCCCAGCCGTTTGGCGGTATGGCCCACCAGCACCTCAGCGGCAATCTTTGAGATCGAGTACGTCGGCATCCCCGGCATCGGCCGGTGACTGTCACCGAGCGCGTCGCCCTCCACGAGCCGATCATGGTCGCGGGGCTGGTACACCGCCGTTGACGAACAGTGCAGGAACCCAGACAACCGGTCGCTGCGTGACGCCGCCACCTCCATGAGGTCGGCGGATCCTTCGGCGTTGACCGCCATGGCCAACGGGAAGCTGTCGACCTTGGCCACCGCCAGGTGCAACACGATGTCGAGATCTGCGGGCACCTCGTCAAGGTCGGAGCGGGCAAGGTCAATGCGCACCGGCTGCACGCCGTCGACGGCGAGGGCATGGCGGGCCGCCTCGTCGCGGAACCGGGCCGCACCGAACACCTCGTTGCCCGCAGCGGCGAGCGCACGCGCCAACGGACCGGCCACCCAACCGGTCACCCCGGTGACCAGGATCCGTTTGCCCGCCACGGGCGCCACCGCCGTGCTCACCACAACTGGTCCGTGTAGGTGTCGGTGCCGAACACCGTCTGGATGAACGGCGCCGACCACAGGTGGGTGGCGAGCCCCGACGCTTCGAGTTCGGCGCCGAAGCGGCCGTACCCCTCGTCCCACGTGTCAGCGGGATCGGAGGTGCAGAAGTGCAACTGGAGGAACCGCCGGTCGGCGTTGGCCACCCGCGGCACGTCAGCTGGAGCATCGTCCAACAACGGCAGCGGGGTGGACGACGCGATCAGGTCCGGGCCCCACGGGGAGATCATCGCCGGCGGCGCCCACTCGTCGCGGGTCCACTCCTCGATGTCGGCGTGGGTGGCGTCACCCACGAGTTCCCCGACGTTGACCACAAGGCCCGGGTAGTCGCGGTCGAGGGCGAGTTCGACGGGCGTGCCGTCGGCGGTGGCCTGCAGGGACCAGGCATGGTCGTAGAGCACGGTGTGGATGTGGGTGCGGTTGGGGAACATGCGGCCGTTGGCGTGCAACCACTGCACGTTGTCGACACTCCAGCGGTTCCACTCGTCGTGGTGGCCGGCGAGGACCCAGTAGATGGCGAGATACGACCCCGATGCGGGGTCCGGGGTCATTGGCGAGTCCAGCGGGTAGCGCAACGCCTTGTGCCGGGCGGTGGCCACGAACCGGTCGCCGGCGAAGTTGTACGCCCCCACCATGCAGCCGGCGTAGAAGTGGTCCCGCTCGTACCAGCGGTTGTACTCCACCTCGTGGCCCTTGTCGGGTTCGACCATGGTGAACAGCAACGTTCCCAACTCGATGCCCTTGTCGCCCATGAACCCCCCTCGCCTCGCGGTGCCTGCCGACACCTGCCCGACAGGGGACCGTAGCGCGTATCTGACGGTCCATCAGATGCGGGTTGGCGGCCGGGCTAGCGTCACGGTGTGACTCCCGATACGGCCTCGGTGGCGCTCGTCACCATGGAACTTCAGCGGGGCGTGTGCGGCGACCTCGCCCCTTCCCGCTACCTCACCGATGCCGTGGCCGCCGCCGGTGTCGACACCCGGGTGCGGACCCTCCTCGCCGCGGCACGCAACCACGGGGTGACGGTGGTGCACTGCACGTTCTCGATCCTCCCCGACGGTGCGGGGGCGCGCCTCGACCTCCCGGTCATGGCCGCCGCTGCGGAGCACCCCACGCTGTTGCGTGTCGGGGATCCGTCGACGGAACTCCTCGGGGGCCTCGGGCCGGAACCGGGGGACATCGTGAGTGAACGGCACCACGGCCTGACCCCCTTCACCGGCACCGACCTCGCCGATCAGTTGCGCCAACGCGGCGTCACGACCGTCGTGGCCACCGGCGTGTCACTCAACATCGGTATCCCCGGTCTCGTCATCGAGGCGGTGGGTGAAGGTTTCGACGCCGTCGTCGTCACCGACGCCGTGGTCGGGATCCCGGCGAGTTTCGGTGACGACGTGCTGCGCAACGCGCTGGCGTACATCGCCACGCTCACCACCACCGACGAACTCCTCACCGCCTGGTCCTGAATGCTCTGCCGGGCAACGCCCTAACGGAGCCCCCACGCCACGATCGGCCCGGCCACCGCCACGAGATCGGCGACGTCGCCAACGGCCACCCCGACCTCGAGGTGATGCACCCCCGCGATGCCCAACGCCCTGGTCAACGCTGCCACCCGGTCGGCGGGGGTGGTCGGCGGGCCAGTCGGCGACCAGTGCTCGACGACCACCACTCCCCCCGTCGGGGCGAATTCGGGAACCTCGTCGTCCGGACCGCACACGACGACAACCGCCGGTTCCGATGCGAGCACCTCGGCCACCACGTCGTGACCGGCGCGAGCCGGGAGGCGCACAGAACCGGGGTGACGGGTCGGGAACGTTCGGCCCAACCAGAAACCGGCCAGCCCGGCGTTGGCAGTGACGACGGTTTCGGTACCCAACGCCGAAGCGAGATCCCCTGCGGCACGCACCGGTGACAACGGCACCCGGTCGTCGCCGTAGAGCGGACCGCACACCGCGGCGATCACCCCATACAACTCAGGCCGCCCGGGAAACGACGGCGCGTCGGGCAGGTGCAGCGAACCGAGGTCGCCGGGGTCCACCCGTTCCCAGTGGTCGGGGATGCCGCCGGGGATCTCGTCATCGTCGACGCCGGTCACCACCACCGTGAACTCACCGGGCACGTCAACGCGGGCGAGGCGGAGGTCGTCACGCTGCAACCCGATGGTGCCGAGGTGGGCGGGGTCGTCGAAGCGGAACAGTCCTTTGGCGAGGAACGTGTTGAGGACCCCGGTGCGGGTACGTTTCGCCAACGCCACCAGCGTCTCGATCGCTCCCGGTGTGCCCGGCACCCCACCACCGGCGACCAGCACACAACGATTCACCTCGGGTCGCCGTCTCCATCGAGCACCACGACCGGTTCGTCACACACCACCCACTCGATGGCCGACGTGTCGAGGAAGTTCTCGAGGTCGGCCATCATGGCGCCGAAGTCGTCCTCGGCCATGTGGGCGTGGAACGCCTCAACCGAGTCGAACTCCTGAATGGTCACCCCGTCCCACGTTTCGTCACCGAGACCCGCCGCCCGGGGGTGCTGGGTGTAGCGCCGGGCGTAACGAGCCGCAGAGCTTGCGGCGATGAGCGGACCGTGGTTGTTGCGCCAGTAGGTGAGGAACTCCTCGTGGGTGAGACCGGTCTTGCGGCGGAGAAGACTGATGAGTGTGACCACGGCGTGACCCCCTGTGTCGGCGTGGACGGACGGCGACCATGATGCCCCACCCGATACTGTGCGGCCATGGCTTCACCCGATCCACGTCCCCCAGCACCTCCACGGTCCGCCATGGCCGACGGCTTCGTGGTGCTTGTCACCGGTGGCGGAGGCGGCATCGGGGCGGCGAGTGCGGAACTCTTCGCCACCGAAGGCGCCGAGGTCGTGGTGGTTGCTGACGCCAACGCCGAGGCCGCTGAGGCGGTGGCCGCCGGCATCGTCGCCGGTGGCGGACGGGCCGAGGCGGCAACCCTCGATGTCACCGACGAGGACGCCGTCGCCGCGCTCGTCGACACGGTGGTGGCACGCTGGGGTCGGATCGACGCCGCCCACAACAACGCCGGCATCAGTGGGGACATGACCCCGCTGAGCGAACTGAGCCGCGTCGAGTGGGACCACATGCTGGCGGTGAACCTCACCGGGGTGTTCCTGTGCTGCAAACACGAACTGCGCCACATGGCTCCAGCCGGTCGGGGCGCAATTGTGAACACCTCGTCGGGGGCCGGCGTCGTCGGCGTGGCAGGTCTCGGCCACTACGCCGCAGCCAAGCACGGGGTGTTGGGCCTCACCAAGAGCGCTGCCATTGAACATGCCCGCAGCGGGGTGCGGGTCAACGCCATCTGCCCCGGCACCACCGACACCCCCATGATCCGCGGGTTCATGGACGCCAACCCCGGTGCGGCCAAGTTCATCGTGAACAGCGTCGGGCGCGGCTCGCTCGGACAGCCCGATGAGGTCGCCCAGGCAGCCGTGTGGTTGTGCAGCGACCGGGCCTCGTTTGTCAACGGAGAGTCACTGATGGTCGACGGCGCCACCGTGTGCCGGTGAGGGGGACACCATGACCGAGCGGCTGTACCTGCACGAAACCATCGACATCCTCGGAGCGAACCGCGCCGCCTACAACCACCACATGACCGCCAACTTCGGTCGGATAGCCCGAGAGGAACGCGGATTGTTGTGCGTCGGGGTGTTCTCCACCGTGGGTTCCACTGAACGCTGGCCCCAGACGATGAACCTGTGGGAGTTCACCGGAGGCTGGGACGGGGTGGCCGCCAATTTCCGTCACGAGTTCGCCCGACCCCAGCACCAGGACGCCAGCCTCGAACCGTGGTGGGCCGAGGCGGCCAGTTACCGAAGCGGCGGATACGACCGTCTGCTCGTCGCAGCCGACCACTCCCCCACGCTCGCCGACCTGCTCGCCGACCCGAAACCGGCCGAATGCCACTACCACGAGCTCGTGGCGCTGCGGCCCGGGGCGGCGCCCGAGTACCTCGCGCTCGTGGCCGAGCACCGCCAGGCCCTCGCCACCGAGTTCGGCTGGTCAACGCTCGGGGCGTGGCGCACCGCCTTGGTCAACGATTCCGAAGCAGTGCTGGTGTGGTCGATCCCGACCTGGGAGCACTGGGCCCGCTGGGAGTCTGCACAGACGCCGGGCGACGCGCGACACCCCGGGGTGGCGGCGTGGAGGGAACGCACCGGGGATCTCGTGTGTGACTGGCGGTCGAAACTGATGGTGGCCTACGAACTCAGCCCGGTCGTGACGGGACAGCTGCTGTAGTCATCGCCCTCGACGGGCCGTTCACCCCCAGGAATCGACCACCTCGGCAAGTGGGGTGGCACCGGGGTGCACCGCCGCACCGGACCCGCCAGGTGTCCGCCCGAACCTGGGGGCCGGCCCCCACTGGGGCACCCCTCCGACATCCACAATGGTCTGCCGCTCCCGCAGATGGGCGTCGACGACCGCCTCTGTCGGATCGAGGACCGGACTGACACAGGCGTCCGTCCCGCTGAACCGGTCGACCCAGTGGTCACGGGTCTCACCTGCGAACACTGTGCCGAGACGATCCCGCCACTGCGGCCACCCAGAACGATCCCACTGCGGTGGGTCGTCGTGGAGACCGAGCACGTCGAGGAGCGCGGCGTAGAACTGCGGTTCGATGGCACCAACGGCCATCCAGCGATCATCAGCGGTGCGGTAGGTCGTGTAGAAGTGGGCGCCACCGTCGAGCAGGTTGGTGCCCCGAGGCCCCCACGCTCCCGAGACCACCGCGTGGAAGAAGGGCCCGGCGATGGCGGCGAGGCCGTCCACCATGGCCACGTCCAGCACCTGGCCGCGACCGCTCGACGCCCGTTCGGCCAGCGCGGCGGACACCCCGAGCGCCAGCAGCATCCCACCCCCGGCGAAATCGGCGAGCAGGTTCAACGGCACGGTCGGTGGCCCGTCTGGTTCGTTGCCCAGCATCGACAACACCCCACTGGTTGCGAGGTAGTTGATGTCGTGGCCGACCTGTTGGGCGTAGGGGCCGTGCTGGCCCCAGCCGGTGAGCCGGGCGAAGATCAGTCGCGGGTTGCGGGCGCACACCACGTCGGGGCCGATGCCGAGACGCTCGCACACCCCTGGCCGAAACGGATCGACGAGCACGTCAGCGCGGTCGCACAACTCGAGCACCGCCGCCACCCCGCTGTCGGTCTTGAGGTCGACCTCGACGGACCGCTTGCCGCGACTCAACGGGTTGGTGGCCTCACGTGAGACGTCGACGCCGGTGACCTGTGACGGCGAGGCGATGGTGACGACGTCGCAGCCGAGGTCGGCGAGAAGGGCGCAGCCGTGCGGGCCGGGCCCGATTCCCCCGAGTTCGACCACCCGCACCCCCCGAAGCGGACCGCTGCGGTCGGTGGGAGCGGCGTCGGGAACGCTCACTCCCCGAGGGCCTCGATGGCGGTGGCCTTGGCCCAGCGGTAGTCGGGCTTGCCGGCCGGGGAGCGCACGATCTGGTCGACCAGCACGAGATCCCGGGGCAACTTGTAGCCGGCAATGTGGTTGCGGCAGTGGTCCTGAATGTCGTCGAGTTGCGGCGTCGTCCCCTCACGGGCCTGCACCACGGCCACGATCCGTTCACCCCAGCGTTCGTCGGGGACGCCCACCACGGTTGCGTCGAACACGGACTTGTGACCCTTGAGGGCGTTCTCCACTTCCTCGGGGAACACTTTCTCGCCACCGGTGTTGATCGACACCGACCCGCGCCCGAGCATCGTGATCGACCCGTCCGCCTCGATGGTGGCGAAGTCGCCGGGAATGACGTAGCGGACCCCGTCGGGACCGGTGACGAACGTGGCTGCCGTCTTTTCGGGATCCTTGTGGTAGCCGATGGGAACGTTGCCGAACCGGGCCAGACGTCCGACCTGACCGGAACCGGGTTCGACGGGGCGCAGGTCGTCGTCGAGGACCACGGCGTCACGAGCCGGCGTGACCGTGGGCCCGCCCTTCATCGTCACACCCTTTGACACCATGGCCACCCCGTTGGCGCCGCCTTCGGACGAACCGATGGCGTCGGTGATGACCAGGTTCGGGAAGTAGTCCAGGAACGCGTCCTTGCACGTCTGGGAGAACAGCACCGCACTCGAGCTCACGGCGAACAACGACGACAGGTCGTAGGCGTCGGCGTTGACATCGAGTTCGTCGAGCAAGGGACGCGCCATGGCGTCCCCGGTGATCATGATGAGGTTCGCTCCCTCGTCGGCGACGGTTCGCCACGCTCCGGCGGCGTCGAACCGTTCGCGCAACACGATGCGGTTGCCGAGGAAACTCTGACCCATCACCGCCCACTGGCTGGCGCCGTGCATCAGTGGTGGCAGCGGGTGGATCGCAAGCGGAAATCCGGCGTCGCCCTTGGCCACAAAGTCGGCGTCAGCCTCAAGTCGTTGACCGCTGATGATGTCGATGCCGCCACCGAGGGCGTACACGACGTCCTCGTGTCGCCACACGACGCCCTTGGGCATCCCGGTGGTGCCGCCGGTGAACAGGATGTAGCGGTCATCGCCCGATCGGGGGGCGAAGTCACGTTCGGGGCTCTGGGCGGCGAGCGCCGCCTCGAACTCGTCACCGATCACCGTCATGGGCAACCCGGGGGCAACCTTGGCGGCACGCTCGACGAACTCGGGCTCGACCACGAGGTGAACCAGATCGGCGTTGTCGAACAGGTAGGCGAGTTCGTCCTCGACGTAGCGGTAGTTGATGTTGATCCACACGGCGCGAAGTTTGAACACGGCGAACAACGTCTCGACCCACTCGGCCCGGTTGTAGGCGTAGATCCCGACGTGGTCCCCGGGACCGACACCGCACGAAGCGAGGTGGTGGGCGAGCTGGTTGGCCCGGGCGTCCACCTCGGCGAACGTGCGACGCACCCGCTCGTCCACCAGGTACTCCCGGTCCCCCCAGGCGTCCACGGACTGCTCGAACAGGTCGGCGATGTTGAACATGTCTCCCCCGTACTGGTGTCGTACCGGACTGCGGACCCGGCACCCTGCGCTGTGTCAGACTCACCACGAATCTGACGAACCGTCAGATGGTGACCGACAGATCCTAGGAGCGCAAACGTGTCCGGCACTGAGGACCTCATCGTCGAGCGAACCGACCACATCCTCGTGGTCACCATGAACCGGCCCGAAGCAAAGAACGCCCTCAGCCCCGGCATGCTGGTCGGCATGGCCGACGCCTGGGCCGAGCTCAACACCAACGACGACCTGCGGTGCGCGGTGATCACCGGGGCGGGCGGCTCGTTCTGCACCGGCATGGATCTCAAGGCGCGAGCGTCCGGTGACGGCCCGAACCCCTACGCCGACCGCTGGGCCGAGGACCCTGACCTTCACTGGAAGGGACTGCTGCGCAGCGTCACCCTCACCAAACCGCTCATCGCCGCAGTGGAGGGTTACGCCGTCGCCGGCGGAACCGAGATCCTCCAGGCCACCCACATTCGGGTGGCCGCCGAGAGCGCCACGTTCGGACTGTTTGAGGCGCGACGCGGCCTGTTTCCCGTGGGCGGTTCGACGGTGCGACTGGCCCGTCAGGTGCCCTACACCCACGCCCTCGAGATGCTGCTCACCGCCCGCTCCTACACCGCCCAGGAAGCCCTCGCCATGGGTCTCGTCGGCCACGTCGTCCCCGACGGCACCGCCCTCGACAAGGCGATGGAGCTGGCCCGTCTCGTCGCCGCCAACGGCCCACTGGCAGTCGAGGCCATCCTGCGCAGCGTGCAGGAAACCCTCGCCATGAACGAGCACGACGGCCTCGCCCGAGAGTTCGAGATCGGTTGGCCCATCTTCGCCACCGAGGACTCAAAGGAAGGCCCGCGGGCGTTCGCCGAAAAGCGCGACCCGGTCTGGCAGCGCAAGTAAACGTGTCGGGCGCCGCTCAGGGCTTCTCGGCGCCGACCACCCACATGGCGAAGAACTGCGAACCACCGCCGTAGGCATGGCCCACCGCCGTGCGGGCCCCGTCCACCTGATGGTCGCCGGCGTTACCCATCACCTGCATGGCCGCCTCGCCGAAACGGATCATGCCGCTGGCACCGATCGGGTTCGACGACAGCACGCCTCCCGAGGGGTTGATCGGCAACGAGCCACCCCGCAGGTCGGTGACCCCGTCCTCCACCAGTCGCCAGCCTTCGTTGCGTTCGGCGAACCCGAGGTTCTCCAACCACATGGGCTCAAACCACGAGAACGGGACGTAGATCTCAGCAACATCCACCTCCCGGAGCGGATCGGTGATGCCGGCCTTGCGCCACAACTCAGCCGAACAGTCCTTGCCGGCCTGGGGGCTGACCTGGTTGCGGCCGGCGAACATCGTCGGCTCCGACCGCATCGACGTCGCCCGGATCCACGCCTTGGGTCCCGGCAGGGCGTCAGCGACATCCTCGGCTGCGATGACCAGTGCCGCCGCACCGTCACTCGACGGACACGTCTCCACGAAACGGATCGGATCCCACAACATCGGGGACTCCATGGCCGCCTCAAGCGTCCAGTCCGGTTCGTGGAGGTGGGCGTAGGGGTTGGCACAGGCGTTGGTGCGGTCCTTGACCGCCACCATCGCACCGATGTAGCCCGGGGCCTCGCTGCGACGGATGTAGGCCCGCACGTGGGGGGCGAAGTAGCCGCCGGCCCCGGCGTGCACCGGCATGCTGAAGGGCACCGGCACCGACAACGCCCACATGGCATTGCCATCACTCTGCTTTTCGAACGCCACGGCCAGGACCCGTTTGTGGACACCCGACATCACGTGCTGGGCGGCGACGATGGCGGTTGAGCCGCCCACACTGCCGGCCGTGTGCACCCGGAACACCGGCTTGCCCGCAGCAGCGAGCGCCTCAGCCAGCCACAACTCGGGCATCATCACACCCTCGAGCATGTCGGGTGCCTTGCCGATGACCACGGCGTCAATGTCATCCATGGTCATCCCGGCGTCGGCGAGCGCCCGATCGGCGGCTTCGCGGACCAGTCCGGCGATCGAGACGTCCGCCCGGCAACTCGTGTGATGGGTCTGGCCGACCCCGACGACGGCACAACGCACGGCACCCATCACGCACCCTCCATGACACAGACGAGGTTCTGTTGCAGACACGGCCCCTGGGTGGCGTGACCGATCACCCGGTCAGCGGTGCCGTCGAGCACCGTCTCCGCCGCCCGGGCGATACGGGCGAGTCCTGCGGCCATCAATACGTTGGACACCAGCGCGCCACCACTGGGGTTGATTCGGGTGGTGGCGGCGTCAATGCCGAGCGCCCTGCCCACGAGCAATTCCTCATGGGTGAACGGGGCGTGGATCTCGGCGACGTCGATGCGGTCACCACCCACACCACAGCGTTCGGCGGCGGCGACCGCAGACGGCACACCGATGAGGTCACGGCCTCCGATGCGTTGGGCGTCGATGCGGTGGTCGATGGCACGGATCCACGCCGGACGGGAGGCGAGCGATCGCGCCCGGTCGCCGGCGGCGATGACCACGGCGGTCACTCCGTCACCCATGGCGGGGATGTCGTGTGCCCGCAGCGGGTCACGCACCTTGTCTGCCGCCAGCAGATCATCCACGCTCACCTCACCGGACACGAGTGCCACCGGGTTGGCCAGGGCGTCACGTCGGGAACGGGCGGCTACCTCGGCCATGTCACGTTCTGTGATGACTCCGGCGTCGAGTGCCATGCGGGCCTGCAACCCGGCCAGCGCAATCTGGTCGGTCCCGAGGGGTGCTTCGACGTACGGGTCGAGTTGGAGCGCCATGACCCGGAACATGTCGGCCACCGACGACTTGCCGTTGCCGAACACGAGCGCGGTGTCTGCCTCACCGGTCTGGATCTTGATCCACGCTTCGTACAGCGCCCACGCGCCGTCCATCTCCACGTGACTTTCCACGATCGGCGGCCACGCACCGAGGGCGTCCACGGCCGAGACGAAGCTGAAGGGCTGGCCGACGAGGTAGTCACAACTTCCGTGACACCAAAAATCCACCTCTCGGCGCTCGAGACCGGCGTTGGCCAACGCCTCGTTGATGACCGGGATCAGGAGTTCGATGGGGGTGTCGGTCGTTGCCGACACGGCGCTGTGGGCGCTCGCAACCACCGCCACGTCGCGCATCACAGCTGCCCCGCGTAGTCGGTGAAATCCACGTCAGGTTCGCCCGACGGACGGAAGTGGGTGATGTTTTCCATAGTCGGTCCCCAGTCCTCACGTGGCGCCCACACCGGTTCGACGCGCATCCCCATACGGACGTCGGCGGCGTCCACCTCTTGGAGCAGGTGCTGCATCCCGATGTCGGCACCGTCGAGAAGGATGGTGGCGGCGACGTAGGGCGGGGTGATCTTCTGTCCGAGGAACGGCACGTTGACGACACAGAAGGTCGTGACCGTGCCGTTCGGTCCGACCTCGACGTCGTCGTCGACCAACAACACTCCACACATCGGACAGTTGCCGTTACGAGGCGGGAAGTACACCCGGGTGCACGACGGACAGCGCTTGCCGATGAGCCGACCCTCGAGCAAACCGTTGAGGTACGCCGACGAGCGCCGACCCGCCGACCAGGCGTAATCCACCCCGATGGGGGTGCGGATACGCAGGACGTCTTCGGCTTCGTTGCTCACGACGCACCTCCCGTGGTGACCGGTTCGAAACAGGTGATGGCCCCGATGCCCGGCTCGGCGTCGGCCGCCCAGCGGACCCGGACCCGCATGCCGGTGCGGACCTCGGAGGGGTCGGTGACGTCGAGGGCGTGCAGCATCGAGGTGCCTGCACCGTCGAGACACACCAGCACCCAGGCGAACGGGCGATCGAACGGTTGGGCGTTACCGGGGGCGGACTCCCATGACCACGACACCACCTCACCTTCACTGGCGACCTCCACCCACTGTGTCAGTGCCTCACCAGTGGAAGCGTGGAACTCGGCGGGTGGGACGAACACGGTGCCGTCCGCGGAAACCGTGGCGTGGACCTTGCCGGCGGCCAGGCCGGTGAGGAACGTCCCGTAGGTCGGGCCCACGGTGCGGGCGTAGGGGTATGCCAGGGTCAGCGGTGCCGTGAACGAACCGTCCTCGGCAATCGCGTAACCCGGGCCGTCAGCCGTCTCGTCTGTCACAGCCCCGTTCCTAGCACACCAAGGCGGTTTCCTGACGGGGCGTCAGATCAGTTTGCTAGGGTGCCCGTACTGCCCGGGGGGGCCTGACCACAGGGGGTCGTGATGTCGAAGCGTTCGTTGATCGCAATGCTGGCCGTGAGCGCGTTGGTGCTCGGAGCGTGCTCCAGTCGGGGCGCCACCGAGGGCGCCACCTCAACGACGACCCCGACCACCGCGGCTGCAGGTGACAGTGCCTCCTTCGGCAACCTGGAGTCCCCGTGCGGTCCTGGCGACGCCACCATTGACGCCGCCCAGAACGCAGGCGCCACCGACGTCATCAACGTCGGTACCGCAACTGACAAAGGCTTCCAGGTCGTCCCCGGTCTCAACATCGAGATGGAGGACGCCGCCAAGGCGTTCATCGCATGGTGCAACGAGCAGGGCGGAGTCAAAGGCCTGCCCCTGAACCTCGTCGAGCTCGACGCCGCCTACTTCAACGTGTCCGCCATGATGGAACAGGCCTGTGACGAGGTGTTCGCCATGGTGGGCGGCGGTGTGGTGCTCGACGACCAGGAGTTCCCCCGTTTCAACGAGTGCGGAATGATCGACATCGCCGGCTATTCGGTGACCACCACCAAAGCCATGTCGTCGGGCATGGCCCAGCCGCTCCCCAACCCCTCCAACGCCAAGCCCACCGGCTGGTTGCGTTGGGCGGCGGAGAACCGTCCCGAGGACGTCAAGCGCACCGCGGTGATGTACGGGGCGGTTTCGAGCATCGAGACGGTGGCCAAACAGGACATCGAGACGATGGAGAAGGTCGGTGGGTACGAGATCGTCGCCACCCCGGTGTACAACCCGGCCGGTGAAGCCAACTGGGCCCCGTTCGCCCAGCAGCTCAAGGACGCCAACGTCACCCTGCTCGACTTCGTCGGTCAGCCGGCCAACCTGGTGAACCTGCTTCGAGCCATGGACGAGATCGGGTACCGACCCAACACCATCATCCAGCAGTCGAACTTCTACGACGAAGTCCTCACCGAGGGTGCCGGCCCGCTCGCCGACGGTGTGCTGGTGCGCACCTTCTACACACCGTTTGAGGACGGTGATGTGAACCCGGCGATGCGCCGCTACCTCGACAACATGGCCAAGTACAACCCGGGTGGCAAGATCGCCGGACTGGGCCTGCAAGCCACCTCGGCGTACCTGCTGTTCGTCACCGCAGCCAACAAGTGTGCGGATTCCAACAACGGGGTCCTCGAACGCGAGTGCGTGCTCGATGCAGCCAAGTCCATCTCCGAGTGGGATGCCGGCGGGCTCCACTCGCCCTCCAACCCGGCATCCAACCGTCCGCCGAACTGCGAGATGCTCCTCGAGGTCAAGGACGGCAAGTTCACGCGCCTGTTCCCCCAGCGAGGCAGCGGCGACGACAACAGCGGTGGCGGTGGCGGTTGGCACTGCCGCGACAACAACGTGGTGGAGCTGACCGGGGACTACGGCGACGTGAACGCCGGCGTCGACCCCAACCGCTGAATCAGCCTGGCGGTGGTCACGCCCATGACGCGCTGGGAGCTGTGACGTGCAGCAGCTGATCGCCTACACCATCATCGGTCTGACCACCGGCGCCATCTACGCCGTCGCCGCGAGCGGACTGGTCGTCACCTACACGACGTCGGGCATCTTCAACTTCGCCCACGGAGCCACCGGGATGCTGGCGGCGTTCACGTACTGGCAGTTCCGTTACGCGTGGGGGTGGCCTGCCCCACTGGCGCTCCTCGTCGTCCTCGGGGTGATCGCCCCCCTGTTCGGGGCACTCGTCGAACGTGTCGTGTTGCGCAACCTGCGCGACACGACCGAGGTGATCAAGGTGACCGTGACTGTCGGTCTGATGGTGGCCATGATCGGTCTCGCCACCTGGCTGTGGCCTCCGGCCAATCGGGAGCGGTTCAAGGGGTTTTTCGACGGCAACAGCGTCGAACTGTTCGGGGTCAACGTCAGCTGGCACAAGCTGATCGCCTTCGGTTGCGCCATCGCCGTAGCCGTCGGTCTTCGACTGCTGCTCTACCGCACCCGCCTCGGCATCGCCATGCGCGCTGCGGTGGACGACCGCAACCTCGCCGAGTTGAACGGGGCCCGTCCCGGGTTTGCGTCGATGGTGGCGTGGGCTGGCAGCGCATCGCTGGCCGGCCTCGCCGGCATCCTGTTGGCCGCCGAGGTCGGACTCAACGTGGTGCCGTTGACCCTGCTCGTTGTGAGTGCCTACTCGGCGGCCATCGTGGGCCGTCTGCGCAGCCTTCCGTGGACGTTCGTCGGTGCTCTCATCTTGGGGCTGTTGGAGGCGTACACCCTGTGGGCCAACGGATCGAGCTGGTTCCCGCGGGAAATCGCCGGCTTTTCCACCTCTGGTCTGCGGGGGGCACTCCCGACGATCTTCCTGTTCGTCGTACTCATCGCGCTCCCCCAGGCTCGGCTTCGCGCAGGAGTCGTCCGCATTCGCGAACGTGCCGTGGTGCCGTCATGGTCGATGTCGCTACTCGGCACCGGGTTGCTCATCGTGTTCGTGGCATCACTCGTGGGCCTGTTGACGCGGGCCAACACGCTGCAACTCTCCAACGGCCTCGTGTTCGCCATCGCCGCGCTCTCGCTGGTGCCGCTCACCGGTTACGCCGGACAACTCTCTCTCGCACCGCTCACCTTCGCCGGGCTCGGGGCGGTGATCATGGCCAAGCTCCCATGGAACGGAAGCGTGCTGGCCCTGATCGTCACCGTGGCCATCGTGGCTGCCATCGGGGCACTGGTGGCGCTACCCGCCCTGCGCCTCCAAGGGATCTACCTGGCACTCGCCACCGGGGCGTTCGCCATCATGGTCACCACACTGATCTTCAACCAGTCCAACGTGTTCACCAACGGCGCCGTTGACGTTCCCCCACTGCAGATCCCGGGGCTTGACCTCGCCGACCCCGCCCAGAAAGCAATCTTCCTGTCGGTGGCGTTCTCGGTGCTCGCACTCGTCGTGGTGGCGGTGCGTCGAAGCAAACTCGGTCGTCGCATGGTGGCCATGAAGGACTCCCCACTGGCGGGGGCCACCATCGGCATGAACCTCACGGGCACGAAGCTGGCGGCGTTCGCCCTCTCGGCAGGCATCGCTGCGTTCGCCGGGGCGCTCAACACCGGCAAGGTCACCGCCGACCTCTACGCCTTCGACCAGAGCCTGCCCCTGGTGCTGCTGGTCGTTGTCGGAGGGGTGAGCGCCATCAGTGGCGCCCTGTTCGGTGGTGTGCTGCTCGGCGCCAACGCCCTGTTGGCCGCCATTGTGCCGACACTCTCAAACGTCACAAAGGTGCTGCCTGGCCTCGCCGGCATCAGCTTGGGCCGCAACCCCGACGGCGCCGTCCCCCAGATCGAGGAAACGTTCGCCCCGGTCGGCCGTCACGTGCCATCGGTCGTGGTGGCCATCGCCGGTGCCGTGGTGCTGCGGGTCCTCACCGGTCTTGAGATCATCGGCAACTGGTCGTTCGCGGTGGGCCTCGCCGTGTGGGTGCTCGCCGTCGTACCCAACCTTCCGGCCATCCTCACCGGTTCGGCATCCCCTACCCGTCGCCTCACCGTCGCTGCCGGGCTCGCTGTCGTGATGCTCGTCGCTGCGGGTCTCGACTGGTCGACGCTGCTCAACGCCAGCGGATGGCGTCTCCTCATGATTGTGCTCATCGTGGCGGTGGCGGGGCCCACCGCCCGCTCGGCGCTCGACACCACCGTGCGCACCCCAGCCATCTCACCCGATCTCGTCGGCATGGACCGGCCATTCACCCCCGCAGAGATTCTCGAATCGGAACGGGCCGTGGGGGCGGTGCGATGAGCGCAACCCTTGACGTCAGTGGTGTGTCCGTTCACTTCGGTGGGGTCACCGCCGTCGACGACGCCCACGTGAGCGCTGACGCTGGCTCGGTGACGGGGCTCATCGGTCCCAACGGTGCGGGCAAGACCACGCTGTTCAACGTCATCACCGGGGTGCAGCCCGCCTCGACGGGAACGGTCACCCTCAGCGGCAACGACGTCTCCCGGCTTCCCACCTACAAGCGGGCCCGACTGGGCATGGCCCGGACGTTCCAACGTCTCGAGTTGTTCTGGACGCTCAGCGTGCTCGACAACGTCATGGTCGCCGCCGAACAGGCCGGGGATCCCTCCCCCGCCGACACGGCACGCACCGTCCTCGAACGGGTGGGGGTGGCTCACCTCGCCGACGAGCAGGCCGGCAGCCTCCCCACCGGCTCGGCCCGTCTGGTTGAGGTGGCCCGGGCTCTGGCGTGCGAACCCAAGGTGTTGTTGTTGGACGAGCCGGCGTCGGGCCTCGACGAGGCCGAGACCCGGCAGTTGGGGGTCTTGTTGCGGGGCCTGGCAGCCGAAGGCCTCGCCGTGCTGCTCGTCGAACACGACATGAGCCTCGTCATGGAGATTTGCGACACCGTCTCGGTCCTCGATCTCGGCCGGATCATCGCCAGTGGGCCGCCCGCTGAGGTCCGGGCACACCCGTTGGTCATCGAGGCCTACCTGGGTGCGGCATGAGTGACCTCGTGACGACGGTCCCTGCCCCTGGGGGCGACCCCGACGTGCCGGTCATCGTGGCGTTGCGTGACGTGCGCGCCGCCTACGGCGCCATCGAGGTGCTCCACGGCATCACCGTCGAGGTGCCCACTGGATCGGTGGTGGCGCTGCTGGGACCAAACGGTGCCGGCAAGACCACGACCATCAGCGTGGCCAGCGGACTCATGCCCGTAAGCGGTGGAGCGCTCGAGATCGCCGGCCGGGACGTGACGGGTGTCGGCGCCACCGAGCTGGCCCGGGCCGGTGTGTGCACGGTCCCGGAGGGTCGCGGGGTGTTCCCGAACCTGACGGTGAGCGAAAACCTGCTGATGGCCAGCTACACCGGAGTGCCACGCGCAGAGATCCGAGACGTGGCCTTCGCACGCTTCCCCCGGCTCGCCGAACGGCGCAACCAGCTGGCCGGGACCATGTCCGGTGGCGAGCAGCAGATGCTGGCCATGGCCCGGGCACTGGGCACCGACCCCGTTGTGCTCATGCTCGATGAACTGTCCATGGGCCTTGCCCCAAAGATCGTGAGCCAGCTCTACGAACAGGTCGCCGCCATCGCCGCTGAGGGTGTGTCGGTACTCGTCGTGGAGCAGTTTGCCCGCTCGGTCCTTGGGGTCGCCGACCACGCGGTGGTCATGGCGCATGGAACCGTGCAATGGTCGGGGCCGGCGGGCGACCTCGACGATGATCTGTTGACCACCACCTACCTGGGGGGACCATGAACGACGAACGCATCAACGAATTCACCACCGAGGTGGGTCAGTTGCAGTTGCGGGCCGGCCGGGGTGACCGGGAACGACTGTTGCTGGCCGTTGGCACGGTGGCGCTCGTCGCCGGGATCGTGCTGACCATCGCCGGTGGCATCTCGGCGTCGGGCAGTGCGGTCCCCGCCGACCAGACGGCGGCGATCGCCACCGGCAGCTACATCGGGTTGGCGCTGTTGATCGCCGGAGCGGCCCTGTTCATCCGCTACTCGGTCGGACGGATGCTCCGCTTCTGGCTGGTGCGCATCGTCCACGAACAACGCACCGAGACCGACCGGTTGATCGCCGCCATCGAGTCCCTGCGCTCCACCGACAAGGACTGAGCGCCGCCGACCTGGCGTGGCAGACGTTCAGCCGAGCACCAGTTCGGCGACCTGTCGCAACGTGGCGGGCGGGCCACCGACGAGCATCGTGGTGACCCGACTCTCCCGCCACGCTTCGAGGTCGTCGCGGATCTTGGCCGCCGGGCCGACCAGGCAGATCTCGTCAACCATGGCGTCAGGTACCGCTGCCACGGCGTCAGTCTGGTGGCCGGCGAGGTAGAGGTCCTGAATCTTGTCGACGGCCTCGCCGTAACCGAGGCGGCGGAACACGTCGGCGTGGAAGTTCGCCTCCTTGGCCCCCATGCCTCCGACGTACAGGGCGAGGATGGGGCGCATGGCGTCATAGGCGGCGGCGAGGTCGTCGTTGACCACCACGTTGACCATGGCCAACACCTCGAAGTCGTCGGGGGTGCGACGGGCCGTGGGTCGGGCGAACCCCTCGGCGAGGTGCGGGGCGTAGAGCTCCTCGTGCCGGGGTGCGTAGAAGATCGGGAACCAGCCGTCGGCGATCTCAGCGGCCAACGCCACGTTCTTGGGGCCTTCGGCCCCCATGAAGATCGGAAGGTCGGCGCGCACCGGGTGGGTCATGATGTTGAGCGCCTTGCCAAGACCCGTACCCCCCACCGCAGGAATCGGGTACTCGGGACCGTCGTTGGTGATGCGCTCGTTGCGCTCGAGGATTCGCCGGATGATGTCGATGTACTCCCGGGTGCGGGCCAGCGGCCGGTTGAACCGTTGCCCGTACCAACCCTCCACCACCTGGGGGCCGCTGACCCCGAGGCCGAGGCAGAACCGGCCACCTGAGAGGTGGTCCATGGTGACCGCTGCCATCGCTGCGGCGGCAGGGGTGCGGGCCGAGAGCTGCATGACGTTGGTCCCGAGCCGCAGCTTGGTGGTGCGCGACCCCCACCACGCCAGCGGGGAGATCACATCCGACCCCCACGATTCGGCGGTCCACGCCGAGTCGAACCCGAGTTGTTCGACCTCCACGATGGTGTCCTCGACCCCCACCGGCATGGACCGACCCCAGTACCCGATGTGCCAACCCAGTTTCAGATCCCCCATGGGCCGTCACCCTAACCGCCGGCCCCGGACGCCGCGCTAGGGTTCTGACGCTCCGTCAGAAACGGGACGATGCCAGGGGGATCAGGATGGAACTCGGCTACACCACCGAGCAGCAGGCCATGCGCACCGAGTTGCGCACCTATTACGAACAACTGCTCGACGCCCGGACCCGCGCCGACCTCGCCGACGCCCACGGTGTCGGGCCGGTCATGCGGGGCGTGTGGAAGCAGATGTGCGCCGACGGCTGGGCCGGGGTGGGGTGGCCCACCCAGTACGGCGGCAAGGGTCTGAGCGCCATCGAGCAGTTCATCTTCTTCGACGAATCGATGCGCGCCGGTGCCCCGGTGCCGATGCTGACCATCAACACGGTGGGCCCCACCATCATGAATTTCGGCAACGACGACCAGCGCGCCGAGTTCCTGCCCCGCATCCTCGCCGGCGACATCCACTTCTGCATCGGCTATAGCGAACCCCAGGCCGGCAGCGACCTCGCCGCGCTGGCCACCCGGGCGGTGCGTGACGGCGACGAGTACGTGGTGACCGGTCAGAAGATGTGGACGTCGCTGTCGAGCGACGCCGACTACTGCTGGCTGGCGGTGCGCACCGGGCCGACCGAGGCCGAGGCGGAAGCTGCCGGCGAGCCGTGGAAGAAGCACAAGGGCATCTCCATCCTGATCGTTCCCATGGATTCACCGGGAATCACGGTGTCCCCGCTGCACCTCATTGGTGAGCACGACATCAACGCCGTCTACTTCGACAGCGTCCGCGTCCCGGTGGCCAACTGTGTGGGTGGCGAGAACAACGGGTGGACGCTGATCACCAACCAGTTGAACCACGAGCGGGTGACGCTGTGCTCGACGGGCGTGGTGGAGCGGGCGTTCACCGACATCCGCCAGTGGGCAGCCGACACCCGTCTACCCGACGGTCGCCGCATCATCGACCAGGACTGGGTGCAGCTGAACCTGGCCAGGGTGTTCAGTGACCTTGAAGTTCTGCGCCTCATGAACTGGCAGGTGTCATGGGAGGCCACCCAAGGCGTCCTCGACGTGGGTCACTGCTCAGCCATCAAGGTGTTCGGCACCGAGTACTACCTCGAGGCGTTCCGCCTGCTTATGGAGATCCTCGGTCCCGTTGCGTACCTCGAGGAGGGAACACCCGGCGCAGTGCTGGCCTCCCGGCTCGAGATGCTCTACCGGGGCATGCTCATCCTCACCTTCGGTGGCGGCACCAACGAATTGCAACGCGACCTGATCACCATGTTCTCCCTCGGATTCCCACGGGCGGCCCGCTGATGGATTTCTCATTCACCCCTGAACAAACCGACCTCCGCGAACTGGCGGCGCGCATCGCAGGTGATGCCACCACCCCAGAGCGGGCCAAAGCCGTCACCGCCAGTGACGACGGCGTCGACATGGAACTGTGGGCGGCACTCGCCACTGCCGGACTGGTGGGGATCTCGTTCCCCGAGTCGGTGGGCGGCGGCGGGTTCGGCTGGCTGGAGACCTGCGTGGTGCTCGAAGAAGTGGGCCGCACCGCCGCCGCCGTTCCGGCGCTGGCCGTCATGGCTCTCGCCGGACCGGCGCTCGAAGGCCAACCCGAACTGCAACGAGCGGTCACCGATGGCACAACGGTGGTGACCGCTGCGGTGCACGAACCGGTGGGCGACCCGTTCGCCCCGACGGCCACCGCCACCGCAGACCGGGTCAGCGGTGTGAAGGTGTGCGTGCCGTCGGGCACCATCGCCAGTGCGTTCGTGGTGACCACCGCCGACGGGCTCTACCTCGTGGAGGCGACCGCAGATGGCGTCACCGTCGAGCGGGCCGACACCACCACCAAGGTCCCCGAAGCCAGGGTCACCTTCGACAACGCCCCCGGCGTCCCCCTCGGTGGACCCGAGGCGGTCGAGGCGTTGCTGTGGCGAGGCATCTCGGCGGCGTGTGTGATGACGTCGGGGGCGTGCGCCGCAGCACTGGCCCTCACTGCGTCGTACACCGTGGAACGCCACCAGTTCGGCAAACCCATCGCCTCACTGCAGGCGGTCAGCCAGCGCACCGGTGACGCCTACATCGACACCGAAGCGATCCGCCTCACCGCCTGGCAGGCCGCCTGGCGCATGTCCGAGGGCCTGCCGTGCGAAGAGCAACTGCTCGCCGCCAAGTACCAGGCAGCCGAGGCCGGTTGGCGGGTCGTGCACGCCGCCCACCACCTCCACGGCGGATTCGGCGTGGACCGCGACTATCCGCTGCACCGGTTCTTCTTGTTGCACAAGCAACTCGAGTTACAGCTCGGTTCGGGCACACCGTCGCTCGCCCACCTCGGCCGGTTGCTCGCCGACATCTAGCCGCCCGACCCGGCATCGAACCCGGCGACCGGACGCCTACGGTGTTGTGATGGACGACGACCTCCTGCCCGCCGACCCTGACCTCGTTCCGCTGCACACGCGGGACTACCAGGTGCGGGCGTTCAAGATCGACGACGGCACGATCCTGTTGCGAGGGGCGGTGCGCGACACCAAGCCGCCGGGCCTCTACATCGACGACGACCCCGAACCCCTCCCCATCCACCACATGGTGGTGGACATCACCGTGGCGTGGCCGAGTCTTGAGATCACCGACGCCAAGGCGGTCTTTGAGGTCCACCCCCAATCCATGTGTCCCGACATCGCCCCCGCCTACGACCGACTCGTCGGCATCTCCATCGCCCGGGGCTTCAACAACCGGGTCCGTGAACTCTTCGGTGGGCCTCGCGGGTGCACGCACATCACCGCGCTGCTCGCCGCCATGGCACCGGTGGCCATTCAGTGCAACTGGTCGATGCGTGTAGCCAAGTCCCGCGAACTCGGTGACCCGCCCCGCGGCGAGATCACCGCAGAGATACGCGAGATGATGATCGCCCCGAACCTCAACACCTGCCACGTGTGGGACGAAGAGTCAGCGTTCGTGGGCAAGATCCGCAGAGGCGAGGACATCGAGATGCCGGTGCAGGTGTCGCGACGCCTTCGTGAACTCGACCGGGACCCCTCGGAGTGGTTCAGACGTCGAGGTTGAGCAACTCCGCAGCGGTGCGCTTGGCCCAGACGTAATCGGCTTTGCCCACCGGCGTGCGGGTCACGGCGTCGACGACGAGGATGTCCTTGGGGACCTTGTAGTCGGCGACATGGCTCCGGCATTCGTCACGGATGTTCTCGACGTCGGCCTCGTGACCCTGGCGCAACTGCACCAGAGCGGTGACCTGTTCCCCCCAGCGCTCCGACGGGGTGCCGACCACGACGGCGTCGAACACGGCCGGGTGATGCATGAGGGCGGCCTCCACCTCCTCGGGGTAGACCTTCTCCCCGCCGGTGTTGATCGACACCGAACCACGCCCCAACAGGGAAATCGATCCGTCGTCCTCGAAGCGGGCGTAGTCACCGGGGATGACCCAACGGACCCCGTCCACCTCGGTGAACGTCGCCGCCGTCTTGACCGGATCGTTCCAGTAGCCGAGCGGGATGTTCCCGCGGCGGGCCAGCATGCCGACCTCGCCAACGGCGCACACCCGACCCTCGGGGTCGAGCACGCTCGTCTCGGGGTTGGCGTCGAACCGCGGGGCCGAGTGCCCCTCGCCGGTGTCGTAGCGGGCGGTGGCCGCACCGGTCTCCGACGCCCCGTAACTGTCGAGAATGATGACGTTGGGCGGCAGCACCGCCCGGAGCTGTTCACGGACCTTGGCGGTGAGCGGCGCCCCACCGTTGCCGATGCTGATCATCGACGACAGGTCGCGCTCACGGCTGGGATTCGCCAACGCTTCAGCGAGCGGGCGGGCCATGGCGTCCCCGATGGTGCCCACCGAATGCACCCCGGCGGCCTCCACAAGGTCCCACACCGCTTCAGGATCGAAGCGTCGACCGCAGTAGAGCACCAGGGTGCCGCCAGCCACGTGGGCGTTTCCCATCACCCACTGCCCACCGCCGTGCATCATCGGCCCGAGCGCCATCAGCCGAAGCGCACCGGGGTTGGCGGCTGCCTCACGGGCGAACTGTTCGGGGCTGTCGGCGGGCATCTTGAGTCGCGACGCGTTCATGGCACCAAAGATCAGGTCCTCGTGACGCCACATGACCCCCTTGGGCATCCCCGTGGTGCCACCGGTGTAGATGAGGTACAGGTCGTCGGGTGAACGCGGGTCGAAGGCCCGCTCGGGCGAGGCTGCAGCCAACGCCTGTTCGTACGGCTCGCCGAGCACGATGCGATGGGCGAGATCCGGCAGGCCCCCGGCGATCTCGTCGAGCACCGCCTCGTACTCGGGGGCGACCACGGTGGCCACACACCCGGCGTCGGCGTAGAGGTAGCGCAACTCCTCAGCCACGTACCGGAAGTTCACGTTGACCGGCACCGCCCCGATCTTCATGGCGCCGTAGAACGCCTCCACCCATTCGGGACAGTTCATGGCGTGGATGCCGACGCGGTCTCCTCGGCCCACACCGAGTGATGCGAGGTGGTTGGCGAGACGGGTGGTGCGCTCGTCGAGTTCGGCGTAGGTGATCGATTGCGTGTCGGTCACGAGCGCCTCACGGTCGGGAACCGTGTCCGCCATCAGTTCGATGACGTCGGCGAGCTGGAACGTGCGGGTGGTCATGATGCCTCCGTGGTGGCGTCGCCCCAGCCGTCGAGCAGGTCGGCGAAGCCGTAGCGGTCGTGGGGCCCGATGACCATGGTTTCAAACAGGCCGTAGCCCACCTGGTCCCGGTTCCCGTCGTGGTAGGTGAAGCGGGCACCGCTGTCGACGATGCCCATAAGTCGCGCCGCCCCGTCGGGGGTGGTGGTGTCGATGTGGACGCCCTGGGTGACCTGAGGCCCGTGCCACATGCCGTGACGCCAATCGGCGTCGAAGCCGTACCCGGTACCGATCCCCACGTAGAGCGGGATGAGCGCCTCGGCGGTGATCTCCACCCCGGCGGTTCCCTCAAGCGGGTCACCCGACGTCGTCAAGGTGCCTCCCGTCGCCCGACGTGTCCCGGGGGCGAACGTAAGGTCGTGGTCGGGACGGCCCAGGTGACGGGTGGTGCCGTCGGCGTCGATGCGCACCGCTTCTTCAAGGATCCTCGTCCCGTCGGCGGTCTCCTGCATGATGAGGATGATCGAGTGGTCGGCGAACCGGATCGGGGCGTAGATCCAGAACCATGACGGCGGGTCCTGGGCCCTGATGCCGGGAGGTTCCGCCTCCCCGACGGGGCGCACCCCCCACGAACGGTCCCGGGTCCCCCACCACGTGGCGTCGGTCAGGTTGAACGTGCCTTCCGGAGTGGTCAGCGTGCCGTCCCACCCGCCTGTTTGGGCCATGCGATAGGTGTCGAAGATGGCGCGGCCGTACTCGCGCATCTGGTGGGCGGGTTCGGGGTGGGCCGGAATGGACCCGGTCCATGTGGCGTCGAGGTCCACCCCCCACTCGTTGGGGGCACACCGCACCCGCAGACGTCGCAACGGTTCGATCACCTCGACGGACAGGGGTCCCACCGATGGGGCGAGACGGTCGGCACCGTCGAGTTCCCGTGACGAACGCACCACCCGGTGCTGGCCGTCGACGAGCACGACGAGGAACGAGTCCATCACCCCGAGGTTGGGGTACACCCCCAGACCCATGATGAACATGGCCGACCCGTCGTGGGAGAACCCGTTGAAGTAGTAGCGGTCGTAGAAGTTGCGGTCGCTGGTCCCGACGTGCCGCATGGGTTGGGCCACCTGGTGCAGCGGATAGTCGTCCAGTGCGCTCAGCGGTGATGTGTCGTGTGCCATGAGTCCCCCGTGTTGTTGTTCGGTGTCACCGGCCCCCCAGCCGGTGACCTCACTTCGTGGCCAGTGCCGGCAGCACCCCGTGTCCGAATGCCGCCACCTGTTCACACATTTCGTCGACGTGACGGGCCCGGAAACGGACCTGGATCTGGTTGACCCCTTGGGGGATCAGCGCCACCAACCGCTCGGCGAGGTCGTCGGGCGACCCGCTCAACGTGTCGGAAGGGACCTCCCACGAGGGTTCACCCACATAGAGGAACGGGGTGATGGTGCCCACGGCGAACGGTTCACCGCCACGACCGTGACGCTCACGTTCGGCGGTGAGCAACGTCACCGCCTCCGGCGTGGCCGGACCCTGGGGAAGCCAACCGTCACCGAGACGGGCGGCACGCCGGATCGCCGGTGCGGACGACCCGGCCAGCCAGATCGGTGGGCGGGGGGTCTGCACCGGTCGGGGCAGGGCCCCGAACCCGTCGACCACTTCGTTGGCGAGGACCTCTGCGAGTTCGGTCACGCCGTGGTCCATCGCCGCTCCCCGCCCGGCGAAATCGACGTCGAGCAGATCGAACTCGGCTTCGACGTGCCCCGCTCCCACTCCACAGATCGCCCGGCCGCCGGAGAGGTCATCGAGGGTGGCGAACTGTTTGGCTGCGAGACGGGGGTGTCGGTAGGGCAGGACGTAGACGTGGGTGAGCAGGCGCACCTCGGTGGTCTGGGCGGCGAGCCAGCCAAGCGTGGCGATGGGGTCCACCCAGTGGTACCCCATGGAATCCGCCACCGCCTCGGGCAACGCCACGTGGTCGCACACCCCGACATACGCGTACCCGGCCGCGTCCGCTGCCTTGGCAACCGCCGCCATCTCGAGCGGACCGGCGGTGCGTTCCCAGTCGGCGACGAAGTAGGTGCTGCGCGCCTGCACGGGAAGTTGCAACCCGACGACCCGCTGGTTGGGGCCAATGGTGAACACGGCGGTCAGATCGGTCGCGGGGTGTTGAGTTCGAGGACGTTGTCGCGAAGGATGCGTCGCTTCGTGGCGTCGTCGAACGCCTTGAGTTCATCGACGTACACGAGCGGTTCGGGCATGCCTTCGATGTGGGGCCAGTCACTGCCGAAGATGACCCGGTCCGCCCCCATGATCTCAACCACCTCAGCGGCGTCGTCCTCCCAGAACGGGTTGATCCACCAGTGGTTTCGGAGCACCTCAACGGGGTGGGTCCCAAAGAACCCGGGCATCTTGTGGTGGGTGGATGAGAGCTTCTTGACCATGTCGGGAAGGAAACCCGAGCCGTTCTCCACCGACGCCATGCGCAGGTTCGGGAACCGGTCGAAGAGTTTGGCGAACACCGAACTGATGATGAAGTCGCCCGCTGCCCGCTCGATGGCGAACGCCTTGATCGACGGGCCCCACCCGCCCGACAGCGCCGAGGAGAACCCGTCGTCGGCGTAACCGTGCGAGCTGTACCCGCTGTCTCCGGCGTGGATGACCACCGGGATGCCTGCCTCGTTGAGACGAGCCCAGAACGGATCGAACGACGGGTCGAACGGTGAGCGTTGACCGGTGGCGGTGATGGGGGCGGCGGCCCGCATCACGACGACGTGCGCACCGTTGTCGAGCGCCCAGTCGAGTTCGGCGCACGCCCAGTCGACGTCGGCGAGACTCAGGTACGGCCCAGCGAAGATCCGTCCGTCCGCACCGAAGCCCCAGTCTTCGAGCAACCACCGGTTGAACGCCGTGAAGGTCAGCGCCACCGCTTCGGGGTCGTGCTTCAGCGCTTCCTCGTACAGCATGCCCAGCGTCGGGAACAGCCAGACACCTTCGAGGCCGTGCTCGTCGAGGGTGGCGATGCGGGCCTCACGATTCCGGTAGGCGGGGTTGATGCGCTCCCGGGCGGCGAGGAACTCCCATGGTTGACGGCCTTCGGGGTTGCCCCGGAAGTAGTCGTGGAGCGCGCCGGCGGGGGCGACGGGATCGAACGTGGGGTTGACCACACCGCGGAACACCCGGCCACCCACCACCTGGTACTTGCGGCCGTCGATGTCGCACCACTGCACGCAGCGTTGCCCGAGTGCGGGGTCGAGGTGACGGGTGAAAGCGTCAAGCGCCTCGTAGTAGTGGTTGTCGCAGTCGAACGGTCGGTAACCGAGTTCGGCCACCACGGACTGTGCATCTCCGGCCATGTCGTCCCCTTGGTCTCGGAATCTGACGCTACGTTAGATCTTCGACGGCACCGATGGCGAGGGGGGCGAATCCGGGTCGCCGAGCGGGGTCATGACGAACAGATGACGATGCCCGAGGGGGTGAAATGCAACACATCGGAACCACCATGGCGGCCTCGGATCCGCAGTGGCCGCAACGGCCCACCGCCCCGGAGGGCGCCCCAAACGTCGTGGTGATCCTCGTCGACGACGTCGGGTACGCCGACCTCGGGTGTCAGGGGTCGGAGATCCCCACCCCGAACCTCGATCGGTTGGCCGCCGAAGGGGTGCAGTTCACCAACTTCCACTCGACCCCGATGTGTTCGCCCACGCGTGCCGCCCTGCTCACCGGACTCCTCCCCCACCGGGCCGGGGTGGGCCACGTCGCCCAGGACGACCCCGGGTTCCCCGGGTACCGTGCCGAACTCGCTGACGACGTGGTGACCATGGCCGAGGCGCTCAGGGACGCCGGGTGGGCGACGTTGTGTGTCGGCAAGTGGCACCTGTGCCGTGACGCCGACACGTCGGCGGCCGGACCGATGCACTCGTGGCCGTGCCAACGGGGGTTCGAACGCTTCTACGGGATCCTCGACGCGTTCACCAACCTGCACCACCCCCACCAGTTGGTCGCCGACAACACCCACCTCGACATCGACACGTACCCCGAGGGCTACCACCTCACCGACGACCTGACCGCAACCGCCATCGCCATGGTCCGTCAACGCAAAGCGGTACGTCCCGACCAGCCGTTCCTGTTGTACCTCGCCCACCCCGCCGCCCACGCACCGCTGCACGCCCGCGCCGAGGACGTGGCGCAATTCGCCACGGTGTACGACTGTGGATGGGACGAGATCCGGGCCCGCCGCCACGCCCGCCAGGTCGAACTCGGCGTCGTGTCCGCCGATGCCACCCTGCCGCCACGCAACGCCGAACCCGGTGACGAGGTTGCGGCCTGGGACGACCTCGACGACGACACCCGCCGACTGTTCGCCACCTACATGGCGACCTACGCCGCCATGGTCACCCATCTCGACCGCAGCGTGGGAGAGGTACGCGCCGCGCTCGAGGAACTCGGCGAGTGGGACAACACCGTGGTGGTGTTCATGTCCGACAACGGTGCCAGCCGTGAAGGTGAGGCCACCGGCACCACCAACTACTACAACCATCTCGCCACCCAGGTCGGGGCCGAGGGTGCCGATCTTGCCGACGACCTTGCCCGCATCGACCTCATCGGTGGCCCACGGACCATGAGCCACTACCCCCGGGGCTGGGCCATGGCGTCCAACACCCCGTTCCGGCTCTACAAGCGCAACACCCACGCCGGCGGCCATCAGGTCCCCTGCATCGTCCACGTCGGCGACGACGTGCGCGGTGACCGGGAGGTCGTGACGGGGTTGCGCCACCAGTACGCCCACTGCAGCGACCTGTGGCCCACCATTGCCCAACTCGTCGGGGTCACCCAGCCACGCGAGCGCAACGGTCGCCCGCTTCGCAGCCCTGACGGGGTCCCGCTCGTCGACGTCCTCGCCGACCCCTCCCATCCCGAGGTCCGCACAGAACAGCTCTACGAACTCGCCGGTCATCGGGGTCTGTACCGCGACGGCTGGGAGGTCGTGACCCGGCGGGGCGGACCGGGCCCGTTCCACGACGGCGAATGGGAGCTCTACCACCTCGCCGTCGACCCCACCGAGACGCACGACCTCGCCGCTGAATCGCCTGAGCGGGTCAGTGCGCTCGCCGCGCGCTGGGATCAGCTCGCTCGCAGCGGGGACGTCTACCCCCTCGATGAGGGCAGCCAGTGGCGCTGGATCGTCCGACGGCCCGAGGACAAGGTGCACGAACAGCCCGTCGTGTTGTTCCCTGGCACCCCGAGCCTCGACCACTGGCGCAGTTCCCGCCTCATCTGGCAACGCACCTGCGACGTCGACGTCGACATCGACCTCCGCGTCGGTGACGAGGGGGTACTCGTCGCCCACGGGGACCAGGGCGGCGGGTACGTGGTGTGGGTGGCCGACAACAGCCTGCGGGTGGCGTTTAACGACGGCCAGGGCCACCTCCACGAATTGGACGGTGGCGCCCTGCCCGACGGTGCGGTGTCGGTCCGGTTGCGCATCGAGGCTCCTGGGGGGTGGCGCACGAACCTTGCGGTGTTCGTCGACGACGAGGAACGCTCCCGCCTCGACGACCTGCCGATGCTGTTCCCGCTCGCCCCGTTCGAGGGCATCTCGGTCGGGCGCGACCCGCGTTCACCGGTGCACTGGGACCTTCACGAAACACACGGTTCGTACCCGTTCACCGGGACGTTGCATCGGGTGCGCTACACCCCGGGGGCACCAGCACCCGACCACCCCGAGTCGTTCCTCGACCTCACCCGCCAGATCGGGCGCTCCTACGAGTAGTGGTCAGACCCGTTCGATGATGGTCACGTTGGCCTGACCGCCACCTTCACACATGGTCTGCAGGCCATAGCGGCCGCCGGTCCGGTCGAGTTCGTGGAGCAGCGTCGTCATGAGCCGGGCACCGGTGGCACCGAGTGGGTGACCCAGCGCGATCGCACCACCGTTCACGTTCACCTTGCCCGGATCGAACCCGGTTTCTTTCAGCCATGCCAGCACCACCGGGGCGAACGCCTCGTTGATTTCCACGAGGTCGATGTCGTCGGGGGTGAGCCCGGTGCGCTCGAGCGCCCGTTTGGTGGCGGGAATGGGCGCCGACAGCATCATGACCGGGTCGTCGGCCATGACGCTGAGGTGATGGATTCGGGCCCGCGGCGTGAGGTTGTGGGTCGCGACAGCGGCGTCGTTGGCAATGAGCAGTGCGGCGGAGGCGTCGGAGATCTGGCTGGCCACCGCCGCGGTCATGCGACCGTCTTCGACGAGGGTGCGCAACGAACGAATCTTGTCCCAGTCGGGCTGGCGGGGTCCCTCGTCGTGGTCGAGACCGTTCGTGGCGACGATCTCGGCCTCGAACCGTCCCTCGGCGCGGGCGGCCAGTGCCCGCTCGTGGGATGCGACGGCGAAGGCCTCCATGTCGTCACGACTGATGTCCCATCGGGTGGCCATGGATTCCGCCCCGAGGAACTGGTCGACGGCGCCCGGCCCGTAACGGGCCACCCACCCCGGTGACCCGGTGAACGGGTCGTCGAACCCGTAGGCCTGCCCGGCGAGCATCGCCGCCGAGATGGGGATCGCCGACATCTGCTGCACACCGCCGGCCACCACCAGGTCCATGGTGCCGCTCATCACCGCTTGGGCGGCGAAGTGCACGGCCTGCTGACCCGACCCGCACTGGCGGTCCACCGTGGTTCCCGGCACGTGTTCGGGCATCCCGGCCACCAGCCAGCAGGTGCGGGCAATGCACCCCGCCTGAGCGCCGATGGAATCCACGTTGCCGAATACGACGTCGTCGACGGCGGCGGGGTCCACTCCGGTTCGATCCATGAGAGCGGAAATGCTCGCCGCCCCGAGGTCGGCGGGATGCATGTCCGACAGGCCGCCCCCTCGGCGACCCACCGGGGTGCGCACGGCGTCGACGATCCAGGCGGACGACACGGCGGAGGAGGTCATCGGACGGTTCCTTTCACAGCAGATGACGGTTTCAGATGCCGACCACGACCGACGAGCCGTGACCGAACAGTCCCTGGTTGGCGGTGACCCCCACTCGGGCCCCCTCCACCTGACGGCCGGTGGCCTGGCCACGCACCTGCCAGGTCAGTTCGCACACCTGGGCGATGGCCTGGGCGGGAATCGCCTCCCCGAAACTGGCGAGACCACCCGACGCGTTGACCGGCACCCGACCACCGATCGTGGTCGCCCCCGAGCGCAGCAGTTCTTCGGCACCACCCACCTCGCACAACCCGAGGTGTTCGTACCAGTCGAGTTCCATGGCGGTCGACAGGTCGTACACCTCGGCGAGGTCGATGTCGTCGGGACCCACCCCCGCCTCCTCATAGGCGCGGTGCACCACAGACGCCTTGAACCCGAGCGCCGGCGGCGACACGACAGCGTGTGAATCGGTGGCGAAGTCGGGCAGTTCGAGGAACGTCTGTGGGTAGGTGGGTGTGGCGGTGCTGACGGCTCGCACCCGAGCCACTCCGTCGAGTGAACCGAGATGTTTGCGGGCGAAATCGGCGCTGGTCACCACGAGCGCGGCCGCTCCGTCGGACGTGGCGCAGATGTCGAGCAGACGCAACGGGTCCGACACGATGGGGCTCGACACCACTTCCTCGATACCGACTTCCTTGCGGTATCGGGCGTTGGGGTTCCCGAGGCCGTGCCGGGCGTTTTTCACCTTCACCATGGCGAAGTCCTCAGCCGTGGCGCCCCACAGGTCCATGCGGCGACGCGCCGCCAACGCGAAGTACACGGGGTTGGTGGCGCCGAGCAGGTGGAACCGCAACCAGTCGGGGTCGTCACGTCGTTCCCCCCCGACAGGAGCGAAGAACCCTTTGGGGGTGGTGTCGGCACCGATCACGAGTGCCACGTCGCAGAACCCGGCGAGGATGTTGGCCCGCGCCGCCTGGAGCGCCTGGGCACCCGACGCACAGGCGGCGTAACTCGACGAGACCGTCACCCCGGTCCAGCCGAGCTTCTGGGCGAACGTCGATCCGGACACGAACCCGGGGTAGCCGTTGCGGATCGTCTCGGCGCCGGCGACGTGCTCAATGTCGGTCCACGCCAGGCCGGCGTCGTCGAGCGCGGCCCGGGCGGCGACCATGCCGTACTCGGTGAAGTCCCGACCCCACTTGCCCCATGGGTGCATGCCGACGCCGAGAATGGCGACATCGTCAGCCGACATCGGTGCCCTCCTCTTCGACGGGTTCCCACACCCAGATCAGCCGGTCGACCCCGTCGTCACCGGTGAACAGGACGTCGATGGCGAGCTTCATCGGCATGCCGACCCGCAGGTCCGCAACCCGCACACCTTTCGCTGCCTGGCCGAGCACCACCATGCCCTCACGTTCGAGTTCGACGGCGGCGAGGGCGTACGGCTCGAACGGTTCGGCGGCCACGTAAGGCGCCGGCGGGGCGTAGTGGTTCTCGGCGAAACTCCACAGTGTTCCCGTGGCCGACAACTCGACTGGTTCGAGCGTGTCGGACACACACGACGGGTTCGGGCAGGCGCCGCTGCGGGGCGGGAAGGCGTAGGTGCCACAGCCCGCACACTTCGATCCGATCAGTCGGGGGCCGTCGCCGAGGTCCGGTCCTCCAAGGGTGAACCAGCCGTCGATGGCGGGTTGGGCCGCCCCTGCCGATGCGGTGGTGTCACCGCTCAAATCTGACACGCCGTCAGGTTAGACCACACCCGTGTACGCTCCTGCGCCCATGGACCTGCGCTACACCGACGAACAGCAGGCGTTCCGTTCCGAGGCACGCCAGTGGCTCGCCCAACACGTCCCCACGACGCCGCTACCGAGTTTCGACACCGCCGAAGGGTTCGAGGCCCACCGGCGGTGGGAACGCACCCTTCACGACGGCCGCTTCTCAGCCGTGAGTTGGCCCACCGAGTACGGCGGGCGAGGGGCGGGCTACATCGAGTGGCTGGTGTTCGAAGAGGAGTACTGGCGCTCGGGCGCCCCCGGCCGGGTCAACCAGAACGGCATCTTCTTGTTGGGTCCCACCATCATGGAGGTGGGCACCGAGGAGCAAAAGGCCCGCTTCCTGCCCACCATGGCGTCCAGCGACATCGTGTGGGCTCAGGCGTGGAGCGAACCTGACGCCGGGAGCGACATGGCCGCCATCAGCGCCCGTGCAACCCTCGACGGCGATCACTGGGTGCTCAACGGTTCAAAGATCTGGGCCAGCCGGGCGGCGTTCGCCGACTGGTGCTTCGGCATGTTCCGCACCGATCCCGAGGCGCAACGTCACCGGGGCCTCACCTTCATCCTGTGCCCACTCGACACACCTGGTGTCACGGTGCGACCCATCGCCCAGCTCGACGGCGAACCGGGGTTCGCCGAGATCTTCTTCGACGACGTGCGCGTCCCACTCGACTGCACCCTCGGCGACGTCAACGGCGGGTGGCGGGTGGCGATGGCGACCGCCGGGTTCGAGCGCGGGGTCAGTTTGCGCAGCCCCGCCCGGTTCACCACCGCCGCCGACCGTCTCGTGGCGTTGTGGCGGCTGCACGCCGACCCCGCCGACACCGCACTCGCCGATGCCGTGACCGACCTGTGGATCCGCGCCCAGGGGTATCAGCTGCACACGTAC
>CAMAQM010000005.1 GCA_945860545.1 Bifidobacterium breve | reverse complement strand
GAGCCGGGCGAAACGGCCGAACCCGGCGAGACCAAGTGCTCCCAAGAGCCAGGGGAGTGCGGTGAGCACCTTCGTCGTTGGCGTGCGGTGTTTGCCTGGAGGGGCCCACACGGCATTGGCGGTTGCGTCCGGCAGCGTCCACACCGTGCCGTCACCGAGGTGGCCCGCCACGATCCACGCGAAGATCCGTTCCGCGCTGGGTCCGCCGTTGCGGCCTGCGGGCATCAGCCACTCCCACACCGGGTCGTCGGCGAACGCTGCAGCCAACGAACGACTGAGGGCATCGAGGTCACTGCGGTCGGCGACCCGAGGCTGGTGACCGGCGGCGTGTTGGCGATCCACGTCCGCACGTTACCGCCCGGTCTGCTGCATCCCTGTGAGGCGCCACCCCGCACACGGCGGGGTGGCAAGCGACCATTGGCTGGGCAGGTGGCGTGCAGGACTCGGGTGACCCCACCTCGCCCGCCCTATCGGCCATGATGTGACATCTCCACAAGCGGCCCGAGTGCATGGCGCCGCCTCTGGGAGACCACAACCCGTTGCCCGGTCGTGGCGTCAGCCGACGGTTGCGAACCGAGCCTCACCCCAGGAGAGTCGCATGCGTATCCGTCCCGTCGTCATCGGTGGTCTCGCCGCCGTCCTCGCCCTGACCGCCATGTCGTGTTCGTCCAACAGTGAATCCAGCTCATCGACGACCGCAGCGCCGACGACTTCTGAGGTGATTGGCAACGTGCTTCCCCCGGTGGTGCTCAGCGAATCGGAAACGTCGACCACGGTCAGCGTCGGCACCACCGTGGTGTTCGACCTCGGTGACCCCGGTGAGGGGCGTTTCGTGGCGGAGAGTTCCGACGCTGCCGTGTTCAAGGTCGAGGGTGAAGGCAAGACGGAGGGCTCCTACACCACCAACGCCGGTGGGAAGGCGGTCGCAGCCGGTACCGCTGAGGTGACCGTGCAGTTCTTCGGCTCCACCAACGGGGTGGGCGCACCCACCACGTTCACCATCACCGTCGAGTGATTCGATGAACGGACGGCCCGGTGGCCCTGGACTACGTCCCGGGTCACCGGGCTTTCGTCGTTGTCGGACAGGGGAGCGCAATGGGTGATCGTGGGTACGGTCTCATCCGGTGCGGTGCGCACGCCTGCGAGGGGGCGGTCGATGACTGACGCAGATCTCGCCGCCATCTACCTCGCCACCCACATCACGGTGGAACACGATGGCGAACTGCGCGCCCTCAGGGAGATCGACCTTGACGCCGGAGCGACGTTGCACGTCATCACGGCGTGGAACCCCGGCGATGAGCGGCCAGGGGTGCATGCCAGTGCGGGTCGCTCCCGCCCTCGGGGACCTTGCGTGGGCGCGCGCCACGGTGCCGACCCCGCACGGGTTCGTGACCGTTGAGGCGCACGCCGACGGGACGGTCAACGCCGATAGCCCCGTGCCGGTCGTCAGAGGCTGATCACCCCGTCGGGGTTCGGGTGTCGAGCACGGCCTGGTCGTCGGGATACCAGCGCTTGCCGAGCCACAAGGCGACGTACACGAGGGCGATGAGGGCGGGGACCTCGATGAGCGGCCCGATGGTGCCCGCCAGTGCTTCGCCTGACGTGACGCCGAACACGGCGATCGACACGGCGATGGCGAGTTCGAAGTTGTTGCCCGCCGCAGTGAAGGCGATCGAGGTGTTGCGGTCGTAGGGGAACCCGAGTCGGTACCCGGCGAAGAACGATCCGCCCCACATCAGCGCGAAGTAGATGAGCAACGGGACCGCCACCTGCACCACGTCGAGGGGTCGGCTCGTGATCTGTTCGCCCTGGAGGGCGAACAGCACCACGATGGTGAACAGCAGCCCGTAGAGCGCCACCGGACCGATGCGGGGCAGGAACCGCCCCTCGTACCACTGGGTTCCCCGCCGGCGTTCGAGCACGGTCCGGGTCAGGAACCCCGCCGCCAGTGGCAGGCCCAAAAAGATCAGGACCGATTTGGCGATGTCCCACAGACTGATGTCCAACCCGGCGGTGTCGAGACCCAGCCAGCCGGGTAACACGGACAGGTAGAACCAGCCGAGGACCGAGTACATGACGATCTGGAACAACGAGTTCACCGCCACGAGCACCGCGGCGAGTTCGCGGTTGCCCGACGCCAGGTCGTTCCAGATGAGCACCATGGCGATGCATCGGGCGAGACCGACGATGATGAGCCCGGTGCGCAACTCGGGGAGGTCCGCAAGGAAGATCCACGCCAGGGCGAACATGAGCGCAGGGCCCACCACCCAGTTCGCCACCAGGGAAAACACCAGTGCCCGGCGGTCCGAAAGTTCGGCGCGCACCCGGGTGTAACGGACCTTGGCCAGCACCGGGTACATCATGGCGAGCAACCCAATGGCGATGGGCAACGAGACGGTGTCGATCTTGACCGCCCCGAGGGTGCTGTTGAGGTCGGGAACGATCCGGCCCAGGGCCAGGCCCCCCACCATGGCCAACCCGATCCACAACGGGAGGAAGCGGTCGAGGGTGCTGAGTCGGGCGCTGACCGCCGTGGTGTTCGCTGGTTCGGTCATCAGGTCAGCAGCAGCCGCTGTCGGGGGTGGCGGCTGTGGCGGGGGTGCTCAAGGCGACTGGTTCGGGCGCACAGCACATGGCGGTGTCGTTGTTCCCGCCGTCGCCCATGTCCTCGGCGTCGGCGGTCTTGACGTACCACTCCCACCGCAGCCCGTCGGGGTCCACCACCCACGTCTCGACCTTCTCGGCGTAACAGCAGATGGTGTCGTCGATGCCGGTGGTGGTGAGTCCTACACCGCTGAGGCGGGCATCGGCGGCTTCGACCTCGTTGGCGCCGTCGGTCTCCACTCCGAGATGGTTGATGGACCCGCCCCCGGCCCCTTCGAACAACACGAGCTTGAGGGGTGGGTCGGCGATGGCGAAGTTGGCGTACCCCGCCTTGCGCTTGGCCGGCTCGGCGCCGAACAGACGCGAGTAGAACTCGACGGCCTCGTCGAGGTTGGTGACGTTGAGGGCGAGCTGGACTCGGGACATGGGGACTCCTTGGGTGGTGGCGGTGCGACCGGGTCGTCACAGGTGGGTCCAGGTCGAGGACCACACGGTAGCAACGTATTGATGATCATCAATGTATAGTGTCGCCATGGCCATTGACGTCACACCCTTCGCCGGGTGCTGTGGGAGCGTCACCGACACCGCCTTGGACGAGGGCGCGGCGGGCGAACTCGCTGCGGCGTTCAAGGTGCTCGCCGACCCGGTCCGCCTTCGGCTGTTGTCCATGGTGGCGACCGCCCCCGCAGGGGAGGCGTGCGCCTGTGATCTCGTACTGCCCCTCGGCCGGTCCCAGCCCACCGTCTCCCACCACCTGACGATGCTGGTGGACGCCGGACTGCTGACCCGTGAACGACGTGGCAAGTGGGCCTGGTACCGGGTGGTGCCCGAACGCCTGGCCCTGCTGCGCGACGCCCTGGCCCCCTGACCCCGAGGTACTCCCCATGCACCGACCCGAGGTTCTCTTCGTCTGCGTCCACAACGCCGGACGTTCCCAGATGGCCGCAGCGTGGCTCGCCCACCTCGCCGGTGACGCCGTGGTGGTGCGCTCGGCGGGCACCGCACCGGCCGAGACGATCAACCCTGCGGTCATCGAGGTCATGGCCGAGGTCGGCATCGACGTGATCGGTGCGGGCGCCACCCCCAAACGACTCGAGGATGCCATGGTCGAGGCGTCCGACGTGGTGGTCACCATGGGGTGTGGGGACACGTGCCCGTACTACCCCGGCACCCGTTACGAGGACTGGGCCCTCGACGACCCGGCCGGACAGGACGCCACGTTCGTGCGCACCGTCCGTGACGAGATCCGGGCCCGGGTTGAACGCCTGCTCGGGGAACTCGGAGTTGAACCCCTCAACTGACTGACCGGTTGCGGTGAGGCTCGCTGCCGCAGGGGTCTCAGTCGGTCGCTGCGGGCGCCGTGTCCTCGTCGGCGGGCCGACCCTGCATGCGGTTGCGTAGCGCCAGCACCGCTGCTGCCCCCGCTGCGGCCACCGTCAATCCGCCGAGTGCCCCGATGGCCACGTTGGCGTCGTTGGCGGGAGACGACAGGGCACGGAACGAGGTGGCGATGTCGCCGGGGATCCGGTCGCGGCCACCGGTGAACGCCGGGCCCACCGGGGCGGGGGCGGCACCGGTCCCCGACGGGGTTGAGGGAGGGGTCACCGCAACGGGGCGTGCCCCACGGAACGGCCCGGTCACCTCGTAGGTGACCCCGGCCACCACGCCGCGCTGGCTGGAGAAGTACATGCGGGCCCCGTCCGGGCTGAACGCCGGGCCGGTCATCTCCGATGAGTTCTGTCCGACGACCTGCACGAACGGAGCGATGACCCCGTCGGTGGACAGCAACACGATCTCCATGTTGCCGCCGTCTTCAGCCACGTAGATGTCGCCCGACACGTCAGCCACCACGATGTTGTCCACCCCCCGCAGCGGTGCGTTCGCACCCCCGAAGTCGGCGGCGTCGTAGATGACCTCGTAGTTGTCGGTGGCGCACTCGAGTGCGTGCACCCGGTTGTCGCCCTTGGTGGTGAAGTACACGACCCCCTGATGCCACCACATCCCTTCGCCACCGCGGAACCGGGTGATCTGGTCGTCGGTGAGCTGCAGGGCTGTGCGCGTGGTGGCCGCACTCGGGTCGGGCACCTCCACCCAGGTGATGCTCGAACCGTCGACGCGGGCCGCCTCCAACGTGCCTGACGACAGGTCCGGGTAGGCGTCGGGGGTGAACCGGTAGAAGAGGCTGTCGCCCTTGTCCTCGGTCAGGTACACCACCCCGACGTCGGGGTCGATCACCGCTGCTTCGTGCTGGAACAATCCGAGGGCGGGCAGCGGCGTGCCCTGACCGGAACCGAGCGGGTCGCACTCCCACACCCGCCCGGCGATGGCGCCGGCCTGGTCGATGAGTGACTGGCTCTCGCCGTGGAGGTCGAACTCCTCGCACGACAACCACGTGTTCCACGGGGTTGTCCCACCCGCACAGTTCACCGACGTGTTGGCGAGAATCGGGTAGGCGTCCACCACCGTGCCGTCAGGGGCGAAGCGCAGCGCGCTCACGCCACCCGACCCGGGGAACTCCGAGTTCGATACGTAGATCCACCCGCCGTCCTCGGTGGCGAAGGTGGCGCCGCCGTCAGGGAAGTAGTGCCAGGTGTGGCCGGTGCCGGGCACCGGCTGCAACGAGGTGGCCACCACCCGTGCGGTGAACCCGGGGGGGAGTCGCAACCCGAGGGCGTCGGGTGCCCCGAGGGGGCCGTAGGGGCCGGCACCCACCGACAACGGTGTGGCAGCCGCACCGGTGGCCCGCAACACCCCGGCAAGGGCCAGGGTGGCCCCACCGAGGCCGGTGCGGGTGAGAAACGAACGTCGCGACAGTCCTGCGGTCATGGTGCGAAACCTAGTCCCCGGTGGTGTCGGCCACCGGGCAGGTCGGTGAACGCCGACTGAACATCGGTGCACACCATGTGCCGCTCAGTCGACGTGCTCGAGTGCGGCGATGCCCGCCGCGGTGGCGCTCGACGCCACGGCGCCGTTCATCAGGGCGCGACCCACACCGATCTGGGGGGCGGCGAGCAGCGAGGCGGTGGCGTCGAGGCCGTCGCTGACGATGCCGGCCATCACCCACGGCCGCACCGGGCCTCCCGACGCGAGCGCCTGCAACGTGCCCGCCCCGAGCGCCACCTCACGTGCGCCGAACGCCCGGCTGAGCAGACTCACGCTCTTTCCGATGTTCCGGTCACCCAGCCACCCCCGGGTGGCACGGCGGGGGGCGAACAGCATGGCGATGCCGATGGCGATGCGGCCTGCAGCGATGAAACGGAGGTTCTGGCGGTGATCCATGCCCGCAGTCTGTCACGACCACCAGCGGGTCGGACCACGGCTACCAGCGTGCCCGGCACTCCTCGGCGAAACCGTCGATTCCTTCGAATTCGTGGCGCACCCCGTCGTCGTCGGTCACCCACCCCGACCAGCGGCCAAACACCTGGTGGACTTCCTGGCGGAGGGCCACGGCGTTCACCTTGGTGTGCTTGTCGTACCGGGTGCTGAGCGTCACGTCGAGTTGGCCACCGGGGTCACGCACCCGCCACGGTGCCATCGGGTCGTCCCAGCGGTACGCCCATTCGAGTTCCCGACCGATCTTGGTGAGACGCCCGTTGATCGTCACCCCGTTCTCGGTGAAACCGGTGCCCTCGGTCCACTTCGCCCCGAACTGCAGGCCCACCACCGCACCGGTGGTGGTGCGACCCGCCCCACCACCCCAGTTCCAGTGTGTCGTCATCGGCCAGCGTCCACGACCGATGTCGAGGACCCCCCACGCTTCGCGCCCGTCGCCGATCATCCACCGGTCGTCACCGACGCTCAACGTGCCACTCGCCGGCCGGGCCTGGTGTTTCGACGTGTACTGGAACATCCGGTCGTTCCAGGGGATCACGACGTTGAGCGACTCGTGGCCGTCGGGCAAGGAAATGGTGGCGTCAAGGTGCGCCGGTGCCCCGGATCGTTCCGTCCAGTGCGCCTCGATGTGCATGGCGCCGTCGGGGGAGTCGCGCAGCGTGCACCGGTAGTGACGGCCGGCGACGTTGACCGGCACGGACCCGAACCGGTCGGGGAGATGCACGCCACGGCCACCGGGGGTGATCATCCCCCGGCCGCCGTGCGTCTGTGACGCAAGGTCGCACCACCACACGTCGGACAGGCCGAGGTAGTCGATGTTCGCCACCACACCACTGACCACGACGTTCCCGGCGAGGATCGCCCAGTAGTCCCATCGTTTGCGGCGTCCCCACGGGCCCGACAGTCGAGCGGTGTGCAGCGGCACACGGGACCAGCCCCGTGCCGCCGGATTCAACGTGCGGCCATCGGCGGTGGTGAGGTCCACCGGTGCAACGAGTTCCGTTTCGTGGGTGCTCACCGGGCCAGCGTACGGCGGCAGCCAGCGACCATTGTGCCGTTCGGTTCGGGCCGGGGCGGGTTGGTCGGCGTGAGGTGGGGTGGTGGCGGCTGGTAAGGTCAGAAGGCCTTGGACCCGTAGCTCAGTTGGCTAGAGCACTTCCTCGACACGGAAGGGGTCGCTGGTTCGAGTCCAGTCGGGTCCACAAGCAAAGGGCAGGTCAGAGGACACAATCCTCGGGCCTGCCCTTGTTCGTTCCCCGGGAGATTGGCCGCACAAAGCATCGCGGGGGACCTGATTCCCGCCTCCCGAACGCTCAGGAGCACGTCGGGCGTCGGCAACGTCACGTGCGGTCGATTGGTCGGCCGGATCGACGCAGCGACGAGTGGGTCTCAGTCCTGGTTGCGGACGTCGTCGAGGACGTCGTACATCATCGTGACCTGCGCTTCGGACTGCGCCGCCACGGCGGATGCCGCCCAGGCCCGCTTGTGCGCCACGACCAACAGGCACGCCATCGCCCCGAGGAGCATGCTGATGCCCTGGAGGCCGTTGACGAGGAAGGCCGACCAGTCAGGGTCGCTCATCAGGTCGGTGGTTGCCCGGGTGATGTTCTTGCCCGCCCAGATCGACACCCCGACGATGGCGAGGACGACCGCAGGTCGTCCCACCCGCAAGGAGAGGTGCTCGATGTGGGAGATGATGGCCACCGCGATCATCGAGGGTCCGATGAGGCTCAGCCAGCCCATCAGGTAGCTGTCCTGATCTGCGATGAGGCCCAGAAAGCTGATGCCGTAGATCAATGTGCCGACCGCCACGAGCGTCAACTGCGAGAAGGACGCATGGATTTCGGTCCGTGGTGAGCGGTCCCGCTGCACAAGTCGCGCCTCCTTGCGGGCCAGCACGAGAAACACTCCCAGCGAAGCCGTGAGCCAGGTGGCTCCCCACATCGCATAGGCATACGTCCGCAGGTTGGCGTCCAGACGGATTGCGAACGGAAAGAAGAGTGCGACCGGGAGGGCGCAGGCAAGCGTCAGGACCACGAGTGCGCCCAACCCGAAGCGTGCCCGAAGGTGGGCGACGTGGGTGAGGACCGCAACGACGATGAGCAGGGCGCCGATGGTCAGCAACGCCCACTCCAGCTTGCTCTGGGTCTGGACGAGCCAGAGCATCACCCACGCCACACCCCACAGGCCGAAGCCCGCTGCGGCGATCCCCATGGTTCCCCGGGTGACCCGAATCGGCTCAGCAGCCCGAGCGTCACGGCTCATCCTCAGGGTCGCCATTGCCATGACGTGACTCTACTCTGCGCCAGATTCGCGTCTGCCGGCTGGGTTGTTGGCGCATCTCCGCTTGATTGCGGGCGCACTCAGCTGACCACGACCGATCGCGCCGCGACGCAGAGGCGCCCTGCCCATTCCACCGCACGCTGGGCCTGCTGATGGGTGATCGTGTCGGTCTGGTACTGGGCGCGGGTCTTGAGGTTGAGGAGCCGACGCAGCGTCGGTTCAACGTCAGCACCGGTTCTTCCCGCCGCCCGAAGCTCGGCGAGTGCGGCGGCGTGGTTGTCGGATTTCCGGGTGGTGCCGGTGAGCGACAGGCAGATGGCGTCCTTGGCGTTGATGCCACACACCACGGCGTCCGCAGCTGCGGCGTTCCATCGGTGCGCAGTGAGGTTGGTCTCAGCGGATTCGAGAAATTCGCATGCATTGGCCAGGTGGGCGCGTGATCGCTCTCGGGCGTTCACCCCTCGGCGGTGGTGAGCTCACGTGGCGAGCCCCCGGCGATGACGATGCCGTCGCGGCGCAACGACGCAATGAGGGGGTCGCCGGTTTTCACGAGGCTTGCGAACTCCGACGACGAGTACTCAAGGCACTCACAGGCGTTGCCCGACCAACGATGGACCGCATCGACGAGCCGTAACACGTTGGTGTCCCAAGGGTGGTCGGTGTCGTCGATGCCGTCAGGTCGCACGATGAGGATGTCGACATCGCTCGATGGGGTGGCGCGACCTCGGGCAGCGGACCCGAACATCCACACGGCGACGGGTCGGGGTGTCCACGAATCGACGGTGGTGGCGATCCGGTCGAGGAGTTCGAGGTGGGCGCGGGCGGCGCTGAGGACGGCGTCGGCCGCAACGTGGTCCCGGTTCAGTCGGTAGAGGTTGGCGGCACCCGCCCGTTCGCAGGTCACGAGTCCCGAGGCGACGAGGGGGGCGAGTGCCTTGCTCACGCCTGATTGGGAGACGGCTCCGGATGCAAGTTCCGCAATACCGCGACCGGTAAGCGGGGCAGTCGTCGCCGCCAAGATGCCCAGCACCTCGCCGCGTGCCCCCGGGATGACCGTTGCTATCGGTGAACGGAAGTCCATGATCTGCTTACCCCTATGATTACTTTTCTCCTCAAGTTACCTCTTTAGTGGTCATAAGTTCCGCTTGTCATGACGACACCCGACGCGGCTTGTGGGTGCAGGGGGTAGAGCCCCGGCGGCGACAGTACCGAGGCCTCCTCGAACCGGCATGAGGTCCCCACGCGGAGTGAGGTATTGGTTCTCCAGCGAGGCCTCGACACCTGCGACTCCGCAGCGCCGAGAGCCGCTGGGAGTCGCCTACTGCGGCGCACGGTCCGGAGATGGTTCTTCCCCATGAGTGGCCCAAGCGGCGCCAGCGTGGTCCAATAGGGGACATGAGCATCCTTGACACCATCCCCAGTGCCATCCACCGGGGCGAAGAGGAACTCCCCTTCGTCGCCGTCGGTGACGGAACGCACCTGCAGTTGTTGCAGGTCGACATCGAACAGGGCCTGTGGGTCATTCGCACCCGCTTCGAGCCGGGCACGATCGTTCCCACCCACAAGCACACCGGCCCCGTGTACGCCTTCACGCTCTCGGGTGCATGGAAGTACGTGGAGGGTCCCGAGGTGAACGTGGCGGGATCGTTCCTGTTCGAACCGGCGGGCAGCCAGCACACGTTGATGGTGCCGGCGGAGAACGAGGGTCTCACCGACGCCTGGTTCGCCATCTACGGGGCCAACCTGAACCTCGACGAGGACGGCAACGTCACCTCCGTCATCGATGCGGGCACGGTGCGAGACGGCTACTTCTTGTTGTGCGAGGCCCAGGGACTTCCCCGGCCCAACGTCATCGGCGCCTGAGGTCAGTCGCGCCGGGCCGCCGGCGCCAGGGAGCGTCGGGCGATCTGCCACGCCACCCAGACGAACACGAACTGCAGGGGCAGACGCACCCATGACACGACGCGTTCTCCCAGCGGACGATCCCGCCAGTCCCACGCCATGTACAGGTTGGCGGGGTAGACGGCGATGAACAGCACGATGGCCGCCCATCCGCCGGCGCGTCGCCAACGGGGGACCAACAACATGGGACCCACCACCAGTTCGGCGACACCACTGGCGTAGGTCCAAAAGCGCTGGCCCCCTGGTAGCGCCGGCGGCACGATGTCGTCGAAGAACTGCGGGTTCACGAAGTGCATGACGCCGGCGAAGCTGACGAGCCCCCCCATGATGACGGCTGCGGTGTTGCGCTGCTGGTCGGTCCACGGTCCCATGCCGCCACCCTAGGTGGTGGGTAGGAGCCCCGGGTCTCTTGCCCATCCCGGGTTTGGGAATCGTTCCTATTTTGCTACTCTGGCTTCATGTCACGGGTCTGTCAGTTGCTGGGCACCAAACCATCGTTCGGGAAGTCCGTGTCCCACTCGCATCGGCGCACCAATCGTCGCTGGAACCCAAACATCCAGCGCAAGCGCTACTACCTGCCGAGTGAGCGGCGCTGGGTGAGGTTGACGCTGTCAACGAGGGCCATCAAGACCATCGATCGTGACGGCATCGAGTCGGTCGTCGCCCGCATCCGAGCGCAGGGGCATCGGATCTGATGGCGGGCAAGTCACGGGATCGCCGGGTGCTGGTCAAGCTGCGGAGCACCGCAGGCACCGGCTTCACCTATTACACCCGCAAGAACAAGATCACCACCCGTGAGCGTCTCGAGCTCATGAAGTACGACCCGAAAGTTCGCCGCCACGTGCTGTTCCGCGAGGACCGTTGAGGCTGTGGAACTCGATCAGTACCTTGAGTCCGTTGAGGTCTTCGATTGCACGGGACGGGTCACGCACACACTCACCTTGCAGATCGATGGATCGGTGCGCATCCGCACCCATGGCGTCGGCGAGGTGGTGGTGGACCCACGTCGTCGCACGGCGTTGACCCCCGGAGCGGTGGTGCCTGACACCTTGTACGAGGCCGCAGCCCAACTCGCCCGCGCCTAGCGACCGCCGGGGACCTCAGTCGTCACCCCGGCGTGGCTATCCGGAGCGAAGCCCAGGCCACCGATCCCGGAGCTGTTCGGAGAACGTCGACGCTGAACCGTGTTCGGAGCGGAGCGCGCCGATGATTGACGCCACGAGTGCCTGATAGAACTCCTCGCCTTCGGCAGGGGCGCCCGCAAGTCCGCGGTGATCGGCGAGGGCGGCGAGGTGTTCAACGATGCGGGCGAAACTGTGAGCGAGGTACTCGAGGCGCTCGGGGTGAACCTCGCCGACCCACAGGAACGGGTCGGCGACACGGGCCAACATCGCCCATTCGGACAGGTAGCGGTTGAACGCCTCGAGGGCGACCGCGTCAACGTGGAGAACGTCATGCTCCCCGGGTGTTGCGAGCACCTCCTGGGCGTAGGCGACCCACACGGTCACGCTCGCCGCTGACACCGGACCAACCCGAACCTCCATGTGGCTCAGGGTAGGGGGTGGCGTGTCACCGGTGGCGTCACCCCGTCACCGAGAGTCGGGCCCGGTTGGGGTTGGCGTGGCATCGGGCACGATGGCCACATGGACGACGCCGAGCCCTATCGACCGGGGGTGTGGTACCGACGCGGCTCGGTGTGGTTCGCGCTGGTGGTGGCGGTCAGCGCAGCCATGTGGTGGGTGGGTGGCACGGGACCGCCGATGCCGCCCTGAGATCAGCCGTTCGTGGCGCCCACGGTCACCGGGATGCCGTTGAGCACCGAGGTGCCTGACAACGGGTCGAGCGCCTCGGCGTCGGTGAGGACGTTGGCGTTCACCCCGGGGCGTGCCGCCGCCACCGCCAGTGAGGTGTGCGGGTCGTCGTGGCCCCATCCGTGGGGCAGGCTCACCACCCCCGGCATCACCGTGTCGGTCACCTCCACCCGTGCGGTCACTTCCCCGACCCGGGATCGCACCACCGCCCGGTCCCCGTCACCGAGACCCCGCTGGCTGGCGTCGTCGGGGTGCATCAACAGCGTGCAGCGCTCCCGGCCCTTCACCAGGATCTCCACGTTGTGCATCCACGAATTGTTGGACCGCACGTGACGCCGTCCGATCAGCATCAACGCCTCGTCCCCGTCGGTGGGACCCTCCAGCGACGCGAGCCGCGCCAGGTCGGCGACGATGGCGTCGGGAGCGAGTTCGACCTTGCCCGACGGGGTGCGCAACACCTCGGGGATGCGGGGTTGCAGGGCCCCAAGGTCAACACCGTGGGGGTGGTCGAGGAGGTGCTGGAGCGACAGGCCTCCGGGAACCTCCCCGAACCAGTCGCCGTAGGCACCGGTGCGCACCATGACGTCGAGCGCCCGTTCCACGGGGGTCGTACCGGTGATCATGGCGGCCAACTCGGCCGGGTCGCGGCCCGCCGTGGGGGCACCAGGTGCGCTCGCCCGACCCAGCAGGGTGCCGAGGACCAACTCGTCGATGGTGGACGGATCGGCACCGGCGCCCTGTCCGGCGGCGATGAGTGCGAGGCGGGCCAGGATCTCGTGTTCGCCGGGTCCGGTGGGTTCGAACAGTGCAGGGGAGAAGTTGGCCACGTTTCGCACCGACAGACCGGTGAACGCCAGGTCGTAGTGGCAACGCTCGAGCGCCGAGGGGGGTGGCAGGACCACGTGGGCGAACCGGGTCGTCTCGTTGAGATACGGGTCCACGCTCACCATGCACTCAAGCGTGGCAAGCGCGGATGCCAGCCGGTCGCTGTCGGGTGTGGACAGCACGGGGTTGCCGGCCACGGTCACCAACGCCCGGATCTGGCCGTCGCCTGGGGTGGTGATCTCCTCGGCGAGGGTGGCGACAGGGAACTCGCCGCGCACCTCGGGGTGGTTGCGGACCCGGCTGCGGCGGCGACCCATGGTGAACCCGCGCCCCGGCGTACCGTTCCCGGGGAGGTTGTGGGCGGCGAGGGGGAACATGGCGCCCCCCGGTGCGTCGAGGTTGCCGGTGAGCACGCCGAGTACGTCGGTGGCCCACGACGCCACCGTCCCGAACGCCACGGTGTTGGTGCCGATGCGGCCGTACACGACGGCGGTGGGAGCGTCAGCCAACTCCACCGCGATGCGACGCATCGTGTCCGCCGCGATGCCGGTCACCGACTCGACGTGCTCGGGGGTGAACGCCGCCACATGCGACTCGAGTTCGTCGAGGCCCGCCACGTGCTGGTCAAGATGGGCAAGGTCGACGCGGTCCGTGGCGAACAGCTCGCGGATCAGCCCGGCGAGGAACACGGCGTCGGTGCCGGGACGGATGAACAGGTGCTCGTCAGCCAACTCGGCGGTGCGGGTGCGGCGGGGGTCGACCACCACCACCCGGCCACCGCGCGCTGAGATGGCTTCGAGCCGGCCACCGAAGTCAGGTGCGGTGCACAGGCTGCCGTTCGACTCGAGCGGGTTGGCCCCCAGCATCAAGAGGTAGTCGGTGCGGTCGAGGTCGGGCACCGCAATGGCGTCGGGGTGACCGAACATCAACCCCGACGAGACGTGTCGTGGCATCTGGTCCACGGTGGACGCCGAGAAGATGTTGGGGGTGCCGAGCGCCCGCACCAGGGGGCGCGTGTACAGCGCTGCACCGGGGTTGTGGACGTTGGGGTTGCCGAGGTACACGGCGGTGGCGGTTCGACCGTGGGTGTCGATGGCGGCGGTGAGCAGTCGTTCCACCTCGGCGAACGCGTCGTCCCACGACACCGCCTCGAATTGCGGGTCGTCGGGGGTGCCTCGGCGGATCAGTGGTTGACGCAGGCGGTCGGGGTCGGCGTGGAGTCGTCCGATGGCGCTGCCCTTGGCGCACAGGTAGCCGGCCGAAAACACGTCGTGGCGATCACCGCGGACCCGCACCACCTCGCCGCCACCGTTTCCGTCGTGGGCGACGGCCAACTCGAGCCCGCACGTGGCCTCACACAAGGGGCAGGTGCGAACGTGCGTCGTGGTGCCCGCCAGCGGCCCGGTGTCCTCGCCAGCTCCGGTCCCCCCCGACGGCACCGGGTCAGCTCCGGGCGTCGATGGGGGCGTAGGCCCGAACCTCGGGCCCGGTGTAGAGCTGTCGGGGCCGGGCGATGCGGGAGTCCTGGTCGAGCATCTCGAGCCAGTGGGCCAACCACCCGGCGGTGCGGGGGATGGCGAACAGGACCGGGAACATCTCGGTGGAGAACCCCATGGCCTGGTAGATGAGACCCGAGTAGAAGTCCACGTTGGGGTACAGCTTGCGGCTCACGAAGTAGTCGTCGGCGAGCGCCACTTCCTCGAGCTTGAGGGCGATGTCCAACAAGTCGTTGTGGCCGGTGACTTCGAACACCTCGTACGCCGTGCGCTTGATGATGGTGGCGCGGGGGTCGTAGTTCTTGTACACCCGGTGACCGAAGCCCTGCAGTCGTACCTCGCCGGCCTTGACCCGCTTGATGTAGTCGTCGACGTTGTCGAGGCTGCCGATGGCACCGAGCATCCGGATCACGGCCTCGTTGGCGCCGCCGTGACGTGGTCCATACAGCGCACTGGTGGCCGCAGCAGCAGCCGAGTACGGGTCGGCGTGAGCGGAACCGACCACGCGCATGGCCGTGGTGGAGCAGTTCTGTTCGTGGTCGGCGTGGAGGATGAACAACACCTCGAGGGCCCGGACCAGCACCGGGTCGGGCTGGTAGTGGGGTTCGGCCACCTTCCACATCATCGACAGGAAGTTCGAACAGAAGTCGAGGGAGTTGTCGGGGTAGACGAAAGGCATCCCGACGCTGTGGCGGTGCGCGCCGGCGGCGATGGTGGGCATCTTGGCGATGAGCCGGATGATCTGCTTGTGGCGTGAGTCCGGGTCGAAGATGTTCTTGGCGTCGGGGTAGAAGGTGCTCAGCGCCGCCAGCGTCGACACGAGGATGCCCATGGGGTGGGCGTCGTGGTGGAAGCCCTCCATGAACCGCTTGCGGACGTTCTCGTGGATGAACGTGTGGTAGGTGATTTCGTGCACCCACTCGTCGAACTGGGTTTGGGTGGGCAGTTCACCGTGGATGAGCAGGTAGGCCACCTCGAGGTAGGTCGAGTTCTCCGCCAGGTCCTCAATGGGGTACCCCCGGTAGCGCAGGATGCCGTTCTCACCGTCGAGTTCGGTGATGGCGCTCTCTGCTGCGGCGGTGGTGGAGAACGACGGGTCGAAGAACCAGGTGCCGGGGAGGAGTTTGGACCACTGGCGGGCGTCCACACCTCCGTTGTCGATCGGGATCTCGATGCTCTCGCCGGTGCGGTTGTCGGTGATGGTCACTGAATCGGTCACTGGCCTGCCCTGGGAGTCGTCGTCGTGAGATGGGTCTGCATGCCCAGCCTAGTCACCCGGTGCCGTCGTGCCGTCGGCCAGGAGCGCTTTCGCCGGTTGTTCACGCGGCGTTGACCGGAGTGATGCCGGGCTGGGTTGGGGCTTCGGCCGCCACCACCCCCGAGAGGACTTCGCGCAAGGCACGTGATGGCGCAGCGGGGGCGCCCCGGCGTCGCCGGGCGAGGCCGACGCTGCGCCCCTCGAGGCCGGTGAGGCGGATCCGTCGCCAGTCGCCCTCCAACCAGGCCGGTGCGGCGCTGGAGGGGACCACGCTGGCACCGAACCGTTGGAACGCCAGAGAGGCCAGCAGGCGCATGCCGTCCACCTCGGCTTTGGCCACCAGGGTGATGCCGGCGTCGGCGGCTCGGGCGTCGAGCACCCGACGGAACGAGGTGCCGGCGGGTTCGAGCAGGAGAGGCATCCCGTCGAGTTCGGTGAAATCGACCTCGGCGCGGTGGGCGAAGGGGTGGTCGGCGGGGGTGAGGAGGATGGTGTCCTCGGTGAAGAGCAGTTCGGTCGTGACCTCGGGGTCGTCGATGGGCAGGTTGACCACGGCGAGATCGAGGTTGCCGGCGAGCAGCTGGGGGAGCAGTGAGGTGGTGGTGGCGTCGGTGACGATGAGGTGCACCTTGGGGTAGCGCTCAGCCATTTCCTCCATGAGTGCCGGGGCCAGCCACCGGGCGGTGGTCCCGATCATGCCGAGCCGCACCGAGCCGCTGACTTCGGCGCGCAGGGCGGCCACGTCGGCGGCGACGCCGTCGAGTTCGCCGTTGATGCGTCGCGCTCCGGCGGCGACAACCTCGCCTTCGGCGGTGAGTTGACCCGAGGAGCGGTCAACGAGGGTGACGCCGAGTTCCCGTTCGAGGCGGCCGACGTGGTTGGACACGTTGGACTGCACGGTGTGGAGGGCCTTGGCGGCGGCTGAGAACGTGCCGTGGTCGGCCACGGCGAGCAGCGCATTGAGTTGGCGGAGGTCCACGCCTCCACCCTATCGGAAATACCGATGGGTAACATCTCAAATTGCTAGTAGACAGATGAGCGGGGGATCGGCATACTGACTCTCACATACGCCGAGGAAAGATCTCCTCCCCCCGGAGATCCCTCGAGCCGGTTTCGCTGGTGCCGTCCCCCCCGGTGCCCCGGAACCCCAAGGAGCAGGTCACTTCGGTGGCCTGCTCCTTTTCGTTGTGGCCGCCCACAACGTCTGATTCCGAGACGCTGGCCTTTCCGTCGGGAGGCGTTGGGGCCTAGCGTTTCCCCGATGCCCACACCCGTCGCCTTCTTCGACCTCGACCGCACGCTGCTTCGCGGCGCGTCGGGTCCGGCGATCTCCCGGGCGTTGCGGGCCGTGGGACTGTTGCCGGATCGCTCCATCCCTGGCGAGAGCCTGCTGTTCGGACTGTTCGATCTGGTGGGGGAGAACCGGCCGGCCATGATGGCGGCCCGGCAGATGGCCCGTGCCGCGTCAGGCTGGTCGGTCGAGGCAGTGGCCCGCGCCGGAGAGATGGCCGCCGACGAGCTCGAGCCGCTCGTGCAGCCCTACGCCCGCATCCTCATCGACGGCCACCGCGCCGAAGGCAACCGTGTGGTGGTCGCCACCACCACACCCCACCCACTCGTGGCACCCCTCGCCGCCCGTCTCGGCCTCGACGCCGTGGTCGCCACCCGTTGGGCGTCAGCCGACGGGCACTACACCGGGGAGATTGACGGACCGTTCGTGTGGAACGACGGGAAACTCGAGGCGGTGCGGACATGGGCGGAGGCCAACGACGCCGACCTCGCCGCCAGTCACGCCTACTCCGACTCGTGGTACGACGTGCCGTTGCTCGGCGCCGTTGGCCACCCCGTGGCGGTGAACCCCGATCCGCGCCTGGCGCTGTATGCCGTGGTGCGTCGCTGGCCGGTGACGTGGCTGGACGTGCCCCCGGGGGTGCCCAAGCTTGCCGGTCTCGAACCGCAGAAACTCCTGTTTCCGTTCGTGCGCCCCGAACTGTTGCCGTTCGTGCGTCTCAGCGTGCACGGCACCGAACACATCCCCACCACCGGACCGGTGATTCTCGCCGCCAACCACCGCAGCTACTTCGATCCTGTGGCGGTCGGCATGGCCGTGGCGCGGGTGGGTCGCCCGGCGCGTTTCCTCGGCAAGAAGGAGGTGTTCGACGCCCCCGTGATCGGCGACATCGCCCGGGCGGTGGGCGGCATCCGGGTCGAGCGCGGCAGCGGGTCCGACGCACCCCTCGAGGAGGCCGCCGCCGCACTCAGCGCCGGTGAGATGGTCGTCGTGATGCCGCAGGGAACCATTCCGCGCGGCCGGGCGTTCTTCGACCCTGAACTGCAGGGGCGGTGGGGCACGGCCCGCCTGGCGGCGATGACCGGCGCCCCCGTCGTCCCGATCGGGCTGTGGGGCACCGAGAAGGTCTGGCCGCGCAGCAGCCGGCTGCCCAACCTCCTCAACATCGTCGACCCGCCCTCGGTGTCGGTCACCGTTGGTCCCGCCGTCGAACTCGGTGGCGTGGACCCCGACGCCGACACGCAGAGAATCATGGCGGCCATCGTCACGCTGCTACCCGCCGAGGCGCGGCGACACCGGGAACCCACCGCTGAAGAACTGGCGTTGGCCACCCCATCAGGGCACACCACCGACCCCGACGGCGACACCGAACACGAGTCGCACCGGCGACCCGGCACCGACTGATCGCCCCGAGGCGGGGCGGTGGCTCGCCTCAGCCGGCCTGGGCGGCGCGGATGATGTTGAGCGCCCCGCCGGCGCGGAACCATCCGATCTGCTCGGCGGACATGGAGTGGTTGCACTCGAAGTCCACCGAGGTGCCGTCGGCTTTGGTGACCCGGCAACGCACCGGCGTGTCCGCAGCGAGGTCGGCGAGACCGAGGATGGAGATGCGGTCGTCGGGGCCGATGGCCTCCCAAGTGGACGGGTCGGCGAACGTCAACGGCAGCACCCCCTGCTTTTTCAGGTTGGTCTCGGCGATGCGGGCGAACGAACGGCTCAGCACCGCCCGGCACCCGCGATGGCGGGGTTCCATGGCGGCGTGCTCACGTGACGAACCCTCGCCGTAGTTCTCGTCCCCAATGGCCACCCAACCCATGCCGGCCTCGTGGTAGCGCTTGGCGATCTCAGGCAGGGAACGGACCTCGCCGTCGATCTGGTCCACGCCGGTCCCCGTCTCGTCGGTGAAGGCGTTGACCGCCCCGAGGAACAGGTTCCCCGAGATGTTCTCGAGGTGACCCCGGTACTTCAGCCACGGACCCGCAGCGGAGATGTGGTCGGTGGTGCACTTGCCGCGGGCCTTGACCAGCACCGGCAGGTCGACGAAATCGTTGCCGTCCCACGCCGGGAACGGTTCGAGCAACTGCAGGCGCTCAGAGGCCGGGTCCACCTTGACGACCACCGACGACCCGTCGGCGGGCGGGGCGACGAACCCTTCGTCGGCGGGGACGAATCCCGAGGCGGGCAACTCGTCGCCCTCGCTGACGCTGAGGTGGATCTGTTCGCCGGCCTCGTTGGTCAGGGTGTCGGTGCGCGGGTCGAAGTCGAGTCGACCGGCGAGGGCGAGCGCCACCACCGTCTCAGGTGACGTGACGAACGACAGCGTGGACGCCAGGCCGTCGTTGCGCTTGGGGAAGTTGCGGTTGTAGGAGTTCACGATGACGTTGACGTCACCCTCGCTGACGTCGCTGCGTGACCACTGCCCGATGCAGGGGCCACAGGCGTTGGCCAGCACCACCGCCCCGATGCTCTCAAGGTCGGCGAGCAGGCCGTCGCGTTCAATGGTGGCCCGCACTCGTTCGGACCCGGGGGTGACCATCAACTTGGTCCGCGCCGTCAGGCCCGCCGCCGCGGCCACGCGAGCGATGCTCGCCGCCCGCGAGATGTCCTCGTACGACGAGTTGGTGCACGAACCCACCAGGGCCGCACTGATGGTCTCGGGCCAACCCTCGGCAGCCGCTTCGGCGCCAAGTGCCGACACCGGCCGGGCACGGTCGGGGGTGTGGGGGCCGTTGATGAGCGGTTCGAGGGAGGAAAGGTCGATGCGGACCACCTCGTCGTAGAAGCGATCCGGGTCGGCCTCCACCTCGTCGTCGGAGCGCAACAGCTCGGCAACGCCGTCAGCAGCGTCGGCGATGCCGGCCCGGCCGGTGGCCCGCAGGTAGCGGCCCATCGCCTCGTCGTAGGCGAACAACGAGGTGGTGGCGCCGATCTCGGCACCCATGTTGCAGATGGTGGCCTTGCCGGTGGCTGACAGCGACCGCGCCCCGGGGCCGAAGTACTCCACGATGGCGCCGGTGCCGCCCTTGACGGTCAACAGTTCGGCCACCTTCAAGATGACGTCCTTGGGCGCCGCCCAGCCGGTCAGTTCGCCGGTGAGTTCGACGCCGATGAGCTTGGGCCAACGCACGTTGAACGGGTAGCCGGTCATGACGTCGACGGCGTCGGCGCCGCCGACCCCGATCGCCACCATGCCGAGGCCCCCGGCGTTGGGGGTGTGGCTGTCGGTGCCGATCATCATCCCGCCGGGGAAGGCGTACTGCTCCAACACGACCTGGTGGATGATGCCCGACCCCGGCTTCCAGAACCCGATGCCGTACTTGGCCGACACGGACTCGAGGAAGTCGTACACCTCGGCGTTGGTGTCGAGTGCGGCGAGCAGGTCCACGTGGCCGTCGGTGCGGGCCTGGATCAGGTGGTCGCAGTGCACGGTGGAAGGCACGGCCGCCTCAGGCAGCCCTGCCGTCATGAACTGCAACAGCGCCATCTGGGCGGTGGCGTCCTGCATGGCGACCCGGTCGGGATCGAGGTCGTTGTAGGTGACGGCCCGCTCGAACGTCTGGTTCTGCGGGTTGCGCAGGTGGCCGAACAGCACCTTCTCGGCGAAGGTCACCGGGCGGCCGAGCACCTCACGGGCGAGTGCCACCCGTTCACCGAGCCGGGCGTACACGCCGGTCACAAGCTCAAGGGGGGTGGTGGGTTCGACTGCCATTGGTGCTCCAGTTGTTGCTGCGTTGTCGGTCGTTGTTCGTTGGGTTCCGGCGTCCGGGGGTGCTCAGACGCCGGTGTCGTTGAGTTGATCCATGAGGTCGGGATTGGTGAACAGGGCGATGATCATCACCACGTTGAGAATGAAACCAACCACGCCCACCACGATGGCGGCGATGGCGAGCCCGTCACCGGGGGCACCGGTGCGTCGGATGGTGGAGCGGGCGGCGAAGCCGAGTGCGACCCCGACGGGGCACAGCACCACGCCACACACCACGATCCCCACCAGAGACGCGATCAGCCCGCCGATCGCCGCGCCGGGGGTCTTGGTGGGCGCCGGCGGCGCGGCGACTCCCCATGGATCGGTGGCGGCGGGTGCCGCCTCGGTTCCGTCACCCCACCACGATCCACTCGCCGTCGGGCGAACACCGGGGGGCGCAGGCGGCAGCGATGGTGCCGGTGGTGCCGGAGGCAGCGGGTTCCCCCACGGGTCGGTCGGTGGTTGTTCCACGAGTGCCAGCGTACCGCCCCGTCGTGTGGGGCTCCGTCTCCGCTGGCGCCATTGCGGGGTTTTAGGGGCCGCGCACCGCTGAGGTCGTCGGACACGACAGACTAAAGGCGCGCGTCAAGGCGCCACGCAGGGAGGTAGTCACATGGGTCAGAGGCGACGAACGGGTGTGAACCGTCTGGCGGTCCTCGGGATGGTCGGCGTGCTTGGCGTTGGTGGGGTTGCCTGCGGCGGGGGTGACGACGGTGCGCTGCAAGCCTCGGTGGCTATCCAGTTCCGATCCATCCTGCCCCTCGACGAACCCCAGTCGGATTGCCTCGCCGGCCAGATGATCGAGATCTACGGGACCGAGGAGATGCAACGGTTCGTCGACGACCCGGAGACCTACGAACCCACCGATGACGCCTCGTCGGACGCCACGCTCACCGCCTTGCGGGACTGCGGCATCGACCCGGTCGCCCTCGTCGGGGACCGATCGGTGACGATCGCCCCCGAGGAATCGGTCGAGATCGAACTCGAACCGGTGGAGGACCCCACCGCCACGAGCGGCGGCTGAGGCCCCGGGGCCAACGCCGACGTTCAGTCCGAGGAACGCAACGGCCAGCGTTCCCGCTTCCGTTCGGTCTCTCCTCCGAGCGCCCAGGTGCGCCGCCACGCCCCATCGGGAGGGGCCTGTAGCGACGGGGTGGTGCCGGCGTGGGCGCGGCGACGGGCCTGCCACCAGTCGGTCGAGTGTTCGTCGGCCAGTGCGGCCACGGCCGCTTCGATGCGCTTGGCGAACCGCCGGGCGTCCTCACCGTCGGGAGCAACCAGCGGCGGCCCGAACGTCACCGTCGTCGAAGCGCGGCGGGGGAACTTGGCCCCCTTGGGCAGGAGGCGCCCGGTTCCTTCCACGTGGACGGGAACCACCGGGACCCCGCACCGCAACGCCAGGTACGCAGCGCCACCCCGAAACGGTTGGCCCCACCCGTCAGGACTGCGCCCACCCTCGGGGAAGATGAGCACGCTCCACCCGTCCTCGATCAGTTCGGCGGCAAGGTCGGCGCTGCGCCGCGCCACCTTCTGACGTTCGATGGGGATGGCCCCCACCACCAGTGCCGACAGCGGTGAGGTGAGGCGGTTGGCGAAGAAGTAGTCGGCGGCGGCGCCGACGACGAGGTGGTGACGCCACGGTTCGGGAATGGCTGACACCAACAGCGGGGTGTCGAGATGACTGTGGTGGTTGGCGGCGAACACCATCGGTCCGCTGCGTCCCGCCAGACGGTCAAGACCGACGATGGTGGGGGACGCCAGAGCCCCCATCATCGGGCGAACGAGGCCCTCGACCAACAGCGCCCGGGTCATGCGTGCCGGCCACGCCCTCGCCCACGACGTGTCGTAGTCGGCGCCGACGTTGCGTCGCCTGCGCACCGGGGCCACACCGGCCGGCACCGGGGTTGGACGCAGGCCCGGCACGGCACGCAACGCCCCCCGAACCCGGCGGTTGGCGTTGCGCGCCACGGTGCGAGCGCGCTGGGCCAGGTCCACGCCGTTGACGGGGAGTCGTCGCCGGGTCGGGTCGGGTCGGGTCGTCACGTCACGTCGGCCATGAGGATCGGCGGGTTGTGCAGATGGGTGATGGTGGCGTGGGGTCCCACGGTGTCCGACGCCATCTCGAGTGCGTCGGACAGTGACGACGCCGGGGTGAACCCGAGTCGATGAACGGCGGCACGGTCCCCGCCCACGATGATGACCCGCCCCACGTGCGACAGCGCGTGCGCGCCCCAGTACCACATGTAGAACGGGTGCACCCCGTGGTAGGCGTGACTGGTGCGGTACAGGTGGCGGTACCACTCGTCCTCGGCGAACTGCCGCTCGTAGCGTTCCTCGATGACCCGCGGGTCGGTGGTGTCGGCGAGGACCTGTTCGAAGAAGTCGATGTAGGACGGGTGGTGCACCGGGTGGAAATCCCACGGGGTGGGGTGACTCATGATGATCACGCCGCCTTCGCGCACCAACGGCTTCCCCCGGTACAGGTTGAAGAAGTACCCCAGTCCCAGACACATCACCAGGATCGGGTTCATGACCGAATTCACGTTGTAGGGGCCGATGTAGGGCAGGCCCATGGTGAGGATGTCGGTCTGGCCCTCGACGGGCACGAGGTGCTGGGCGTACACGTTGGCGGTGGTGACCTCATGCACCGCCTCCACCTCACCGGCCTGCACCGAGGTCATGGCGTGAGGGGCCCGCCACGAGTGGAACACGTTGCGACGGGTGCGCGCCGGCATCCGGTCAAGGCCCGTCTTCATGGCGTGCACCGCCACCCGGTCACGCGCCGACCATTCCCACTCGCGCTTTTGCAGCACGGCGAGCGGGCCGGTGGTGCCGAACACGTCGTTGTTCATCGTCGTCTCGATCTGGAACACCTTGATGCCGGCGTTGCGCAACACCTCGCCCATCCGCCAGTTGGACCGGTGCAACTCGGAGTTGTGTCGATCCATGAACGACCGGGAGTGCTCCATCGTCTCCACGTTGTGGTGGTGGCGCAGACTGCGGTACGACGACAACCCGGTGGCCGTGGACTTCCATCCGCCGTCCATGGCCACGAGATTGATGTTGACGTACACGATGAGGTCGCTCTCCGCCGCCCGACGGTTGATCTCCACCACCTCACCGTGACGGGTGGTGCCGATCTCCAACAGGTTGTCGGGGTCCTCGGCATCGTGGTTGACGAGCAGGCCGTGGGGGGCGAAGGCGTCGTAGACCCGGTCGCCCACGGCGTGGCGCAACTCGTCTTCAGTCATGCGCCGATGCAGCGCCAAAGCCGCGATCAGCATCACGTCGTCCACCCCCGCCGCGGCGGCGAGGTCCAACACGGCCTCGATGACGCGCTGGCGGATGTCGGGGGAGCGCATGGGCGGCAGCGGCAACGAGATGTCGTCGAAGGCGATGGTGAGTTTCATGCCGGGGCGCAACAGGGCAGCCAGCGGTTCGCTGTCTCCAATGGGGTTGGCCAGCGCGTGGGCGATCGCACCATCGGGGTCGGCGAGGGGTTCGAGCGGTTCAGCCGGATAGATGATGCGGCTGCGGCCGGCGGGCAGCTTCTCGAGACGCAATTGTTCGCCGTGGTTGAACAGCACGGCAGGGGTGGAACGGTCCACGTCAAGAACGAGTCCGGGGCGGGGCATCAGGGGGCTCCTGGTTCGGTGGGCGGAATCGGTGCGGGGGGACGGCGACGGAGGTCGAAGGCGACCTTCACCGCCCCACGTGACCCCGCCTCTGCGGCATGGGAAATGGCTTCGCGGTAACGCTCCAGCGGGTACGTGGCACTCACGAGGCGGCCCAGACCCGCGGCGGCCACCAGTTCGAACGCCACGTCGAACGTGCGGCGCCGGGTGCCGTCGGCCAGCGTCTCGGTGCCGTAGGCGTACGCCCCGACCAACTCGATCTCCCGCTGCCACAACCCGGTGAGATCCACCCGGGTGTGGCCGGCCATGCCCACCAACGTGATGCGACCACGCGGGCGAGTGACCCCCAACGCCCCGGTGAGGCTTTCCGACGACCCAACGCAGTCGAACAGCACGTCGGCGCCACCGGCGAGTCGGTCGATGTCCCCGTCACCGACGGCGAGGGTGCCCGTGACCCGACGCACGGCCCGGGCCAGCTCATGGGGTTCAGCCACCACGTCGGCACCGAGATCTGCGGCCCAGCGACGCTGCGTGGGGTGTTTGGCCACCGCCACGATACGACCCGCCGAGGTGAGTTGGCGCACGGCGGCCACGCACAACAACCCGAGGGTTCCCGCCCCGAGCACCACCACGGTGGCTCCCGGGGCGATGGGGGTGGCGAGCACGGCATGCACGGCGCACGCCGTGGGTTCCACCATCACGGCGTCCTCGTCGGTCATGGTGTCGGGCACGGCGTGCAACTGCGAGGCGTGGGCCACCATCGACGTCGACCAGCCCCCGCCGGTGTCACAACAGAACCCCGACTGAAGACCGGGAGCGATCGCCCCGAAGGTGATCCGTTCACAGTTGCCGAGATCGCCTCGGGCGCACGCCGGACACACCGGGTTGATGGCGCGGGCCACACACCCGAGCACGGGTTCGAGCACCACCCGGCCGCCGGGGGCGCCGGCCGCCTCGGCGGCGGCGGGGTCCGCAACGTCGGCCACCACCTCGTGGCCGGGCACGAACGGGAACGACACGACCGGTTCGAACCAGCGCGAACTGCGACCGTCGACCGTGGCCAGATCCGAACCACAGATGCCGGCCAGACGTGGCGAGATGTGCACCCACCCCGGTCCGGGAAGTGCCGGCGGGTCAAGGTCCTCGTGGCGGAGCGGGCCCACGCTGGCGCCCCCGCCCGGGGCCAGACGGCCGGCGGCCACCGCGGCGGCGAACCGCACCGGTTTGCGGCGGAACACCAGCGCCCTCATCGCCTCGCCCCCTTCGGTCGGTCGGGTGCAGCCACCCCGGCGGGTGAGGCGTTCACCAGACGTTCGAGCAGTGGGGTGCGGCCACGGTTGTCCGACCACCGGCCACCGAGGGGCAGCGTGGGGCTCGGCGCGCCGTTGGCCCGCTCCCAGTTCTCCACCAGCCAGCCACGTTTGCGGGCCAGTGCCGACAGGCGGGTCTCAGGGTTCACCGCCACAGGGAACCCGACGACTTCGAGCATCGGGAGGTCGCTCGTGGAATCGGCGTAGGCCACCGACTCGGCGAGATCGCACCCGTGGTCGGCGGCGTAGTCCATCAGCACCTGGGCCCGGGTCTCCCCGGTGGGTGGTGCAGCGAGCAACTCGCCGGTGAGACGGCCGCCGCTGGTGCCCAACTCGGTGGCGATCACGTCGTCGAACAGCGGCCGCAACGGTTCGACGACCACGTCGAGGGCGCCGGTGATGAGCACGGTCCGGTGACCGAGCCGTCGGTGTTCACGCACCCGGCGGATGGCGCCGGGGAACGCCCGGGCCAACAACAGGTCGCTCATGAGCCCGTCGGCGTCGGTGCGCAACTGGTCGAGCGGCGCACCGTCGTAACGGCGGTAGAAGTAGCGGAGGAAGTCGCTGCGGTCCCGACGGTCCATCGACAGCCAACCCGGCGCGCTGCGCAGCGCGTCGGCGACGAGTCGCAGACGGTCGGTGCCGGTGAGGTGACGGCTGGCCAACCACAGGTACGACGACACCACGTTGGAGGCGATGAGGGTGTTCTCAAGGTCGAACGCCGCGAGGTGTCGCTCGGGGGCGAGCACCTGACGCCGGAGTCGTTCGGTGCGGTCCGGGCCCCGGTCGGCACCGGCGGTGGTGCGCACTCGGGCGTGGGTCACCACCGACGGCAGGTGGATGGTGCGCACGTAGTCGTCCCACACCACCACGGTCGGATCACAACAGAACGTGTCGCGGTCGGTGGACGATTGGGCGTCGACGAGCACCATGAGGTTGTCGACCTCGTACAGCGCCTCGCACTCGGCGTACGCGCCGTACAGCTCGACGTAGCCGAGCGCCCGTTCCACGTCTTCACGTCGGGTCTCCACGTCAGCGGACCACTGGGCCTGACGGCCCCGCAACGGCAACGCCGACAACGCCTTCTCGGCGCGCCCCAACACGTCGTTGGCCCGTTTGAGTTGGGCCTGCACCCGACCCCGGCCCGGGAAGGACCAGGTGGGCACCACGATGGGCTGCCCCTTGCGGTCGTAGAGGGGGTGTTCGGCGAAGTAGCCGCTGACGAGATCCACGAGGCGCCGGTACCGCAACGGATTGGCCACCCCCGACGCCACCTGGACCACATCGGGTTCGGGGAGCGGTCCACGGGCGGCCACGGTGAGGATGGCGGCGGTGACCAGATCGACGGGGATGACGTCGACGACGCCTTCGGGGACACCGGGGAACTCCTTGAGGAGCCCACGGGCGTAGGAAAGGATGATGGGCTCGGCCATGCGGAACCCGCGGATCCACCCGGGGAACGGTTCGGCGAGTGCCGACTCGATGATGGATGGCCGCACGATGCTGACCGGCACGTCACCGCGGTTCTCAAGCAGGGCCCGTTCTCCGAGCGCCTTGGTGAAGGCGTAGGCGTCGGGCCACCCCACCGACGCGGCGCGCGCCCGGCCGGCCTCGACCATGCGGTCCGCCACCCAGCGGGCCCGGTTCTGTTCGGTCCGCGACGCCAACAGCGGAGTGCCGGCCGCCCCGAGTTCGCGCCGGGCATCGGAACGGAAACCCTCAAGCCTCTCGGGGGTGCGGCTGTCGGCCTCGGCATCGCGTCGGGCGCGCCGCGCCGCATCGACCTCGGCCCGCCAGTCCACGTCAACGAACCAGGGGCTGTCGGCCACGTGTTGTTCGGGGGCGGCACCGCGACGACTGCCCGCCACGTAACACGTCGACACCGACACCAGGTGAGGGGTCACCCCGAGGGTGTGGAGGGTCTCGACGATGCGGGTGGGGCCGAGCAGGTTCACCTCCACGGCGGCGTCGAGCGGTGAGTCGAACGACACCGCGGCGGCGGAGTGGATCACGACGTCGCACGACGCCACGACGGTGCGTCCTTCGTCGTTGAGGCCAAGACCGTCACTGGTGACGTCACCGGCAACGGCGCGCACCCGGGCTGCGCACATGGTGTCGAACCCGTCGGTGCCGAGTTCGGTGCGCAGTCGGTCGAAGGCGTCGTTGCGCAGCACCTCGCGTCGCAGACGCTGCTCGACACTTGAACGCCGCCCCGGCCGGATGAGCAACGCCACCTCGCAGCCGGGGACGCTGCGCAGCAGACGTTCCACGATGTTCGTGCCGAGGAACCCGGTCGCGCCGGTGACGAGGATCCGTTTGCCCGCCAACGCCCCGGCGATGTCGGGGGCCGTACCGCCTCGGGGGCGCGCAGGATTCGCGGCGGAACTCATCGGGGCTTAGACCCACCCACGGGTGCCGAGGTCACATCAGCCTCAGTCGTGGAGGTCGGTGCGGATCTGGCGGCGGGCGTGACGAACCAGCGCCAGTCGGACCAGTTCGGTCACGAGATCGGGGTAGGGGAGACCAGACGCCGCCCACATGGAGGGGTACATGGAGAACGGGGTGAAACCGGGGAGGGTGTTGACCTCGTTGAGCAGCAGGCCGCGGGTCGGTTCGAGGAAGAAGTCGACGCGTGCCATGCCTTCACACCGAAGCGTTCGAAAGCACTGCACGGCGGCGGCTTGCACGTCGGCGACGACGTCAGCGGGCAGGTCGGCGGGCACGATCATCTGGGCCACGCCGTTGACGTACTTGTCGGAGTAGTGCCGGTACACCGCTCCGGGGATGGCCTCCCCGGGCACCGACGCCCGGGGGTCGTCCGCCGAGCCGAGCACGGCGCACTCGATCTCGCGTCCCTCAATGCGTTCCTCGACGAGCACCCACTCGTCGTAGGTGAACGCTAGGCGCACTGCGTCGACGAGGCCATCGACGGTGTCGGCGCGCGACACCCCCACCGACGAGCCGAGGTTGGAGGGTTTGACGAACACCGAGCCGCCGAGCCGCTCGAGCAGTTCTGAAGGGTCGGCGAGTCCGGTGCTGCGGTGCACGCTGACGTGGTTGGCCTGGGCGATGCCGGCGGCGGCGACGACCTCTTTGGCCATGACCTTGTCCATGCACAGCGACGACGACAACACCCCGCACCCGACGTAGGGCACGTCAAGGAGTTCGCACAGGCCCTGCACGGTGCCGTCCTCGCCCATCGGACCGTGCAACATGGGGAATACCACGACCGGCTGACCCCCGTCTGGGCGGGCCAGCAGATCGATCGGGCTTGCAGGCTCCCCGGAGGTGGGGAGGGCCTTGGGCCAGGTGTCGGGGTCGGTGCCGATGAGGGCTGCGGCGCCGGTGGCGGTTCGCCACTCGCCGTCGCGGGTGATGGCCACAGGGTGCACGTCGAGGCCGGCCGCCACCGCAGCGGCCAGCACCGCTCTCGACGACACGCACGACACGTCGTGCTCGGCGGAACGGCCGCCGAACACCAGCACGAGACGCACCTCGCCGGGGGCCGGAGTCGTCGGGGTTCGGGGGTCGGTTACGGCGTTCGGCATTGATCGAACTGTAGTGGTGGGTGGTGGGCGCCGACGGCGTGCACCGGTCCGTTACGGTTCGGACTGTGCAGTTGCGTGCGTCGGAGGTGGCCCGGGCCACAGGTGGGACCCTCATCGGGGACGACGTCGTGTTCGCAGCGGTCAGTATCGACAGCCGTCTGAGCGCGCCGGGAAGTCTGTTCGTGGCATTGCGGGCAGGCCGTGACGGTCACGGGTTCGTCGGGGACGCCGTGGCGGCCGGGGCGACGGGTTGTCTGTGCGACCATCCCGTTGACGCCCCGGTGTGCGTCGTGGTGCCTGACACGGCGGTGGCGTTGCGCCAACTCGGCGCCCACGCCCGCGCGCTGCTCGGGGACCGGGTGGTGGGGATCACCGGCAGTGTCGGCAAGACCTCCACCAAGGACCTCGCGGCGTCGGTGCTGGGCACCTGGTACGCCACGTGGGCGAACAAGCGGTCGTTCAACAACGAACTCGGGGTCCCACTGACCCTGCTCGGCGCACCATCGGGCACCGAAGCCACCGTCGTGGAGATGGGGATGGCCGGATTCGGTCACATTGCCGAGTTGTGCGAAGTGGCCCGTCCCACCGTGGGGGTGGTGACGGCGGTGGCGCTGGTGCACACCTCTGCCGTTGGTGATCTCGACGGGGTGCAGCGGGCCAAACAGGAACTCGTCGAACACCTGCCGGTGTCGGGGTACGCCGTGTTGAACGCCGACGACCCGCGTGTGGCGGCCATGGCGCCGGCCACCGACGCCCGGGTGGTGACCTTTGGTTCGGGCGGTCACGTCAGCTGCGACGAGGTGACGTTGGGCGACGATCTGCGTCCCCGGTTCCGACTCGTGTCGGACTGGGGATCGGTGGACGTCGAGGTGGCCGCCCGCGGGGTGCACCAGGTGCACAACGCGCTCGCCGCGGCGACCGTCGGGTTGTTGTGGGGGGTGGACCTCGCCGGGGTGGCCGAAGGTCTCGCCTCCGCCGAGTTGTCTCCGTGGCGGATGGAGATGACCTGCGCCCCCGGTGGGGCCCTCATCATCAACGACGCCTACAACGCCAACCCGACCGCGGCGGAGGCGGCGTTGCGGTCACTGGTGGCGGTCCCCGCCCACCGGCACATCGCCGCGCTCGGCACCATGGCCGACCTCGGGGTGCACAGCGAGGTCGAGCATCGCCGCATCGCCGAGGTCGCCGCCGCGCTCGGGGTGCGACTCGTGGCGGTGGCGGAACCGGCGTACGCGGCGGCGGAGAACGCCTCCGATCCCGACGAGGCGATCGAGGTGATCGGCCCGCTCGGGCCGGGAGACGCCGTGCTCGTCAAGGCCAGTCGGTCTGCTGGCCTCGAGCGCCTCGCTGCGGCGCTGGTGGCCGACTGAGTCAGGCCACGGCGGGTGCGGGCCGGTTGAGGTGGGCGACGGCCACCAGACCCGCAGCGACCACCGACGCGACAGCGAGCACCAAGGTGACCGAGGTGGCTTGCATCATGGGGCCGAAGATCAATCCGCCCACCGGAACCGTGCCGCCGAACGCCATCATCCACAACGCCATGACCCGGCCCCGTTCCTTGTCGGCGATGCGTGACTGCACGATGGTCGACAGGGACGTGACGGTGAGGAAGTAGAAGAACCCGACGACCGCCACCGCCACGAACCCCGCCGCTGGCTGGCGGATGGCGGCGAACGCCGCCATGGCCACGGCGAACCCGGCGAGACCCGCTCGCACCAGCATGGGGCGCGAACGGTAGGTGAAGACCGTGCCCACACTCAGCGCCCCGAGCAGCGCACCCAGTGCGAACGTGGCGTATAGCGCCCCGTAGGTGGCGCTCTCGGGGTTGATGCCAAGGTTTCGGTCGGCGACGGCGGGCATCTGGGTGACGAAGGGCAGACAGAACAACGAGAACGTCGCCATGACGATCAGCGATCGGGCCACCACCGGGTCGCGGCGGGCGGCACGGAACCCACCGAGGAGGCGTCGCAGGCCGGCCTCGGCGTTGGGGTCGACCTTGGCGGGGGGCAACGTGAGCCGCCACACCACAAAGAGGATGGCGCCGAACGACGCAGCGTTCACCAGGAACACGGCGCTCGGTCCTGACAGGCCCAAGATGATGCCACCGATGGCGGGGCCGATGACTCGTGAGGCGTTGAGATTCACCGACTGCAGTGAGATGGCCCCGGGCATGTCGTGACGGGGAACGAGCGTCGGCATGACCGAGTTGAACGTGGGGCCGTTGACGGACTGGCCGATCCCGATGGCGAGCACACAGGCGAGGATCCCGACCAGGCTCGGCGACTCCTGAAAGGCGAGTACGGCGAGAAGAACCGAGAACAGGGCCTGTTGCACCCCGACGACGAGCAGGAGGCGGCGCCGGTCGACGAGGTCGGCGAGGTGCCCACCGATGACGGTGAACAACAGCATCGGTCCCAACTGGCAGAACACCACGAGGCTCACGAACGTCTCGGACCCGGTCAGGGCGAACGCCCACGCCGCCAGGGTGACGTTCTGCATCCAGGTGCCGGTGTTGGATACCAACCCGCCGAGGAAGATCTCCCGGAACGTGCGGTGTGACAGCGCCGCTCCCGCCGTTCCCGGCGCACCCCACCGCCGTTGCCGCCCGCCGCGATCGGCGGCGTCGCCGGTGCGGGGGTCGGGAGGTGGGGTTGCGGAGGTCATGGAACGTGGCGAGCCTATCGGGCAGGTTGTGGGCGGCCCCCGGCGCAACGGGCGCCCGCTCGTGGCCGGCGGGGCCTCACCCGCTACCATCACGGGCGTGATGCAGGCCACCACAGGCGTTGTCGGGACGGGTTCCCCATGCGCCGCACCCGCCCCGGGGAGTCCCCGCTAGTTGTCCTCCGCCCCGGTGCACATCGACGTCCCAGGTAACGAGCTCATGGTGGGCCTGTTGGGCCAGCACGACGAACTCCTCCGCCTGGTTGAACGCGCCTTCCCCGACACTGCGGTGCTGGTGCGCGGCAACCACATCACCGTGGACGGCCCTGCCGCCGACCAGGTGGGACGGGTGTTCGACGAACTCGTGGCGTTGGTCAAGGGAGGTCACGCTCTCGAACCGGCCGGCGTGCTCCGCAGCATCGACATGGTCAAGGCCGACGAACGCCCCTCGGAGGTGTTCACCGCCGAGGTGTTCCGGCCCGGCCGCGGCACCGTCGTCCGGCCGAAATCGGCGGGCCAGAAGCGGTACGTCGATGCCATCGAACGCAACATCGTGACGTTCGGTGTCGGCCCTGCGGGCACCGGAAAGTCGTGGCTGGCGGTGGCGATGGCGGTGCGCGCCCTGCAGGCCAAACAGGTTGACCGCATCATCCTGACCCGCCCGGCGGTGGAGGCCGGGGAACGACTCGGGTTCCTCCCCGGGGACCTCATGGCCAAGGTCGACCCGTACCTGCGTCCCCTCTACGACGCACTCCACGACATGGTCGGTACCGACGGCGCGGCGCGTCTGTTGGAGCGCAACGCCGTGGAGGTGGCGCCGTTGGCGTTCATGCGTGGGCGCACCCTGAACTCGAGTTTCATCATTCTCGACGAGGCACAGAACACCACCCCCGAACAGATGAAGATGTTCCTGACCCGCATCGGGTTCGGTTCGAAATGTGTCGTCACCGGTGACGTCACCCAGGTCGACGTCGCCGGGGGCCGTTCGGGGCTCACCGGTCTTGAACAGCGACTCGTCAACATCGAGGGTCTCGAGTTCGTCCACCTCGGGTCGCGCGACGTGGTGCGGCACCGCATCGTGGCCGACATCGTCGACGCCTACGAACGCACGGCGGAACCAGGCCCATCGGGGTCCGCTCCGGTTCAGGGTCCGTGAGGACGCCCCGCCCGCCCCGTCGGGGCCGCCGCCGACGAGGCCCGTCGGACGGAACGGTCTCGGTCTACGCCGCCGACGAACAGTCGGTGCATCCCGTCGACCTGCCGCGCTGGGAACGGCTCGCCACCGACGTGCTCGCCGCCGAAGGGGTCAGCGGAGAAGCCGAGTTGTCGTTGCTGTTCATTGATGCCACCGCCATGGCCACGCTCAACGCCGGGTTCATGGGGGTGGAGGGCCCGACCGATGTGCTGGCGTTCCCCATCGACGCCGGACCCGTCGACCCCGGTCGGCACCCCGACGGCGGTTCGAGCGGTCCTGACCGTGACCCGCTCGGGCCCGACGAGTTGCCGTTGCTGCTCGGAGACGTCGTGATCTGTCCGGAGGTGGCGATCCGCAACGCCCCCGACCACGCCGGCGACGCCGACGACGAGTTCGCCCTGTTGGTGGTGCACGGTGTGTTGCACGTGTTGGGAATGGATCACGCCACCGACGAGCAACGGGTTGCCATGCAGGCGCGTGAGCGTGAGCATCTTCTCGCCTTCTGGCGGCTACCGGCCCGTGACCCGTGGGGGAACCCGTGACCGGTTCGCAGACCCTCATGGCGGTCGTCATCGTCGTGATGCTCGTCCTGTCGATGTTTTTGGCGTTGGCCGAGACGTCGTTGACCCGCATGACCAAGGCCAAGGCGCAGGCGCTCGCCGAAGACGGTCGCCGCGGATCGGCAACCCTCGGGTGGCTGGTGGCCCACCCCGAACGGTTCCTCAACGTGGTGCTGTTGGTGGTGCTGGTGTGTCAACTGGTGCAGGCCACCCTCACCGGCATCCTCGCCGACCAGTTGTTCGGCGCCTGGGGTGTGGTGGTGGCGACGTTCATCAACGTCGTGTTGGTGTTCGTCCTCGCTGAGGCCGCCCCCAAGACGTGGGCCATCCAGAACCCGGAACGTTCGGCGCTGCTGTCGGCCGGACCGGTGGCGGCACTGGCCCGGCTGTGGCCGTTGCGGCTGCTGTCCCAGGCGCTCATCGGACTCACCAACGTGATTCTCCCGGGCAAGGGCCTCAAGGAAGGCCCGTTCGTGTCCGAGGAAGAACTGCTCGCCCTCGTCGACGCCGCCGTGGAAGAAGACGTCATCGAGAGCGGTGAGCGGGAACTGATTGGTCAGATCATCGACTTCGGGGACACGGTGGTGCGCGAGGTCATGGTGCCCCGGCCCGACATGGTCACGGTGCCGGTCAACCTGCGGGTGGCTGACGCCATGGAGGTCGCCATCCTCCACGGGTACTCGCGTCTGCCCGCCACCGAGGGCGACATCGACGACATCACGGGTCTCGTCTACGCCAAGGACCTCATGCGTGCCGAACGCGACGGGGAGGCCGAACGCAGCGTCAACGAGGTGCTGCGCGCTGCCAGGTTCGTGCCCGAAACCAAACGCATCAGCGAGTTGTTGCGCGAGATGCAGGCCGAACAGTTCCACATGGCGGTCGTCGTCGACGAGTACGGCGGCACCGCCGGCCTCGTCACCCTCGAGGACATCATCGAGGAACTCGTCGGCGAGATCGTCGACGAGTACGACCGCGAGGAACCCATGGTGGAACGGGTGCTCGGCGGTCGGGTCCGGGTGAACGCCCGCATCCCTGTCGACGAACTCAACGAGGTGCTCGGCTCGTCGCTGCCCGAAGGGGACTGGGACACCGTGGGTGGGCTGTTGTTCCACCTGTTGGGCCGGGTGCCGTCGGTGGGGGACTGGGCGGCGAGCGACGGATGGTTGCTGGTCGCCGACCGGGTGGCAGGCCGACGCATCAACCGCATCGTGGTCCAGCCCGCCTCGTGTGCCCTGCCCTCCGCCGACGGTGGGGCGACCGGTGGGTGACGGGGAACTCCACAGCGGGTTCGTGACGCTGGTGGGGCGGCCCAACGTCGGGAAGTCCACGCTGCTCAACGCCATGTTGGGCCGCAAGGTGTCCATCGTGTCGGACAAACCCCAAACCACCCGTACTCAGGTGCGCGGGGTCCTGCACCGGCCCGGTGCGCAGATCGTGTTCGTTGACACCCCCGGCATCCATCGTCCCCGCGGGCCGCTCGGGGAACACCTCAACGCCACCGCGGCGGAAACCATCGGTGACGTGGATGTGGTGTGTCTGGTGGTGGACGCCACCGGCGCCATCGGCCCAGGCGACCGGTTCGTGGCGCAGCGCTGTCCGCCCGACACGGTGGTGGTGGTCAACAAGATCGATCTCGCCACCGCCGACGAGGTGCTGGTACAACTCGCCCGGGCGGCTGAGCAGTTGACCATGGAGGCGTGCTTCCCGGTGTCGGCCACCACCGGTGAGGGAGTGGCCGCCCTTGTCGAACATCTCGTGGACCGCCTTCCCCAGGGCCCGCCGTACTACCCCGAGGACATGGTCACCGACGTCCCCGAAGCCTTCTGGGTGGCCGAGTTGGTGCGTGAACAGCTCCTCGCCGTGCTGCGTGACGAGGTGCCGCACTCGGTGGCGACCCGGGTCACCGAATGGGAGTGGCCCCGTGTGCGGTGCGAGATCCTCGTGGAACGCGACTCGCAAAAAGGCATCGTCATCGGTCGCAAGGGTGCGGTGCTCAAGGCCGTCGGGACGGCGGTGCGGGCCGAATTCGACGAGCGGATGTTCCTCGAGTTGCACGTCACCGTCGACAAGGACTGGCAGCGTCGGCCCAAGGCACTGGAGCGTCTCGGGTACTGAGCTGCGGTGCGCGCCGGGGTGCGTGGGGTCGCAGGGTTGTCGAGGGCAGCGGGTAGGGTCCGGACGTGGAGTTCACCGGTATCGATCTCTCCAGCGTCCCCAACCACGTGGCCTGTGTCATGGACGGCAACGGGCGTTGGGCCCGCAACCGGGGCCTCAAGCGGACCGAGGGACACGCTGCAGGGGAAGAGGCACTGTTCGACACCGTCGACGGTGCCATCGATGTGGGTCTCGGGTGGTTCACCGTCTACGCCTTCTCGACGGAGAACTGGCGGCGACCCGCTGATGAGGTGCGCTACCTCATGGGGTTCAACGAGAAGATCCTGTTGGGCCACCGCGACGAACTCAATGAACGCAACGTCCGTATCCGGGTGCTCGGCCGGCGGGACTGGCGGGTGCCCCGGCGACTCATCCGTCTCATGGACGAGACCGTCGAGATGACCCGCGACAACACCGGCATGACGTTCACCATTGCGTTCAACTACGGCGGTCGGGCCGAGATCGTGGACGCCGTGAAGCGCATCATGGAAGCCGGCGTTTCCGCCTCGAAGGTGACCGAGCGCATGATCGCCCGCAACCTCTACGACCCTGACATGCCCGAACCGGACCTGGTGGTGCGCACCTCAGGGGAGTACCGGATCTCGAACTTCTTGTTGTGGGAACTCGCCTACAGCGAACTCGTGTTCACCGATGTGTTGTGGCCCGATTTCCGCAAAGAGAACCTGTTCGACGCCATCCGCGAGTACCAGTCGCGTGAGCGGCGTTACGGCGGTCTTGCCGGCGGGGACGAGGGACCGACGAGGTGAGCCAGTACCGCGACACGGGCGTGGTGTTGCGGACGTGGAAGCTCGGTGAGGCGGACCGCATCGTGGTGCTGTTCACCGAACACCACGGCAAGGTTCGGGCGGTGGCCAAAGGGGTGCGGCGCACCCGGTCGAAGTTCGGCGCCCGTCTCGAACCGCCCACCCAGGTTGCGTTGCAGCTCCACGAGGGGCGCAATCTCGACATCATCACCCAGGCTGAGACGGTTGAGAACTATCGCAGCGTGCGCGAGGACCTCGACCGTCTCGCCCGTGGCGTGTCCATGCTCGAGGTCGTGGACCAGCTCGCCCAGGAAGGCGAACCCGACCCGCAACTGTTCCGCATGTTGACTGGGGCTCTGCGGGTCCTTGCCGATGACGACCCGCCGCTCGTGGTGGCGGGATTCTTCTTCAAGGCGTTGACCCAGACCGGGTTTGGGCCGATGGTGGACGAGTGCGTGGTGTGTGGCAGTGATGGCCCACTCGTGGCGTTCGACCCTGATCGCGGCGGGATGTTGTGCGGCCCGCACCGCCTGGGTCTGCCCGTGTCAGCCGATGCCGCAGCGGTGTTGGCCCAGATCCTCGGGGGAAACCTCGGTGCTGCGTTGGCGTTGCCGGCGTCGCCGGTGACCAGTGAGGTGGACCGCATCGCCATCGCCGCCATGGAGCACCACCTCGAACGTCGTCTGCGATCACCGTCGGTACTCGAAGGGAACTGAGCGGGCTGTGGGCTAACGGTGGGTCGGCGTGTCGGGGCGGTTGGTTAGGGTTGTCGCCATGCCTGATGTCGAGGACCTGATGGACAAGGTGGTGAACCTGTGCAAGCGCCGCGGGTTCGTGTTCCCCTCCGCCGAGATCTACGGCGGGTTTCGATCCACCTACGACTACGGCCCGGTCGGTGTGTTGATGCTGCGCAACGTCAAGGACTCCTGGTGGCGTTCGATGGTGCAGATGCGCACCGACGTCGTCGGTCTCGACGCCGCCATCCTCGGGCCACCTGCGGTGTGGGAGGCGTCGGGGCATCTGGCCAACTTCACCGACCCGCTCGTCGACTGCCGGTCGTGCAAGGCCCGTCACCGCGCCGATCATCTCGATGACCCCTCCACTTGTCCGACGTGTGGGGCGGTGGGGACCCTGACCGAGGCCCGGTCGTTCAACCTTATGTTCAAGACCCACGCCGGCCCGGTGGAGGACGCCGGAGCGGTGGCCTACCTGCGACCCGAGACGGCCCAGGGCATGTTCATCAATTTCGCCAACGTGCTCACCGCCAGTCGCAAGCGGCCCCCGTTCGGTATCGCCCAGATCGGCAAGTCGTTCCGCAACGAGATCACCCCGGGGAACTTCGTGTTCCGTACCCGGGAGTTCGAACAGATGGAACTTGAGTTTTTCGTCCCGCCCGACGAGGCGGGGAAGTGGTACGAGTACTGGTGCAACGAGCGCTACCAGTGGTACGTGGACCACGGGATCGATCCCTCGTTGCTGCGGATGCGGCCCCACGACGCCGACGAGTTGTCGCACTACTCGTCGGGTACCTCCGATGTGGAGTTCGCCTTCCCGTGGGGATGGGGTGAGCTTGAAGGGGTTGCCAATCGGGGCGACTACGACCTGACCCAGCACGCACAGCACTCCGGTGAGCGGCTCGAGTACTTCGATCAGGCCACGAACTCGCGGTACGTGCCGCACGTGATCGAGCCCGCAGCGGGGGCCACTCGGGCCATGATGGCGTTCCTCATCGCCGCCTACGACGAGGAGGAGGTGCGCGGTGAGACCCGCACGGTGCTGCGTCTCCACCATCGCATCGCCCCCTACACCGTGGCGGTGCTCCCGTTGTCTCGCAAGGACGAGTTGGTGGGTCCCGCCCAGCGGGTGCTCGAGGCGCTCCAGCCGCACTGGATGTGTGACTACGACGAGACCCAGGCCATCGGGCGTCGTTACCGGCGGCAGGATGAACTCGGGACGCCTTACTGCGTCACCATTGACTTCGACACGCTCAATGACGGCGCCGTCACCGTGCGCGAACGCGATTCCATGGCTCAGGACCGGGTGCCCATCGAGGGCCTGGTCGCGTACCTCACGGACCGCTTGGTCTGACGCCACCGGAGGTCCGACCCCGAGGGGGAAACGGGATCGGACCCCCGGAGGGCGATTGTTCAACCGGTGTAGGTCGGCGAGGTGTTGGTCGCACGGTGGTCGTGATCGTGATCGTGGCCGTGGTCGTGGTCGTGGTCATGGTCCTCTGCGGCGGTCGACGTCCCTGCTGCGAGGCCGAGGGCCATCAGGGCAGCCACGGTGGCGGCAACGATGCGACGGGTGGTTGATGTGGACATGGTGCTCCTCTGAACGGACGACGAGCGTCGTCACTTAATGGGAATCATTCCTATTATAGCCACGAGGAGGCGCTCCGTTGAAACCAGCGGGCCGACCCTCCCCACGAGGATCGGGGCGCGGGACCGGTCCCGGCTTGTCGCTGGTAGCGTCAGGGCGGGAGGTTGGAGCGGGGTGGGAATTGTCGATGACGACATCGCCCAGGTGCGCGATGCCAGCGACATCGTGGCCGTGGTGAGCGAACACGTGCAGCTCAAGCGCGTCGGTCGCCGGTGGTCGGGACTGTGCCCGTTCCACGCTGAGAAGTCACCGTCGTTCTCGGTCAACGCCGAACAGGGTCTCTACTACTGCTTCGGGTGCGGAGCCAAGGGTGACGTGATCACGTTCGTCCGTGAGGCCGAACACCTCGACTTCGCCGCAGCAGTCGAACGCCTCGCGGCGCGGTCCAACATCACGCTGCGTTATACCGACGCACGCGACGGGGAGAATCGCAAGCGGCGGTCGCGGCTCGTGGAGGCCATGGAAGCCGCCGTCGACTTCTACCATCAGCGACTTCTCGAATCACCCGACGCCGCCGCCGCCCGCAAGTACCTGCGCAGCCGCGGCTTCAGCGGCGACGAGGTCCGTCACTACCGCCTCGGCTGGGCGCCCGACGCATGGGACACCCTGGTGCGGGCCTTGCCCCAACCCAAGGAGTTGCTGGTCGAGGCGGGCCTGGCATTCATGAACCAGCGGGGGCGCCCCACCGACGCCTTTCGGGGTCGGGTGCTGTTCCCCATCTTCAACGCCAACGGCGACCCGGTGGCCTTCGGCGGCCGACTCATGCCCGGTAACGAGGGACCCAAGTACAAGAACTCGTCGGGCAGTCCCATCTACGACAAGTCACGGGTGCTCTACGGGCTGAACTGGGCCAAGGCCGAGATCGTCAACGCCGATGAGGCCATCGTGTGCGAGGGGTACACCGACGTCATCGGGTTCGCCGCAGTGGGAGTGGGCCGGGCGGTGGCGACCTGTGGGACCGCCCTGACCGAGGACCACGTGCGCACCCTGCGCAGTTACGCCTCGCGGGTCGTTCTGGCCTTCGACGCTGACGCCGCCGGCCAGAACGCCGCCGAACGCTTCCATGAATGGGAACAGCGCCACGGCCTTGAGGTTTCGGTGGCGGCCATGCCCGCCGGCAGCGATCCGGGGGACCTTGCCCGTACCGACCCCGACGCGTTGCGCGCCGCTGTCACCAACGCCATCCCGTTCCTGCGGTTTCGAGTGGAGCGGGTCCTCGCCGGCCGGGACCTCGCCACCGCCGAAGCCCGGGCCCGCGCCGCCACCGCCGCACTCGAGGTCATCGGTTCGCACCCCGATCCGCTGGTGCGCGACCAGTACGTGATGGACCTCGCCGACCGCCTGCGTCTCCCGCCCGACGAGTTGCGCACCCGTCTCGCCGGGCGTGGTCGGGCCGCAGGCGCTCGCCCCGATCGCGGCCAGTCCGGTGCGGCGGGGGAGGAGCGCGCCGCCGTGGCGACCGTGGCGGTGCTGCACGACTCACCAGAACTCGAGGCGTTGCGTCTGGTGCTGGCCCAGCCCGAGGATCTCGCCGAATCCCTCCACGACGCCCTGTTCGCCGACCCGCTGTGTCTCGACGCCTACCGGTCACTGCGAGACGCCCAGTGGCGGGTCGGCCAGCTCGCCGACACCTCAGATGAGGTCCTGGCGTTGCTCCAGCGCCTCGGGGTGGAACAACCCGTGTCCGAACCGGCCGAGGTCATCGAACGACTCGCCGAGGCAGCCGGCCAGCGGCAACTCGCGGTGCTGGGCAACGAGGCCCGCATGTCCGGCGATGAGCGGGCCCTCGAGTTGGCCGGGGTGGTGGCGTGGCTGAAACCCCTCCTTGAAGCCCTGCGGGACCCGCGCACCGCCCCCGACGCCGCACCGGTGCTTCTGGGTTGGCTCATTGACCGGCACGAGGGACGGACATGACCGCCCCCCGACGACAACCCGAACCGAACGTTCCCGACGGCGCTCCCGCCGACCCCGACGATCAGGCCACCCCCGGTGCGGTCCGGCCGCCGGCGCGACTGCTGTTGGACCTCGTCGACGAACGGATGTTGCGACAGCTCGAGTCGTCGAGCCCGGGCACGCTCAGCGTGGTGCGCCGTCGTGGGGTGACCCGCGACTCGTACCGCTCGGTCTCGCCCGACGCCGCCCTGTCGGCCGATTCGGTCCGGCTCTACCTCAAGGAGATCTCGCGGGTCCCACTCCTCACCCGGCCTGAGGAGGTGGCACTCGCCCAACGCATCGAAGCCGGATGTCTCGCCGCCGGAGAACTGCTCGACGCCCGCACGGCGGGCACGCTCGAGTCCATGGCGCCCGATCAGCGACGCCACCTCGCTGCGGTGGTTCGAGACGGCAAGGACGCCCGCGCTCACCTCACCCAGGCCAACCTGCGGCTGGTGGTCTCCATCGCCAAGCGGTACGCCAACCGGGGCCTGCCGTTGCTCGACCTCATCCAGGAGGGGAACCTCGGGTTGATGCGGGCGGTCGAGAAGTTCGACTACTCCAAGGGTTTCAAGTTCTCCACCTATGCCACCTGGTGGATCCGCCAGGCGGTGACCCGTGCGATCGCCGACCAGGGCCGCACCATCCGGATCCCCGTCCACATGGTGGAAGCGATCAACCGGGTGTTGCTGGTGCAACGACAGTTGTCCCAGGACCTCGAGCGGGAACCCAGCATTGAAGAGGTGGCCGCAGTGGTGGACCTGCCACCGGAGAGGGTCCGCGACATGTTGCGCATGGCCCAAGATCCGCTCTCGCTCGACCAGAGCGTGGGCGAGTCCGACGGGGTGAGCCTGTCGGACTTCATCGCCGACGTGGACAGTGAAGCCCCCGCCGAGTCCGCCGCCCGGCGCATGCTCAATGACACGTTGGCCGAAACCCTCGCCGAACTCTCCGAACGTGAACAGGAAGTCGTCCGGATGCGGTTCGGTCTCGACGACGGCCAGCCCCACACCCTTGAGGAGGTGGGTCGTCACTTCGGGGTGACCAGAGAACGGATCCGCCAGATCGAATCCAAGACCCTGGCGAAGCTTCGGAATCCGAACCGCAGCCAGAAACTCCGGGACTATTTCGAAGGTGAGTGAGCAGCCCTGCCGCTGCTAGGGTCGGAAGCGCTTTCCGGGGTAGCTCAGCTGGCAGAGCAAGCGGCTGTTAACCGCTAGGTCGTGGGTTCGAGCCCCACCCCCGGAGCCACATCGTGGACCAGTTCGGTGCCGCTCAGTGCGTCCGTAGTCGGGCGGCTCGTGTACGCACCTCGGCGAGCACCTCATCGGTGCCCGGCACGACACGGTTCGCCATGACCACCCGGCCCGCCACCACCGCCGTGTCCACCAGGTGTCCGGTGGCTCCGTAGACGAGGGCGGCCGGCAGCGGTGACGGGGTCATTTCAACGGAGTCGGTGCGTACCAGCACCAGGTCAGCCCGACGCCCCACCTCGATCGGTCCGCCACCGAGCAGCGGAGAACATGCGCCCGACGCGACGGCCAACGCCTCGTCGGCGGGCAGGACAGCGGGATCACCGGTTGCGTTTTTGTGCCACAGGGCGAACACCTTGACGTCGTCGAGCAGGTCGAGACTGTTGTTCGACGCCGTGCCGTCGGTGCCGAGCCCAACATGCACCCCCCGCCGTCGCGCCTCGGGATGATCGAAAATCTGTCCGGTCGCCAACTTCAGGTTCGACACCGGGTTGGTGGCCACGGTCACCCCCCGCTCGGCGAGCAGGTCGAGTTCGTCGTGGTTCAGCCAGTTGCCGTGGGCGCACACCGTGCTCGCCCCGAGCAGACCGCAACGATCCAGCAGCGCCGGTGGGCGAACCCCGTGGGCAGCCACACAGTCGTTCACCTCGCCTTGAGTCTCCGACAGGTGGATGTGCACCGGCAGACCCCGCTCGGCGGCGACGCCTCCCATCCACTCGAGTGATTCGGGGCTGACGGTGTACATGGCGTGCGGTCCGAGCGCTGGCGTGATGAGTGGGCCGTACGATCCGATGGCCTCGACGTCGTCGATCACAGCGGATCGCTGCGCGGCACCTCGGGCTGGGTCGCCACCGTCGATGAATACGCTCGACACCACCGCCCGCATACCCGAGTCGGCCACCGCACGGGCGACCGACGGGCCGTGCCAGTACATGTCGACGAACCCGGTGGTGCCCGACCGCAGCATCTCAATGGTTGCTAGTCGCGTCCCCCAGTAGACGTCGTCGGGTTCGAGTGATGCCTCCGCCGGCCAGATGCGGGTCTGGAGCCACTCCATGAGTGGCAGGTCGTCGCCGTAACCGCGCAGCAGCGTCATGGCGGCGTGCGTGTGGGCGTTGACGAGACCGGGCATGACCGCCATACCGGACCCGTTGATCACGTCGTCGCCGGGCTGGGCCGTCACCTCCGGCCCGATGGCATCAATGAGTCCGTTGACGCACCGCAGTGCGGTGGGGGTGCCGTCGAGCGTCACGTCGGTGATCGTGAGCGGGGGAGTCGTCCCGGCGTTGTCATGGGTTGCCATGGCGGGCACCGTATACCGTTGCCACGGGGCCAGTAGCTCAGTGGTTAGAGCAGGCGACTCATAATCGCTCGGTCGGTGGTTCGATCCCACCCTGGCCCACTCTCCGGCTGGGTCAGCCGGCCTCCTGGAGCCGGAGGTCCCGCACCGTCTCGCGTCCGCATGAGAGCCGGTCTGCGATCGGCCCGTCGGGGTCGATGACGCGCCAGAAGGGCGTGACGTCGGCCCAGTCGGCTCCATCTGCGATCTCGTCGAGTGCTGCCTCCGCCACGATCCGGAGGAAGATGGCCGTCGTTGTCGGGCAGGTGGCATCGGCGTCGTTGGCCTCGGCCAGTCGTCGACGCAACTCGTGAACGTCGAGTGTCTCCCCTTCGGGAATCGTGCCGATGAGGCCGTCGATCTCACGCGGCGTCGAGATGTAGAGCATCTCGCCGGCAGGAATGCCGGCGAAGGCCTTGTCGAGCCGCTTCCGTTTCGGGTCCTGAGGGCGGTTCAGCTTCTCATGCCAGGTGGGCGGCATCATGCTCCTCGCCCGGCGCCACGTCCCGCAGGCCGGTCAGCCGGGAAATCAGTCTCCGCTGGCCGATAGGGCTCCTCGCGGACAGCGTGCCCAACGACGAGTTTCGCCACGAACACCGGGATGAACCACGCCCAGCCTTCGGGAGCGGCAACGAGGGCGTTGCCGACAACGGCGGCGACGAGGACGAGCACCGCAACGGGCCGTTGTAGATAGACCGGACACCATCGGTCGAGGAGGGTCACCGACGCCAGCATGCCGCCGTAGAAGCCGATGGCCCAGAGCCAGGTTCCTCCGGGGAACAGGCCGACCACGAGGAATGGGTACACGTGGATTGCGGCAAACAGCAGCTGTCGGTGGACGAGGCGACCAGCCGGACCGGCGTCGGGCGACAGCGGGCCGAAGTACTGGCGCTTGGCGGAGTTCGTGGCGTTGGCGACCGCACCGCCGAAGAGGTCGGCGGCCACGACCATGGCGAGCAGGTACTGCCACCATCCCCACTGGTACTGGTCCGTGGTCCACGCCCATCCGTAGAGCGCGACCCCGCCGAGCGACGCAGCCCACATCAGGGTTCGTTCGGCGGGTGTGGCACCGGTCCCGACAAGCCAGTCCTGCTTGCCGTCGGGCACAACCCAGCTGACAGGCGGTGAGGAACGCTGTCTCATGGGGGAACGGTACCAAGCGCGACCCGCGGATCGCCGGTGCTCCTGCCCCAGACGTCATCCCACAGACTCATCCCACCAACACATCGGACAGGCCGGAATCATCGGACTGGTGGGATGGTCGAACCGCACACAACTGCATGATTCCGCACCTGATGGACTGGGCGGACAGGGTTTGCGGCACTCATGATCGCTCGGTCGGTGGTTCGATCCCACCCTGGCCCACCTCGCTTCGCGCCAACGGGGGCCGCCACCTACACTCTGGCGGTCCCCGAGTCCGCATGTTCAGCAGCGGTCTCCCGCTGACGTGAAGGTTTACGACATGCTCGCTCCTCGTCGACGTAGCGCATCATTCGCCGCCGCTCTCGTGGTGGTGGCCACGCTTCTGCTCGGTCTTCCAACCGTGCCGACGGTGGCGGCGTCCACCGACGACCCGACGTCAACCAGCGAGGTCACGGTTGCGCCAGCGAACGGCACGGCGGTGGTGGGTCTCGACAAGCAGGCCAGCCCCGACACTCTCGCTCCCGGCCAGGAGACCGAATTCCGTGTGGTCGTGTCGTGTTCATCACTTGAGGTGCCGTGCGCCAACCTCGTCGTCGAGGATGTCCTGCCCGCTGAATTCGACGTGACGTCGCTACCCACCTCGAACAGTCAGAGGACCGTGGATTGGAACCCGGCAACCCGGCTGTTGCGCGTGACCTTCGTGGTGCCCCTCGGAGGCGGACAGGTGGGTCTCCCCGCCGGGTCGTCACAGGCCATCGCCATCGGGATGCGCCTCCCGTCGGAGACGGCGGTCATCGACGGCCAGGTCATCACCAACACGGCAACCGCCACCGCCGATCTCGCCGAACCGGCGCAGGACACAGCGGACGTCACCGCCGTCATCCCGGTCCGTTACGACGCGGTGGCCACCAAGTCGTGGTCGCCCGACAGTGGCCTGGCCGGGTCGGCGGCACCGAGCGAGATCATTCTCGGAGTGCGCAACACGTCTACGAGTTCGTCCCCGGTGAACGAGGTCAGAGTTGCCGACACGACGGCAGCAACATTCGAACGGTTCGATCTCACGGGTGTCGGGGTCGTGGACAGCTTCCCCGATGGTGCCAACCGGGTCGTGGTTGAGACGTGTCAGCTTCCCGTGGGAACTGCGTGCACCGACTCGGACTGGGTGGCATCCCTTGCGCAGGCCGGACCGGCGTTGGTGTTGCCCGGTGGGGTCGCCGCCGCCGACGTGACCGGTATCCGCTACCGGTTCACTGACAGCGGGGGGGCGCTGCTTCCCTACAGCCCCACGCCGTCGGCCGTGCGGGTCCCCGTCGTGCTGCGCTCCACCTATCGGACCAGCGGAGCGCCGCTCGAACCCACCACCACCGAGCTGGTGACGAACTGCGCTGCCCCTTCGGTGCGGGCCGTTGGTGGGGCGAGCACGGCGGGCACCGACGTGTGTGCCACCTACGCCATTCAGCCCGGTGACGTTCGGGTCACGGCGAACAAGGCGTTCTTCGCTGACAGCAACGGCGATTACCGCGCCGACGGGAATGTGGTTGCGGGGCAGGACTCCGGGGTGTCGATGCGGATAACCGCCACCAACGACTCGGCGTTCCCGGTTTCGGTGATGCGACTGCGCGAACCGAGCCCGAGCGCCGTGACCGACTTCGCCAAGGTCGATGTCACCCGGGGTCGCATCACCTTCCCGGCGGGGGCGACCTCAGCCGAGGTGGCCGTGGACTGCCGCAGCGGTGCCGATCCCGCACCGCAGATCCTTGCCCGCCCGGCGTCCGGCGACCTCGTGAACCTGGCTGACCTCGGTTGTACCGCCGGGGTGGCCGCCGCATCGGTCAGCGTCACGTTCACCGGCGTGTCCGGTGGGCAGACCGCCGTCATCGCGCCGGGGGCTGCGGGCATCCTCGAGTTGCACGGCACCGCCCCGGGTGCGGCGATGGCGGATGTCACCGATGGGGGACTGACCAACTGTGCCGAGGTGACGCTGTCGTCCGAGGTGGACGGCACCGGGTCGGCCACCAGCGACGCCTGTGCGTCGGTGGCCGTGGTCGCTCCGAACCCTGCGGTGGGCAGTGGCACGAAGTCGACCAACGGGGTCACAACCATGACCCCCGGCCAGGACCTGACCTTCAATCTTTCGTTCCGCAACTCGGGCAACGTGCCGGTGACCAACGTGGTGCTCGTCGACCCGCCGGACCCGTCGGCGTCAGCCAACCCGTTCGGGGTGGTGCGACTCACCAGCCTGCGTGCCGTGACGGCCTCACCGGCCAGCGATCTCGAGGTCTACGACCCCACGGTCGCTGACTACGTGCCCTACGTCGGCACCGACACGGCGCTCCTGGCCCGAGCCACCGGGATCCGGGTTCGTGTCACCGGCAACCTCGGGGTGGGGGACACGTTCCGGGTGGCGTACTCCGTGCGTCTCCGTGACGGTGTGTCCCCGTCCGCCACGTTCCGAAACTGTGCTGCGGTCGGGATCGACACCCCATCACAGACCTTCTGTGGTCCGACCATCTCGGCGGCCCCTCCGAGTTCGGGTGGGTCGTTCAACAAGAGCCTGGTGCCGTCCACGGTCGTCCGACCCAAACCGGGCCTCGCCGACCAGATCATGGACGTGCGTCACCGGGTCACCAACACGGGCACCCTGAACCTCAAGCGTCTCGTGGTCACCGACGTCGACACGGACTTCTTCGACGCTGTCGACTACTCCGGGCAGATCCGGGTGAATTTCCCTGTCGGAGCCAACAGGGTGCAGGTGGATGCCTGCACGTCGGTGGCGAACTGCACCAACGGGATCTGGGTGGTCGGCACCCGCACCGCCTCGGCCACCCCAGGCCTGCCGTCAGGCGTGCTGCCCGCATCAGTGAAGGGTCTGCGATTCACGTTCACCAACTCGAACAACGGGTACGAGTTGTTGCCGTCACCGAACTACCCGACGAGTGGCGGATGCCCGAACGCCACGGTGTGTTTCCGTGTCAAGGTTCGCCAGACATTGGCTTCAAACCCCGCTTCCCCGATCCCGGCGAGTTTGCTCAACACTTCCGACGCCGCTGGTGAATCCCAGTTGCAGCCTTCTGGCACGACGTTCGCCATTCCGCCGGCGTCAGCCACCGTGACCGTCACCGAGGGCACCCCGACGCTGTCGCTGTCGAAGGGCCCCGAGAGCCGCATCGGTCCCGGCGACGTCGCACCCATCAGTTTGGTCACCACCAACACCGGTACCGACAACGTCACCAACCCTGTCGTCGTCGATCCACTCCCCGCCGGGCTGACCTTCGACCCCACTATCACCGGGGGCAGCCCGGGCGCGCCCTACCTGATCAACTACGTGCTGCCCGCCGGGGTGAACCCACCGTCATCGGTGGTGTTCACTCCCGAGGTCGGCAGTCCGGTGTCCCCGCCGGTGCCGGGCTGCACCGACGTGAACCGGGTGTGCCGTCTGTCGTGGTCGTTCCCGAACTGGAGCTTGCCTCCCGGCGGTCGCATCGAACTGCAGTTCAACGTGGTGCTGACCCCTGGGGTGCTCGCCGGTGAGGTCCTGACCAACACCGCCGGCGCCAGCGGTTCCGATCCCGACCTTGGTTGCGCAGGAACGTCGGTGGTGAACAATGCCCTCTACGGCCAGGGCCGGTTCTGCACCGGGGCGACCACGGTGACGACGCTGGCGGGCGACGACTTCATCGCCGAGAAGTGGATTGCCGCCGATCCTGGTCTCGGGTTGCGCAACGCTGCAGGCCAGATCGTGTCCCCCGACGATCCGAGCTGCCCGCGCTACGTCAACGACGACCGGGTCTACACCCGTTACCCGTGCACGGCCCGGGTCCCCGCCGGGGGCACCATCGACTACCTGATCCGTGGCGTGAACAGCGGCACCAACCCCGCAACGGAGATCGTCCTCGTCGATGGACTCCCGGTGCAGGGTGACGTCGGGGTGTTGTTGTCGGGACAGGCCCGCGGCACCCAATGGAACCAGCGCCCCACCATGCTCAGCGGAGTCACCAACGTTGAGGACTACCCGGGCGTGACCACCGGCTACACCACCGCCGGTTTCCCCAGTTCGGCCTTCTGCACGGCGAACCTGGCCCGACCGCCGGCGGATACGTGCCCGCCGTCGGCGTTCAACGCCCCGTTCGGGGCGAGCGTCACCGGGTTCCGGACCACCATGTCGTTCCCCGCCAACGACCTGTTGGACCCCGGTGAGTCGTTCTCACTGGTGTGGTCGATGCGGGCGCCGATCGACCTCACGTCGTCGCTGGGTGAGCCTGTGGCGTGGAACTCGTTCGCCTACCGTCCAAGTTTCCGTCTGCCCGGCGGCCAGACCACGGTGCTCCCCGCCACCGAACCACTCAAGGTCGGCGTGGGGATGCCACTGGGGACCTTCGTCGCCAACAAGACCGTCGAAGGACTCCCCCCGGGAGTGCCGCTTGAGCCATTCCAGATGGCCTACATCTGTGAGGTCACCACCCCCGACGAGGTGGTGACCGAGGTGGCGTCAGGGACGTTCACCCTCGTCGACGGCGGCAGCTACACCGGTCCGTTGGTGCCTGATGCCGCGACGTGTCGGGTGTGGGAGACGAACTCCCAGGGCGGGCAGTCGAACATGGCGGGCGAGGAGAGCGCTGCAGTCGTCGGTATCAACGCCAACGACCCCGCACCCGTGGCGGTGATCAACGAGTTCGACACCGGAGCGCTCACCGTGTCCAAGGCGGTCGTGTGGGACGACGTGCAGCCGGTGCCGATTCCCGGGCCGTACCTTTTCGATGTGAGTTGTGCGTTCCCCGGGCCGTCGGACCTGTTGCCCGGGTTCCCCCAACAGCTGGCACTCAACGACGGCGAGTCGGCCACCATCGGTGACCTGCCGGTGGGAACCACCTGTGACGTGACCGAGACCGAGACCCGCGAGGCCATGGAGGTGACCATGGCCCCCTCCAACGCTCCAACCGAGGAGGGAACGACCGTCACGGTGCTCGTCGACGAGTTCGACCCCAACAACCCCCAGGCCCTTCCTGGCACTGAGGTTGAGGTGACCAACACGTACACCACCGGTGGGGTGCTGGTCACCAAGGAACTCGACGGGGCAGCATCACAGTGGGCTCAAGGCCCATACCTCGTTCGGGTGGCGTGCACCGACCCGCTCGGTGGGCTCGATCCCGTGATCGAAGAGCTCACCCTGTGGCCCGACGACCTGACCGGCACGGTCAGCCCGATCCCCGCCGGCTACCTCTGCACGGTCACCGAGCCCAACCCCGGCGACGCCGCAGGCTCCACCGTCTCCCCGGCGGGATCGTTCGTCATTCCCAGTTACGACCCGGAACCGCCCGGACCCGTTGAGGTCACCGTGACCAACGACTACCCGGCCGGATCGATCAGCGTGGCCAAAGTGCTCAACGGATCCGCAGCGGCACCAATGGCTGGCGCCCTTTTCACTCTTCGGGTCCAGTGCGAACGAGACCTCGTCAACGGTGACGGGACGCAGGTGTTCATCGATGAGACCGTCGTGCTCGCCGGTGGTGAGTCGACGCTCATCGACGACACGGTTCCGCTCGGGTCGCGGTGCTGGGCGACGGAGACCGACACGGTGGGTGCCACCGAGGTGGCGGTGAGCGCCACGGTGAACGCCAAGGTCACCATCGACGCTATGGACCAGGACGTGACGATCACCGCCACGAACACCTACGAACCCGGCGGCAGCCGGGCCGGCGCCGACGAGTCCGGTATCCGGGTCACCAAGGTGCTCGCTGGCGACGGGGTGCGTTGGGCGACAGGACCGTTCAGGTTCGCCACGACGTGCACGCTGGCAGGCTATGACCTGCCCGGGTACCCCGAGTTGGTGCTCGACGTCGACCAACTGGTGGGGTACGTGAACCCGATCCCGGTCGGTGCCGTGTGCACCGTGACCGAGGTCAACGACGGTTCGGCGGACGGTGACGTGCCCCGTGCGGTGGGCACCGTAACCATCCCCGCCGTCGACCAACCGGCTGTCGACGTGGTGGCCACCAACGAGTTCCCTCTCGCCGTGGTTGAGGTCGCCAAGGAACTCGACGGCGTCGGGCCCGGTGGATCGTTCGTGATCAATCTCGACTGCGCCGTCGGCTCGTCACGCCTGAACCTCTCGGGTAGTGGTGCCCCCTTCGCCATGACCGGCGATCCTTCCTCCCGCCTCGAGATCTCCGCTGGAGCGTCGGTTCAGGTGGCGGTTCCGGTCGGGGCAACCTGTTCGGTCACTGAGCCCGACGCACGAGGCGCAGTATCGACACAGATTGTCGTCAGCGGTGGTCAGACACCGGATGCGTTCACGGTGAGTGGACCCACCCGGGTGGTGGTGACCAACCGCTACGAGCCGGGTGCGGGGGGTCTGCCGGCAACCGGCCTCGGAGGATTCGGTCCAGCGTGGCTTGCTGTGGGACTCGTAGGCCTCGGGGTGGTTCTCCTGTGGTCGGCGCGCCGTCGGGGCGCCCCCGCGTAGCAGGATCGCAACGCGCTCAGGCCGTGTGGATACCGACATGGTCAGGGGACCGAGCGGCCTGATTGTGCGATGCGGCCCCGCCGGCATGTGCCAGCGGGGCCGCATCGCACGGGGTATTGGCTAGGCGGCCCGTACCTCGGTGGGCACCGTGAGGGTTTCACCGCTGGCGAAGGTCAGGGTGAGCTCAAGGGTGGTTCCCGGGGTGAGTGGACCGGCGAGGTCGATGAGCATGACGTGGTAACCGCCCGGCTCCAGCTTGACCGTCTGGCCTGCCGGTACCGGGATCGACGTCACCTGCTTCATGGTCATCATGCCGCCACCGTTCATGGAGTCATTCATGGAATCGCCCATCGAGTCATCCATGGAGTCATCCATCGAACTGTCGCCGGCGGACTCATCGGACATGGTGGTCTCATGCAGTTCCACCGACGCAGCCACCGAGGTGGGCACGCTGGCGCTCACGAGGGCATCGTCGGTGTCTCCACCGACGAGGTTCATGTAGGCAGCCCCCATGCTCGCCATCATCGGTGATTGCCGGGCCCACGGATCCGACACCGAGACGAGCGCCGCGGTTGCGGCGGTCGTCGAAGGAGCCGACGTGGTGCTCGTCTCGGTGGCCGTCTCACCGCTTGAGCAGGCCACCGATCCAACCACCAGTGCACCGGCGATCACTCCGGCACTTACGAGGCGGGAGCCTCGTCGGGTCCGCAGTGAGCGGGATTGGGGTTCGTGGTTTTCCATGGCTGTCTCCTTCCCCATTCTCAGCTGGCTTGCTTGCGGTTTCCGATTGCCACCACTCCGGCAATGGCTGCCACGACCAGGGCGATGATCGCCACGATGAGTGCAGCGGGACTGCTCGACGATTCAGAGGTCGTCGTCGCTGCTGCGGTCTCAGTGGTCGACGCGTTATCGGCCATCCCCGAGCCGCCACCATGACCATCGCCCGACGCTGCGGTGAGCGTCAGTTGAGGAGCGGGGTGCTCACTGTCAGGATTGGGGTCGATCCACGCTTCCTGGGCTCCTGAAGGGCACGTCTGCACCGACGGGAGCAGCAACTGCTCGCCGGGGGCGTCCGGCACCTTCATCGAGACGCCGAAGCGCATGAACTGGTCGTCGGGAAGTGGTGCCCCGTCCGCAGTCCAGGTGATGGCCGAGACGTACTCGGTGATCTGTCGGCCGTAGGACTCGAACGGCTGGGACAGCGGCGCCTTGGTGTAGGTCGCCGTCCACCCCGGAACCATCTCGGCCTTGACCGACTGGATGTCCTCGGTCAGCTGGACCGACACCACGTTGGTGGGTTCGCCGTCACAGCCGTGCGGAACCTGGAAGTACACCGTGGTGTACCCGCCTGCAGAGGCTTCGCTTGGGGTCACGGTGGTGTGGGCCCCAGCGGGGTTGGCCACGGCGAGAAGGCCCATGGCGACGAGCGCGCCGAGCGCGGCGCGCGCAACAGTCTTGCGATTCATGATTGAACTCCTGTCGATTGATCGTTGTCAGTGGTCAGCCGGCAACGCACGTGCGCAGCCGGTTTGGGCTGGCTGCGCTGACAGGAGGTCCCCGAACGGTGCCAGGGGTGGCCCAGACGATGCGCCGGACCGGGGTGAGAGGTGCGGGTGTGAAGGTCTCAGGCGCTTCGGCGGTGAGCGCCGGCCGAGGCCCGGCGATGAGGCGGGCCACGAGACGTCGGACGTGGCGTGCGAGGTGGAAGATGGCGATGGCAACGGGGACCTGCAGGAGCATGCCGGCGATGACCAGGGCGGCGCGAGGCGACATGCCAGTGGCTAGTCCGCCGAGTTCAATGGTTGCGACCACGGCGAACTGGGCGACTACGAGTTCGGTGAGGTCAATGCGGGGCAAGCCGCCGAGTCGACGTCCGGCGAGCACGACCGTCAGAAGAGCCAGCGACCCCACCAGGAGCGCCCCGGTCGTGATCGGGATGAGTGGGAGGTGCTGGGTGTGGACGTCGGTTCCGACGCTGTGGTGAGCGTGGGGGTCAGTACCAAGCGGGCCCAGCACCGACTCGAAACGGCTCACGAGTTCATACCCGCTGCAGTGGGCGGCCACCGCCGAGGGGGCGGCGACGAGGAGCAAGCCGATCAGCGAGAACACGCTGCTCATAGGCCGGCTCACCCGGCCCACCGTAGCGCAGCCGGGCGAGGGGGGATGACCGGTCAACCCCGACACGTCCTCCCGGGACGCTCGCCGCCGTCATCAACGGACGGCAACCACCTTGCCGCAGCAGTCGGTTGGTTCTGGCCGGTAGCCTGCGGGTCCGGAGTCGGGGAGGACCCGCTGGGTGGAGGTGCGGTCGTGTCAAAGAAGTCCGTGGTCGTCGTGGTCATTGTTGTGGCGGTCGTCGTGGTCGGTGGAGCGTTGTGGTGGTTCCTTCGCGACGACGCACCCGAACAGGTCAACCTGTCCACGGCAACCGAACAGGTGGAGGCAGCCAACGGTTCGGTGGACCCGGTGTCGGGGACCGGTTCGGTTGACGGGGCCTGGACCCTTGACACCGAGACGGGCACCTTCGACTTCCAGTCCGCCACCGGATCGTTCGCCGGGTTCCGGGTCGAGGAGGAACTTGCCAACATCGGGTCCACCACCGCTGTGGGCCGCACCGGAGAGGTCACCGGGTCGCTCACCATCGCCGGTGACGAGTTGACCGCAGCGGAGTTCACGGTGGACATGACCTCGATCACCACCGACGAGGCCCGCCGCGACAACCGGGTGCAACTGGCTCTCGAGACCCAGCAGTTCCCCGCCGCCACGTTCACGCTGACCGAACCGGTCACCCTCGGCCCCGGTGCAGCGGCGGGGTCACCCGTGTCGGTCACCGTCAAGGGCGAATTCACCGCTCATGGTGTCACCCGGCCGGTGCAGGTCCCCATCGAGGCCCAACTTGTGGATGGGACCATCGTGGTGGTGGGAGCGTTCGACATCGCCTTCACGGACTACAACGTCGTGCCGCCATCGGCACCGATCGTGTTGTCGGTTGCGGACATCGCCACCGTGGAGTTCCAGTTGTTGTTCGTCAGGAACTAGTCGCCGCCCCGAGGGGCGTGCAGGGGGGTGCAATGTGACGTGGGATGAGGCCGTGGCCGCGGTTCTCGGGCCCGATGGTCCGTACGAAACGGTCGAGGTCGTGCGCAACGGCCGCTCCGAACGGGTCTTCGCCCGGGCACCAGCAACCTTGCGGGACCTGTTCGGCTCGTTGCGGCAACGCGACCCCGACGCAGCGTTCCTCGTGTTCGAAGACGAGGTGTTCACCATTGGTGAGGTACTCGCCCGCATCGACGGGTTCGCCACCGCCCTCGTCGAACGGTACGGGATCGCTCCGGGAGACCGGGTGGCGATCGCCATGCGCAACTACCCCGAGTGGATCGTGGCGTTCGCCGCCACCGTGTCCGTTGGGGCCGTCGCCGTGTGCATGAACGCCTGGTGGGTGGCCGAAGAGCTCCACTACGGGCTCGAGGACTCGGGAGCTCGCCTGCTCGTGGCGGACACCGAACGCATCGAACGCGCCGCCGGATCCCTTGACGTGCTTGGCATCACCGGGGTGGTCGTCCGCTCGGCGTCAGATCCGTTCCCCGGGGTCGACGCATTCGACGAGGTGGTGGTGGCCAATGCCGGACCCCCGGCCCAGGCGCCCACCACCGATGACGACGCCATAATCCTGTACACCTCGGGCACCACCGGTCACCCCAAGGGTGCGGTGTCGACCCACCGGGCGGTCGTTCACGCCCTCATGTCGTATGGGGCCCGTGCCCGGGTGAACGCCGCCATGGACCCGCCACGTGAACCGCACCCGTGGACGACCACGTTCATTCTCGTGGTGCCGCTGTTCCACGTGACCGGACTGGTGCCGGTGATGCTGAGCTGCGTGGCCAGCGGCTGCAAACTCGTGATGCTCTACAAGTGGGACGCCGAGCGGGCGTTGCAACTCATCGAACGTGAACGGGTCACCCACTTCGTGGGGGTCCCCACCATGAGTTGGGACCTGCTTGAGGCCTCCACGTTCGCTTCAACCGACACGAGTTCGCTGTTGTCCGTCGGCGGTGGCGGCGCTCCCGCCCCACCCGAACTCGTCGACCGGGTCGAGCGCGGATTTCGCAACGGCCGCCCGGGCATCGGTTACGGCATGACCGAGACGAACGCCTACGGCCCGCAGAACTCCGCTGATGACTACCTTCGCAAACCGCGCTCGACCGGCCGGGTGCTGCCCGTGATGGGGGTGGTGGTGCGTGACGACGACGGAAACGACCTGCCCCCCGGCGAGGTCGGGGAGATCTGGTTCAGCGGTCCGAACCTCATCCGTGGCTACTGGAACCGTCCTGAGGCAACGGCGGAGACCATCGTGGACGGCTGGTTGCGCACCGGTGACATTGGCCGTATCGACGACGAAGGGTTCGTGTTCGTGGAGGACCGGGCCAAGGACATGATCCTGCGTGGTGGGGAGAACGTGTACGGCGCCGAAGTGGAAGCGGCCATCTACACCCACCCCGCCGTCCACGAGGCTGCCGTGTTCGGCGTTCCCCATGATCGTCTCGGCGAGGAGGTCGCCGCCGCGATCATGGTGCGTGCCGGGCAGACGCTGACCGAGCAGGACCTGCGCCATCACCTGTCAACCCATCTCGCTCCATTCAAGGTGCCTTCTGTCGTGGTGTTCACCGATGAACCGCTTCCACGCGGTGCGACGGGGAAGATCCTCAAACGCGAACTCCGGGAGCGTCTGACCCCCACCTGAGGTCGACTGCCCACCGGCGCAGCCGTACTAGGTTCGCCGGCAGTTCCGGATCCCGAGCACCGAGGTGAACCCGATGCGTACCATCCGCCCCATTGCCCTTCTGGCCGCCACTGTTGCCCTCGTGGTCACGGCGTGCTCGTCGACGCCTCCGACACTCGATCAGGCGGCGGCCGACCAGGTTGGTGCCCAGTTGGTGAACGAGTACTACGACACGCTCGACTGCGAGGGGCGGGATGTGGAGCGGTACGGCGCATTGTTGGACCCGGCGTTCCAGTCGGTGACCGCCACCGGCGCCAAGTCGAAGTCCGAGGTGCTCGACGTCATTGGGTCGGTGTGCTTTGAGAACCCACAGGTGTCTGACATCACGGTGAGCGCAGCGCCCGGCGTACTGGTGGTGTCCTACAGGGCATCGATCGACAGGGACGGTGTGGCCCAGACCCCCACCTCTCGGGTCAACGTGTTCGTCGACGAGGGCGGGACCTGGAAGGGTGTGGCCTTCGCCGACGCCGGGTTGCCCGCCAAGTGACCCGCTCGCGACCCTCAGTGTGAGCTGATACCCACCGGCGTCTCGGCGGGGGGCATCCCCGACCACGAGTCGGGGTCGAGGGGACCGGTCGCTGGGGCGATGTCGACGGGGATCCCAGTGAGGTGCGACATGCCCGAGACGGGGTCGATGGCGTCGGGTCCCGACGCGGCGAGCAGGTTCACGTTCACCCCGGTGGTGCGCGACGCCACCGACAGTCCGGTGGCGTGCTGGTGACCCCACCCGTGGGGCAGGGCACACACCCCTTCCATGAGTTCGTGGTGGAGCCGGACCGGGACCCTGACCGTTGCGGTCGCCGACGTCACGTCGGCGAGGTCGTCGTCGCCGAGACCGAGACGTTCCCCGTCGGCGGGATGCAGGTAGAGGTGGTTGGTGGTGAACCCGTTGGCCACCATCTCGGGGTGGTTGTGGGTCCACGAATTGTGGGTTTTGGTGTGCCGCTTGGTGATGAGGAGCATGCGGTCAGCCCGGTCGAGGGCGGCGCTGAACGCCGCGTCGAGACGTCCGGCGGCCGACATGAGGCGCTGTGGGGCGAGATGCACCCTGCGGTCGTCGGTGACGATGCGCTTCCCGAGGAACGATCCGGGTTGGGCCGGCGGACGGGCGAGGCCGTGCGGGTGGCCGAGGAGTTTGCGGAACCCGGGTTGGCGGGTGACCCGCAAAAGCAGGTTCAACAACTTCTCGGACGGCACGGTGGGGTGGGCGAGACCGTGTCGGCGGGCGTGGCGGGCAGCCATGCGCTCAAGCATTCGCTGCGCCCGTCTCGAACCGAAGATGGGCGCATTGCACGCCTTGCCCAGCGCCAGGTAGATCGAGGCCTCGTCGCGTTGTTCGCCCCGGGGGGCACTGACCGCCCGGGTGGCCTGCAGGTAGGGCCTTGACTGCATGCCGAGCACCAGCGGGAAGATGAACGGCAGGTCGTCGCGCTGGAGTGGGTCGGTGGCGGGCAGGGTGTAGTGCGCCAGTGAACCGGTCTCGTTGCGGTAGATGTCGACGGTGACGAGCAGTTCGAGCTGACCGAACGCTTCGCGCAGTCGGCCGGCGTCGGCCATGGTGATGAGCGGGTTGCCCCCGGTGACGAACAGCGCCCGGATGCGACCGGGGCCGTTCGTGAGGATCTCATCGGCGAGGATGCCACCGGGGAACGCGTCGTTGACCTTGCGGAACCCGCCGATGCGTGACGTGGCGTCGCTCATGAGTGTGCCGGTGCGTTTGCCGAACTTGGCGAAGTCGAAAATGCCTTTGCCCACCAGGGTGCCGCCGCTGCGGTCGAGGTTGCCGGCCACGGCGTTGATGACCTCTTGCAGCCAGTACGCCAGTACCCCATTGGAGCCCATGTTGACGCCGGTGGACGAGTAGAGCGCCGCCCCGTCGGCGTCGAGGTAGGCAGCGACCACGCTGCGCAGCACCTCGGGTTCGATGCCGGTGACCTCAGCGGTGCGCTCCGGTGTCCACGGTGCCACCAGTTCGGTGATCTCGTCGATGCCGGTGGTGTGGTCCGCCACCAGTGCCTCGTCGATGCGCCCCGTGGCGAGCACCTCGTTGAGGAACGACAGGTAGAAGAACACGTCGGTGTCGGGCCGGATGAACACGTGGTCGGTGGCGGCCCGCGCCGTTTCGGTGAACCGGGGGTCCACCACGATGACTCGGCCGCCTCGTTCGGCGATCTCGCGGAGCCGTTTGGTGGGGTCGGCCACCTGGAGGAACGACCATTTCGACACCACGGGGTTCGCCCCCACGACGACGAGGCAGTTGGTGCGGTCCACGTCGGGGAACGGCTGGGTGAACGGGAACCCGTAGATCTCGCGGGCGGCGGCGAACTTGTTCGAACAGTCCTGGGTGGCGCTGGCGAACATGGATTCCGACCCGATGCCGTCCATGAACCCTTGGGCGAACACCGGGTGGAGCACCCCGAAACCTGCGGCGGTCCCGACGTACATGGCCACCGCGTTGGGGCCGTGTTGATCGACGATGGCCCGTACCCGCTGCCCGATGTCGGCCTCGGCCTCGGGCCAACTCACCGCCGACCACGTTTCGCCGTCGCGACGCATCGGGTGCTCGAGCCGGTCGGGCGAGGCGTACAGCTTGTGCTGCTTGACCCCTTTGATGCAGGCGAACCCTGCGGTGCCGACGTGGTGCTCGTCGGGCCGGATTCGTGTCACGGTCCCGTTGTCGACGGTGACCTCAAGTCCGCACAGTGACTCGCAGATGCGACAGAACGTGTGGTGTGTCTCCTCCACGGGTCAAAGCGTAGGGGAGCGGTCGTTGCGGTGCCCGGAGTGTCGGTGGCGGTCACCGAGATGTGCGAGATTGTCGGAATGACAAATGAGATCTGGACGCCGTCGAGCGGACTGTTGCCCTGGCCCCACGAGCGGTTCACCGTTGCGGACCCCACCACCCCCACCGGGGTGCGCCTCGCCATTCCCGCTGAGGCCACCCCCCGCAACTCGGCGGGGGTCCCCATTGACGTCACGGCGCAGAACGTTGCTGACGGCTTCTCACCGGCGAGTCGCATCCTCGTGCACGTGCCCGGGGTGGATCTCACCCGCAGCGGCGTGCCCGACAGCACCAACATCGGGGCGTCGATGGCTGCCGACGTTGCAGTGCGCCTCACCGACCTCACCACCGGGGAGCGTTGGCCGTACTGGGCGGAGCTCAACTCCTATGACCCCGAGCGGCACCACCTGGTGATGATCCACCCGGCCAAGGCGCTCACCGAAGGCCACCGTTACCAGGTGGAGATCGACCCGTTGGTCACCGCCACCGGTGCACCGGTGCCCATGGAGCTTCCGCTGGTGTGGTCGTTCCCGGTGGCGTCGAGCACCTCCTTGTCGAGCCGGTTGCGGGCAATGGTCGCCGCAGCTGAGGGGTACATGCCTGAGTTCGAGGTCACCGACGTCGACGACTCGGGCGACCCGGTGTCGGTGCAGGGCACGTTCAGCGTGCCGAACTACCTCGACAACGACGGGTCCCCCGGCGGACGCATGCTGCTCGACGCCGAGGGAACACCCACGCTCAACCCCGAGTATCCGACGTGGCGCGCCCCGTTCACGTTCCTGTTCGCTTCGGACCCCGCCGCACGCGGCACGCTGGTGTTCGGCCACGGTCTGCTGTCGAGTCGCGACGAGGTGTACACGCTTGACGGCATCTGCTCGTTGGGCAACCTCAACGTGTGCGGCACCGACTGGGTGGGCATGTGTACCGAGGACGTTCCCAACGTCGCCGATGTGCTCGGCGACCTGTCACGTTTCGTGTCCATCCCTGACCGGCTCCAGCAGTCCCAGTTGGCGTTCATCCTTTTGGCCCGTCTCGCCAACCGGCCCGACGGGTTCGCCTCCCACCCCGTGTTCCAGGGGCCCGACGGTGCGTCCCGACTGGCCGTCGACGGATCGGTGTTCGTCGGCAACAGTCAGGGCGGCATCCTCGGTGGGGTGGCGAGCGCCGTGGCTGACGAGTGGCAGCGGGCCGTGTTCGGGGTGCCGGGACTCGCCTACAACCTGATGCTGCCCCGGTCGGTGAACTGGTTGGCCTTCGAAGACGTGTTCCACGGCGCCTACCCGGACCCCGTAGACCGCATGGTGGCCCTTGAGCTCATCCAGTTGCTGTGGGACCGGGGGGAGAACGCCGGATACGTCCAGCACCTCACCGCCGACCCCTACCCGGGGGTCAGCCCCAAGACGGTGCTGCTCATCGAGGCGTTCGGTGACCATCAGGTCCCCAACGTCTCCACCGAGGTGCTGGCCCGCACCATCGGTGCCGCGGTGCGCCGGCCGGCGTTGCGTGACGGTCGTTCCAGCGATGTCGAACCCATGTGGGGCATCGACGACGTGGGCGACATGCCCACCACCCGTTCGGTGCTATCCGTGTGGGATTTCGGCACCCCGGCACCCCCCACCACGAACCTTCCGCCCACACCCGGGCTCCACGGGCTCGATCCGCACGACGCAGGCAGTTCCGAACCCGGCGTCATGATCCAGGCGTTGAACTTCCTGTTCACCGGCGAGATCATCGATCCCAGCGGCGGCGAACCGAGCGTTGGCGCCCAACTGGTCCTCGGTGACGTCGATGAGGGTTCGTCGTCGGCCGAGCCGGTGCACTAGCGGCGACGCAGTCTCTCCGTCAGCGGAGTTCCCCAACGTCGTGTTGAGCGTCAGTCCTTGCGGTTGGGTCGGCCGACGAACCAGCCGACCACGAACCCCACACCCAACAGCAGCACCGCCATCATCCACTGCGGTGCACTGAACCCGAACATCAGCCACTTGATGTCCACCGTGTTGGTGTTCTGCACCACGAACGCCAACGCGGCGAGCACCAAGAGGGCCACGAGCACGCGACGGGCGGTGATCGGGGAGGACTTGTCGTTGCTGCGGCCTTGGGTCGTGGGCATGTCCGAACCCTAGCGGCCGACGATCACGAGTGGATGGTGGCCCGGTAGGTCCGATCGGTGGGGACGCGTGCCAGTTCCTCAATGGATCGCAGGATCCAGTCGAGCGCCACGGCAGGGTCGGTGTCGGGTGGCACCTGGATCACCACCCCTCGACGGGCGTTGTCCTGCACCGCCCGCCAACCATCGGGAGCGACGATCCCGGCCTCCACGAGGCGACGAGCGACTTTGGTGTTGGCGTTGTGGGCGAGGCCCACCGACCCGTGGGTCAACTCGCCGCGCTTGACCACCGGCGCCATGAACGTACCGACCGGAAGCGGAGGGAGCCCCCCAGTCAGCCACCCCGAGATCAACCCCGAAGGGGGAGCGGGCAGGCGTTCAGGGTCCACGATGGGTTGGATGTTGACCCACCCGGTGTGGCGGGACACCAGTTCTCCCATGGCCACCACCACGGCGTCACGCTCATCGAAGGTGAACTCGATGTGTTCGATGTTGCGGCTCACAGGTCGTCCAGCCACATCGGGGCGCGGTCCAACAGAAACATGCTCACCCCGTGGCACCGGTCGAGCACGTCACACAACTGTTCCTGGCCCAACAGGATTCGGTCGAGGGGGACCTGGATGCGGGCCACGATGCTCAGCGACCGTTCCGGGGCGTCGAGGGCGGTGGCGTACGAGTCGATGGCGGAGACCTCAAGGGGCAACTCGGTTCCACCGATCTCAGCGAGTTCGGTGGCGAGCACCAACAGGTCAGGCCCCGCCGGCAGGGGAGGCAGCGCCCAGTTGAAGGCGAGGGGGAACCAGAACCCGGTGGGTGGTTCGTCGGTTTCGTCGAGTTCGACGACGCGGTCCTCGAACTGCAGCAGGGCTCTGGGGTCCACCTCGAGGGCGAGGTGCAGGTCGAGGGGGCCACCGCACGCCTGTTCGGGATGCAGTTCGACTTCCCACATCTGACGCAGTGAATACGTCTCGATGAAGTGGCGTTCGTCGTGCACGTGGAACCCATGGTCCACGGCATGGGACTTCAGGTCGGCGACGAACCCGGGGATGTCGATGACGGCCACCACCCAAGCCTGCCACGCCACGGCCCCACCGGCGCACCGTGGTCGCCGCCGGGTACCGGCGCCCGGTACCGTCGGCGTGTGACCCACACCGATCCAGACCGTTCCTGGTCCGACGACCAACTCGTCGTCCTGCTCGGTGACGTCGCCGACGCCGTGGCTGACGCGGTGGCCGGGGTCACCGACTGGTCGATGGTGGACCGTGAGCGCGGTCAGTACGCCGCCGACCTGGTGGCCGACGAGGCGGCGCTCGGCGTCCTCGCCGCCGCAGGAGTCGGGGTGGTGAGCGAGGAGTCGGGTCGCACCCGTGACGACCAGCGCGTCACGGTGATCGTCGACCCCCTCGACGGCTCGACCAACGCCAGTCGGGGAGTGCCCTGGTTCGCCACGAGCCTGTGCGCTGTGGTGGACGGCGAGGCCCGGGTGGCACTCGTTGCCGACCTCGCCCACGGACGGCGCTACGAGGCCGTGGCAGGTCACGGCGCCACCCGTGACGGGGTCCCGATCACCCCGTCGGCCGCGACGACGTTGCGTTCCGCCATGGTCGGCCTGTCCGGCTACCCACCGCACTACCTCGGGTGGAAGCAGTATCGGGCCATGGGCGCCGCCGCGCTCGACCTGTGTGCGGTGGCCGACGGCACGCTCGACGGGTACCTCGACTGTTCGTGGAACGCCCACGGGGTGTGGGACTACCTCGGTGGGATGCTGGTGTGTCTCGAAGCGGGGGCGTTCGTCGTCGACGCCGAGGGGCGGCCGCTCGTCACCCTCGATCCCGCTGACCGGCGCACCCCCGTCGCTGCCGGAACTGGCGAGCTCGGGGCGGCGCTCGTCGCCGCACGCGCCGGCTTCACGACCCCGCCCAATCGTTAGCGACCGAACCGGTGGGCGCGCTGTGGGCGCCTCACCGTACGCTTGAGGTGTGCGCACCCACGTCCACCGTCTCGCCCTGCAGCTGTTCGGTCGTCTCCCTCGCGGGTTGCGGCGTCGGCTGGTGCGCCTAGGGACCCCCGGGTACACCGTGGGGGCGATGTGTCGAGTCGAACGCACCGACGGGCGAATTCTGCTGATTCGCCAGACCTACCGACAAGGGTGGGGACTCCCGGGCGGCCTGTTGGCCCGCCACGAGGATCCCGCCGATGGCGCCCGGCGCGAAGTCGCCGAGGAGGTCGGCATCGAGGTCGAACTCGTGGGCGAGCCGTCGGTTGTGGTGGCGTCACGGTTGCACCGGGTTGACGTGGTGTTCCGCGCCCGGCCGGGTCCCGGGGTTGACCCCGACGCCACGGTGGCCGACCCCGCCGAGATCGCGGCCGTGGGATGGTTCGATCCGGTGGCGTTGCCCGAGTTGCAGCCGGAGACCGCATCGGCACTGGTGGCGCTGGCCCGAAGGGACCGCGACGCCCTCGGCGGTGACGTCCAGGCGCAGCGGTAGGATCTCTGGTCCGCCCGGTGCGCCGGGTCTGGGGCGCTTAGCTCAGTTGGCTAGAGCATCTCCCTTACAAGGAGAGGGTCGGGGGTTCGAGTCCCTCAGCGCCCACCATGGTGGGCCTGCCCGGCAACAGTCGGTCCACAACGGCACGTGAGCCACACATTCACGGGGTGAGGAGTCGACGGCGATGAACACACGCGGCGTGGTCCGGTGTTCGGTTGCGGCGCTGCTCTTTGGGGTCTCGACGCCGTTGGCGGCCGAACTCGTCGGGCAGGTCAACCCGTTGGTGCTCGCCGGGTTGCTGTATCTGGGAGCAGCCGTCGCCGTGTCGCCCGTGGCGTTTCGTGCTCCACCCAGCCGCTCTGCGCTGCAGGCGAGTTGGCGCCCGGTCGCAGTCGCCGTCGTCGTCGGTGGTGCGCTCGGCCCGGCGTTGCTGGTTGTCGGGCTGCAACACACCAGCGCGGCGACGGCATCGTTGATGCTGAACTTCGAGCTGGTCGCCACGGTGGTGATCGCCGCTGTGTTGTTCCGTGAGCACCTGGGGCGGTCCATGATCGTCGCCGTGGCGCTCATCACGCTCGCTGGGACGGCCCTCGTCTGGTCACCGTCGGCGGGAGTGAGTTCTGGGGCCGTCCTCGTGGCGATGGCGTGTGTGTGCTGGGGGATCGACAACAACGTGACGGCCACCCTCGACCGCATCTCCCCCCAGCATGTGACCCTCGCCAAGGGTCTGGTCGGGGGTTCGGCCAATCTCGTGCTGGGGCTGGTGGTCGGTGGCGGGTCCCTTCCAGCACCGGGCACCGTGATCGGCGCGCTCGCCGTCGGGGCGTTCGGCTACGGGGTGTCGATCACCCTGTGGGTGCAGGGGGCGCGTGACCTCGGTGCGGCGAGGGGGCAGGTGATCTTCTCGACGGCGCCGTTCGTTGGTGCGTTGGCGGCGTGGTGGCTGTCGGGCACGCCGTTTACGGCACCCCAGGTTGTGGCCTCGCTGCTCGCTGTCGTTGGTGTCGGGGTGTCGTTGCGTTCCTCACACGACCATCAGCACAGACATGATGCACTCCTGCACGACCATGAACACGACCACACCGACGGGCACCACACCCACCGACACCACGACGGCTTCACGGGACGTCACTCCCACCCTCACCATCACGAGGTGATCGTGCACCGTCACCCCCACGTCCCCGACCTTCATCACCGTCACACCCACGACTGAGCGCGGCGATTGGTCCGGTTCAGGCCTGCAGGCGCAACGTGACGAGTTCGAAGGGGTTGAGCCGCACCGTCACGGTTCCGTCGGCCATCTCGAGGTCATCGTGAGGGTTCTCGAGGGGTTCCTCAAGGGCGTTGCACCGTTCGGCGTGACGGAGAAGGTCGCGTGTCCGCACGGTCACCACGGACCGGTCGCCGCACGACTCCCACAGGCGCACAATGAGGTCGCTGCCGTTATCGCCACCGACCCGGTCGGCACGTTTCACACAACTCAACTCAACCCCAGGATGGTCGATGCTCACGAAGGGGATCGCTTTGGACGCAGCATTGCCGTGTGCACCCTCCACCACGCGCAACGGCATGTTCAGTGCCGCCGCTTCGGCGAGGACCTCGTGGAGGCCGGCGCCGTGGGGAAGGATCGACACGGTGACCCGGTGGTGGCCTTGGTCGGCGTCAGGGTCGGGGTAGCGGGCGGCGCGCAGCAGCGACACGCTGACCTTCCCGTCGAACACGCTGTGGCCGAACCGTCCGTCGTTGAGCACGCCAACCCCGAAGCTCGGCTCGGCGACGTCGACGTAGCGGTGGGCGCACACCTCGAACTTGGCGGCGTCCCACGGGCTTGAGGCGTGTGTGGGCCGTCGCACGTTGCCGAACTGGATGTCACACGTGGCCGTTTCGGTGCGCACATCAGCGGGGATGACCAACGACAGGAGTCGTTCCGACTCGTGCCATGCGATGTCCATGTTCAGATCGACCCGGGCGCTGTCGGCGCGCAGGGTCACCTCCGTGGTGACGCGTGACCCGTTGCCGAACGGTCGGGTGACTCGCAGTCGGGCCCGCAGGGGACCGTGTTCCAACCACGTCACCTCGGTGGGACCATCAAGGGGGGTGCCGAGACTGCGGGTCCACGCCTCGAGATCCCAGGCGTCGAACTCGACCGGCTGGTCGGGGGCGAGTTGGAAGTGGACGGTGTCGCCGGCCACGAGGACCTCGCGGTCACGCTCGAGATCGACGATGGAGGTGATGGTCCCCTCGGCATCCCAGGCAACCCGCACCCGACCGTTGCCCATCGAACGCTCCCCGGTGGTCACCGGGTGGGTCGGTTCCAGCGGGGTGACCGGCGCGGATCCACTGCCGGGGACCTGGACAAGAGCGGGCCCGGTGACGGTGTCGAGCACCTCGGTGCGGTCATGGGTGGCGGCGTTGAGCACATGGTCGCCGCCGGCAAGACCCAGACGGTCGACGGCATCGGTAATGAGTTCCTCAAGCCGTCCACCGACACGTTCGAACGCCGCTTCGGCGTCGTCGTGCACCCAGGCGATGGACGAACCGGGAAGGATGTCGTGGAACTGTTGGATCAGCACGTCCTTCCACAGGCCGTCGAGTTCGGTTTCGACCTCGACGGGAAGTGGTCCACCCGCCGCCCACCACAATTCGGCTTCCCGCAGGAGTCGCTCGCAGCGTCGGTTGCCGACCTTGGTCTCGATCTGACTGGTCAGGGTCCCCCGGTGCATCTCGAAGTACAACTCGCCCCGCCACACCGGCACAGGGGCGCCGTCGGCCGCTTCGGCTTCGACGCTGTCGAAAAATTCGTCGGTGGTTCCAAGTGCAAGGCGAGGCACCCCGTCAAGGTCGGCCATGCGGCGAGCCCGTTCGACCATCTCTCGCGTCGGGCCACCTCCCCCGTTGCCGTAGCCGTAGGGCATGAGAGCCCACCGGCTCCAGTCGTGGTCGGTGAAGTTCGTCTCGCTGAACGCCATCTCCGACGCCACCACTTCGGCGTTGTAGGTGTCGACCGGCGGGAAGTGGGTGAGGACCCGGGTGCCGTCGAGTCCCTCCCACAGGAACGTCGAATGGGGGAAGCGGTTCTGTTTGTTCCAGCTCAACTTCTGGGTGATGAACCGGTCACAACCTCCGGCGGCGAACACCTGGGGCAGTGACGCCGGGTAGCCGAATACGTCGGGGATCCACACCTCGTTGCACCGCACCCCGAACCGGTCGTCGAAGTAGCGCTGGCCGTGGACCAACTGGCGCACCAGGCTTTCCCCCCCGGGGAGGTTCATGTCGGCCTCGACCCACATGCCGCCCACCGGGACGAACTGCCCGGCGGCGACCTTGGTGCGGATCCGGTCGAACAGCGCCGGGTACTGCCGTTCCATCCAGTCGTACTGCGCCGCCTGGGAACACACGAAGCGGTACTCGGGGTAGTCGTCCATCATCGTGGTGGCCGAGGCGAACGTGCGGGCGCACTTGCGGACCGTTTCGCGCAACGGCCACAGCCAGGCGGTGTCGATGTGGGCGTGACCGACCCCGATCACGTTGAGCGCGCTGGGACGGGCGGGAACGTCGAGGGCCGGCGCAAGTTCAAGTCGGGCCTGGGAGGCCGTGCCGCTCACATCGCGTACGTCGATGGTGTTGAACGCCCGTTCAAGGGCCCGCAGCAGGTGGCGGCGACGTGGGTCAGTGTGGGGGAGCGACCCCATGAGGTCGAACAGCACCTCGACGTCGAGGATGAGTGCGTCCACCTCGGGGTCTCGCACGGCGAGATCGGCCCGGCGCAGCCGGTAGATGGGTCGGTTCGGAGCAGTATTGAGCGATCCCATCGGGGTGGGGGAGAAACCCGGGCCGACCACCGGGTTCGCTGCCGCCTCGACGAACACCTCGAGTGGGCCGGCACCGGCGTGACGCAACGGTACGGCCGTGCGTCGAGGGTGGATGCCCTGCAACGGTTCGCCGTCCAACCACACGAGACCCTCGGCCTGGAACCCGGGACCCTCGGCGAAAAAGCCGAGGTCGACGACCAGTTCGACCCCTTGGTCCGCCCACGATTCGGGGATCTCGGTTCGCATCCGAAACCAACTCGTGCCCCAGGGCGCACCCCAGCGACCACCGACGGCGAACGGTTCGAACTCGTTGGCGACAGCGTCGGCGAACGGGACCGGTTCCCCCGGGGCGTGCCACACCGACACGTCGAGGGGCAGGGTTTGGGCGTGTAGGTGGGGCCGAATGCGTTCGGCGAGTTCCCGGGCGATGCGACTCTCAACGACGCGGCGGTCATCGTGCATGGCAAGGATCCTCCGTCACGGATGCGGGTGTGCTCGGTTCTCAGGTGCCGGCGAGGCGGGCCACCACCGGAGCGAAGGACTCCATGGCGTCGCCCTGCACCACCCAGTAGGTGAACCCCCACCGGTCGCGGCGCGCCTCGATCTGTTCGACGATCTGGTCCACGGTGCCGATCAGCGCGTGGGGAACCTCGAGGGCCCGCTCGGCGTCGAGGCCGAACATCTGGCCCATCATGGCGGCCATCCCCGCCTGGTCGTCAGTGACCATGGTGGCCAGCACCAGACAGTTCAGTTCGATCTCGTCGAACCGGTCGCCGGCGGCGTCCCGCACCCAGCCAAGTTTGCGGTCGGTGGCTTCAGCGGTGGCGTCCGCCGCGGCGTCGGGTCCCACCTCCCCGGCGTGCAGACTCGGGTTGATCCCCACGATGTCGCCCTCGCGTGCGGCGATGCCCAGCATGCGTTTGCCGCCGCCACCGAGCAGGAACGGCGGGTGGGGTCGCTGCACCGGTGCCGGACGGTTGTCGTAGTTGTCGATGGTGTAGTGCTCGCCACTGAAACTGAACGGTCCGTCGGAAAAACAGCCCTTGAGCACCGTGATGGCCTCGGCCATTCGATCGACGCGCACCTTCGGGGTGTCGTAGGTCATGCCCGCCTTGTCGTAGTCGGTCCGCATCCACCCCGCCCCGATGCCAACCTCGAGGCGCCCTTCCGACACCAGGTCGAGTGAGGCGAGTTCCTTGGCCAACGGCACCGGGTGTCGGTAGTCGTTGTCGAGTACCAGAGCCCCGACCCGCAGCGTGGAGGTGGCCGCCGCCGCCGAGGTGAGGGCCACCAACGGCCCGAACTGGTCCTCGAAGTGGTCGGGAACGAACAGCGTGGAGTACCCGAGATCCTCCGCCTGGCGTGCCAGCGCCGACCATGACGGCCCGTCGGGGCTGTGGGACAGCTGGATACCGAAACGGATGCGGTGAGTGGATGCCATGGGGCGAACGCTACTCGGCCGCCCCCGGCGGTATCGTCGTGACATGCGGTCCGTCTCTGCCCTCGTGCGTCTCGTCGCGGTCGTGGCGGCGATGGGCGTCGTGGTGGCCGGGTCGGTGGTGGTCCTCTCGCCGTTCGCCAGTGGCGCCGCCGACGCCGTCGATGTTGAAGCTCCCGTGATCGACCTCAACGAGATCGGCAACTTCGCCACCCGGTCCTACGTCTACGGCGCCGACGGCACACCACTGGCCACCTTGTTCGGCCCCGAGAACCGTGAGCCCGTGTCACTTGATGCTGTGCCCGAGACCGTGGTGGAGACGATCCTGGCGGTGGAGGATGCGGAGTTCTGGCAGCACAACGGCGTGAACCTTGCGGCCATCGCCCGGGCGTTGTTTTCCAACCTTGACTCCGGTGGGGTGTCCCAGGGTGGGTCGACCATCACCCAACAGTTGGTGAAGAACGCGTTGTTGAACTCCGAGACGACGTTCAACCGCAAGATCCGCGAGGCCGCACTGGCGCTCGAACTCGAGAACCAGTTGTCCAAAGAGGAGATCCTCGAGACGTACCTCAACACCGTGTACTTCGGTGCGGGGTCCTATGGGGTGCAGGCGGCGGCAGAAACGTATTTCGGCAAAGCCGTCGGGGATCTCGACTGGGGTGAAGGCGCCCTACTTGCCGGCCTGATCGCCAACCCGAGTCTCTACGACCCGTTCAACAACCCCGAGGCCGCCCAACAGCAGCGCTCCATTGCTCTTGATCGGCTCGTGGCGGTGGGAAAACTCACCGCTGATGAAGCCGACGGGTACCGCGACGCCCCGTTGCCCGAGGACCGCTGCAGCGGTGACAACCTGGTGGTGCTCCCGCAGTGTCAGGTCGATCAGGTGGCGCCGTCGACGGGGAACTACTTCGTGGAGGACGTGCGTCAGCAGTTGCTGACCGATCCCCGTTACGGCCTCGGCGACACCCCGAAGGAGCGCGCCGACGCCCTCTATGGCGGTGGACTTCGGATCACCACCACGCTCAACCCACGGTTGCAGGAGGCCGCCGAGACGGCGGTGCGTGACACCGTGCCCGAGAACTCGTTGGGGGTGACGGCGGCGATGGTCTCGGTGGAGAACGCCACCGGGGCGGTGCGGGCCATGGTGGGTGGGCCGGGGTATGAGACGTACCGCTACAACATCACCACCCAGCTTCCGGGTCGGCAGACCGGTTCGTCGTACAAGTCGTTCGTTCTGCTGACGGCACTCAACCAGGGGGCGGTGCCGGCGGACTCCATTGCCGGTGGCGGCTCGTTCCCCAACCCTGAAGGCACGCCGAACCCGTACAACATGCCGGGTGCGGGCGGGTCGCTCACCTCGATCACTGCGGGCTCGTCCAACGGCGCGTACATCCGCCTCGGGCAGTACGTCGGCCTTGAGAACGTCAAAGGGGTCACCGACCGACTCGGGTTGCGCACCGACTACACGGATTTCCCGATCTCGCTTCCACTCGGCACCTTGCTGACGCCGCCCATCGACATGGCCTCGGCCTTCTCGGCGATCGCCAACGGGGGGATCCGCAACCCGTGGTACCTCGTTGAGACCATCACCGACGCCGACGGCGTCGTGATCTACCAACACGCCCCCGCTCCGCAACGGGCCCTCACCCGTCAGACGTCATGTTTGGCCACCCAGGTCCTCACCGAGGTGGTGCGCAGCGGCACCGCCACCCGGGCCCGTCTGTCCAACCAGGTGGCGGCCGGAAAGACGGGAACCACCGACAAGAACGCCGACGCCTGGTTCACCGGGTTCACGCCGTATCTGACGACGTCGGTGTGGATGGGCAACCCTGACGAGAACGTGTCCATGGCCAATCTCGGTGGCGTCGCCAACTTCGGTGGCACCTACCCTGCTGCGGTCTGGCGGGCGTTCAACGCCGTGTACCACGAGGATCTCGAACCGCGCTCGTTCCCCACGTGTGCCTCGACCCGCCCCGGGCAGTTCATCTCATCGGCGGGGCAGCTGGGCCGACTCGGTCCGCTCCAGGTCCAGCGCACCGAAGAGGACGAGGAGACCACGACCTCGTCAACGGTTCCACGCCCCACCACCACCCGGGTGCCGCGCACCACCATCCCCAACTACGACTGGGGCACGGCCACCTCACGGCCCCCCGTGGACAGCACCATTCCGTCGACGACCTCGTCAACGACCACGCCGGACCCCTGAGGTTTCCGGGATGCGGCGGTGCCGCACGCACCGGGGAACCGTGCGATGATGCGAGTGTGACGGTGTACGAGCAACTCCTCGAGGTTCAGGCTCTGGACCTGTCGCTGCAGCAGTTGACGCACCGCCGGGCCAACCTCGCCGAACGGGCAGCCCTTGAAGTCAACGCCTCGCAGCGATCCGGGGTGGAGGCGCAACGTGGCGAGGTCGACGTCACCCACCGTGAACTCGTGCGGCGTCAACACCTCCTCGAAGACGAGATCAACGGGGTGCGGGGCCGGGCCGAAACCCATGAGGCGACGCTGTATTCGGGTTCGGTGAACAACCCGCGGGAACTCCAGGCGCTCCAGGAGGACATTGAGTCGTTGCGGCGCCGCCAACGGGTCCTCGAGGACGAGGACCTTGAGATCATGGAAGAACTCGAACCGGTGGTGGCCCAACTCGCCGAGTTCGACGCCCAGCTCGCCGCACTCGACGTTGAGGCCTCCAGTTTGGCCGCGGCGCTCGACGTCGCCGCCGCAGACATCGACACGGAAATCGCCGGCCTGCGAACCCGGCGGGACTCGGTTGCCGGCGGGGTGGCCGACGAGGCGCTTGCGGACTACGAGCAGTTGCGGGACCAGTTCGGGGGGGTGGGCATTGCCCGACTGGAGGGCAACCACTGCGGGGGTTGTCACCTGGCGTTGTCCGCCGTCGAGGTGGACCGCGTCCGCAAACTCCCAGGCGACGCCCGAGTGGTGTGTGAGGAGTGCGGCCGACTCCTCGTCCGCTGAGGCGCACCGGGTCGATCCTCGATGTTCCTGTGGTTCGCCGGACTGAGTGTGGTCATCGTGTGGCAGGTGTTCCGCTCGCCGGCCCTTGATTACCGACTCGTGATGTTGGGCGCCGTGCTTCCCGTCGGGGAGGTCATCTTCGGCGGCCCGCGCCTGTTGCACACGCTGCTGTTCGCCGTGGCGTTGTTGGCTGTGGTGATGTTGGCCACCCGGCATCGACGGCTGCTGCGCCGCCGACTGATCAGTCTCCCCATCGGGCTGCTCATGCACCTCGTACTCGATGGGGTGTGGGCGGTGGCCGAAGTGTTCTGGTGGCCGGCGTTCGGTCTGGACTTCGGTGCGGGTCCGCTCCCTGAACTGGATCGACCGGTGGGGCTCGTCATCGTGTTCGAACTCGTCGGCGCCGCCGCCCTTGTGTGGTGCTGGCGGGCGTTCGGGTTCGCTGATCGGACCCGTTTCGACGCGTTCTTGCGCACCGGGCAGCTTCCCCGGGATCTGGTGGGCTGAGCGGTGTTGATCATTGTCCGTCACGGCCGCACCGAACTCAACGCCGCACGCCGACTCCTCGGCCGCCTCGACCCGGCCCTCGACCCGCTCGGGGTCGCCCAGGCTGAAGCGGTCGCCACCCGGTTGGGATCGGGAACGGTGCGGCGCGTGGTGAGTTCGCCGCTGGTGCGTGCCCGACAGACCGCAGAGGCCATCGCTGCGGTGAGCGGGACCGACGTGGAGATCGACGAACGCTGGATCGAGGTGGACTACGGGGCGTACGACGGGATGCCGCTCGGCGAGGTCCCCGCTGCGGCGTGGGCCTCGTGGCGCACCGACCCGGGGTTCGCCCCGCCAGGCGGTGAGTCGCTCGCTTCGGTGCGCACCCGGGTGACCGCAGCCTGCGAGGCCCTCATTGCAGACGTCGCCGACGGGGAGGGTGACGTCGTGGTCGTCACCCACGTCTCACCGATCAAGGCGGCGGTGTGTTGGACGTTGGGAGTCGACGACGTCGTCAGTTGGCGCACGTTCGTGTCCCCGGGGTCGATCACCCGGGTCGGAGCGGGACCCACAGGCCCGGTGTTGCACGCCTTCAACGAGACCTCGCTGGTCGAATGAGTGCCCCCGTTTGCGGGGCGGTCTCCCCGGCGACCCCACAGTCACAAGTGGTAGAACGGGGGCGGGTTGCGCCGCTGGGGCCGACATCGGAGGGGGAGCGATGAGGCGAACGCTCGTGCTGGCAGTGGCAACGGTCACGCTGGGATTGCTCACGGCCTGTAGCGAACCCGAATCTGCCACCGGTCCGTCGTCGTCGGCCGGGGACACCCGAGGGGCTGCGTGTGCCGGTCTCGACCTGCTCGCCTGTGCCCGTCTCGGCACCCTCGCTGGTCTCGTGCCGGACGCGCCGACCGCAGCGACGGGGGAACCCATCCGTCTCGGCATGGTCAACCAGGAGAACACCCCGGTGGGGTCGTTCCCCGAGTTGTCCGCCGCCGCGCAGGCTGCTGCCACGTTCGTCAACGAACAACTCGGGGGTGTCGCCGGGCGACCCATCGAGATCGAGGTGTGCAACACGAGTTTTTCCGCTGAAGGGTCCACCGCCTGCGGGCAACAGTTCGCCGAAGCCGGGGTACCTGCCGTGTTGGGCGGCATCGACATCTTCGGCAACGCCGTCGACGTCCTTGACGCCAACGGCATCCCCTACGTCGGCGGGATCCCCGTCAGCGCCCAGTCGGTGAGCGCCCCCAATTCGTTCCAGTGGAGTGGGGGGACGTGGGGCGCCGCAGTGGCGTTCGCCGAGTGGGCCACCACCGAACTCGACGCCAAGTCGGTCTCCATCGTGTTCGGCGAGTTCGGTTCCATCGCCGACAGTGCCGAATACGGACGTACCGTGCTCGAATCGCGCGGGGTGGCCACCCAGATGGTGCCGTACCCGATCGTGACCACCGACCTCACCTCCCCGTTGACGGCGGCGACCTCCACCAGCCCTGACGCTGTGGTGGTCCTCGCCGCCGACACCGGGTGCAAGGCCGCCTTCGATGCGGTGCGAACCCTCGGGGTGAGCGTGCCGGTGTTCTACGTCGGGGCGTGCGCCGCGCCCACCATTGTCGACAGCGTGCCGGTTGAGGCCACCGAGGGGGCGCTGTTCAACGTCGAGGGCAACGTGTCCACCACCAACCCCGATCCCGATTTCGCCCTGTACGCCAAGGTGCTCGAGACCTACGGCGACGGTCTGAACCCGGTGGGTGCATCCACGGTGAGTTTCCGGGCGTTCATGAATCTGTTCGCGGTGCTTTCCGGCCTCGACGCCGAACCGGTGGCGGACACGGTGGCTGGCGCACTTGCCGCCCAGCGCAACACTCCGAGCTTCATGGGTCACCCCTACACCTGTGACCGCAAGCAGTTCGAGGGTCTGCCGGCGATGTGCTCACCCCAGCAGATCATGGTGCAGATGCGTGACCGCGAAGTGATCCAGATCTCCGACTGGATCGACGTGGGGGCCATCTACGCCGCGTCGTTGTGATCGGCCTCGCCATCGGGAATCGGGACTGACGTGGGAACGTCGGTTGGGTATCTGCTCGCCGGCCTCGGCGGAGGTGCGGTGGTGGCGGCCCTCGCTGTGGGCCTCGTGCTGTGTTTCCGCACGTCGGGGGTGGTGAACTTCGCCTACGGGGCGATGGGCATGTACCTCGCCTACGTGTTTTTCGAACTGCGTCGCACCGGCGAGCTGTTGTTGCCCGTGGTGGGTCTGCCGTCACGAGTGCCGTTGGTGGCACGCCCCACGGTGGCCACGGCGCTCATCGTCATGGTGGTGGTCGCCGCCGTGTTGGGGGCGTGCGTGCACTGGTTCGTGTTCCGGCCGTTGCGTCACGCCCCACCGCTGGCCCGGGTGGTGGCGTCACTGGGGCTGCTCATCTACCTCCAGGAGGTGGTGCGTCTCGGGGTACCGCCATCGAGTGCCGCCACCGCCGAACGGGTGGCCTTGCTCCCCGAGAATCCCGTGGACGTGTTGGGTTCCACCGTCAGTGCCAACCGCCTGCTCCTCGCCGGCCTCGCCGTGGCGGTGGCCGCCGTGTTGTGGGGGGTGTACCGCTTCACCCGTTTCGGTCTGGCCACCCGCGCCGCTGCCGACAACGACAAGGGGGCGCTGCTCGCCGGGCTCAGCCCTGACCGGCTCGGGATTGTGAACTGGGCGGTGGCTGCGGTGCTGGGCGGTGTGGCGGTGGTGCTGATCGAACCCATCGCCGGGCTGAACCCGACCACCACCCCGCTGCTGGTCGTTCCCGCTCTTGCTGCAGCACTGCTCGGGGGGTTGCGGTCGTTCGGTCTGGCCACCGTGGCGGGTCTCGGGATCGGGATGGTGCAGTCCCTCATCCTTGGTTGGGCGGTGTCGCCGTCAACGACCTGGCTGCCCGACTGGCTGCCGGTGACCGGTCTGCAACAGGCCGTTCCGGTCGTGTTGGTGGTCGTGGCGCTCGTGTGGCGTGGAGGCGTGCTCCCAACCCGGTCGGCGGTACCGGAACAATCTCTCCCACCCTCACCGAGACCGCAACGTGTCGGACTGTGGGTGGTGGTGCTGTCGGCTGTGACCCTCACCGGGTTGTTCACGCTGGGAGCCAGTTACCGTCAGGCCATCATCGTGACGCTCGTCTACGCCCTGTTGACGTTGTCGGTGGTGGTGGTCACCGGCTACGTCGGGCAGGTCTCCCTCGCCCAGTTGGCGTTCGCCGGGGTGGCCGGGTTCAGCGTGATCCGGTTGCTTGACGGCGGGGTGCCGTTTCCCGTGGCGGTGATCCTCGCCGCGCTTGTGGCCACCGCGTTGGGGGTGCTCGTCGGCCTGCCCGCCACGAGGGTGCGCGGCATGAGTCTGGCGGTGGCCACGTTGGCGCTCGCCGTCGCCATCGACGACCTGGTGCTCGACTCGGTGTCGCTGTCGGGCGGTCCGGCCGGACGGCCGGTGCCCTCACCGACCCTGTTCGGCCTCGACGTGGGGGTGAGTGGACTCGGGACGGACAACTTCCGGCCGGTGTACGGCGTGGTGGTGCTCGTCGTCGTGGTGGTGGCGTACGTGGCGGTGGCCAACCTGCGGCGCGGGGCGACGGGCATGGCGTGGTTGGCGGTGCGGGCCAACGAGCGGGCCGCCTCGGCCGCAGGGGTCGACGTGGCCCGCACCAAACTGGTGGCGTTCGCCCTGTCCTCGTTCCTCGCCGGTCTCAGCGGCGTGTTCCTCGCCCTGTCATCGACCACGCTTTCACCCACGTCGTTCATGGTCGTCGGGGCACTCGTCGCCGTGGCACTGACCTACCTCAGCGGCGTGTCGAGCCTGGCGGGAGCACTCGTGGCCGCCACCTTGGCCCAGGCCGGTGTGGTCACGACGTTCATGAACGGTCTCAGTGGCGGGTCGTCGGGGGAGTACGTGTTCGCCTTCACCGGTCTGGCACTCATCGTGATCACCATCACGGCACCTGAGGGCATCACCGGTGTGGTGCGCAACCGACTCGGTGGTTTCGCCGCCCGTCGTCGAATACTCCCGGTGGAGTCGGCATGACGGACGGTCCCACCCCCGTGTTGGCCGTCAGCGGCCTCAGTGTCGACTACGGCGGGGTGCGTGCCCTTGACGACGCCAGTTTCACGGTGGCGCCCGGTGAGATCGTCGGACTCATCGGCCCCAACGGGGCGGGCAAAACCACCTGCATCGATGCGATCACCGGGTTCGCCGTCGCCCGCACCGGTCGGGTCACGCTCGGCGACACCGAGATGTGCGGTCTCGCCCCGCACCGGATCGCCCGCGCCGGGTTGTCGCGCACCTTCCAGTCCCTTGAACTCTTCGACGACCTCAGCGTGGCCGACAACATCGCCATCGGGCTCGCCCACCGGACCCCCGCCCGGGCGTGGACCGAGGTGCTCGGTGGGTGGCGGCAGCGCGCCGGTCACCCCGAAGTGGTGGCTGCACTCGACCACCTCGGCCTCGCCGACGTGGCCGACCGCCGACCCGACGAACTTTCCAACGGTGCGCGACATCTCGTGGCCATCGGGCGTGCACTGGTGGCACGACCTTTGGTGGTGTGCCTCGACGAGCCCGCCGCCGGCCTTGACACCACCGAGACCGTTGCGCTCGCCGAGGTGGTGGCCGGTCTCGTGGAACTCGGCACGTCGGTGCTGTTGGTGGACCACGACATGGATCTCGTGTTCGGTGTCTGCCACCGGGTGGTGGTCCTCGACTTCGGCCAGGTCATCGCCACCGGCACCCCCGCCGAGGTGCGCGCCGACGCGCTGGTGCGCCAGGCCTACCTCGGCACCCACCGCCCCGACCCCGGTGAGGGCCGGCCGTGACCGCGGTGCTGGCCGCCCGCGGGCTCGTCGCCGGATACGGCGGCATCCCGGTGGTCCACGGCGTCGACCTCGACGTTGCCGCCGGCGAAGTGGTCTCGCTGCTCGGCGCAAACGGGGCGGGCAAGACGACCCTGCTACTCACCGTGTCGGGTTTGCTCGCCCCCATCGACGGCACGCTCGAGGTGCTCGGAGAGGCGGTGCCGGCCCGCCGGCGGGTGCGGGCCTCCACCGTCACCGCCCGGGCGCGGCTCGGTCTCGCCCACGTTCCCGAGGACCGTGGCCTGTTCGCCGACCTGACCGCACGCGAACACTTCCGGCTCGGATCCCGACGTGCTGGTCGGTCCGGTGGGCAGACCCTCGACCTCGACGAGGTGCTCGGCTGGTTCCCGGCTCTTGCCCGGGTGCTCGACCGCCGGGCAGGTCTGCTCTCAGGTGGTGAGCAACAGATGCTGTCGCTGGCCCGGGCAGTGGTCGGGGCGCCCCGACTGCTGCTCGTGGACGAACTCAGTTTGGGTCTGGCCCCCATGGTGGTCGAGCAGATCCTGCCGTCGTTGCGCACCATCGCCGGTCGAACCGGGGCGGGTGTGGTGGTGGTCGAACAACACGTCGGCTTGGCGCTCGCCGTGTCGGACCGGGCCTACGTGCTTGGCCACGGACGGGTGCTGGCTGCAGGAACCTCGGCGGAGGTGGCCGCACAGGCTGAGGTGCTCGAAGCCGGTTACCTCGGGGGAGTTCCCGACACCGGCGACAGCCGTCCCCCAGGGGAGTCCCTCGGGCCCGCCGACTGAGGAACCCTGCGCTCGAGGTGGCAGGCTGGGGGAGTGGAACACGTCGACCTTGCCGTGATCGGTGGCGGCCCTGCTGGAGCGGCCGCGGCCATCCGGGGTGCCCACGCTGGCCTGCGGGTCGTGGTGTTCGAACGGGCGGCGCACGGCCGCGACAAGGTCTGCGGCGACGGCCTGACGCCTCGTGCGGTGGCGGCACTCGAAGAACTCAAGATCGACCTCACCGCCGCCCACCGCATCGACGGTCTCCGCATGATCGCCGGCCGACAACGACGGGAACTCGACTGGCCGGCCACGGGCCGGTTTCCCGCCCACGGCGCCGTGTGGCCCCGACGCAGACTCGACGCCCACCTCATCGATGCCGCTGCCGCCGCCGGCGCCGAGATCCGTTTCGGCGTCGACGCCCTCCCCGAATTCGAGGGGGATCGGGTCGTGGGGGTGCGCACCGAACATGGCGTGGTCCGAGCCACGATGACGGTGCTGGCCGCAGGCGCCCAAGGTGAAGCGGCCCGCATGCTTGGAGCAGTGCGAGATCCGCGTGAGCCGTTCGGTCTCGCCATCCGCTCGTACGCCGAGACGCCCCGACACACCGACCGGCTGTTGGAGGCGTGCCTGGCGTTGCGCGACGAGCACGGCACCCCGGTACCGGGGTATGGGTGGTTGTTCCCCGCCGGGGACGGCACCGTCAACATCGGTGTGGGGGCGCTCAGCACCATGAAAGGGTTCAAGAAGCTGAACCTCAACACGCTGGTGGAGAGCTACGCCGCCATGGTGCGTGCCGAATGGGACCTGGGTCCCATGTTGGAACGTCCCCGAGCCTGGCGTCTGCCCATGAGCGTGCTCCGGCGGCACGGTCCGGGCTGGGTGGCGGTGGGGGACGCAGCGGGGCTGGTGAACCCCATGAACGGTGAGGGCATTGACTACGGACTTGAGAGCGGCATGTTGGCCGTCGACCAGTTCCTCACCGACCCTGCTACCGCATCGACCTCCTACGACGTCGCCGTGGGCGAACGTTTCGACGCCTTCCTGCGCACCGGTCGCCGGTTCAGTTTCCTCATCGGTCACCCGTTGCTGTTGCGCACCGGGTTGCGGGTGGCCGTCGGCACCCAGGCGGCGGCGGATATCACCCTGGCGGTGATGGGCAACCTCGTTGACAACGAGACGCCGGGGGCTGCGGGACGGGTGATGCGCCTGGCGGACCGGGCGCTCGCCGTAGCGGACCCGGTGCTGCGGCGCACGAGGGCGGCGGCGTGAGGAACGCCGGGGGTGTCGGGGAGACGCTGCGTGGCCGCTGATCCCACGGTGTGGGCGGTACCCGTCTACGCCGGCACGATCGCCGCCGAGCAGTGGTGGGCGCGTCGGAGAGTGCGGGCCCAGCGACATGACGGCGCTCGGGCAGCGACCGGGGACGTCAATGTTGAGGAGACCCCCAAGCGACGCATCGCCGGGTTCGAGACGCCCGACACCCTGACCAGTCTCGCCATGGGGGCGCTCAGCCTCGTTGCGCCGCTGGTGGTGCCCAAGGTGCTCGCGCCCATCACCCCCGGGGTGGGTCGTCACGCCACCAAACTCGTTGGGGTGGCGGCTGCGTTGGCGGTGACCGCCACGGTGGCTGACCGCCTCGCCCGTGACGACTCCACCTCGCACGGAACGGTTCGTGCCTCCGGAGGGTCGGTCGGTGGCCGTGTGCGCCGCCGGTTGACCCGGCGTCGGGTGGCTGCGACCGCCCGCCGAACGGCGTCGGTCGCCGGGGTAGGGGCGGTGATGAGCGGCGGACTGGTGGCCGCCACGGCGTGGTCGCACTGGACGTCGCCCGAGCGGTTGTGGGCCCGTCGCGTGCTGCCCGACCTTGGCACCGGACCGGTGGCGTTCGGGGTGGCGATGGTGGGATGGGACTTCATCTACTACTGGAACCACCGTCTCATGCACGAGGTTCGGGCCCTGTGGGCCATCCATGTCGTGCACCACTCGTCGCAGCGGTACAACCTCTCCACGGCGCTGCGTCAACCGGTGGCTGACGCCCTCGGGGTGTTCGTCCCCACCGGGCTCCTGAGTCTCCTCGGGGTGCGTCCGTCAGTCATCGCCCAGGCCCGGGCGTGGAACCTGTTGTACCAGTACTGGATCCACACCGAGGCCATCGACCGCCTGGGGCGGGCCGAGGAGGTGCTCAACACCCCGTCGCTGCACCGGGTGCACCACGGTTCGAACCGCCGCTACCTCGATCGCAACCACGGTGGGATCCTCATTGTCTGGGACCGGTTGTTCGGCACCCACGTCGTGGAGGACCCCGACGAACCCGTGGTGTACGGCCTGACGAAGAACATCGACACGTTCAACCCTGCGGTGGTGGCCTCACACGAGCACGTGTCCTTGCTCACCGACGTCGCCCACGCCCGCAACTGGCGGGACCGCCTCGGGCATCTCGTGCGTCGACCCGGGTGGCAGCCTGCCGCCTGAGTGTGGGTGACGGTGAGTCCACCTGTAGGCGGGATTCTGTCCAGCGCCTCCCGGCGCCTGGGTGACCATCCATCTATGCGGCCTACCAGGGGCTGGGTCACCAGTTGGTGACCCGGGCGGGACACCCAAACCCTCACTTGGCCTTGCTCCGGACGGGGTTTACAAGCCGTTCCGGTCGCCCGGGACGCTGGTGCGCTCTTACCGCACCGTTTCACCCTTGCCTGTGACGCACCCGGAGGTGCGCCCATCGGCGGTCTGCTCTCTGTTGCACTTTCCGTCAGGTCGCCCTGCCTGGCTCGCGCCAGCGTCCTTCCCTGTGGAGTCCCGACCTTCCTCAACGGGGTCACACCCCGCTGCGGTCACCCGGTGGACTCACCGTCAGGGCCATTCTGCCTGCCGGGGCCTCCAGCCGTGCAATGGGATGCCCGCCGGCGCGGTGCGTGCCCTTGGCCACACGTGTCGTTCTATGATTCGGGGCGTCGGTGGCGGGGGAGTGCGCCGGCCTCACAGCGTTTCCGGGGGGAGACATGGGCAGGAGCTCGAAACGGGTTGTCGCCGGGGCAGTTGCGGTGGCACTGGCAGCCACCACGTTGAGTGTTGGTGGCATTCCCGCCGCGGGGGGTGACGACAACGTTGTCGTCGCTCCGGCGTCAGCCACCATCCCGACCCCGACCCCGGGACGTACCAGCGCCCCGAACCGGATGGTCATCATCGGGGACTCCATCTCGGCGGGCACCGGTGCGGCGGGCAACATCTTCAACGCCGGTCAGGAACAGAAGGAGAACTCCTGGGCGACGGGCACCGCCAACAACCTCAACAGCATGTTTCAACGCCTGTTGCCGTTCAACTCGTCGGCCACCGCCGACAACCGGTCGGCGAACGGCAAGAACATGTCCGACGCCGACGACCAGGCGAACGCCATGTCGTCGAGCAGCGACTACGTGGTCATCCAGATGGGCGGCAACGACCTGTGCCGGCCGTCGGAAGGTCAGATGACCTCGACGTCGACGTTCCGCAACCAGTTCGTGGCGTTCCTCGACGCCACCAGGGCCAAGAACCCCAACGCCCTCATCTACGTCACCTCGATTCCTGACATCTACAACCTGTGGTACTTGCGCGGGGCACCCAACCCGCCGAACCCGGTGACCAGTGGGAATGCCGGACTCGCCCGCACATTTTGGGACAACGGCCTCGTCGACATCATCCCGTGCAAGTCGCTCCTTGAGAACCCGACCTCGTACCCCGGTTCCAACGAGGACCGTCGCCTGCGGGTCCGGCAACGCAACATCGACTTCAACGCCATCCTCGACGCCGAGTGCGCCAAGGTGTTGCGCTGCCGTTTCGACAACTACGCCATGTTCCGTTTCAGTTCGAACCGGGTGCTGCCCGCCACCGGCCAGCCGGCCAACAGCGCCCCGTTGGTGCCCCGCAACCAGTTCGTGTTCGTCGACGGCGACATCTCCACCATCGACCACTTCCATCCCTCCTTCGCCGGTCACGTCAAACTCGCCGAACAAGGCCACTTCGCCAGTTACGACTGGTCCGACGACACCGCTCCCCAGGTCAGCTCCACCATCGATCGCGCCCGCGAGTCGCAGGGTTCCATCACGGTGAACGTGTCGGCCGCAGACGCAGCGGGTGTGCGCGGCATGGAGTACCGGGTACATCTGCCAGGGGCGTCACCGACGGCGTGGACCCCGGTGTTGGCGTCGACCACCAGTGTCGACGTCCCCGCCTACGCCGACCAGCTCGCCCACGTCGAGGTGCGGGCGCTCGACCGCAACGGCAACATGTCGGCGGGCACCATCCACACCGTGCACCCGCTCCCCGGCGTGGTGCGCTCGGCCAGCATGTTCCAACAGCGCACCGACCAGGGCGGCGGGAACTTCCTCGACAGCGTCCGCGTCTACTGGAACCCTCCGGGCGACGAGACCCGCGAAGCGGTGTCGCCAGTCTTGGGCTTCGAGGCCGTCGCCGCACCGGGTGGCCAGCGCTGCACCTACGACATCCCCGAGACGGGACCCATCTCGCTGGGGTGTGCCATGGTCGGTCTCGAACCTGGCATCGCCCACACGTTCACGGTGCGCGCCCGCACGGTGGGTGGTTGGGGTCCGTGGCGCACCGCCACCCGACCCAACACCGTCATCGACAACCTGGTGTTCAAGGGCAAGCCGGGTCTCGTCGAGTCCATCACGTCCGAACCGAACCTGAACGGCACGGTGCGGGTCAGTTGGGCGTCGCCGACGAACACCGGTGGCGCGCCGATCATCAACTACGACGTGGTGGCCGTCCCCACCGCCAGCGGTGAGATCAAGCGTTGCCTGCGGGTGGCCACCGCCACGTGTGAGTTCTCCGGTCTGGTGCGCGGCGCCCCCTACGACCTGACGATCGTCGCCCGCAACCGCGACCCCGACACGAACCTCGAGTACGTGTCGGACCCGGTGGCGGGCACCATGCGGATCCCCTTCGACCCGACCGTCCCGACCCCGCTGCAGGCCAGTCCCACCGCTGACGGTCTCACCGTGACGTGGAACCCGATTCCCGCCAGCCAACAGGGCTTGTTCACCGAGGTGACCATCTGGGCCGAGGAGGTGGGGGCCAACACCGACCTCGTCGAGTGTTCGGTGCCGGCAACCCTGTCGTCGTGCACGTTCACGGGGTTGACCCCGTTGCGGCAGTACAACATGACCTGGCAGTTGAACAACGGGATCGGGATGGCGTACGCCACCCTCGTCGGTCGGCCGAAGGCGTCGTGGTCCAGCGTCCCAGCATTTTCCGATGTGCCCAACTCCGGCGACGCAGTGGAGGCCACCCGGTGGCTTCGCGCCAATAACGTGACCCGAGGCGTCGGCGCACCTGAGGACAACAAGTTCGGCCCGTCGTCTCCGGTGACCCGCGACCAGATGGCGTCGTTCCTCCACAAACTCGTCGGATTACCTGCCGTCGCACCGTGCACGTTCCGGGACCAGGCGGCCATCCAGAGCTGGGCCCGCCCCGGAGCGTGCTGGCTCAAGGAGCAGGCGGTGACCCAGTCGGACCCCTACAACCCCGCAGGGTCGGTGACCCGCGGGCAGATGGCCGGGTTCCTGTGGCGTCTGGCCGGCAAACCGTCCACGGGGACGTCGTGCACGTTCCGTGACCAGGCGGTCATGAACAACCAGCCCGAGGATTTCCGCAAGGGAGCGTGCTGGCTGAAATCCCAGCGCATCACCGAAGCCGACCCGTACAACCCCGCCGGTGTCGTAACCCGTCAGCAGATGGCCCAGTTCCTCTACCGGTTCGCCAGCTCACAACTCTGAACCCGGTCGGTGACCGGGGCGTCCGTCAGGGAGTGGTGACCGGACCGTCGGGCGTGATGAACGCCGCCTCGTCCACGGCGTTGACCGTGCGGGCGAACGGGAACGGGGCAGCAGGCTCCTGGAGGGCACCGAGCAGCACCGAGACGTGTCGGGCCTCGACCGCGCCGATGGACATGCCGGCCTCACGCAGCTCGGCTGCGGAGAACAACCCGCCGGCACTGGTGTAGGTCTGGGCGGCGACGTCCTCGAGGGTGTAGGCGAGGTTCAGGGTAGCCAGCGGCTGATCGGCGGGTTCGAGGGCGGCGATGCTCTCGGCGGCCGGGCTGACCACGTTGTCGAACAGGAACGGGTTCGGTTCCTCATAGGGGGTGCCCCCGACGGAACGGGTGGCGGCACTCACCGCTGCGAGGTGCTCGGTGTGCTGGTCGCGGAACAATCGGGCCACCTCGTCGAGCGCAGGACTGCCAAGCCACCCCGCCTCGAGCGCGGTGTCGTAGGTGGCGATGGCGAGCGCCTCAAGCGAGCCGGCGGTGAGCAGCAACGTGAGGTCGAGTTCGGGCCCGGGGGTCGGGGCGGGCACCGTGCCCGACGACGGCTCAATCGTGGGGCCGGTGCGGGTGATGTCGACCTCGTCGGTTGACGAGCCCAGTCCGCACGACACGAGGAACGCCGAGGCGGCCACACTCAGGCCTCCGAGGCGCAGGAACCCGCGGCGGCTGTGGGGCAGACCCAACAACGCGGCCTGTTCCTCGGTGGAGGTGCCCGAGTCGGGGTCGGCGACCCGGCGCAGGGCACGGGAGAAACGGGGGAGGGCGTCGCGCTGGTCGGCGGCGGCGTCACGCAGCTGGCGGTGGAGTTCGTCTCGGGAGGCGGTCACAGTTGGCTCCTGGGTGCGGGGTTCGTCGGGAGGTCGGTTGGGCCGGATCAGGCCGGGGAGAAGGCGCCGTCGGTGGTCTGGAACGCCGGGACGTAGGCGGCAACGGGAAGCCCGAGGTACTGGCTCCACACCACCTCGTGCTGGGCTTCCACCGGGAGGATGGTGCTCGCCGCCCCGGCCACCGCAGCGGTCTCAAGGACCCCGAGGGCGAACAGGTAGGTGGCAGCCGCTCCCGCCTCGATCTGACGGAGGATCTCGATGATGGCGCCATCGGAACGGGCGTCGGTGATCTGGGGTGCAAGCGCGTCCACGAGCGCCTGGTTGGGTGCCTGTTCGGTGCCGGCCACCAGGCACCGCAACGCCTCGGCGTGGTCGGTGTGGTGGGTGGCGAAGATGCGGGCGCTCTCGCTGGCAGCGGGGTCGAGGGCGGGGTTGTCCTGGGCGAGTCCGTACGCAGCCACCGCGGCGCGTTCCACCGACTCGGCGAAAATCACGAGCTGTTCGTCGGACGCCGTCATCGACACCGGGCCCGATGCACACCCCGGTCCCGCAGCGGCGGTGGTCGAGGTGCTCCCCATGGTTCCCTGTGCCCACGCTGCTGAGGCCAGGCTTCCAAGCGAGACGCTGACCGCCCCGACGGTGAGCGCAGCGGTGCCGGCACGGGTCAGGAACTGTCGGCGGGAGGCCAGACGGTCGGCGTCGGCCACGTCGAAGTGGGCGACCTCAAGGTCGTGGTGGATGGTGGCCATACCGTCGCGGTGCATCAGGTCGGCTTGCTCGGTGAGCGAGCGGAGCCGGTCAGGTCGTTTGGCGCTGGGTGGCTGCATGGCGGAGGCGCGTCCTTTGTGGTTCGTCGTGTCCGGTATGACCGTCGCCCAGCCTACGTCGCGGTGGACCGGCACTGGGACCTCGGGCCCCGTCGGGCCCGCCGAACGCTCAGAAATCGAGGACGGACAGTTCGGGAATCCAGCCCGCCGCCCGTTCCACCGCACGTCGCCACCGGTCCCGATCCGCCGGGCCGTCGGGGTCCACGGCCGCCCGGGGGGACCAGGTGGCGGCGAGATCGTCCCAGGACCCCCACGTTCCGACCTCGAGACCAGCGAGCAGGCCCGCCCCGAGCGCTGTGGCTTCCACCACCGGGGACACCTCAACCCGGCGACCAGTGGCGTTGGCGAGCGCCGCGATGAATGTGGCGTTGCGGCTCATGCCGCCATCGACCCGGAGGGTCTCAATGTGCTGGCCGGTGTCGGCCTCCGCCGCCTCCACGAGGTCCGCCCCACGGTGGGCGACACCTTCGAGCACGGCACGCACCACTTCGGCACGCCCCGATCCCCGGGTGAGGCCCACAAGTGTGCCGCGCGCCCCGTAATCCCAGTACGGGGTGCCGAGGCCCAGCAAGGCGGGGACGTAGGTCACCCCGCCGGTGTCCGCACAGCTCGCTGCGAGGCGGTCGGATTCCTCGACGGTGTCGATGACGCCCAGGTCGTCGCGCAACCATTCCACGTTGGTGCCGGCCGACAACATGATGGCCTCCACCCCCCAGGTGGCCTCACCGCCCCGACGCCACGTCACGATGGGGAACGTCCCGCCGTCGTTGCGGGCCCCACTGACGTGACGCCTCGGACCAACCACCATGTCGAGCATGCCTCCGGTGCCAAAGGTGATCTTCGCCGTCGCGGGGTGCACGACCCCCTGACCGGCCAGGGAGGCCTGCTGGTCGCCGACCAGCGAACAGATCGGCGGGGCGCCGCGCAGCGCCGCGGCCGTGGCGATGGACCCTGACGTGTCGACGAGGTTGGGCAGCATGCCCGCAGGAATGCCGAGCCGCTCAAGCAGTCGTTCGTTCCACGGGCTGGTGTCAGCCGTCGTCCAGGGGGCCCGGCTCGGATCGAGCAGTCCGGTCAGCGCCGCGTTGGACAGGTCGGTGACGTGGGCTTCGCCGCCTGAGAGGGTCCACGCCACCCACGAATCGATGGTGCCGAAACACAGGTCGCGACTGCGGTCGGGATCGAACGTGTCGAGCAGCCACGCCACCTTGGTGGCGGACTGGTTGGGGGCGAGACGCACCCCTTCGGCCTGCAGTGCGAGACACGTACCCAACGTGCGCAGGTCCTGCCACCCAAGTCCAGGTCCGACCGGTTCACCCGTGGCCCGGTCCCAGATCATCGTCGAGGCCCGTTGGGTGGCGATCCCCACGGCGGCCACAGGTTCGCCATGGGCGTCGAGCATGCTGGCGGCGACCCCCAGCACGGCGTCACGTATCTCCGCGGGGTCGAACTCGACCATACCGGCCGCCGGGGTGACGGGAAGGCACGACCGGCGATGCTCGTCCACCACGGTGGCTTGCGGGCTCACAAGGGCGGAACGCACGCTGCTGGTGCCGACGTCAATGACCAGGATGTTCACGGTGCGGCTCCCCGGGCTCGTCGTGTCAGCGGTGAGGTCGTCTCCGCCGGTGACCTGTGCACACGGCTGCGTTGGCCACCACGCCTTCGTAGACCTTGCCACAGATGTCGAGGCTGGTTGCGGTGGCGCACGGTCCCTACAACCTCACCATCACGACCGGCCGCCGCTCAGCTGTCAGAGCGGCCGCCGCTGCGCCCCGACGAGCCGCGCCGCAACGACACCATGGCCCCCACCATCCCACTCGAGGTGGCCAGCAGGGCAAGGAACGCGATCGCCGCCCACTGCACCGCACTGCCTCTGGCCACGCTCAGGGCGACAGCCACCCCCTGGGCGACCACGAACGCCGCCAGCGCCGCCGCTGCGGCATTGGTGAGCGGCGTTGCCGAAGCGAGTCCCCCAGCGCGATGGCCGCCGACACCGAACCCGCCGAGAATCACGGCGAACAGCAGCCAACGTACGCTCGGGACGTCGATCAACAACTGGAGGACGGCGGCGGGAACCACGACGGCGAGGGCGAGCGCGGCGCCTCGGATGACGGCGTCGGGCACCAGCATCGAGTCCGCAGGTGTGGCAGGCGTCGGGCCGGTCATGACGGGTCGGCGAACGCCACGGTGCCGAACGGGGACCGCAAACCCAACTTTCCGGGGTTGAGGATGCCATGGGGGTCGAGGGCATCCTTGACCGACTGCAACACGTCGAGCCCGCCTCCGAGAGCGGTTCGCATGAACCGGGCCCGGTTGATCCCGACCCCGTGATGGTGCGAAAGCGACGCCCCGACGCCGAGCGCTGCGAGCGTGCCGGCGTCCCACACGGCCCGGTAGTAGGTGTCCCGGGCGTCGGTGTCGACCCGACCGGCGAACGTGACATAGAGGCACGCCCCGTCGAGGTAGGCGTGGGACTGGTGGGCTGACGCCACAAGGGTGCCGTCCACCGCAGCGATTGCCGCCGTCACCGCCCGGTACACGTCGTCGATGGTCGCCCACGGGGCGGTGACTTCCATGGTGTCGACCACGAACCCCTTTGAGATGAGTGCTTCGAGCGCGGAGACCTCGTTGCGGTGGGCGAGCCACCGGTCCACGAGACCGTCATCGAGGGGTGCGGCCCCGGCCGTGGCGTGACACTCCTCGTGGGCCACCGCCATGGTGGCGGTCACCATCGTCGGGTCGCCCTCATCGAGGATGAGCAGAACGTGGCGGTCCCCCGTGGCGTAGCTCCGGTTCGCCTCCACGTCGTCATACAGCCGCAACACCGCCGGCGTCGCCCCTCGTCGCACCATGCGCCGACAGGCATCAAGACCGTCGGCGAACGAGTCGAACCCCCACGCGCTGTGCTGACGTGTGGCGGGCAGCGGATGGAGTCGCAGACGCGCTCCGGTGATGATGCCCAGCGTCCCCTCCGACCCGACGAACAACTGGTTCAGGTCCGGCCCGCTGGCTTGGCGGGCGTTGCCGCCCGTGTGCAGCGCCGAACCGTCGGCGAGGACCACGTCGAGGCCCACCACCATGTCCTCGATTTTTCCGTAGCGGTTCGACAACTGGCCCGCCCCACGGCACGCCAGCCACCCACCCACCGTCGACAGGGCCACCGACTGGGGCCAATGACCGACGGTGAGTCCCCACGTGGTGGCGAGTTCGTGTTCGAAGTGGTCTCCGAATGTGCCCGGCCCGACGTCGACGACGAGCGACTCGGCATCGACGGACCGGATTCCCGCCAGTGCGCACAGGTCCATGACGACCCCGCCGAACAGTGGCACCGAGGACCCACACACCCCTGAACGCCCCCCAGCGGCGGTGACCGGGATCCTCGCCTCGTTGCAGATCGACAGCACGGACGCCACCTCGCTGGCATCGGCGGGGCGCACCACCAGGCTTGCGAGGCCGGCAACGCCGCCATCGGCGGCCCACGTCATGGCCAGCGGCCACCAGTCGCGTGACGACTCGGCGAGATCTGCCGCAGCGGTCGTCACCGATCCACCCACGGCATCGGTGAGCGCAGCCACGACGGCGTCGGGAACGGGCACTCGCTCGACACCCCAGCGTGGCAACGCGTCGCCGTCTGGGAGGTTGAGGGTGATCGGAGCGACCGGTGCACCGGTCCCCAGCGGCGTTGTCCCGTCGTTCGGGCCGGTCACGAGCCGCTGCCCGGACTCGTCGAGGTCACCGGAAGGGCGCCACTGGCACGCTCTGCGGCCACCGAAGCCAGATAGGAGGCGACCTCGGCGTCGCGGTGATCCATATCCCAACCGAGTTCGGCACCCATCAGGTCGGCGACTGCACCTGCGGCGTCCGCCGAGGCGTCTCGCAGTTGCAGTCGTGCGCGAGTGCGTCGACTCAGGACGTCGTCGAGGGTGGTGGCCATCTCGTGACGGACCGCATGCACGACCTCAGCCGCGAGGTAGGGGAGGCCGTCGATGATCGGGCTGCCCAGCGACGGGTCGTGGCGGACGAGGTCGATCACCACGGGCGCCTCACCGCCGTACCGGTTGGCGAGGTGCGCCATGGTGTCGGCGTCGAGACCTTCGGTGGGTGCGGCGGCGAGTTGGGTCTCATATCCGGCGGCACCGCGAAGGCGCAGGCGCTTGGTGTGGCTGCGGCGGCGAACCCGGTTGCGCACCGCAGGCGAGGTCAGGGCGTGGGCGAGGAGGTGGTCGACGGTGTCGGCCGCCATCTCGCGGTAGGTGGTGAGCTTGCCTCCGCTGACGGTGACGACCCCCGACGCCGAGTGGACCACCTGGTGGCGGCGGGACAGGTCGGCGGTCCGGCCACTGTCGGTTTGTTTCACGAGTGGTCGCAGACCCGCCCACGTTCCCAGCACGTCGTCGCGCCCCAGTGGCTCGACGACCGCCCCGTTGATGGCCCCGAGGAGGTAGTCGACGTCCTCGGGTGTGCACTGCGGGTCGTCGACGGGGCCGTCGTAGTCGGTGTCGGTGGTACCGATGAACGTGAAGTCGCCCCACGGCACGACGAAGACGCTGCGTTTGTCACCCGGCACGGGGATGACGGCGGCGATGTCGTTGCGCACCTTGTCCCACGGGACAGTGATGTGGATCCCCTTGGCGGGCCGGATCGTGTCGGGGTTGACCCCCTCGTCAAGACTGCGGACCTCGTCGGCCCACACTCCTGCGGCGTTGATCACCGAGGCGGTGCGCACCTCGAGCGTGGTGGTGGAACCGTCGGCAAGGGTGGCTTCAAGCTCGAGGAGGCGCAGGGGCATCTGCTGGTCGGTGAACCACGTGTGGTCCCCGGGTGCCCCAATGGCGGTCACCCGGGCACGGTTGAGCATCACTGCGCCGAAATCGAGTGCCGCGGTGCGGGCCACGGTCAGGGTGAGGCGGGCGTCGTCGGCCTCGGCGTCGTAGTAGAGGTACGACGAGGCGAGGCGGTCCCGTTTCAGTGTCGGCATGTGGGCGAACGCCTCGTCGGCACTGATGCGCTTGTGCAACTTGCCGATGCGGGCACCACCGGTGAGGTCGTACATCCACATGGCGCTGCCCAGCGCCCGCGCCAGCTTCTTGGGGATCACTCCGCCTTTGCCGCCGAAGACCGGCAACAGGAACGGGAGGAGGTGGACGAGGTGGGGGGCGTTTCGGCGGAGTCGCTGCCGTTCAGCCAGCGCCTCGTACACGAGCCGGACATCACCTTGTTGGAGGTAGCGCAACCCGCCGTGGATCAGTTTCGAGGACTTCGACGAGGTCCCCGACGCGAAGTCGTCGCGCTCGACCAGAGCGGTGCGCAGGCCTCGCGACGCGGCGTCGAGTGCACATCCCACCCCGGTGATGCCGCCGCCGACCACCACGACGTCGAACGTTTCGTTACGGAGGCGCTCCAGAGCGTGGTCACGAGTGAACGCTATGTTCGCCTGGGGGGTCGTCATCGGCCCCACCCTACCGTCACCCCTGCACCCACGACCCTGCCGGGCGTGGGGCGTCGGGGCGGGTGACGGGATCGAACGTGCTGTCGTGGGCTTCCCCCTCCGGGGCCCTCAGGCCCACCCCAGCGAGGACTCGGGCCTGACGTTGTGTCTCGAGACGACGGAGATGGGACTGGGCGTCCCTGAGCCACCCGGCGAGTTCCCCGCGCCGGGCCGCCATCTCACCCACTGCGGCGGCGAGTCGGCCGCCGACGACATCGGGCACGTTGAGGTGCCAGCCGCCGAGCCCCACATGGCCGAGGGCGCCGAGTGACTTCACCGCCGTGTAGTGATCGGAGGGAAGTGCCAACGCGGGAGTGGCCTCGGCGGTGGCGAACACCACCGGGTGGTAGCGGGTGGCCACCACCAGCCACGCCGCCGCCGACGCCCAGCGGGCGCCTCGGGCTCCGGCGCCTTCGAGCACCCATCCGCCCGACAGTCGGGCCATCTCGTGGGCGATGTCGGTGTCGCCCCGCTGCAGTGGTCCCACCGCAGCGGGGACGTGAGGGACGTAGAGCAACTGGGCGCCGACACGGTCGGCCACTTCGGCGAGTTGTCGGGCCACGGCGGCAACCAATGGATCGCCCGCCGCTGCGATGGGGTGGACCGTCACGGCGATGAACCGCTTCGGGGTGTCCGGTGAACCGGGGTCGAATCCGTCGGGGAGTAGATCCGGCGGTGCCGGCCGGAGTCCCAGCGAGTCGTCGGCCTGGATCATGAGGGCGTCGGTGCCGACCCCGAGTTCGGTGGCGAGAGCGGCGCTGTGCGGCTCGCGTACCCCGACCAGGTGCGCAGAGACGAGCAGTTCGGCGGTCAGGTCCCGATGGACCCCGTCGAGGCGTGGCCCGATGGTCTGGCCGGTGATCAACACCGGGGTGTGGTGCCGTCGTGCGGTGCGCCCAACGAGGGCCCGCTCAAAGAGGTGGTCGGGCCACTGGGAGTTGATGTTGCCGCCACCGGAGATGATGACTGCGTCGGCGTCGGCCACCGCCGCCAGTAGCGGCGTGTCGGCGATTACGCGCGCCGTGTCGCGGTCCGCCAGCAGGCGGAGACGCTGGCGGTCGTCGTTGCACTCGGCGAACCCCACCCAGGGCACTGCTGCACAACCGAGTTTTGCGGCCGTCCACGTCGGGTCGGCACTCGTCACGGTGATGGTGAGGTCCTCTCCACCGGCCTCCCGCAGCATGGCCACGTTGGCCTCTGCCATGGCCTCGTCACCGACGTGGTATCCCTCGCCGCCGCCGAGGTCGGCCACCACCACCACGTGCCGGGGCGGCGATGGCCGTTCACTGAGCACGCCAGCGTCCCTCACGCCTGACTAGCGGTCGGTGGTGTCGCGGGGTGGGTGCTCAGCGCTCGACAGTCGATCGAGTCGGTCGGCGTGCTCGACCGCCACGCTGCGGAGTAGGTCGAGTTGGGCCCGGGTCTCCACGCCGGTCTCACCGAGCGTTTCCTCCAACTGGCTGATGCGCGTCGTGAGCTCGTCGAGCGAGCGTTGGAAACCACCGAGTATCTCAGCGAGTTCTGACGCATCAGGGGTGCCGATTGCCCGCTGTGCGGCGCGGCGAGCGGCGGTGGCCTTGGTCATCGGATCACGTCGTTCGGCACTGCACGGTGGGACGCGATCCCTGCGCGGATGGCAGCGACCCGTTGGGCGACAATGGCGGAGCACATGTCGGCATCGTAGGTGTCGAGGGCGCGTTGACGGGCGGTTCCGGCGCGTGCCCGGGCTGCGGCGGGGTCGGCGGCGATCTCGCGTAGATGGGAAACGGCAACGTCGAGGTCAGGTTCGGCCCAGGTGGCAACCGCCGGATACGGGTCGTTTCCGGGGCCGACGGGGACCGCAGAGGTCGGCACCAGCCACGAACTGTCGGCTGCGAGGAAATCCATGCACCCTCCAACGTCACTGGCCACCACCGGCACCCCGAGCAGGCAGGCGTCGAGCATGGTGAGGCCCAACCCTTCCGCCCGGTGCAGCGAGACGTAGGCGTCAGAGTGGGCGACGAGGGCGTCGAGTTCGCCCTCGGTGAGGCGATGCTCGATCATCACGATGTCGTGACGGTCCGCCACCGCGTGACGGACCGCCTCGGCCTCAACAGGGTGGCTCACGGCGTTCATCGACTTGAGGACAAGCACACAGCCGTCGTCGGGGGTGAACGCAGCCCGCCACGCATTGATGAGACCTAGCGGGTTTTTGCGGCCGATCACGCTCGAGTAGTCGAAGACGAACGAAAACACGGTGGCGTCGGCGGCCACACCCATGCCTTCGAGGTCGATGCTGGTCGGTCTGGGGGTGCGGGCGGGGAGGGGAACCTGGTGGACGGGCAGATCGGTGAGGGTGCGAAACAGGTGCGCCACGAAACTGGACCCCACCCAGATCTCGTCAACTTCGTGGAGGTGGTGCGTTTCGAGTGGAGGCAATACGTCGACCTCCCACCACCAGTACCCGACCCGGTAGCCGTCGCCGAGGAGTCGGTGGCGCACGGGTGGACTCGCCCACGCCAACGTCTCGGCGTTGATGCACGCCACCGTGATGTCGGCCGGTTCGAGGGCCGGTCCGGGGGTGACGAGGTCGATGTGGCTTGGATCGTCGACGTGGGTGAGGTGGTTCGGGTGGTCGACGGGGACGGACCGATGGGGGATCCCGGCGTGACTGAGCAGTGAGGTGACGAGACGGGCGCCGCTGGCCAGACCGTTGGCCGACCCGCTGAACCCCACGACGTTCACCATCTCGACGTCGGGCGGTGGTGGAACCGACCCCGAGCCTCGGGCCGCCGCGGCGACCATGTCGTCCGCCCAGCGTTCCACCAGCCCCCCGAGTCGGAGGGCGAGCGATGGTGTCAGGCCTTCCTGTTCGATGCCCGAGGTGGCCAGCCAGTCACCCAGTTTCCTACTGAAGGTTCGAGCGTCAAGGCCATCGAGCGAGGCGCGGAGATCACCACGGTGGTCCAGCAGCGCGTCGACGTAGCGGGGGAGGACGGTGGGGTGCACCGGTTCGCACAGCCAGTCGGTGAACGTCGCCACCCAGTCGGGGCCGCGTGGCTCGGGCGGCATGGCGAAATGGGTTGGGTGGCCGAGCGTCACCGCCATCGTTTCGGTGCGGTACCGCCGTCGCAGCCACGGGGTCAGCCGCACCCCGTTCGGGAGGTGATCCCACCGGTATCCGGATCGGTCCCCCCAGCCTTGGTTGGCGAGAAGCGTGGCGTAGCGGTCCAACAGCACTCCGAGGTCGGGATGCTCGCTGCGCAGGATTCGCGGTCGGGAACCCTGATGGCGACTCACGAGGTGTGGGGTGGTGGGATTGAACGAGCTGTAGTGGAACAGGCGCAGGGGGACCTCGCCGGCCATCCACACCTCGCCGCGACGTGAAATGGGGCGTTCATGGAGGTTCCAGTAGGCCACGTTGACCCCGGGGTCCCTCACCACGTGGGTGCGAAACAGCGAGGGGGCCCAGTCGACGGGACGCTGATCGGTGAACAGGCCTTCGGCGTGGTCGATGACGGCGTCGAAACGGAGTCGTTCGGCCCACCAACGCAGGAATCGGCTGCCTTCGTCACTGTTGGGTACGGCGATGAACCCGAGGTTGAACGACCCCGACAGTCGCAGGACGCGCTCATCGATGCCCTTGGCGTCACGTGGGAAGGGACCCAAGGCGTGGGGCGTCAGCATCAGGGCATCCTCGGCGGCACACGTGGTCCACAGGTCGTCGAGGTTGTCGAACAGTTCGGTGTCGGGATCGAGGTAGACGACCACCGCAACATCGGCGTCGGCGAGACCTGCGAGCACCGAGGGTTTCACCGAGGTCGCCAGTTCGGTCACGTCGTAGTACACGCTCATCCGGGCGAACCAGTCGGCTTCGAGGTCGACTCGATCGAGGGTCATGACCTCGAGTTCCGCATCGGAGACCACGGTCTGCCCGTAGGGGTCGTCGACGAGGAACACGTGAAGCGGTTCGCCGTGACCGCTGGCGGCAAGCGACGCAGCGAGAACCCTGACCTGGGGGAGGTAGTTGGTCGCTGCGATGGTGCACACGCGGGTTCGTATCGCTGCTGCGACGTCGGCGTGGCGGTCCATGGCGCGATGCTACCGTTCGGCGACTTCAGACCTTTGGGGATCAGCGAAGGGCGACACACAGGAGGAGCTCGGCGTGGCGCGTTGGTGGTCCGGTGGGCGTCGTCGTGAGGGCCAGACGGTCGTGCTCAGCGACGTGCGTCCCGAGTATGCCGATGGGGTGCAGGCGTCGACCGCACTGTTGCGCGGTGGGATCGCCGGCGACGGTTTCCGATTGCGGCTGCGTCTCCACGGTGACGGGCCGCTCGATCATTCGGCGACGGCGTTCCTGCCGATCCTTGCGTTGACGGCGGCCGCAAGCGGCGTCGATGGTGTGGTCGAGGGGAGCGTGGACGCCGCCGCGCTCGACGGTGCCGAGCGCGCCATGTCCGTCCAGGCCGGTTTTTACGACATGCGGGCTCCGATGTTGCGTGCCGACGAGGTTTCCGATGCCGGGCCTCGCGCCAATTCCGCTGACGACGCCGTCGGCGGACGGGGCGGACGTGGGGTCGGGCTGTTCTTCTCCCGAGGCGTGGACTCGATGTCGACGTACCTCACGGATCGGGCCGAGATCACGCACCTCGTCACCATCGACTGGGTGGACCCCCCATATGCCTCCGACGGTCTCGCCGCGGTGATGGTCGGCACCGACGCGGCGGCGCGGGAATTGGGCCTACCGCTGTTGCGGGTCACCACCAACGTGCGCCAACTCCTCGAACCATCACCGGGCTGGTTGATCGCTCACGGCCAGGTGCTGGCCTCGTTCGCTCTGGTGCTGGGTCCACAGCTCGCCGAGGTCCGTATTGCCTCCACCATCACGGCGGGGGACCCCACACCGGCCTCGGTGCACGAACTGTCTGATTCGCTGTGGTCGTCGTCATCGGTGGCGATCGTGCATCGACACCCTGTGGCAGGTACCCGTGTGGAAAAGACGGCGTTGGTCGCAACCGACGACTGGGCCATGCGCTGGTTGCGGGTGTGTTTCACCAAAGCAGGGGATGGCAACTGCGGCGTGTGCCCGAAGTGCCTCATGACCATGACCACCCTTGAGTTGGTGGGGGCGGGTGACCGAC